>JAZNGA010000001.1:0-4672 GCA_045576235.1 Clostridia bacterium
TTTTAGTTCTAATATCTCTTTTTCATATTCTTTTATGTGTATGTAACTTCTGGGCATAAAAAATACCTCCTATGGTTTTGGTTTCATTATACCATAGGAGGCTCTTTTTTTCTATTGTCTGTTTTTACTGGTTCTGTTCAAAGTGAATTCATTTTGCTACAGCTCTTTTTGTCCAAAAAAGTTTAAATAACCGGGCCTAAAAACCAAACAACTTTTCCAATAATTTTAAAGTCCTCATCATCTAATTTGAAAATTTTGGGTTTATATGTTGAATCAAAGCTGCAAGGGGATATGATAATGTTTTCGTCTGTAAATGAATATATTCCATATTCAGCCCTGTGGTCTTTATGTTGGTAGATAACAAGGCTTCCTGGAGATGCAACAGATTGCTGTCTCGCAATAACAACAGAACCTCTTAATATGTTTTTCATATTAAGACTTTCATCAGTTATTTTAAGTCCGAAAAAGCTACCTTCACCAAGGAGATATTCAGGAAGAGTGACAGTGTGCAAAAAATGGTTAAGATCATCATTTTCATCAAAATTATCGACAGAAATATTTGAATAAACATTGCATTGACACATTCCGTTTGAGGAGTTTTCCTTAAAGATATTTGGACGATTTATGAGCGAATCAAGACTGACATCGAAAAAGTCTGCAATTTTAGTCAGCAGTTCAGCAGACAAAGCGCTTTTTCCAAGCTCATAGTTCGAAAGCATATTCTTTTTAATCCTCAAAGCTGCTGCAAGTTGTTCAAGCGTCATTCCGGCAGAATGACGAAGAGCTCGAATTTTTTTTCCCGTCACTTTAGAATCCATATTATCACCCCTTGTCCCCCATTATATCAAAAATGACACACCAATTCAAGTTTTTTATTAATAATATCAAAAATGAATGTGACATTTGACACACTTTGAACCAATTAAAATTGATTTTTAAATCAGAGGGATAATAAAAAACAGCAGTAATAAATGTGGCATTCATTTATTATTGCTGTTTTGTTTTATAACAATTATTAATTTATGATTTCCTTAAGAGCCTTAATGAAGCCTTTGCACTCTTTTTTTGTCCCGATGGTAACTCGCAAATAACCATCCATTCCAAGAACATGACCGCCTTTGACAATATATCCCCGTTTCAGCAATTCTTGATACATATAGGACGAATCGCGTTTTGTGTTTACCATAATAAAGTTTGTGTGACTCTTAATATATGGCATTTGCAGCTTATCAAATTCATCATAAAGATAAAGCTTGTTTTCCTCATTTTTTCTGATTGTTTCTTCTGCAAATTTTTCATCCTCAAGCGAGGCGATAGATGCAGCCTGGGCAACGCTATTGACATTAAATGGCGCGCGAATCTTATCCATAGCTTTAATAATTGAACTATCAGCCATTGCATATCCCACTCGCAAAGCCGCTAAGCCGTAAATTTTTGAGAAGGTGCGCAAAATAATAATGTTTTTATGTTTTTTCAAAAAAGCTTCACTGTCCGGATATTTATTATTTTTAATCGCGAATTCATAATAAGCCTCATCAATGACGATTAGAATATCATCTCTGACTGATTCTATAAATTTCTTTTGTTCATTTTCTTCGTAAATAGCGCCAGTAGGGTTGTTTGGATTGCATAGCCAAATTACCTTTGTTTTATCTGTTATAGCCCTTTGCATCGCATCTAAATCCATTGCGTAGCCTTCATTAAGAGAGACGCGAACTACTGTTCCGTTTGATGCATTAACATTTGTTTCATATAGCGAAAAAGAAGGGTGGGGACAAATTGCCTCGTCGCCTGGCTCGATAAATGTCTTGCAAATAAGCTCAATCAATCCGTCGCTGCCTGTTCCGAAAGCAAACATATCTCCATCTAAGCCGTGCTTCTTAGAAAGAGCCGCTCTTAAATCAAATGAGGCAGAATCAGGATAAATGTTAAGAAGCTTTAATGCTTTTTTAGCTGCTTTTAAAGCAAACGGGCTTGCACCATATGGATTCTCGTTTGATGCGAGCTTAACAACCTTAGTAAGTCCATATTCTCTCTTAACCTCATCAATGGGCTTTCCGCTTGCATATGGCGATATTAAAGATAATGCTTTTTTTTCTTTTACCATTTTAGAATTCCTCTTTGATTTTTCTGTTTTTTTCGTTAACCTCATTTGCTATATCTTCTTTGTGTTTTTTCAAAAGGGAAGAGATGTTATCATATTTGAGGGCTAAAATCTGCGCAGCAAGTATTCCCGCGTTTTCAGCGCCGTCAATAGCAACTGTTGCAACCGGGATGCCTTTAGGCATTTGCACCATTGATAAAAGAGAATCAAGACCATCCATCGTTGATGATTTAATCGGAATTCCGATTACGGGAAGAGTTGTATATGCAGCTAAAACTCCGCCTAAATGTGCAGCTTTTCCTGCTGCGGCAATTATGATTTCAAAGCCGTTTTTTTCAGCGTTTTTGGCAAAGGCTTCAGCTTCATATGGAGTACGGTGCGCTGAAATGATATTAACATCAACATCAATCTCAAATCTTTTCAAAGCATCAATACATTTTTTAACGACGGGTAAATCAGAATCGCTACCCATAACAACAGCAACTCTTGGTTTTTTCATAGAGTAAACCTCCTATTTGTATTAAGAAATATTTTTTTACATTTTATCATACAATGAAAGAAAAAACAATAGTTAAACTTTTTTGGTTTTTAACAATTGGTACTTTTTAACAAATGATTTAAATTTTACTGCATATATTCAAGTCCTTAATTTGATAAAAAGTCCTTTATCTGATACAAATTATAAAATTTATTGCTTTTTCAACAAATTTTTCTTTACTTTTTTAGTAAATATGTTAAAATAGTATTATAGGTTTATATTCGGGAGGATGCAGGACTGATGTATAAGATGTTGATAGTGGATGATAACAATATGCAGATACACAGCCTGCTTCAATATTTAGACTGGGATAGTTTTGGCATAACTGAAATAAAAACAGCTCTTGACGGAGCAGAGGGCTTGGAGATTTATAAATCTTTTCTTCCCGACATTGTAATAACTGACATATTGATGCCTGAAATGAATGGCATTGAGCTGACAAAAGAAATTCAGAAGATTAACAGAAACACAAAATTCATTTTTATAAGCTGCTGTGAAGAGTTTGATTATCTCCACGAGGCTATGGAAATTGACGCGATATCATACATATTAAAACCGATTGACCCGAAAACACTTCAAGATAATGTTAAAAAGCTGATTGACCGAATAGAACGCGACAGAAAATTTGACTCAATGAGCACATTGCTAAGCGAAAGCATTGAAGCATACAGAAAAAATTTTTTTTATAGATTGATATATTCAAAATATATTAATCCTGATCATTTGAAAAGCACAATCACAAATCTTGAATTTGATAAGTTTAACAAGTTTCTTGTTGCCAAGCTTGAGCTTGTTGACACAAAAGACCGCTTTATCGATATCTATAATCTTTTAAACCTGACTGAAGACGATTTGTTCTCTGAGGAGCAGGGAATGGCTGTAATTGAAAATGAAAAGCGTATTGTTGTGATGTATATGAAAAATGATGAAGGAAAATATTCTTTTTTTGAAGCAGTCAGAAAAACGCTTTCATCATATAGTGCTTTTGTTAAAAAAGAATATAACATTTCATTGAATATTGGGCTTTCAGGAGTGCACGATTCGCTTTATAACCACAATATAATTCTTGAAGAAGCAACCTGCGCATTAGAAAGCAATCTTTCCTTCGAGGAAGGCGGTATGTATTCATACAGTGAATCCCGTGTGTTTCAGCCTGAATTCAATCTGTATGATATGAAAGAAGCATTAGGTGAAATTTTGTCAAAGAATTCTTCAGAACAGATTGAACTTTTTATCGAAAGCTTTTGTCCTGAAAATGTTTATTCAAACAGATATAGTATAAGAATGTTCTGCATATATGTTTATGCTATGCTTGAGATTATGCTTGTTGAGAGAAATATGGCTGACAACAACATTTTAAAAAACGTTTCAGAAACATGGAGCAATATCAATGTTTTAGATAAAGTTGGTGATGTCAGAAAGTGGCTTTCTGAATCGCTTAATTCGACACTATCAATAATCTCGTCTAAGGAATACACTGTCCATGATAAGATTATTAACGAAATCAATTTGCAGATAAATAACAATTTTAATAAAATAACCTGTATGGATCAGATTGCAACAAATTTATACATCAGTGAGAGTTATGCCAGAAAAATCTACAAACAATACACCGGTAAAACAATTTTTGAGGCCCTTTTTGAGAAGCGAATGGAAGAAGCGAAAAAAATGCTTATAACTCATCCTGAAATGAGGGTTTATGAGGTTGCGGCGGCGGTAGGATATAAAAGCAAACAATATTTTATCGAAGCGTTCAAGCGTTTTGAAGGTTGTGTTCCAAAAGATTACAGACAAAAGGTTTTTTTGAATCAAAAAGCTTAATCAGATTATGCACAAAAAAAATCAGATAAAGGACTTCCAATTTTGTGGAGAATATGTTAAAATTTTAATGATATGTTGTTTAATAATATAAATTTTTTCTAAATATAATTTAAGAAGAGGGGTAAGTGAGGAAAAAATGAAGGCAAAAAAAGTAGAAGAACTCAGACCCATATCAAAAGGGTTTTTTAGGAACTTAAGTGACCACAGAT
>JAZNGA010000002.1:0-2517 GCA_045576235.1 Clostridia bacterium
GTGATAAAAGCAGGCTGTGATCTCCTTCAGGGTTTTTACTATTACAGACCTATGCCGGTGGCTCAGCTTGAGAAGGTTTTTAATGAAAATTCAGGAGGTGTTTAAATGCTGTCCGTAATTATTCCTGCATACAATGAGGAATTATCCGTGGAAAGAGCTTATTATACGATATCAGAGATTTTAGAAAAAGCTCAGATTGACAATGAAATTATTTTTATTGATGATGGTTCTACGGATACTACATATAAAAAAATAAAGAATTTGGCTGATAAAGAAAAAAATATACATGGACTGCATTTTTCAAGAAATTTTGGGAAAGAAGCAGCCATTTCGGCAGGACTTGCAAGTGCCCAAGGCGATGCAGTTGTAGTAATTGATTGCGATCTTCAACATCCTCCTGAGAAAATTGTGGAAATGTATCATCTGTGGCAGGAAGGCTATGAAATTGTTGAGGGTATTAAAAAAACAAGAGGCAAAGAAAGCAAAATGCATGGTTTTGCTGCAAGAAAGTTTTATAGGGTTATCAGTTCGGTAGTAGGATTTGATATGTCAAACGCCTCTGATTTTAAACTGCTTGACCGCAAGGTTGTGGATATACTCAACAGAATTCCTGAAAGAAAAGGTTTCTTTAGAGCAATTTCATTTTGGGTAGGCTTTAACAAAACAACGGTTGAATTCGAGGTTAATGAAAGATTAGAGGGTGAATCAAAATGGTCTGCCATAGGCCTTTTGAAATATGCCATTTCAAATATTTCTGCCTACTCGACAGCACCAATGCAGATTGTAACCGTGCTTGGTGTTATGATGCTTATTATTACTGCAATTTTCAGTGTTTGGGCACTTATTGATAAAATCCGTGGTATTGCCCTTGAAGGTATGACAACGGTTATAATTATCCTGATATTTATAGGAAGTATTATGATGATAAGCCTGGGTATTATCGGATATTATGTTGCCCGTATTTATGATGAAATTAAAGGAAGACCGAAATATATTGTTTCTGCAACTTGCAGGAGCAAGGAAAAGGTAAAATGATTTTAAGGAGGTGCAATATGGAAAGAAATGTGCTTGTTGACAGACTGAAAGGATATGCTTGTTTTTTAGTTTTGTTCGGTCATGTTATTATGGGAATAAGAATTGCAGGTATAAATATTTCCGAATTTTTTTGGGGAATGGAAAAGTTTATATGGTCTTTCCATGTAGCACTTTTTCTGTTTTTAAGCGGTGTTGTGTATAAAATGACCGGAGAATGGAAAGGCAAACAAAGCAAATGGAAATTTATTCTCTATAAGCTTTACAATCTCGGTATTCCTTACATAGCCTTTTCAGTAATATATATATTGATAAACAGCTTAGTTGGAGAATCAAATACCGGTTTTGCAGTTTCAGATATTCTTTATATATGGAAAACTCCTGTTGCCCAATATTGGTTTTTGTATGCACTGTTCTTTTTGTTTTGTATTTGGACAGCTTTTTCAGGAGTATTAAAGAATTGGCAAATTACGCTTATAGCTGTTTTAACAGGCTATTTAGCTCCGCTTTTTGATATTCCCCTCGGAAGCCTGGATGTAGTGTTTTACTCGGCACTTGCTTTTGGAATTGGCACATTTGTAGATTTCAAAAGCCTTACTAAGCTTTCAGCCTGGGCTAAATGCCTGGTTGTGATACTGCATATAATAACAGGTATCATTTTTATTTTACTAAAAAAAA
This sequence comes from Clostridia bacterium, assembly GCA_045576235.1. GTDB lineage: Bacteria > Bacillota > Clostridia > UBA1381 > UBA9506 > SIG437. The sequence goes on from JAZNGA010000002.1 coordinate 1,711, forward strand.
TAGAAGCTCCGTTCATAAAGGAAATAATGATACTGTTTGGAATATATTCCAGTATTATGTTCATTTCTATACTCCAGAACTGTAAGGCAATGGCTCGTTTTCTCGATTTTGTAAACAAGTATTCTTTTCAGATTTATTTGTTACACACCATATTTACGGCAGGAACAAGAATAATCCTGCTTCGCTTGAATATAACCCAGTGGTGGATTCATATTCTTTTGGGAACTGCCATCGGATTAGCATTTTCGGTGTTAGCAGCAGTAATTGCAAAGAAAGTTAAGTGTTTGAATTTCTTTTTCTTTCCATCAAAAGCTTATACATTGAAGAAAGAATTGCATAGAAATAGCAAATCGCAATAAAAGATTATTACTAAAATACAAGAACTTTTTCTTTCATATTAACAGAAGGCATTTAGAAGAACAGATTATTAAAAAAACAATTAACACAGAAGGGAACGATGAGATGAAAGGGAATTTTAAAAAGTGAATATAGACTTTGATAAGGGTGAAATTTACTCGAGTCAAGTCTATCAAGTCTATAAAATTTAATAAACTAGTTTGCCGATAATAGATATTTACATATCGGGCAGGAAAATCTCACATTCCTGCGGGTTCTAAAGAATTTTGTTGGGGAAAAATCCAGTGAAAAAATCAGGAAAAAGTAGTAGGTCCTATTATTCACTGTTCTCCTGACTTGACAAAAGTTGAATTGTGTCAAATATTGTCAAGATAATAAATAAGAATTTGAAGAGGTAATGTGCTATGGGTGATAAAAAAAGATGCACATGGTGTAATTTGAAAAACCCTA
>JAZNGA010000003.1:0-37032 GCA_045576235.1 Clostridia bacterium
GCTTGTTCTCACTTCCTTTCTGTGAGCGAGAGAAAATCCCGCATCAATTCATTTTCCATTTCCAATCGTTTTAATTCTCGTTCTTTCCTTGCAAGTTCGTATTGCAACTGTGTTAATTTACTCAATTGTTGAATAGATGGCGGTAAAACATTCCCATCTTTTCGTGGTCTACCTTTAGGCTTGATAGTTATTCCTGCTTCTAATTTTCGTTGCTTAGCATTGTATCGTGTAATGAAATTATGTATTTGTTTTATACTAAAACCTAATTGTTTTCCTATTTCTCTTTCTGTTAATCCCTGCGATTTTAGTTCTAATATCTCTTTTTCATATTCTTTTATGTGTATGAAACTTCTGGGCATAAAAAATACCTCCTATGGTTTTGGTTTCATTATACCATAGGAGGCTCTTTTTTTCTATTGTCTGTTTTTACTGGTTCTGTTCATATTTGCTATAGCTCCTTTAATTTTTTAGTGCATCTCTTAAAAATCAATATATTTTTCCGGATTAACATAAATCCCATTTTCTATGACCGCAAAATGAAGGTGGGCGTCATCTAAAAATTCACCTTTTGCTGAATTTCCAACACATCCAATTGCCTGACCTTTCTTAACTTCCTGACCTTCTTTAACCATATCTGCCCCTGCAATATTTGAATATTCGGTCTTTAATGTTTCCGAGTGTGCCAAAAGAACCGTTATGCCAAGAAGATTGTCATCATAAATTTTATCCACTACACCATCGGCTGATGCATAAACACTTGAACCCAAATCTGACTTAATGTCAATTCCATTATGAGTCCTGAAATCGCCCATTGTTTTAGACTTCAATGGTTTATCAATTGAAAAAATTTTTATTATATCACCTTCGCAGGGAGCTGTAAAGGTGATTGCCTTTTCATCTTCTTCTGCTGTATTGTTTGAAACTTTTACAGCTTTTTCAATGCCCTCTGTTTCCTTATTTATATCTTGAATTTCTTTCAATTCTCCGATTGTGTCAATATGTTCTTCTTTTTTTAGCTCTGAATCTTTTTCGTTATTTTTAATAATCTCATCATATGATGGTATCGTTATTGTTCTCTCACTTAAATCCAAAGCCGAACGAGTTATGTTTCCTGCTAAGCAAAGCGAAAAAATTCCAATTCCAAGACTCAACAAACATGCACTAAAGTAAAGCTTTGCTCCTTTTGAAACTTTACTTTTTTTATGATTTTTCTTTTCCTTTGACATTTCACTACCTCCACATTATATTTATATACCTAATATTTCCATTTTTAGAAATAAATATTCACATAAATATTTTTTCTAAATATAATAGTTAAAAAGGAGTGATTTTTTGAATATAATTTCAACTTCATTGCGATATGACTATTCAGTTTTAATTGAGGATTTAATGTTTTTAATTAATGAATATTCTTTTTTAAAGAAAATCAACATAGGAAAATCTGTCCTCTCAAAAGAAATATTTTGCTTAAAATTTGGCGAAGGAGATAAAAAAGTTTTTATTAACGCTGCTCATCACGGAAACGAATGGATAACCTCAATGCTAGTTATGAGTATGCTTGAAAAAATATGTTATCTCTACAGAAATGGTATATCTTTTATGCACTACGACTTAAACGAGATTTATAAAAAAGTTTCATTATATATCTGCCCAATGATTAATCCCGATGGTGTTAATCTTTCAGTTTTAGGGCTAACGGATGAAATTCCTCCGATAGTTAAAACTCGACTTATTTCATATAATGAAGAAAAAAAAGATTTTATAGATAAATGGCAGGCAAATATTAATGGAGTTGATTTAAACCACAATTATGATGCTGGGTTTGAAAAAGGAAAGGCTTTGGAAAGAGGCGAAAAAATTTTTTCTCCAGGACCTACTCGTTATTCGGGGGCATACCCATTCAGTGAGCCTGAAACAAATGCAATAAAAAATTTTGTTTTAGAGCTTTCTCCGGATATTGCAGTCGCATATCATTCACAAGGGGAGGAAATCTATTATGATTATGAAGGGTTAGCTTCTTCCCGTGCAAAAAAATTAGCTTTTTCCATGTCAGAAATCTCAGGTTATAGGGCATGCTCGCCTGAAGGAATGGCAAGCTACTCAGGGTTTAAGGACTGGATTATTGAAAAATTTAAAATCCCCGCATTCACAATAGAAGTTGGAATTGGTAAAAATCCGCTTAGTCTGACACAATTCGACACTATTTTTCAAAAAAATCTTCCGATGCTTCTGTTTTTGCTTAATTCGGAATAGTTTAATTTTACAAATGTGTTAAATTGTGCTTTTTTCTCTTGACTAAATATTTTTTATAGTATATTATGTTTTCATAGATAATAACTATTTCATATTCAAGGAGGAGTTAATATGAAGACATTTGACATTATGCTATGCTCTATTAACGATGTTAAAAATTTTGTTAATATCGTAACCAAATATGATTTTGATATCGACCTCACATCCGGAAGATATGTTGTTGATGCTAAATCAATTATGGGTATTTTCAGTCTTGATTTAGGAAAGCCAATAACCGTTGAAATACATAACGAGGACAGTGACGCTCTCGTTGAAGAGCTTGCGCCGTTCTTATCTGAATAACCGTTTAAAGCAGACACTTAACAAAAATAGCAAGTGCTCTTTTGAAGGTATTTTTCTTTTACAGCATAAAAAAAGCCGAAATGCTGATGCATTTCGTCTTTTTTTATACGAAATTCGTTAAAAATATGATTTAAATGTTACAACAAGTTTGAAAATTTACTGTTTAAATAAATATTAATCTACAAAATTAAACTCATCATCAACTCGTTTTTTAAATTCTTCAAAGACCATATCAAGCTCTGCCTCATCTTCAACCAAGAGAAAAGCATCATTACCGTTCTCGTCTTCTCCCACTGTGAAGATAATAACTTCTTCAATTTCTTCAGCATTTTCATCAACCTCGGGAACAAAAAGTGCATATGTTTCCCCATTTAACTCAAATGTGTCCAAGTGTTCAAAGTTATGTGGATTTCCATCACCATCAAGCAAAGTTACAATATTTGATTCTTCTTCAAGTTCGGGATTTATGTTTTTATTATCGTCAGCCATAACATCCTCCAAATTATTTATATTTTTCAATACTTTCCAAAACGCTGTCAAGCATCTGTCTGTATTTCTCACCTTTTTTGCGCTCTTCTTCAATTACATTAGCAGGAGCTTTAGAAACAAATCCCTGATTTGAAAGCTTGCCTTCTACTCTTTTTATCTCGCCTTCTAATCTTTTCTTTTCTTTTTCTAAACGCTCAATTTCTTCATCTCTGTTAACAAGGTCATCGATAGGCATAAACATCTGCGCGCCAAAAGCAACACAAGACACTGCATTGTCAGGAATTCCGGATTTATCCTTTTGAACTGTAACTTCAGATGCGCTTGCAAGTTTTTCAAAGAACACACTTCCTGCATTAAATGTTTCTTCATAATCTGTCGCGATAAATAATTTTGCCTTTTTCGACGGAGGAATGTTCATTTCTGTTCTCTTATTTCTTAAAGTCTTAAGAGCTTCTTTAATCATTTCCATATTCTCCGCCTGCACACCAAAGCAAAGCTCATCATCGTATTTAGGCCATTCTGAAATTACGATGCTTTCGCCTTCGTGCGGCAATTTCTGCCAGATTTCCTCTGTGATAAATGGCATAAACGGATGCAAAAGCTTTAATGTGTTTGAAAGGACATAAGAAAGTGTCTGTTGTGCAGCCTTATTCGTCGGACAATCGTCATCATAAAGTCTGGGTTTAACAAATTCAATATACCAGTCGCAATATTCATCCCAGATGAAATCGTAGAGCTTAGCAACAGCAACACCAAGCTCAAATTTATCGAGATTGTCTGTCACTTCCTTAACAACCTTATTATATTTATCTAAAATCCATTTATCCTCTAAAGCGAGGCTTTCAGCATCAGGCAGTCCATATTTAATGTCTTCATCTAAGTTCATCATAATGAAACGCGATGCATTCCAGATTTTATTTGCAAAGTTTCTGCTTGCTTCGACTCTCTCGTCATAATATCTCATATCATTGCCGGGAGAATTGCCTGTTGCAAGAGTAAATCTCAATGCGTCCGCACCATATTTATCAATAACTTCAAGCGGGTCAACACCATTACCTAATGATTTACTCATCTTTCTGCCCTGAGAATCACGCACAAGACCATGAATCAAAACATATTTAAACGGTTCTTCCTTCATATGTTCCATTGCGGAGAAAATCATTCTTGCAACCCAGAAGAAGATGATGTCATAGCCCGTAACCAAAACGCTTGTGGGATAAAAATATTCAAGGTCTGGTGTCTTTTCAGGCCAACCAAGTGTCGAGAATGGCCAGAGAGCAGATGAGAACCATGTGTCTAAAACATCTTCGTCCTGACGCATTTTTGCGCCGCATTTTGGACAAACATCTACATCCTCACGGCTAACAACTGTTTCACCGCAAGCATCACAGTAATATGCAGGAATTCTATGTCCCCACCAGAGCTGTCGTGAAATGCACCAGTCATGCACATTTTCCATCCAATTAATGTATGTTTTGCTGAATCTGTCAGGCACAAACTTAATTGTTCCATCTTTAACAACTCTTAAAGCCTCTTCTGCAAGCGGCCCCATTTTTACGAACCACTGCTTTGATGTAATAGGCTCGACTGTTGTTCCGCATCTGTAGCATTCGCCTACATTATGAGTGTGATCTTCAACTTTGATTAAAAGTCCGGCTTTATCAAGATCTTCAATCATCTGTTTTCTTGCTTCATATCTGTCTAAACCTTCATATTTGCCGCCGAAGCTATTAACAGTTGCATCGTCGTTTAAAACCTTAATAATCTCCAATCCATGACGCTGACCAACCTCAAAGTCATTAGGATCGTGAGCAGGAGTTATTTTAACGGCACCTGTTCCGAATTCTTTATCAACATATTCATCAGCAATGAGCGGAATTTCTCTTCCAACAAGGGGAAGAATCAGCGTTTTTCCAACTAAATGTGTGTATCTTTCGTCTTCAGGATGAACAGCAACCGCCGTGTCACCCAAAAGTGTTTCCGGTCGAGTTGTTGCAATTATAACATATTCATCACTATCTTTAAACGGATATTTAATATGCCAGAAATGACCAGCCTGTTCAGCATATTCAACCTCAGCATCAGAGAGCGCAGTTGTGCAGCTCGGACACCAGTTAATGATTCTGTTTCCTTGATAAATCAAGCCCTTTTCATAGAGAGAAACAAAAACTTCTTTAACAGCTTTTGAAAGATTTTCATCCATAGTGAAACGCTCACGGGTCCAGTCGCAAGAGCTTCCAAGTTTTTTCAACTGGTTAATTATTCTGTCCCCATAGAGCTTCTTCCAATCCCAGACTCTTTCAACAAATTTCTCTCTTCCCAAATCATAGCGTGTGAGGTTTTCTTCTTTTCTAAGCATCTCCTCAACTTTGATTTGCGTTGCAATTCCCGCATGGTCAGTTCCTGGAACCCAAAGAGCGGCATAACCTGCCATTCTCTTATATCTTATTAAGATGTCCTGAAGGGTTTCATCCAGAGCATGTCCCATATGGAGCTGTCCTGTTACATTTGGGGGCGGAATGACAATTGTAAACGGTTCTTTTCCCTCCGCCATTTCGGGAGTGAAATAGCCCTTCTCCACCCAAAAATTATACAGTCTGTCCTCTACTTGTTTCGGATCATATACCTTATTAATTTCCGGCACCAAAATTACCTCCTAAAATGAATATAGCTAATGCACCAATTATCACAAGCCACATTCCAATTGTTTTTATAATGTAAATATATCTTTCCAAAAGCTCTTCGTCAAAAACTTTTTTTGAAAGAATTGGTTTAACTAAAAAAGTCATTAAAGCTCCAATAATAATGAATAACCAAGCTATTACATACTTTAAATTCATATAAACACAAAGCCTTTCTGCCCACATGCTTTGTTTGTCATATCCGTGGGCAGAATAAGACAAAGTTTTTTACATTTGTTGAGCCTTATTGTTTCTTAAGCTATATCTCTTGTATTTCTTATTTCTGAAAAAATAAATGTAGCTATAAAGCGAATTAGTGGCCAAGCTGAAAATAGCAAGAAAACCCATAAATATGTTTTTAAAACTTTCATTGACATTCCAGTAAAGCAAAGAAAACATAAAAACAAATAAGAGAACAGTTTTTGCTTTTCCAAAAACATTTGATTTAATGTAAATCTTATTTTTATAAAGAAAAGCACCTGCTAAAATCATTAAAATTTCCATAATAATAAGATAGCACACAAACCATATCGGAACTTTTCCAACACAAACAAGTGAAGCAATTACGGTTATCTGCATCAATTTATCAGCAAGCGGATCCATGACTTGTCCCAACTTTGTTGTCAGATTAAATTTTCTTGCGATGAATCCATCTAAAACATCTGTTACGCTCGCCAGAAGAAAAATCCATGCGCTAATCTGTTTGGTTGCATTTTCAAGATAAAACACTAGTATATAAACCGGTATCATAAAAAATCTTAATGATGTTAAAATGTTAGGTACATTCTTCATCTTTCCACCTGCCTTTCCGATAATGCTATTACACAAGGTTGTATGCTAAATTAAGCGCCTCTTCTGCTTTTGATTTATCTTTTCCGCCCGCTTGAGCAGAATCAGGACGACCGCCGCCGCCACCGCCGCAAAGAGAAGCCATTTCTTTTATAATCTTTCCTGCATGAACGCCTTTTTTGACTGCAGCGTCAGTTGCCATTGTAACAAATGTTACTTTATCCCCGTCTGCATCACAAAGAGCAATTAATGCACACTCAAATTTTTCTTTTAATGAATCACCCAAAGCTCTCAGCCCGTCAATTCCTGCACCATTTGCAACACCTGTCATAACTGTGACACCATTAATCTCTTTTGCATTTTTCAAAATGTCATCAGCACCGCCTGTTGCAAGTTTAGCTGTTAATGATTCACACTTAGAACTAATCTCTTTAAGTTCAGCCATGATGCTCTGAGCCTTTTTCGATATGTCAGAAGGCGCGCATTTTAAAGTCTCTGCTGTTTCCTGAGCTAAATTCTGATAACTATAAAGTTCATCTAAAACAGCTTTTCCGGTTACAGCTTCAATTCTTCTAACACCAGCCGCAACACCCGTTTCAGATAAAATCTTACAGAGACCTATCTGCGATGTGTTTTTAACATGGCAACCTCCGCAAAGTTCCATGGAATAGTCTCCCATGGTTACAACCCTGACATCAGCACCATATTTATCACCAAACATTGCTGTTGCACCAAGTTTTTTAGCCTCATCTATCGGCATAATATTCCATGAAACAGGAAGCGCCTCTAAAATATATTTATTAACTTCTGCCTCAACGGCCTTCAAGTCTTCGGCTGTTAAGCCGCTATCTGATGTGAAATCAAATCTCATTCTGTCAGGGGTTACTAAAGAGCCCGCCTGACCAACTCCTGCACCTAATCTGTTTTTTAGCGCCTTATGAAGAAGATGAGTCACGCTGTGGTTTCTCGAAACTGCCATTCTCGTCTCCTGGCAAACATTAAGTTCAGCTGTTTCACCAACTGAGAAACTTCCTTCCGTTACCGTGACAAAATGATAATATTTACCGTCAGCTGTCTTCTTTGTGTCTGTTACATCACCTGAAGCGAGTTTTGATGAAACCTTACCAACATCACCTGTCTCACCGCCGCCTTCAGCATAGAACGGAGTCTTATCAAAGATTATGTAGCCGCTCATTCCTTCAGACAAAGAATCTGCTTTCTCGCCATCAGAAATTATCGCAATAATCTTACCTTCTGCTTTTAAGTCGTCATAGCCAACAAACTCTGTGACATCTAACCCTGCTAAAAGGTCCGCGATTTTATCATCCCAGCCTACTTCTCCCATTTTTGCTCTTGCATCTCTTGCGCGCTTTCTCTGAAGATTCATTTCTTCTGCAAAGCCTTCTTCATCAATTCCGATGCCCTTTTCTGCAACAATTTCACGGGTTAAATCAATCGGGAAGCCATATGTATCATAAAGCTTGAATGCATCGCCACCTGCTAAAACATCACCTGATTTCATATTTTCAATGAGACCTTCAAGAATTGAAAAACCTGCATCTATTGTCTGCATAAAGCGTTCTTCTTCTCTTTTAATGATGTTTTTAATTGTTTCTCTGTTTTCCTTAAGTTCAGGATAAGCGCCATATGACTCATCAATTACAGTGTCAGCGAGCACTGAAAGAAATGCTCCTTCAATCCCTAACAATCTGCCATGTCTTGCAGCACGCCTTAAAAGTCTTCTTAAAACATATCCTCTTCCTTCGTTTGAGGGGCGCACACCATCAGACACCATAAACACTGTGCTTCTGATATGGTCGGTGACAACTCTGATTGAAACATCAGTGTCAGCATTTTCTTTATATTTCTTTCCTGACATTTCACAAACCTTGTTTAAAATGTTTGCGATTGTGTCAACATCGAAAATTGAAAGCACGCCCTGCATAATGCACGCGATTCTTTCAAGTCCCATTCCTGTATCAATATTTGGATTATCAAGCGGAACATAGGTTCCGTCTTCCTGTTTGTCAAACTGAGTGAAAACAAGGTTCCAGAACTCAACAAATCTGTCACATTCGCAACCTACCTTACAATCAGGAGAGCCACATCCAGCATCGATGCCTCTGTCATAATAAAGCTCAGAGCATGGACCGCAAGGACCTGTTCCGATTTCCCAGAAGTTGTCCTCTTTTCCCATTCTGACAATTTTTTCAGCCGGAATTCCAACATGGTTTGTCCAGATGTCAAAAGCATCGTCATCTTCTTCATAAATGGTTACCCAAAGTCTGTCAGGATCGAGCTCCATAACCTCTGTCGCAAATTCCCAAGCCCATTTTGTTGCGTCCTTCTTGAAATAATCTCCAAAAGAAAAGTTTCCGAGCATTTCAAAGAATGTGCCGTGTCGAGCAGTTTTGCCGACTCTTTCAATGTCAGGAGTTCTGATGCACTTCTGGCATGTTGTCACCCTTTTTGAAGGAGGCGTCTGTCTTCCTGTGAAATATGGCTTTAATGGAGCCATACCCGCATTAATAAGAAGCAAGCTTGCATCGTTTTCAGGAACGAGAGAAAAGCTCGGCATTCTAAAATGAGCTTTGCTTTCAAAAAAACTTAAATATTTTTCTCTGATTTCGTTAAGTCCTAACTTTTTCAAAAATATCTCCACCCTTACAGGCTCTGTGAAAACACATCACCATTTATATTTAAACATAATTACACTAATTATATTATTTTAACATACAAAATCAGTTAGTGCAATAGTTTTTTAATAAATTCTCTGCTTTTTTAAGAAAATAAGCCACAAAATTTTCTCCTTTTTCACATATAAACATCTCAAATCTTTTTACAAATAAGTGGTGCAACCAAAGGCTGCACCACTTATTAAACATTATAATTTGATTTATTTTCTGTTTTTAAGATAGTCTTCTCTTCCAATCTCATAAAGGTTGTTTCCGAAACTATCAATAATAACAACGAGTGGCATATCCTCGACATAGAGCTTTCTTAATGCTTCTGCACCTAAGTCCTCATATGCTATAAGTTCTGCTTTTTTAATGCATTTAGCTAAAAGCGCCCCTGCACCTCCGATAGCACCGAAATAAACTCCACTATATTTCTTCATGGCGTCAACAACCTCAGGAAGTCGAGCGCCCTTTCCTATCATACCCCTTGCACCAACAGACATCATTGTCGGGGCATAGGCATCCATTCTTCCGCTTGTTGTGGGTCCTGCGGAGCCGATAACCTGACCGGGTTTAGCCGGAGTCGGTCCGACATAATAGATTGTGGCATTTTCAGGGTCAAAGGGAAGCTTTTCGCCTTTTGAAAGGCTCTCGCACATTCTTTTATGTCCCGCGTCACGAGATGTATAAATGGTTCCTGTGAGCAAAACCTCATCGCCCGCTTTTAATGTTTTAGCAAGCTCTTCCGTTAATGGAAGCGTTATCTTTTTAGCCATTTATATCACCTCCGTTTTATGTCGTGTCACATGGCAGTTTATGTTAATTGCACACGGCATACCTGCAATGTGAGTCGGCATTGTTTCAATGTTTAAACCGATGGCTGTCGTCCTTCCGCCGAAGCCCTGAGGGCCTATTCCAAGCTCGTTGACTTTTTCGAGCATTTCATTTTCCAAATCAGCATAATATGGGTCGGGATGACTTGAGTCAATCGGACGCATCAGCGCTTTTTTGGCTAAAAGCGCGGCTTTATCAAATGTTCCGCCTATGCCGACACCTATAACCATCGGAGGACAAGGATTTGGGCCTGCTGTTTCAACAGTCTCCAATATAAAATCCTTAATTCCATCAATTCCGTGTGACGGCTTGAACATTCTGATGCTGCTCATATTCTCACTTCCAAAACCTTTAGGTCCAACTGTTATTTTAACCTTCTCACCCGGCACGATTTCTGTATATATCATAGCCGGAGTGTTATCGCCTGTGTTTCCTCTTCTTACAGGGTCAGCAACAACAGATTTTCTTAAATAACCTTTATCGTATCCTCTGCGAACTCCTTCATTAATTGCATCTGTCAGGTCCCCGCCAACAAAATGAACATCCTGACCGATTTCCAAAAACACACAAGCCATACCCGTATCCTGACAAATCGGAACATTTTCATTGTCTGCAATTTCAAAATTTTCAATTATGTTATCTAAAACACCTTTTGCAATTTCACCGTCTTCACAGGCTCTGCAATTTTTAATAGCACATTTCACATCTTCAGGAAGATGGTTGTTTGCATCAATACAAAGCTTTTCAATAATATCAGTGACAACGCTAACATTAATTTCACGCATCATAATTCTCCTTTAAAACAGAGCACGCAGAAAACTATTTCCCGCATACTTAAATCTTATTATATTTAAATCAATACACCTATAAACTGACACGAAAGCACAATTAAAACAAGTGCTAACGGATATGTTGATGCATAAGCAGAAGCAACATCATCTGTTCCTGCAACGCCTATTAAAGTTCCCAAAGCAGGAGTTGAAGTCATTCCGCCTGTTATTGAGCCAAGAGTGTTGAGAAGCGGAAGCTTGCAGATTTTTCTCGCAAAAATATATCCAACAATCATTGGAATTATTGTTATAACCATGCCTGCAAGGAAACCATATAAAACTATAGCAATACCATATGGCGAATTTTGAATCTGTGACACAAGCTGAACGCCACCATCAACACCTGCACCGATTAAGAACAACATAAGCCCGAATTCTCTGAACACTTTAAGCGTTCTGTCATCAATTTTAAGACTAATCGGACCAATGTGCCCAAAATGAGCAAGAATAAGTGCCATAACAAGCGGTCCTCCCGTCATTCCAAGGGAGAAACAAGCTCCCCCGTAGCCTGCACCTGTGAGCGGAATTTTTATCGACCCTAAAAATATTCCAAGAACAACAGCCAGACCAAATGCAGCTAAGCCAAATCCATCAATTTGAAAACATTTTTTAGAAACACTTTCTAAAACTGCACCTTCTTTAGCATCAGCTATATCATCAGAAGACATAGCTCCTTTTGATGAATTACCCATTGAAATAAGCGCTCTTTCTTTTGCCATATCAGCTTTTAATATTTTAGGCATAATCTGAACAAATAACACAACGCCAATAACGCCAAACGGATATGACACAGCCTGACCAAGCGCTACCATGCCGGAATTCTCCCCTGCGACCTGTTTAGCTGCAGAAAAGGCAGGAGTTGATGTCAAAGCACCTGATAAAACGCCACTTGCAAAAGGTGAACCGATGCCCGGAATCATTGCAAACAACGCTGTTAAAATTGCTCCGCCAAGAATAATAATTACACCCATAGGAACATATGTTTTAATGTTTTTCTTTAAGTTGCGGAAAAAGTTTGGACCTGCAATAGAGCCAACAGAAGTAACAAAAAGAATCAAACCGATATCACCCATAAAATTATATAACTCTACCGAAGAGGCATCTGCCCCTTCGATAAAGAATTTTTTGAGAATCAGTATATTCTGCAAGCCATCTAAAGTGAATAAATAACCAAAAAGCAATGCCACGAGGAAAACGCCTGCTGTTCCGAGCGATATTCCTTTAATTTCAATTCTTCCAAGCAGATAGCCAAGCAGGCAAATGAAAAATGCACCTGCTAAAATAACAGCAACTGAACCAGGGTTAATAACATTTTCTATTAAAGCCATTTAATCTCACTCCTTATCTTTCGTGACGAGCATATTTTGGAAGAAGAAGCGGAGAAACACTTTCTGTTTCAAGACCTGCACTTTTAATTTCCTTGGCATAATCGTAAATGTGAGATAATGTCATAGCTCCAAGGCTAACCTCTTTAGCGGCTTTAGCTGCTGCTTTACCTGCATTTCTGCCGAACACGATAATATCTAAAAGAGAATTTCCCATAAGTCTGTTTCTTCCGTGAATTCCGCCGACAGCTTCGCCTGCAACAAGAAGGTTAGGGATTGTTTTTGTGAAGCCATCTCCCCCGATTTCGACGCCGCCGTTCTGATAATGGAGCGTCGGATAAACTAGAATCGGAACTTTTCTCATATCAATTCCATAGTTTAAATACATACGATGCATTGCAGGAATTCGTTTTTCAATCGTTCCTTCTCCTCCGAGAATTTCAATCATCGGCGTATCAAGCCAGACGCCGCTTCCAAGCGGGGTTTCAACGCCTCTGCCACACTCACATTCGCGTATAATAGCTGATGCTGAAACATCTCTTGTTTCAAGCGGATGAGCATAAGCCTCGCCATCTTTATTAACGAGCATTGCACCAAGTGAACGGACCTTTTCAGTCACGAGCGCACCAAAAATCTGTGACGGATATGCAACACCTGTGGGGTGATACTGAATTGTGTCCTGATACAGGAGCGGAGCGCCTGCACGGTATGCCAAAATCAGACCGTCAGCTGTTGCGCCATAGTGGTTTGATGTTGGGAAATTCTGATAGTGAAGTCTTCCTGCACCGCCCGTTGCTATGACAACAGTTTTTGCTTTAGCAACTGAATAGTCGCCTGTTTCCATATTTAAAAGAACAGCACCTGCCACCTGACCTTTTTCATCTTTAATCAGTTCTACGGCTGATGTGAATTCAACCACGGGAATCTTTCTGTTAATCACTTCATCTCTTAATGTTCGCATGATTTCAGCGCCTGAATAGTCCTTGCAGGCGTGCATTCTTTTTCTTGATGTTCCACCGCCATGCGTTGTAACCATTCTGCCGTCTTCATCTTTATCAAACATAACGCCAAGGTCATTCAGCCATTTAATAGCGTCAGGCGCTTCCATAACGAGACGCCTTAAAAGCTCAGGACGAGCTGCAAAGTGACCACCGCCAAAAGCATCTAAATAGTGCCTAACAGGAGAGTCGTTTTCTTTATCGGCTGCCTGAATTCCACCTTCTGCCATCATTGTGTTAGCATCGCCGATTCTGAGTTTTGTGACAACCATAACATCAGCGCCGGCTTCATGCGCTTCAATAGCAGCAGATGAGCCTGCACCTCCGCCACCAATGACCAAAACATCAACATCATAGTCAATTTTAGAAACGTCAATGTCTTTTCCCAAAATTCTGCTGTTTGAGTGAAGAAGGTCAGTTAGCTCTGAGGGAGCCTTTTGCCCTTTGTTTAAACCTATTTTAATTTCCTTAAATCCATCTGTTTTGTAGTCAGGATGATATGCTTTAAGAAGGGCATCTTTTTCGTCAGCTGTCATTCTTCTTGGCTCCGTAGCCATTCGTGCATCTCTTGTTGCCTCAACTTTTTTTAAAGATTCAAGCATCTGTTCAGTATACATAGATTTCCCCTCCTTATTTCTCGATTTCTCTTGTGTTATAAAGTTCCTGCATCTCGCTGATAGGTTTTTGCATAATCTGCTCAATGAGCTCGTCATACTCACCCTTATTTATTTCATCGACCCTTGAAGCTAAATGTTCAGCTTTGGGAGCAATATATTTTCCTGTCAGGCGGCGACTTAAAAGTCCTACCATAGGATGTGAAATTCCGGCAGGACAACGCGTCATACAACATCCGCAAGCCACACAGTCAAATGATTCTTCGGCGCATTTTTCAAACTCGCCTCTCTGTGCATAAGCAATATATTGCATTACATTTAAGTCCTGAGTGCAGGCTTTAGTGCAGGCATTACATCCGATGCACGCATAAATTTCAGGATAAAGCTCCATCATCACTTTCTGGTCGGGTCTGATGTCATTGATTTCATAAGTTCTCTTATCTGACGGAAAGTAAGGAAGACTTGCAACATACATTCCTTCCTGAACCTGAGTCTGACAAGCAAGACAAGTCTTTAATTCGTTCTGACCTTTAATCCTATATATCGTGGCACAAGCCCCGCAAAATCCATGACGACAGCCACAACCTCGTGATAATGTGTAGCCTGCATATTCCATAGCAGTCATAATAGTCAGGTCTCCGGGCACTCTATATCTTTTGCCGAAAAAATATACATTAACCATATTTTCCATCTTACAGCACCAATCCTTTCATATTTTTCAAATGATTAATATTCATTTGGCAATTCTTCAATTTCGTCATAACGGAAAACGGGTCCGTCTTTGCAGACATACTTTGAACCAATGTTGCATCTGCCACATTTTCCAACGCCGCATTTCATTCGAAGCTCCAATGTCGTGTAAACCTGCTCATTTTTAAATCCCATCTCTTTAAGAGCATCTAAAACAAACTTAATCATAATGGGCGGACCGCAAACGAGAGCTGTTTTATCATTAGAAAAGCCAAGCTCCTTTAAATATGCGGGAACGAAACCGACATGACCTTCCCAACCTTCCTGCTCACGGTCTATTGTGAGATAGACATTTACTCCTTCTGTTTTCATCCAGACTTCCTGAATTTCCTTAAGCTGAACTAAATCATCTGATGAGCGCGAACCGTAAAGTATGTCAACTGTTCCGTAGTTCTCTCTGTTATCAAGCACATAATTAATCACGGAACGTAGAGGAGCTAAACCTATACCACCTGCTATAAACAAGAGGTTTTTTCCTTTAAGCTCTGTTTCAACAGGAAAATTATTTCCATATGGCCCCCTGACCGTTATCTCATCGCCAATCTCTAAGCTGTGTAAATAATCTGT
Organism: Clostridia bacterium; assembly: GCA_045576235.1. Lineage (GTDB taxonomy): Bacteria > Bacillota > Clostridia > UBA1381 > UBA9506 > SIG437. The sequence continues at coordinate 15,151 of JAZNGA010000003.1, forward strand.
GAGCTCACCGCATTTTTTAATGCTGTATTCCTGATATTCCTTATTTGTCGGAGATGAGGTGATGGAAAACATTGCTTCACTAATTCCCGGAACACAGAGCATTGCGCACTGACCCGGCATATGCTCAAAAAGTTTACCACCCTCGGGAGCATTAACTCTGAAAGTCTTCACATCAGGGGTTTCCTGACGAATGTCTGTGATAACACCTACCATGGGAATCAGTGTATCTTTTTCATAACCATCATGGCAATGACATTCACACATTACTTTTCGCCTCCTTGTTTGTTAAAAGCCTTTATAACCTTAACTATATTTAATCCCTGAGGACATTTTTCAACACATCTGCCACATCCAACACACGAATACATCCCGTCATTATTAGCAGGGAAATAGCAAAGCTTATGCATAAATCTCTGACGATATCTTTGCATCTGGCTTGTTCTGTTATTTCCATGTGCCATCATTGTGAAGTCAGAATACATGCACGAATCCCAACAACGATATCTCTGCACACCCTCTTTTGTCGTGTAGTCTTTTATGTCATAGCACTGACATGTCGGGCAGACAAATGTGCATGTGCCACAAGCAAGACATGGTTTATAAAGCTCTTCCCAAAGAGCAGAATCAAACTTTTCTGAAACTGCATCTCCATTCCAACCTTCTAAAGAAAGGTCAGAATATGGGAGCTTTTTAACAATATTTCTGATTTTCTCTTTTTCTGCCTCCAAAACCGCAGGATCTGCGTCATCTGATAAAACTGAGCTAACGCTTTCAGTCAGCTTTTCTCCTTTTTTTGTGAGAGCTTCCCAGATGTAGCTGTCATCTGACAAAGTGATTCTGACATCGGCTGAAGGCTCTGCGCAATCAATCCCAAAGACATTACAAAAACAGCTTTCTTCAGGCTCACCGCATGATAGCGCCACAATTGTTCCGTGGTCTCTTCTTGCTTTATAGAAAGAGTCAACAGACTCAGACAAAAAGACCTTATCTAAAACTTCAATTCCCTTAACATCGCAGGCTCTCATGCCAAAAACAACAAAATCTTCCTCTATTAATTCCTCAGGCTTAATTCTGATTTTCTTACCTTCTTTAAAACAGGTGTATAAAGTTTCGCTTTGCGGGAAAAAAGCATCTTTTGCAGATTTAACAGTCTTTAAGGTGTTAAGGTCAACTTCTGCATTTTCTGAAAAAGCACCATAGTTTGTCTGTCCTGCAGTTTTTATCGGTAAATAAAGTGACTGATTTTTTGTAATCTCACGGAATAATGCCGCCTGATTATTTTTAGCAATTCTTAACATAACATTATCCCCTTTCTTTTACGATATCAGGCTCAGCATCATCAAATTTAAAATCTGTCAGCGGACATCTCTGCTCGCTTGTTGCTCCTGCCTGATAATCACCATAGAGCTCGTTTATGTCCTTAATGAATTTTCTGTTAAACAAATGAAGCGGAATTCCTTCAGGACACACTCTTGAACATTCTCCGCAATCTGTGCATCTTCCTGCAACATGAAACGCTCGAATGATGTGGAACATCTTTTCTTCAAAAGAATCGGTGTTTGCTTTTTGCGCCGAATCGAATTTCGTGCTGTCAAACACACACTTTCGACACGAGCAGGCAGGACAAACATTTCTGCACGCATTGCATCTGATACATTTTGAGAGTTCTGCTTTAAAAAGCTCAAACTTTTCATCAGGTGTCATAGCTTCAATTTTACTAACTTCAGCAAATCTTTCTTTGTCACATGTGTCTTCCGATTCACCAACTGTCTCATCATAAATCATGTGGTCTTTTCCCTTGCACACATGACATCTTTCAAGCATAACATCTTTATAGGAAATTTCCTTATCCCCGTAAATTGATTCTATTTTAAGATTCTCTTTCTTATCTTCAAAGCCTGCTCCATCAATTGAAAGAATGCCTTTTATGCCAGCCTTCCTGATTTTTTCAATGTCAAGCTTTCCTTTGCAGCCCACACCGATAATATAGGCCTTTTCTCTGTCTATTCTGTGCTCTGTTAAAAGCTGATTGAAGCTATATGTGTCGCAAGGCTTTAAGAAAACAAGCGTTTTCCCTTCCTTTTTTCCTGCTTCAATCATATATTTGCTAAGGTTAGCACCGCAGAATCCGTCATAAACAAACTCTGTGAGGCTTTCCTCTGTTTCAAAAAACGACGGTTCGGGATTAAATGACAAATCACCATTTTTCCAGCCTAAAACGCGGCTGACTGTTCCGTCAGATAAAAGTGCTTTTGCACGACTGATTAATTCCTGCATCTCAAATCCCCCAATCTGACATTTTTGCCGAGAGCCTTAACGCTGTCAACAAACTCATTCATAGTCTCCGAGAATTTAACGCCTTCAGCTGCGGACACCCATTCAACGCGGACACGGTCTCTTTCTATACCGAGATAATCAAGCATGGAAAAAAGAAGTGTCATTCGTCTTCTTGCATAGTAGTTACCCGTTGAATAGTGACAATCTCCCGGATGACAACCGCAGATAATAACACCATCAGCACCCTTTTCGAATGCTCTCAAGATAAACATAGGGTTAACACGACAAGAACACGGAACGCGAATGATTTTCACATCAGCAGGATAAGAAAGGCGGCTTGAGCCGGCTAAATCTGCACCCGCATAGCTACACCAGTTGCAACAAAAAGCCACAATTTTCGGTCTGAATTCGCTATTTTCTTTTATAGACATATTGCATCCACCTCCGAAATCAACTGTCTGTTAGAGAAACCCTGAAGGTCCATAGCTCCAGATGGACATGTTACTGTGCAGGCACCACATCCCTGACAAAGAGCATTATTTACTACAGCAATTCTTCTCGTCTCACGAATTCCGTGATCATTCACTTCTTTGTCCTCATAGCTAATTGCCCCATAAGGACAGACATTCTGACATTGTGAGCATCCGTTGCAAAGCAATATGTCTGCCTGCGCAGTGCAAGGATTAGTCAGAAGCTTATCTTTAGCTAAAAGACCGATTGCTTTAACTGCAGCGGCTCCTGCCTGAGCTACAGTTTCAGGAATGTCTTTAGGTCCCTGGCAAACACCAGAGAGGAAAATTCCTGCCGTTGGTGATTCAACAGGACGGAGTTTAGCATGAGCTTCCGTTAAGAAATTGTTCGTGTCAATGGATGCTGTGAGCATCGTTGCAATTTTTCTAATATCACGGTCAGGCTCAATTGCAGTCGCAAGAACAACCATGTCAGCCTCTTTTAAAATCTGTTTGTTGTCTATTAGGTCAGAGCCCTGAACAAGCAGCTTTCCATCAGGCTGAGGAACGACTTTTCCGACCTGCCCTTTTATATAGTTAACACCATACTGTTCAACTGCTCTTCTGTAGAACTCATCGAAGTTTTTACCTGGAGTTCTGACATCAATGTAAAACACTGTCACATTAACATCAGGATATTTATCACGGATAAGCATTGCATGTTTAGCTGTATACATACAGCAAATTTTTGAGCAATATGGCTTCCCTCTGTCATCTGAACAACGGCTTCCAACACACTGAATGAACACAATTTCTTTCGGCGGCTTTCCGTCTGACAATCTCTCTAAGTGTCCTTTTGTCGGGCCTGCCGCATTCATAACTCGTTCAAGCTCTAAGCTTGTGATGACATCTTTCGACTGGTTGTATGCATATTCGTCGTAGTTATCAAGGTTTATCGTGTCAAATCCCGTTGCAACAACGATTGCTCCATATTTCTGCGATATAATCTCGTCTTTTTGCTCATAGTTGATGGCTCCTGCCTGACAGATTTTAGCACAAAGTCCGCACTTACCTGTCTTAAACCTAATGCAGGCTTCACTATCAATCACGGGAACATTCGGAATAGCCTGCGCAAATGGAGTGTATATTGCAGGTCTTGTTCCCAAACCTCTGTTAAACTCTGACGGGGTTTTCTTTGATGGACATTTTTCCATGCAAGCTCCACAACCCGTACATTTATTCATATCAACAAATCTTGCTTTTTTTCTTATGTCAACAGTGAAATCTCCGACAAAGCCTGAAACCTTTTCCACTTCACTGTATGTGTAAATATTAATTTTTTCGTGTGCGCTTGCCTCAACCATTTTAGGCGTTAAAATACACGCCGAACAGTCAAGCGTCGGAAAAGTTTTGTCAAGCTGTGACATTCTTCCGCCGATTGACGGTGTCTTTTCGACGATGTCAACCTCATAGCCTGCGTCGGCAATATCAAGCGCAGTCTGAATTCCTGCTATACCACCGCCAATTATGAGAGCCCTTTTCGTGACAAGACTTTCACCCGGCTCAAGCGGTGTGTTTAAGTTGACCTTAGCTACAGCAGCTCTTGCCAATATGATGGCTTTTTCTGTTCCTTCTTCGATGTCTTTATGAATCCACGAGCACTGCTCACGAATGTTTGCAATTTCAACCATATATGGATTCAAGCCAGCTTTTTCCGCAGCTTTTTTAAATGTCGCTTCGTGCATACGAGGAGAACACGAACAGATTACAAGACCTGTCAGTTTCTTTTCCTTAACGGCCTGAATAATTTTTTCCTGTCCCGCTTCAGAACACATATATTGGTAGTCCTCGCTATGAACAACACTCGGCTCTTTTGCCATAATTTCTGTCACTTTTTTAACATCTACCGTTGCGGCAATGTTGCTTCCGCAATGGCAAACAAACAAACCTATTCTCTGCACTTCCCCTACCTCCTGTATCTTCTGAATGCACTGACTAACAGCTGTTGCGGAAGCCCATCATCCAAAAGATGAGGAATTTCGTCAGGAATCAGATAATTCTGCCCTTTTCCGCGAACAACAAGCTGTCTTGCAGCATCAATAAGCCTGCCCGGTTGAACATCACGCGGACATCTTTCTATGCAAGCAAAGCACGAAAGGCATTTCCATAGTGATTTTGAATTTACTAAAGAGTTAACATCATCATTTATAACATATGACACAAACTGATGAGGCTTGATGTCCATTTCATTAAACGCAGGGCAGGTCGCAGAGCATTTTCCGCATTTCATACATTTCAAAGGATTAACACCGCTGATTTCTTTAATTCTTTCTGATGAATTTTTTAGATTACTCACAATCTGCTTCCCCCTTTACGCCCAGTGCTTCTGCTAAAAGCTCTGTGAAATATATGACGGGGAGCTTGTTTGCTTTGCTATTATTTAAATTATAAAGGCAAAGCGGGCAAGCTGTCACAAGCATTTCAGCACCGAAGCCCTCCGCACTTTCCATAATCTTGTCACACATCTTTTCTGCCATTTCTTTTTCTTTTAAGGATATATATCCTCCACAGCATTCGTTTCTGTATGGATAAATCACAGGCTCAGCACCGATTGCACGGATAAAATCCTCAATGATTTTAGGATTTTCAGGATTGTCAAAACCCATAATTTTCCCAGGGCGAAGAAGCAGACAGCCATAATATGCTCCGATTTTCTTTCCCACGAGCGGATTTGTGACTTTTTCCTTTAATTTATCAAACCCGATTTTATCACGAAGCACCTCTAAAAAATGCAAAACTTCTGTTTCTCCTTCATATGGAGTGTCAAGCTTCATATAGTTATTAGCTCTTATTCTGATGTCTTCAACATTTTTCATATCATCATTAACTCTTTTTAAAACATGATGACAAGCCGAGCACAAAGTTATAAGCTCCTGACCTTTTTCTTTTGCTTCGTTTAATGCTCTCACCGAAGACAGCTTAGATGCTATTTCGTCTGAACCAAGCGGATAAACACCGCCGCAACATTGCCAGTCTGTGATTTCTTCAAGTTCGAAGCCAAGCGCTTTTGATGAAGCCTTAGCATAAACATCCATTTTTTTCGCTTTTGTTCTTAATGTGCACCCCGGATAGTAGCTATATTTCATTATCAAATCTATCCTTTCTAAAATTAGTTGTTGTTTTTTAAACCCAATTATAAATCAATCTGTTTAATAACAGCTTTTAAAGCATCTGCACTCATCTGTAGTTTTTCAATTTCATCGTCCGTCAGCCTCATCGGAAGCTTTCCAGTCGCACCATCAGGTCCAACAAGGTTGAGAGTTGAAAGACAGACATCTTCTATCCCATATTCTCCGTGCATCATTGTTGAAACTGTTGTTATTGATGGATATGCGGCAACAAGCACACTGCAAAGGTTTATAACCGCCATTGAAACAGCATAGAAGGTTGCCCCTTTATTTGCAATTATCGTTCCGCCTGATTTCTGAACATATTGAAGCATTGCATCTTTATCAATCGCCGGATATTCAGGATTTCTGCTCTTCATCAGCTCAAAATATTCATCAATATGCATACCTGAAACCAAAGCTGCAGACCACGGAATAAAAGATGTGTCGCCATGTTCGCCGAAAACATAAGCATGAATGTTTTTCATAGCCACATTAAAGTGGTTTGAAATTCCTGTTCTGAGTCTTGCTGTGTCAAGCAAGGTTCCCGAGCCGATAATCTGTTTTTCTGGAAGACCTGATATTTTCGTGAACACATAAGTCATAATGTCAACAGGGTTTGAAACTATAACATATTTAGCATTTGGCGCTGCTTTAACAAGCTCAGGTGTGATTGATTTTAATATCTCAACATTTGTCTGTGTGAGCTCAATTCTTGTCTGCCCCGGTTTGCGCGCAATACCTGAAGTTATAATAACAATATCAGAGTCTTTCGCGTCATCATAATCACCTGCAATTATTGAAATCGGATTTCTGAAGCATGTGCCCTGAGAGATGTCAAGAACTTCTCCCTGCAACTTCTCTTTATCAATATCAATCATAACTATTTCTGAAGCAAGGTCTGTTGCTGCCATTGAATATGCAATAGTTGAACCAACGCTGCCGGCACCGATAATCGTTATTTTTCTGCTCATACAAATCACCCTTTACACTTCTAATTTTTTGTAGTCACTCGCAAAAGAAAAAATCTCACGCGATTTCTTTCGCCCTTTTTTCTGACCCATCGCAGTCAATTATACTACATTGACAAAAATTTATCAAGGGCTTATATGCATTTTTTTTGATACATTATATATAAATTTATGGTATAAATGTATATATTTTTCAGCAAATTTTAAAATCAAGTAAAAATATACAATTTTGACAAAATAAAAAAAGGAACTGTGGCAAAATGAGTTCATTTTGCCTTCAGCCCCATTTAGTTATGTATGAAAATTAAAATAGTCCGAGATAGCTGAGTGAAAAAATCCATAAGAACAATGTAAAAAGACAAGCAACAGATGAAATCGCTACCACCTGAACAGCGAGTGCTTCATCTCCGCCCATTTGCTGCGCCATAGCAAAAGACGAAACCGCAGTCGGTGCGCCAAATATTATCAGTATGCATGCAAGAGCCTCTCCTGTGAATCCAAACAAAACGGCAAAAGGAATAACAAGAAGCGGAGCAACAACCAGTCTTCCCAAAACAGCTATAAGATTTTCTTTAAAATAGCCTTTTAAATCTGAAAATTCGAACACAGAACCGAGCACAATTATAGATAGCGGTGTCGCAATTGAAGAAACATCCTCCACTGATTTTTCAATCAAAGACGGGAGCTTCACTCCAAAAACCAAGAAAATTGTTCCTAATATGCAGCCAATTATGAGCGGATTTGTGATAATTCCTTTAATAAGCTTTAAATAGTCAATTTTCTCGTTTCCGTCCCTGAATCTTTCCAGGGAAATTACTCCTAAAACATTAAACACAGGAATCACGACAGCAACCATCATAGATGAAAGTCCACTTGTTTTACCCTCGCAGATATAATTAATTAACGGAATTCCTAAAATTGCAAAATTTGCACGAAAAAAAGCTTGCAGTATCACACCTCTTTTTCGGTTGTCTTTTGTCAAGAATAAAACGGCAAAATACCCCAAAATAAATATGCATAAAACTGCGACTATTGTAAACACAATCAGCTCAGGATTAAAAACTTCAAACGACTTAGTGCTGTAAATATTATAAAACAACAAGGTGGGAAGAAAAATCTTGAAAATCAATTTATTCATCGCATCAAAGCTTTTTTTGTCCGCCAGCTTAATCTTCTTGATAAAATAGCCTATCGCCATAAGAATAAAGATTGGCATGACGGCCGAAAAAGATAATTTTAAACTTTCCATAAAAAACACTCCTAATTATGATTCACTCTATAAAGTCCATCAGCCATTCCACTCCCTGATGCTTCCGTCGGGGAAAACCCAGACCGCGCGGGCTGAAGGAAAATTTTTTAATAGTTCTATGCCCTCATCAAAGGTCTTTAAAAACAAAGCAGTTGAAAGTCCGTCTGCCATAGCTGCATCATCACAGATTACCGACACAGACAAAAAAATTTCTCCCGGCATAAGCGTTTCATCATCTATTATATGATTATAATTTTTATCACCTACAGTGTAAAACCGTTGATAGCTTCCACTTGTGGCAATCGCTTCGTCTCGCAAAACCTCCTGTGAAACATATGCTTTACTGCTTGTTTTATCAGGATTTTCCACGCCGACTGTCCAAAGTGTTTTGTCTGCTTTTTTGCCAACAGCCCGAACATTTCCTCCTACATTTATAAGATATCCGGAGACGCCATTTTTTTCTAAATGTTCAGCAACCTTTTCAATTGCATACCCTTTTGCAACTGCACCAACATCAAGTGTCATAAGCGAGTCTGCAAGAAAAACTGTTTTTTCTTTTTTATCTGTTATTACCTTGTTTATATCAGTATGACTTTTAGCTTCTTTCAGCAAATCAATCGGTGGCAAAGAGGCATTTTCAGGATTTTCAAGACCACGCTCGCGATAGTCGTGCCAAATGGAAAGAACGCTTCCCATTGCAATATTCACCCTGCCATTAGAGATGTCATATATTTTTTTTGAAAATTCTATCAATTCTATAATTTCTTCGTCTGTTTCTACCCTTTTGTGTTCCCCGTTTTCTGTAGCATTTATGGTGCACAGATTATTTATCCCTTCATATTCATTATATACGTCAAAGAGCCTGTGATATTTTGTCAAAAGAGATTTAATTTCAGAACAGACTGCATCAAAATCATCTTTTGATTTTTCATAGCCAATAATGGTGGTTACTGTGTCAAATGACTCAAATGAATAGTCAGTATATTTATTCTTTCCGCCCAAACAACCAACAAGGCTGACAGAAAGCACAACTGCAAAAAGCGACAATAAAAAGTGTTTCATCGTTTTCTCCATTATTATTGCTTCAAATTTATTCTCTCCAGAATTTTCATTGCTCCCGCTCCTGCAAGACCGGTTAAAATCCCTGCTATTGTTCCTGTTATGAAAAGAGATGCCATATAATAGCCAACATAGACATTTTCAAGAATTATCACAGCAGCTATAATCTGCCCAAAATTATGAAAAACCGCACCCGTAATGCTCACTCCCACAACTGAAAAAAGCCTCGTTTTCTTGAAAATCACCATAACTACAAGGCTAATCACAGCTCCACAGAGGCTATATATCAATGAGACACCGCTCCCAAACATAAGAGCAGATATAAAAACTCTTACAAGAGAAATTACGAAAGCCTCACGGTGCGAAAATAGATATAGCGCTATGAGCACAATGACATTGGCAAATCCAATCTTAACACCCGGCACATTTGGATAGAGAGGCGGAAGAGTTGACTCTATGTAAGACAAAATCAGCGACAAGGAGACAAGAAGCGATAAAAAGACTAATCTTTTTGTTCGATTTGGCATTATCTCCCTCCGTTTTGTCTATAAATAATTGTGACTAAGTCAGAAAAAATTTTAATTCATTCACTAATTTCTATAACAAGCCTGTTAGGCAGACAAACTATGGTCTCGCCTACTTTTGAGACGGAACGATGCTTTACGCATATCTTATCAGGGCAGGTTGCATCTTGAATATATGCTTTTCCGTTTTCTATGACCAATGTATTATTTTTTTCGTCATCTGTTATAGGAACCTTAAGAGTTTCTTCAAGTGAATATGCAGCAATTTTTTCACCGTCTTTTATCACAGAAACAATCAAACCATCTGTTTGATTACAAAATGATATTATAGCAAAACAAACTGCTGAAATCAATAGTATTAAAATCAGTAAAAAATCATTTTTTCTTAAAATCTTCATATTTTTTTAATGCTATGCGTCGGACATCCTTCAACACAGATGCCGCATCCTGTGCACTTTTGATAATCAATTACAGCAACATTGTTTATAACAGAGATTGCATTTTCAGGGCAATTATTCTCACACTTCTTGCAGCCTACGCAAGCATTTGTGCAGTCCTTTCTTTTAGTTGCTCCCTTGTCCTTATTAGCACACAAAACCGCTGTTTTACTCACTGCAGAAACTAAAGATATTATCCCTCTCGGGCACACACTCACACAAAGTCCGCAGCCCACACATTTTCTTTTGTCAATTCGTGCAACTCCGTCTTTTGTGCATATAGCATCATTTGGGCAGACAGATGCGCAGTCACCACTGCCAAGACATCCATATTTACAAGCTAAAGGACCACCATAAAGCTGTGATTTTGCAAGACATGAATCAACACCTGCATATGTGTTTATTTCTTTCACTGCATTACATGTGCCATTACAATGCACAATCGCAATTTTTTCGACAACATCCTCAGCATCAACGCCCAAAATCTCCGCAACATCTGCCGCAACTGTGTCTGCTCCAGGAACGCAAAGATTAGTTTTAACACCGCCAACAGACAATGCGTTTGCATAATCATCACATCCTGTATATCCACAAGCTCCACAGTTAATACCCGGAAGACACTCTCGCAATCTCTTTGCTTTTTCATCCTCTTTAACACTCATAAAATGTGATGCTACAGAAAGCAAAAGACTTGCAAGAAGTCCCAAAAGTGCAATAACTCCGAGAGCCATCAATATGTTATTCATAATAAATCAGTCTCCTACTTCAACAAATTTTCAACAATCCCTGCAAAACCAAAGAAAGCGAGCGACACAAAAGATGCCGCAATCAATGTCACAGGAAGCCCTCTTAAATACACAGGTATTTTTTCCTCATTAATTCTCGAGCGAACGCCTGAGAAAAGCACCATCGCAAGAAGAAATCCCAAGCCACAGCCAAGCGAACTCACAATTGACTGAACAAAATTATAACCGTCAGAAATGTTGTTTATGGTGACACCTAAAACCGCGCAATTTGTTGTTATAAGCGGAAGATATATTCCGAGACTTTTGTGAAGAGACGGAATATGTCTTTTAAGCACGATTTCCGTAAACTGCACAAGCGCGGCAATAATGAGAATGAACACCATTGTCTGCAAATATTCAAGCTCAAATCTTTCAAGAATGAAAATTTGAATCGGCCAGGTAACGATTGTTGCCACAAGCATAACAAATATAACTGCAACACCCATGCCCGTTGCCTGATTTAATTTTTTTGAAACTCCAAGGAAGGGGCAAATTCCTAAAAACTGACTTAAAACATAGTTATTTACAAGTATTGACCCCATTAAAATTGATAAGAGGAGTTTTGCATTTTCCATAATTATTCAGCCTCCTTCTCCGCACAGCTTGTGCAGCTATTTGCAGCGGGACATCCCTCACATGAAAATGAAGTTTTCTTCGGTGCTTTGCCTTTTGTGATTGCGGCAACTGCACAAATGAGCAAGCCATAAACTAGAAGTCCGCCAGGAGCTTGTGCCAATAAACTAATTGTGTGGTTTTTCATAAATGGAATTTCTGCACCCATAAATGTTCCTGCACCAAACACCTCTCGAATGACAGACATAGAAAGAAGAGCAATGGTAAATCCAAGCCCCATTCCAATTCCATCAAGAATGGATTTTGTGACAGAGTTTTTCCCCGCAAACATCTCCGCTCTGCCTAACACTATGCAGTTTACAGTTATGAGAGCAAGATAAACTCCCAAGAGCTCATAAAGCTCGGGAAAATATGCGTGCATAAACATCTGCACTAATGTCACAAATCCTGCAATGATAACAATATAGCATGGAATTCGAACCATATCGGGAATAAATTTTCTGAGGAGCGATATAACTGCATTGGAGCATATCAAAACCGCCATAGCAGCAAGCCCCATAGAGAGCGCACCAATTATTGTTGTGGTTGTCGCAAGAGTTGGACAAGTTCCCAGAACAAGCACAAATACAGGGTTTTCACGAAGAAGCCCTTTTAATAATATCGATGAATTACTTTCGTTTTTCATAATATCACTCTCCCCCTTTTAAGATTTGCGCTGCTAAAAGAGCATCTTTCACAGCATTTTTATAAGCTGAAGTGGTTTTCGTGGCAGATGCTACCGTGTCCACAGATTCAATATTTTCCAAAGTTTTATCTAACAATTTTTCTCCGTAGGTTTCTTCATGACCAAGCGTTTCTCCACATGAAATGCATGTAGCGCCCGCAACAACACCGTCTTTGTCAACACCACACATAATAACCATTCCCGGAGCATATCCGCTTGTCTCAAGCTTGACGACATATCCGCCGTCTGATGATTTATAAATCTCGCTTACTGTTTCGGGAAGCTCCAAATTCTCTAAAGCAACAAGTGAAAAATCTTTTCCGTCCGGCATAACAAATTTCAAAGACTGTTCGACAGCTTTTTGGTCATTTTTTTCTATAACCGGTGATGTCAGCATATTTGTGTATGCAAGAGCAACACCGATAACTGCGCAAATCATTGTGAGGGCAAAAACGCTTTTCAAATATGTTTTCATGCTTTTTTACCTCCAAAAATTTTTAATTCAGACCATTTTTCAATATAAGGGTTAAGAATGTTCATAAGGAGAATTGCAAATGACACCCCTTCAGGATATATCCCCCAGAAACGAATGGCAACTGTTATCAAGCCTGCGCCAAAACCGAAAATCAGCTTGCCCACCTTTGTCGCAGGAGATGTTACATAATCTGTTGCCATAAATATTGCTCCAAGCAAAAGTCCACCCGACATAACATAGGCAAGAGATGTCACCACATCACCGCCGAGAACTGCCAGAGTGAGAACAAATGTTGTCAATATGTATGAAACCGGCAAATGCCAGGTTATAACCTTTTTAATAAGAAGATATGCAAAGCCCAAAAGCAGCGCTATCACACAAGTTTCACCTATTGCACCGCCTATATTTCCAGTGAACAAATTTGAAAGGTCAGGCAAAATCCCCTTTTCAAGTTCTTCTAATGGCGTTGCACCCGCCACAGAGTCCACAGGAAAGCCTGCAATAACAAAAGACCCGAAGGTCACTACCATAAACACCTTTGCTGCTATGGCAGGATTGACAATATTGCAACCAAGTCCTCCAAAGAAACATTTTACAACAATTATTGCAAAAATACTTCCAAAAACTGCCTGCCATATCGGAACAATAGAAGGCATATTAAGACCTAATATCAGCCCTGTCACTGCCGCACTCAAATCGCCTATGGTCTGTTCTCTTTTTGCAAATTTATTAAAAAGAAACTCTGATATGATTGTTGTAGCAACACAAACTGCAACAACCAAAAGCGCTCTCGCGCCAAAAATTATTGCACCGGCAACAGTTGCAGGAAGAAGAGAAATTATGACATCTGCCATAATGTTTTTCGTGGTGCTGTTTGTATGTATATGTGGAGAAGATGATATATATAGCTTTTGAGACATTATTCTCAGGCCTCCTTTTCTTTTTTTGCAGCTTTAAATGATGTCAGCGCTGTCTTTGCGAGACGAATATTCTGCACAAGTGGTCTTGCTGCAGGACAAACAAAAGAGCAACATCCGCACTGCATACAAGTATCTGTTCCAAGCTTTTCCATAGCACTATAATCTTTTTTCTTATAAGCTTCAGATATAGCCGCCGCATTTATGCCGAAAGGACAACTGTTATAGCACATACCGCATCTTATGCATGCTGTTTCTTTTATAGGTGTTGCTTCTTTTTTATTCATCGCAATAAGCGCATTTGTGTTTTTTATCACGGGTGCGCCAAGGTCAGAAACAGCAATCCCCATCATAGGACCGCCATAGAGGACCTTTGCCGGTTCTTCCTTAAAGCCACCACAAAACTCAAAAACATCTCCAATAGATGCGCCGATTGGCGCAATGATATTTTTTGGTTCTTTAATTGCCCCACCGTCTATAGTGATGCATTTTCTGTTGAGAGGCATACCTGTTTTTAAATAGTTTCCTATGGATGCAAGCGTTGTGCAATTACACACAATGCATCCGACATCTATGGGAAGTTTTCCTGTCGGAATCACCTTTCCCGTTGTGTGATAAACAATCACTTTTTCACCGCCCTGAGGATATAACGAGGGCAAAACCTGAACTTTCACGCAATCATCATTTGAAGAAAGCTCTTTCATTTTAACTATGGCATCTTTTTTATTATTTTCAATGCCAATGATAATTTTTTTGATTCCAAGAATTTCTTTGAGCTTTCCTATGGCATATGCCATATCATCTGCTCTTTCTGTCATTGTTACAGAATCGCTTGTTATGTAGGGTTCACATTCTGCTCCATTTATTATGAGTTCCTCTATTTTTTCGGGGTCTGCAGCAAATTTCACATGAGATGGAAATCCTGCGCCGCCAAGACCTACAATTCCGCTTTTTGCAATAGCATCTAAAAGCTCTTCTCTGTTTGTCACAACAGGCGGTTTGACATCTGAATCAATGGTTTGCTTTCCATCACTTTCAATAACTACAACTGTGCCCTTTGCCCCATTTGCAAGCAGCTTCTCGCCAACTTCTTTAACTGTTCCCGACACACTTGAATATATTGGCGAGGACACAAAGCCACTCTGCTCACCTATAAGCGTTCCCACAAACACCGCATCACCTGCATTAACTACAGGTTTTGCAGGCTTTCCTATGTGCATAGTCATAGGTATAGTCACAAGCGTCGGTGCGGGCATAAGCACAGGTGTCATTCCATCTGTATTTTTTTTGTGGGGTGCTTTAACCCCGTGCAATAAAAATGCCATTATATAGCCATCCTTCCAAAAGAAAATATATTTTTAAAATTTATAAAACAAAGCTTTCATAATTCTTCAAACAAAACTTTAAAGCGTTTGCGACTGTTAAAATTTTGTCAAAAAAACACAACAGCTCGTTGAGAAACTCAACGAGCTGTTTTTTTATAAAAATTTTTATAGTTATTTTTAAGCCTTTTTCGTGAACTTTTCAAAATTAAATCTCCTTTGTTATTCTTTCAAATTAAAAAAGAACATACCTCACCTGAGAACATTATATCATCATATTTCAATAAAATCAAGTGTTTTTTGAAAAAATATAAAACTATATTGTTTTTTTAACAACCATCAAAAGCCAAAGGAAATTTGTCTTCTTTTCACTTCTCTGCTTGAAAGTTTTTGAATAATTCCGATTACAGAAAAATCATTTACAGTTTCCCCAATTTTAAAATGTTCTACGCCAATTTCTCCAAGTGTTTTTTCTTTAGTGTCAAAAGGACAATAAAAATGATTTTTCATCCCTTAATAAAAAGTCCTAAACTTAACAAAATGATTTCTGAACTAAGATGCATTTACTTGAATCCGGATGATATATTGCGAACAACAAAACTGCTGAATTATGCGGATTTGAAGATCTTTCTTTTTCACGAAAACCTCCAAAAAATATATTGGCAACATTCCATCAAAACATAAAGCAAAAGCCCACCTATAACAAATATAAGTGGGCAATTAAATTATTCGATTTTCTCTGCCTCTGCAAGCATATTTTCAATAAATATCCCATAACCTCGTGTTGGGTCGTTAACAAAAACATGGGTTACAGCACCAATGAGTTTTCCGTCCTGTAATATAGGGCTGCCGCTCACGAGTGATGTCAATAGGGGACAACAAATTTTTATCTTTTTTGACAATTATTGATATTATAATGCGATTGGGATATAATATCAATATAAACACAGTAACGAGGGACCAATATCATGAAACATACCAATAATCAATCAAACGATTTTAAAATACTTGATCAACTTCATTTGACAGCTTTAAATATGAGTACCATTGATGGGTATAGAAGAGTGTTTGAATACTTTCATCCAAACCATGAATGGACTCTTCTTACAACCGAAGAATTTTTATTAAAAATCAATGCAATTAGCATGTCATCAGCAGGCGTATTATGTCCAACAATCGGTGGATTGCTTATGTTCGGATATTTTGATTCAATCAAATCAATCTTTCCAAACTTTTTTATGGAGTTCAAAAGATATATTATCGGATATCCTGTATGTATTCCGCACTTGATTTCAGGTGATGCTTCCAAGTGCGATAATTTATTTGAGTTCTTCTATACGGTGTATCCACATTTCGTTTGTGATGTAGAGAAACCTTTTCAATTGGACGAAAATTCATTGCGGGTTGATGTTACACCTGTTCACAAAGCGATGGCAGGACTGCTTTGGAATACACTTATACATTCCGATTATTCGGGCGAAGGTGGCATTGTAATCGAGCAACGATATAAAAACATTGTAATATCTACGCCTGGTAAATTTGGAATACCGATAGAAGATGTATTCTTAAATCCTCAAAGCAAACCGGTAAACCAGAATATTTATAACATGTTTTCTCTCATACAAGGCAATAGTAGCAAAACTCGTGATTTAAAATATCTTTTGGATACTTGGCAGAAATATGGATTCCCAATGCCAAGTATAGAACAATCATCAAATCCCGAAAGAGTAACTATCAGCATATGCAATAAATGTCTTGATTGCTGAGTATGTATGCAGTTTGTAATAAAAAGTGTACAACTTTTATTACAAACACCTTCTGTATATTTTCTCGTGTCTAAAAAATTATACAAATTTTTAGACACGAGATTTTAATGATAATATTAAAAATCTTATTTATACTTTAATGCGTATATACACATAAACTATCATAGTTGCTCTCTTATGAAAAAAGCTATATAAGATCCTTGCCTTACCATATATTCTAATACAAACTGTATCTTTTGAGTAAGGCTTGCATTACATTTGAAGTCATTTCTATGATTAGCTACGAATTCTCCCATGTATTCTTCGAGATAAAATAGTGTATAATCATAAAGATTCTCATGATAATTAATGTCTTTTTTAACAATATTATAAATCCATTCAATTCCGCATTCAGCATACGTTTCTTTTCCAACAGTATTTAGTAATTTTGAAATTGCATATAATGGAGCCTTAACTCCTTCAGATATATTAATAAAATTTTTAAAAAAAGTTTTTCTTGAAATTGGTAGTAAAGGGGATCTTTGAATGTTTTCTACCCACATAGTATTTGCAAACAAGTAAGCTGTAATAACTCTATCTTTTCCCGAAGGTATATTAGGCCCCGAAAAGTAATATCTCTCCTTTTCTTTGCTTAATTCCGCTATACGGGGCTCAAGTTGTTCCCACACTTCCCAAAATTGTTCTATTTTCCCCAAAATCTCCTGCTCTTGGATCAACCATGTTAACAACTTTTCTGAATTATCATTTATTGACATATCGGATCTTTCTAAAAAAGATTTAATCAAAATTGTCCTATTTTGTTTATCACAGCAAAGCAAAACATCAGCAAACCACAAAACGTAGTTAAAAATATATCCTATTAAATTGGTATAATCATCTTCAATATCGTTTCTATTTTTAAATACGGTACTCATCGCAATATCTTTGGTTTGTTCGGCGATTTCAAAAGCATATTTTGTGTCTGCAGATACGAGAGAAATAATAGCAAATGTAGCACGTTTGCTAAGTTTAGAAAAATCTATGACTAGTTCATTTATGGACTTTTTATTCAATATTTGTTTTATAGTTTTTTGATGCCGTTTGAAAAAAAGTTCAGCAGAGAATCGCTCTCTATTTTTAATTTTTTCTGCGTCATATTGATCGGCAAGTGACGAGAACAAGAGAATAACCTGTTTCGCTGTATCCTCATTATGTTTCCAAATTATCTTTGACATTGGTTTAATAATTCGACTATCATCACTCCAGTCTTTAAGAATTAACTTTATAAGCAAGTACAATGGACTTTCTCTTTTTAATTCTCTTTTGTTGCTTTCGTTTGTTAAAAGAATGAGCCCAACAACAATTGCTTCAATTCCATTACCCACCTGTGCAATTTCAAAATCTGACATTTGTGTAAATCTACATCCGATATTAATAATAATGTCTTTGCACAAATTCCTCATCTCAGTTGTTAATTCTTTATCATAGTCTCTAATTAAAACCGTGCTGACATAAGAAAGTATTGACGTATATTTGTAAAAATACATAGACTTTTCGTTATCTTCAATTTTATTACTCTTACTAATGTCGCACAAACATTGACATGCTTCGTTTAGTTCATTATAGATAATGTTTATGTCAGAATATTTTTGATATTTAGTATGTCGAGTGTCGTTATTAAATTTATAGTCACCCCACATTTGCAAATCTAAGTGTTTTAATTGAGTGTCTCTTACTTTTTGCGATAAATCACTTTGTTCTTTCATATCGTCTGAAAAAGCAGCAGTTAATGAAACAGTTTCCGTACCATCATTGTTAGAATTTACATCAACTATTTCTTTGTATCTCCGAATATCCATTCTATAATACGCATATTTATCGTCTGTTGACCAAGAACTTATGTCGGATATTACAGAGTCAAT
The DNA here is from genome assembly GCA_045576235.1 of Clostridia bacterium. GTDB lineage: Bacteria > Bacillota > Clostridia > UBA1381 > UBA9506 > SIG437. The sequence goes on from JAZNGA010000003.1 coordinate 33,747, forward strand.
AGCGCTTATTACTTGGTCTCTTTGTGCTTCAAATTCTTGTTGAGACAACATCGTGTTATTAATTTGATATCGAAGTATTATATCTTCTAAACGGACGTTTCTGTGTGGAAGGCTATTACTTTCTTTACGTTCTTTTGTAAATTCATCATTTTTTAAAAACATAAAATCAGAGTGATGTTCTGATGAAAAACGATGTGAATCCAGATGGAAAATATCTTTTGTTTTTAGCAAATCACAAACAATATCAATTGCTTTTTCCGGGTATGCTTCTGCAATGCTCACAACAATGGATGTTAGCATTACATTCGTAGAATTCTGCAATATATAACGGCAATATTCTTTAACGCTATTTCTATCAGATTTTTTCACAATATCAAGAAACCAAGATTCAAATCCCATTAATAAACTTTCAAGAAGATTTGAACCAACATGTGTGCCTCTGTACATTTTCCAAAGGCGATCTGACGCCACCTGTTTTATTGATTGGTTCTCTAATTGAATCTGAATTTCAAAACATTCTTTATAATCTAGATTTAAACGGGATTTTTCATATACATTTCCTACTTCATTACAAAAATCAATTATAAAATCTGTTGCCAATCTATAGTTTGCCCGCAACAATCCTAAAATTGGTGTTCGAAGAGCACTCGCAGGGTAATATTTATGAGAGTAATTCGCATCAATGCCAAAATGTTCATCTATATTGGTACTGTAAGTAACTGTTCTTTTGTTTGGGTCTAACCACATTTTTTTCATTAACTTTATAATCATTTCCGGCATAATATATGTAACTGCGCCATGATGATATATATCTGAAATTGCTCTTTTGGCCAAACTTATATACATAGTAGGAGCATTTATTTTTCTGTTTCTCCCAAATGGATAAACCATTTCTTCATCGATTTCCTTTATCCCATCTAGTACATTTTGAAATATATCACATAAATTTTCTTTTATCATGTATGCAGAATTAAGCAGTACTTTTTGTAACTGATCAACTTGTTCATCCCTTAATAAATATCTTAAATCTTTATCCTGAGACAGTTTTTCAAATAAATACAACCCGATTTCTCCTGCGACTTTCGTATTTGGGGTTTTCAAATTATCAATGTTTGTAGTCCAAGAATCTAAAATATTAATAACACTGGATAGAAGCTCTTTGTCCCAATCAAAAGACTCTTTATTATCAAATATAAACTCAAATAAAGCCTCCCATGCATATCCGGAAGGTTGGGAATACCTAAATGGAAGTAAACTTCCTCTGTTAAAGTAGGCCTCTTCATGTTTAGCAACTCTACAACATGTATTAATAAGAAAAATCATTTTTCTTAACATTTCATAGTTATTATCTGTTAGTTTTTTTGCAATCTGATAATAAATATCTTTTAAACTTTCCGTACTGATTATTGTTAACAAAATTTCATCTTTCCAAATTACATCAACATTATTGTCATCGAGAATTTGATAGATAAAATCTTCATGTTCAGTTTGGTTAGTAAAACTTGATAACCAATTGCGGAATAACTTTCGAATACGTAATGTTGTTCGGAAGTTAGAAAAAAATTCTGCCCCTACAATTTTTCTTTCGAATTGCTCATTAAAAATATGGTTAACGACTAATTCTTCAAAAACATCATGTCCATGAAAATACTTTCGAGTATCATCGGACATATTTATTATACCTTGTTGTTCTAATGCTGAAAGTGCATCTGAATCATCATCCGCATGTAAATAATACACATAGCTTTCATCCTGTAGCATCTTCAATGTGAGAGAAGTCAATGCCGTTTCCCTTCGAGTAGGCATATTATTATGCCGCTTCGCATTGTTTCTTATGATATCATTCCATATTTTTTTCTCAAATATTTCCCTGCTTAGAGTAATGGTTTCTTCATCATCTATACCTTCGAGACCTAAATATAATCCAAGATAAAACGGAACACAAATCAAACTTTTTACATTTTTGTCTATTGGAAGTTTAAAATTATGTGTATTGGCTAAATCAAAAAGTTGTGAGTCGGTAATAGGATTTATATGATATGATTGTACTTTAATATCGTTTAGCAATGTATTATGGAATGATTCTTTATATGCAGTTCTAATTGTTAGTACTATTTTCCAACCTGCATTAATAAAATCCTTAATAATATCTTCAAATGTTTGTTGGTTTTCAAGAATAAAATATTTTTCAACAGCATCAACATACAAAATGCGTTGGTCGACATCGCCATATAGATTTAAGAACTCATCTATCAATAGTTCACCATATAAAAGCATGAATTCTTCTTCGTTTTTCTTATCAAAATCAGTGCTCTTAAAAGCCACAATTACTGATTGTTCATCAATGTATGATAAGGCATTTTTTATCCATGCTGATTTTCCTGTGCCCGCATCACCATCTACAATTAACACTTGGTTATCTGAATTAAGGAACTTTTCAAAGACGGATACATCCTGTTCTAAAACTATGGAGCTTTCTTTATATGTTACATGTGTTTTAATGTGATTAAAGATGTCTTCTTTATGTCTTCTAATTCTTTCGCAACATCTCTCCACTTGAGAATTCACTTGAAAGAAAACACTTCTGCAAACGGTAAGCTCTTCTGACAACATAAGTTCTGCTTCGATATTGCTACGGCCTTGCCATATAATTTCTATACCTAACTTTTCCGCTGTTTCCTCAATATTTTTTTGATATACTGGCTTAACTTCATCTTTTTTCGAGCTTGGTGAAAATTCTTTGTTAATATAAAAATAGATAGTTGTTATTCCCGGATATGCTCTTGCAGCCCCTTTTACTGCCTCTTTTAATTCGTTTTCTTTGCTTGACATAGTAACACTATCTTCATAATGCTTTGCTTGAAAACCAATAAGTTTGTCCTGTACTTGAATAGGATTAGTTTCAATATGCGGCTGATTGAAATATCTAAAAATACCATTTTTTTGATTAAATTTATGACAGAATAGGTAATATGCAAGGTTTTCAAATGCATTCTGTGGATTATCTGAATATTTGTATTCAAATGCTTTCCAATCTACTTTAAGTTCAGGAATCAAAATAATTCACCTCAAGACTATGTTTTCTTATTTTATGAGTTCTATAATTTCTTCAATTTTAACATCAAGTTTTTCGCAAATACGAAGCAGGATATCAACACCGACCGATTCATCCTTGGTTAACTTTTGGACAGTGGTAGTGCTTATTCCTGTAAGTTTTCGCAAGTCAAGTTTAGTCATATTTTTATCAAGCAGGAGGTGCCACAATTTTTTATAGCTTATTTTCATT
>JAZNGA010000004.1:0-71040 GCA_045576235.1 Clostridia bacterium
GGAAGAGAGCGGAGAAGAAGAACAGGCAATGCCGACACCTGACACGGTTAAGGCAGCAACGCTTGTCGTGACGACAATACCGATTATTATGGTATATCCGTTCTTGCAGAAATACTTCATCAAAGGTGTAACTTTGGGCGCAGTTAAAGGTTGATTTTCAGAAGAAAAGAAGACTGATTATGATTTAAAACAATTCAGACGGACGGTTGCAGAATCTGCAACCGTCTTTTTTGTTATCTCCACGAGAATAGCTAAAAAGGACGGATTTAACTGTTAGCCAGAACAGAAAACAACACAAATATATTGCAAAAAGTGGATATGAGTGGTATAATGATTTGGAGTGGAGACAGACTTTGAGATTATGTAGTTTTCTGTGTTTTAGAACTGTAAAGTTAATAGTCGTTAACTCAAAAATATGGCGTGTTGTTTTATCAATATTATCAGGAGATGTTATTTATGAGAGCAGGATTTTCAAAGGTTTGCATCAACCCGTCCGATAGTGGGTTATTATGAATAAAGGCTTGTGAAAGGAATTCACGATGATATTATTGTTGAGGGTATGATAAAGCTTTTAAATGAAATTTAATTGAAACAGTGGCTGCATCTGAAAAATGCAACAAGCAAACCGACTGATATGACGGAGGTGAAGGCATGAAAAAAACAGAAAGAAAAGCACTTAGCTGGACAAAGCTTGACAATGCGGCTAAAATCTATCCTGCGGCAAGGAGAAGGAACTGGAGCAATGTGTTCCGCGAGTCTGCAACTCTGACAGAAGAGATTGATAAAGCCGTGCTTTCGTCTGCGCTCAAAGTCGTTGTGAAAAGATTTCCAACCATTGCGGCGAGACTCAGAAAGGGCGCTTTCTGGTATTATCTTCAGGAGATTGAAAATCCCCCTGAGATAATGGATGAATATAGCTATCCGCTTACATTTATGAGCAAAAAAGATGTGCGAAACTGTGCCTTCCGTGTGCTTACATATAAAAACAGAATTGCAGTCGAGTTTTTTCATTCTTTGACAGACGGAACAGGTGCGCTTGTGTTTTTAAAAAATCTGGTTGCTGAATATCTTGAGCAAAAATATGGTATTTCCGTGCCTTTTGAAGAAGGGATAGTTGATAGACACGAGGCGCCCTGCAAGGAGGAAACGGAAGATTGTTTCTTAAAGGTGGCAGGTGATGTTCCCCTGCCGAGAAGGGACACAAATGCGTGGCGCATGAGTGGTGAGGCTGAAGCTGATGGCTTTTTGAATCTCACTTGCTTTAAACTTCCTGTTAAAGAGGTTTTGGAAAAGGCGCATGAACATAACACCACTCTCACAATATTTTTAAGTGCTGTCTTGATGAAAGCGCTTCTTTCTATGCAGAAGGAAAAGACTCCGTCTTTAAAAAAACAAAAAAGAATAAAACTGTTAATTCCCGTGAATTTAAGGAATCTATATCCATATAAAACATTGAGAAATTTTGCAATGTTCACGATTCCTGAAATAGACCCAAGACTCGGGGAATATTCGATAGATGAAATCATAAAAGTTGTTTATCACAAGATGGGAACGGAGGTCACTCCAAAGCATATGAGCCGTGTCATTGCGGCAAATGTAAAAGATGAGAAAAATATGCTTTTAAGAATTGTTCCGTTGCCGATTAAAAACGCGGTGATGAAAGCGGTGTTTGACAGTGTGGGCGAATGTAAGGCTTGTCTTAATCTCTCAAATCTTGGGCTTGTAAAGCTGCCTGACATTATGAAAAAATATGTGACGCGAATGGATTTTATTCTTGGTGTTCAGGCGACTGCACCATATAACTGCGGAGTCATATCTTACGGCGACACCGTGTATGTTAATTTTATTAGAAATATATCAAGCCCCGACTTAGAGCGACGTTTTTATCGTGAGCTTAAGACGCTTGGAGTTGAAGCGGTTTTGCAAAGCAACAGAAAGTGAGGAATAAATAATGTATTGTATAAATTGTGGGGCTCAACTCGAAACAAGTGAAGAGATTTGTCCTTTGTGCAGCACAAAGGTCTATCATCCCGACATCACCATAGAGAAAGAAAAACAGATGTATCCTATAGGCAGGATGCCCGAGAAAAAGCGCTGTTCTTCTGCGCTCAACGGGGCAATTATAATAATGTTTCTCATTCCTGTTGTGGTGTCATTTCTGGCAGATTTTCATTTTGATAAAGAAATCAAATGGTTTGGCTATGTTTTGGGAGCTTTAGTCATGGGCTACACGGCGTTTGCTCTTCCATTGTGGTTTGATAAGCCTAATCCGGTTATTTTTACGCCATGCATTGTTGCAGAAACAATAGCGTATCTTCTATATATAAACTGCATAACGGGCGGAGACTGGTTTTTGAGCTTTGCGTTTCCCGTGACACTGGGATTTGGAATTGTTGCAACCGCAGTTGTGACATTGCTTTTCTATCTTAAAAAAGGTAAGCTTTACATATGGGGCGGGGCGTTTGTTTTAAGCGGTGGACTTATTATGTTGACAGAGTTTTTAATTTCAGGAACCTTTGGCATTAAATTTTTTGGTTGGTCGCTTTATCCGCTGTCTGTGCTCGTTTTGCTTGGAGGGCTGATGTTTTATCTGGCAATCAATAAATCTGCAAGAGAAGTTATGGAGAGAAAGCTATTCTTTTAATTGTGCATATAGATTTTCCGGAGGACTATGTTATGGTTTGAAATTTATTAAAAGAAAAAAGCGGCTGAAGAAATCAATGCAGATTTTGTCATTCCGTCCGGAGAGCTTTTTCAAAAACTTATTGCATCAGGAATTGAGAAAGTACATAGAGACACATTTCATGCGAGTTTGGGACTTGGCAGATATGCACTTGGATTGCTTTGGTATTCTATTATTTCAGCTAATGATGTTAAGAACAATGCTTTTTGCAATTTCGATGAAGAAATATCTGAAGAAGAAATAGCAATAGCGAAAGAATGTGTTGCAGAAATCGGTTGCATATAAACCTTATGTGTCGCAATCACTAAAAAACCATTGAATCTAAAGAGTCTCTACCGCATAAGAGGTGATTACTATAAAGAGGATAATACAACAAGAACTTTTATCGATGGGTGAAGAAAACTACAGAGAATTCAGTTCTAAACTTATGCCCACAGTAGAAAAGAGCAAAGTCATAGGAATACGCACTCCGATTTTAAGAAAGTATGCAAAAGAGCTGAAAGGCTATGAAGGCTTTCTAGACGACCTTCCTCATAAATACTTTGAAGAAAATAACCTTCACGCTTTTCTGATTGAAAGAGAACGGGATTTTGACAGATGTATAGAATTGATTGAAGCTTTTTTGCCTTACATAGACAATTGGGCAACCTGTGACAGTATGAAACCCAGGGCATTAAAAAAAGAGCCTGAAAAACTGCTGAAACATATAAAAAAATGGATTGAGTCAAAAGATGTTTACGCAGTAAGATATGGAATAAATTTATTGATGAGCTTTTATTTGGATGACAGTTTTGATGAAGATTATCTTAGCCTTGTTGCAAATGTCAAATCAGATGAATATTACATCAATATGATGCGAGCGTGGTATTTTGCAACCGCACTTGCAAAACGATATAATGAGACTTTGCCTTATATGGAAAACAATCTGCTTGATATATGGACACATAATAAAACAATACGAAAAGCGATTGAAAGCTTCAGAATTTCAAGAGAACAAAAAGTATATTTGAAAACTTTAAAAAGGTAAATCAGACTTGATTTTTGCCCTGGTTTGATACGAGTAAGAATAATGTCGATAAAAGCCTCCCTTTACACAAGGGAGCCTTAATTTGCATCTAAACCTTATGTGTCGCAATGGCGAAAAAACTTTGCAGTTAAACTGTTTGTCACTTATTAACCTTGAAGGAGGACAAAAATATGAAAAGGATTGAACACAGAGAAGAAAAATGGGAATTTCCATTTGTTGAATATTCGGTCGAGACTAAAACGGAAAAAATTCCATTGATTGTTCAGCTGCATGGTGCAGGAGAAAGGGGATCCGGCAGGGAAGATCTTGAAAAGGTAGATATACATGGATTTTCAAAATATCTTAAAAATGCGGAGCATAGTTGCATTGTAATTATGCCCCAATGTCCTGAAGATACTTTTTGGGCAGCGCGAGTGGAATCAATTGTGAAATTTGTTGAACATTTAATAAAAGAATTTAATGTAGATGAAGATAGAGTATATTTAACAGGCTTGAGTATGGGCGGTTATGGAACATGGTTTACCTCTATGGCGAGACCGGATTTGTTTGCTGCAATCGCACCGGTTTGCGGTGGCGGAATGGCTTGGAATGCAGAAGTTTTGAAAATGCCCATATGGGCATTTCATGGTGCAGATGACACTGTTGTTAGCCCGACACAATCGGATGAAATGGTTTCAGCCCTTAGAGAAAACGGAGCAGATGTGACATATAGCAGACTTGAAGGGATAGGACACGATGTTTGGGAAAACGCTTATAATAAAGAATTATTAGAGTGGTTATTAAGCAAAAAAAGGTAGTTTTGCGACATCTAAACCATCTGTCCCGCATAAAGTTTGAGATGAAAGGGACAAGAAGCCTCCCTTGCAAAGCCGTCCTTCAGGCAAGGGAGCATGGGCGTGGTGCAGACTACGACTAAAAACTTTCGTGGGCTCCGAATTAGCTGTGCTTTTTTGCAAGCATCTTTGAAAAAATATTTATCAGCAGCGCACTTCTTATTTCCGATATTTACATATCAGACATAGCAGGAGCTTCTGCGATAGCTGTTGCAAACGGAATTATGTTTTGCGTGAATTCAAGTTGCGGCTGAAATGACATTATAGCACTGATGGTGAGAAAAATTCAAAAATTAACATAGGAAAGGTTATAAATGATACGATTAGCTGAAAAAAACGATATGGGCAGAATTTTGGAAATTTATTCTGTTGCAAGAAAATTTATGAGATTAAACGGAAACCCAACACAGTGGAGCGGAAAATATCCTGATGAGGAAGTTTTGCTTGATGACATAGAAAACGGACATCTTTTTGTTGTCACAGACGATGCAGGTGGCGTTTGCGGTTGTTTTGCATTAATCGGCGGTGAGGACCCGACTTATAGATATATTGACGGCGCGTGGAAATCCGACGCACCTTATGGTGCGATACATCGTGTTGCAAGCGATGGCACGCGAAGAGGGATTTTTGGCGAGTGTGTCGCGTTTGCGAGAGAAAGGTTTGACCATTTGCGCATCGACACACATAATGATAACCTGCCGATGCAACATGTGATTTTAAAAAACTGCTTTGAACACACAGGAATTATTTACCTTGAAGATGGCTCTCCGAGAAGGGCATATGAGTGGATAGCTGAGATGTGATGTGTAGAGCAAAAGGCTTATGATTTTATAGACAAACGCTGTGACATTAAAGATTTTAAAAGAATAATTATTGTTTTTTATGATGAACTGATGTTAAATATGATAATGAACGGGGGATGGACATATGAAAAATGTGGAATATAGGGCATTTACAAGCAATAAAATAATCTATAGACACAGGTTTTCGTTGATTGACGAAACAAACAGAAAGTATGTTGGAGAGCATTATCACGATGTGTGTGAAATTTTGTTTTTAAAGCAGGGAGATATGTTATACACAGTCGAGGGAGAAGAATATGACATAAAAAAGAATAGTCTCATACTCACTCGAGCCGGCAACTCACATAGCATAAAGCTTAACAGCGAGACTTATGAAAGATATAATATTTTGTTTGATGAGTCAATTTTGTCACCTGAAGTTTTTGAAATGCTTGAAAAAAGTGAAACTGTTATCAGTTTGGAAGGGAATAATTTTGTCGAAAAGCTTTTCAGGAGAATTGATTTTTATTGCGAGCATTTTTCTGAAGGAATTTTGAAAATTATGATAAAAAATGTGATAGAAGAAATTTTATGCAACGCCTTCCTGACAGAAAATATGTTATATTTTGATAATCCTGTTATGAAAAATATCATTGAATATATTAATAATAATCTGACAAATCAGCTTGACCTGGATTCGCTTTGCAATGAATTTTTCATCAGCAAAAGCTATCTGCATAAGCAGTTTGTAAAATATTTAAACACGAGTCCAAAAAAATATATCATATCAAAGCGTCTTATGATGGCACACCACGCCATCAAGTTGGGCGGCAAGCCGACTGAAGTGTTTAGCGAGTGTGGTTTTTCGGATTACTCAAATTTTTATCGTGAATATAAAAGTCATTTTGGCATTTCTCCTTCAGAAAAGAGGGGGAGGGGTAAGGATAATGTTATTTTGTCGTGATGAAAAGAAATTTGAAGACAAGAAGCTTTATTAACGATGTTAATCTAAAATTAATATAATATTTATTTGCATCTTCATTTTGTTGTGATATAATTATGATGTAATGATGATTGACAGGGTGATGTTATGAATATATTATTTTTTTTAATTCCTAAAAACAAGGTGGCCTACATTTATGATGATTTCACATTGCGTCAGACGCTTGAGAAAATGGAGCATCATAAATATTCAGCTATTCCCGTTCTTACGCGTGATGGAAAATATTCAGGGACGATTACGGAAGGCGACATTTTGTGGGCTCTTAAGAATAATCATTCGCTGAATCTGAAAAACTCTGAAAGCACGATGATTTCATCAATACCGAGAAAGCTTGAAATAGCCCCTGTTAATGCACAGGCGGAGATGAAGGACCTTATTAAAAAAGCGATGAATCAGAATTTTGTCCCCGTGATTGATGACTGGGGTTCGTTTATTGGTATAGTGACAAGAAAAGACATTATAGAATTTTGCTATAATCACTCAAATTTGGCAGAAGAAGCGAAGCTCAGAGAGGCAAATTAATTTTTAGACTGCTTGATTTTTTTGCTTTGGTAGTATATAATAATTTTGTTTTTAATGGTTGAATCAGGCGCCCGTAGCTCAGTGGATAGAGTGGCAGACTTCGAATCTGCGCGTCGGGAGTTCGAACCTCTCCGGGCGTGCCAGAAAAAAGACAAGCTTTGACTTGTCTTTTTTTAGTTGTATTCTGCTTTTTCATCTATATAAATTTCCTAAGGATAAATAAATTTGTCATTTCGTTGTTGTATTTTAAAAAAGCAGATGATATAATATAGCTGATGCGATGTTTTTCAGCATATGGGGTGAATTATTATGAAAATACTTATAACTACCGATTTGTTCACAGTTGCGACAAATGGCGTTGTCACATCTGTTAAAAATTTATATGAAGAGCTTGTTAAAATGGGACATGATGTCCGCATCCTGACGCTATCTGACGATATTCACAGCCACAAGGCCAGCAATGTTTACTACATCAGGTCGGTTCCGTTTGGCGTTTATCCTGATGTGAGAATGCCGATTGCCTTCAGACACAGGCTCATGAGAGAGATTATTGAATGGAAACCTGATATAATCCATAGTCAATGTGAGTTTTTCAGCTTTCAATTTGCTGAATATATTGGAAAGGAAACAGGGGCTCCGATAGTCCACACTTATCACACGCTTTATGAACAATATGTGAGATATGTTTTCCCGTCAAGGCGAATTGGCAGAAGAATTGTCCGCACTTTTTCCCGCAAGAGATTAGAAGGAGTGAGCAGAATTATTGCGCCTACAAAAAAGGTGGAAAACACTCTTTCTGGCTATGGGATTGTTAACAACATGACCATTATACCGAGCGGAATAAGCCTTAAACAACATCAGATTCGTGTTCCTGAGCAAATTTTGAAAAAGAGACGCCGTGAGCTGAAGATTGATGAGGACAAGGTTGTTATGATAAATCTCGGCAGACTCGGAACGGAAAAAAATCTCGGAGAGCTGATTGATTTCTTTGCAAAGGCAAGAGAGCTTTATGATAATCTGATTTTTATGATTGTCGGTGATGGACCTGCTAAAGACGAGCTCCGGCAGCAAGCAGAAAGGCTTGGCGTGAGTGATTCTGTGATATTTACGGGCATGGTTGAGCCGGGAGAGGTGCAGAACTATTATCAATTAGCAGATGTTTTTGTCAGTGCTTCAACAAGTGAGACTCAGGGGCTGACTTATGTTGAGGCGGCTGCAAACGGTTTGCCGCTTTTATGCAGGGAGGATTTGTGCCTTCAGGATGTTTTGCGACAAGGTGAGAACGGATTTTCATATAATAATGAAGAAGAATTTCTCGCTGCTATAAAAAGCATTTCGGAAAATAAAGAGTGGAGAAAGAAAGCTGCAGAAATCAGCAGAGAAATTGCCGCTTCTTTTGACAAAGCAAAATTTGGTGCGGCTGTCGAAAAGGTTTATTTGTCTGTCATAGAAAAAAACAAGTAGAAGCTTTTGGATTTTAGGTTATGATGCGGGAGATGTGAAGAACATCTCCTTTTTGTTTTGTTGACAAAAGATGCTTTTTTTAATATAATTAGAATGGTTATTTATGTTTTGGAAACGAAAGAGCGTTTTTACATATGAAAAGGCAGAAAACAGCGAATTGTGAGGAAAAAATATGGATATATTTATCAGCTACAGCAGACTAGACAGCGAAGAGGCAGACAGAATTGTTCAGTTTTTAGAGGAAAATGGTTATTCTGTTTTCATTGACAGAAACGGAATCACTGCAGGTGCAGCGTGGAGAAAAACCATTGCCAAGGCTGTTCTGGAGTGTAAGGTTATGCTCTTTTTAGTGTCTGTTGCTTCACAAGGCTCTGAATGGGTTGAAAGAGAAGTGGCTCTTGCGGATGAAGAAGGCAAGACAATTATTCCGTATTTTGTCGAAGAGTGTAAGCTGACTGCAGAATTCAAGCTTTTGCTGGTGGCACGCCAAAGAATTTTCGGATATAGCGGAAAAGAAAAGGCTGACGGAGAGCTCCTTGATGCGCTGAAGGAAGTGATTAAGCCATCTGAAAAAACGGAAGCTGTTGCAGAGGAAACGGAAGCTGTTGCAGAGGAAACAGAGATTGTTGAAGAAGAAACAGAAAGGTCTGATGAGAGACAAATAATTTATCCAAACGGCGACAGATATGTTGGTGAGGTGGCTGAAGGAGTTCCCCACGGGAAAGGCACTTTTTTCTTTTCTGACGGCGCCACATATAAAGGCTCATTTAAAGACGGAGAGCAGGTGGATGTCGGAGAATATACAGAGCCTGACGGAACGAAATATGTTGGAAAGCTTGCAGACCTTCGCGGCGTTATGGAAGAAGACTTTGCTAAAGAAGACGAAAATGAGGCTCTCAAAGAGAGCTCTTTAAAGGAAGATGTTTCTGAAGGGATGGAAGATTTGCTTTCTTCTGACACAAAAGAAGTCACATTTGCAGAAAATTTGGAGCTTAAAGACGGCGCCGTTTATTCAGGTGAAATGATGGGCGGAAAACCTCACGGCAAGGGCAAGATAACATATAAAAACGGCAAAATCTATGAAGGCGAATTTGCAAAAGGTGTGCCTAACGGAGCGGGCAGAGTTATATCGCAGAAAGGCATAATCTATGAAGCCGAGTTTGACAGAGGACAGCTTGTCAGACAAATTCCTGTTGCAAAGCAGAAAGCTGATGTCGTCAAGGTCGTGGAAAACAAACTGCTTAAGAACAGCGGTGCTGTTTATTCGGGAGAAATGGTTGATGGAAAGCCACATGGAAGGGGAAGGATAACATATAAAAATGGCAAAATCTGTGAAGCGGTGTTTGAAAAAGGCGTTCCTCACGGCAAGGGCAGGATGATAACAAAGGGCGGCATAGTTTATGAAGGTGAGTTCCAGAGAGGTCAGTTTATCAAAACAAATGAAGTGACCGATAGCACGGAAGGGAAATATGTCTTCCCCGACGGAAGCATTTATGTTGGTCCCTTAAAAGACGGAGTTCCTCACGGAAAAGGCACGACTAAGTTTGCAAACGAAAGCGTTTATGTTGGTCCTGTTGTTGATGGAAAATTTATCGGCAAAGGCAAGATAACATATAAAAACGGAAATATTTATGAGGGCGAAGTGAAAGACGGAGTCCCTCACGGCAAGGGTAAAATGACATATTCAACCGGTGACACATTTGAAGGCACTTTTCAAAACGGGAAGCGTCATGGCTTTGGCGTAATGCATCAGTATGATGGTGGAGTTTTTGAAGGCAATTATGTGGACAATAAACGGGAAGGACTCGTGAAAATCACATATCCGGACGGCTTTGTGCTTGAATGTGAATATAAGGATGGCGTGATGGAAGCAAATGCTAAAATAACACTTCCTGACGGAACGCAAAAAGAAGGGGCTTTTAACGAGCTGAAGATGCTGGTGCCTGCGATACCACAAAAATCAGGCGTCACGGTTGTAAAAAACATGGTGCTGGCGTATGCACAGGGTGCAGTTTATTCAGGGGAAATGATAAACGGAAAGCCTCACGGAAAAGGAAAAATTAAATATAGAAACGGAAAAACCTATGAAGGTGATTTTGTTAAAGGTGTGCCTTCCGGCATAGGAAGAATGACTTTAAAAAACGGCAGTGTTCAGGCGGGTGAATTTAAAAGCGGAAAGTTTATTGGTTTTTCCTCGAAGACCGAGACGGGAGAATTGACTGTTCCTTTGAGCAAAGGCAGACTATATTCAGGCGAGATGATGGCAGGGATGCCCCACGGAAAAGGAAAGCTCATTAATAACAACAGAGGACTAACCATTGAGGGAACTTTTATAAACGGCGTAATTACATTCGGCAGAATAACAAAAAAAGACGGAGTAGTTTACGAAGGCGAGATTGCCGATGAAATGGCGCACGGCAGAGGCACGCTTACATATAATAACGGCGCAGTTTATGAAGGTGAATTCAAAAACGGAAAACCTGACGGCATGGGAGTTATGACATGGCTTGAGGGAGACCGATATGAAGGCGAATCCTTAAAGGGATATCGTCACGGGTTTGGAAAATATATTCATGCAAACGGTGCAGTTTATGAAGGGAACTGGGTAAGCGCCCATAAAAACGGACGCGGAAAATACACTTTTGCTGACGGCACAGTTTATGAAGGGAATTTTAAGGATGACAGATTCAGCGGCTTGGGAAAAATGACATTTAAAAATGGCGGCTTTTACGAAGGTGAATTTAAAAATGATATGTTCAACGGCATAGGCAGACAGTCTTTCGCTAACGGTGATTTTTATGAGGGCGAATATAAGGACGGCAAAATAAGCGGCAGGGGCAAATATAAATTTTCAAACGGAGAGGTCTATACGGGTGAGTTTTTAGACGGAAAGCTTCACGGAGTTGGAAAACTTAGTCCTGTAATCGGTTTTGCAAAAAAAGTGCGCTATGAAAACGGAAAATTAGTTAAATAGAAAAAAGGCGGTGCTGCGGCATCGCCTTTTTGCGAAATAATTGAAAAAAGCTTTTAACCTTTTGCAAAATTACCAAAATTTTATCATTGATTTTGCGAATAAAACAGTGTATCATAATACTTGTGGTTGACATAACAACGAAACGATAACTTCAAATGGCATAATTCAGTATCGTTAGTTTTATAAATAAATTCACCAGATAATGAGGAGGTGGCTTTGTGATTGGTCATGGCAGTCTTGGTGACATTTTAAAGCCTGACTTTAAAGAAAGGACAGAAATTTTTCAGCTTGGGAAATTGACAGAATGTAATAAAATTTTCAGGAGGAAAAATTAATGGCTATATCAAAAAAATTAACGGCAGTTATTCTGACAATGATAATGGCGCTCGGCATGGTGACGGGAAGCTTTGCTATGATTCCTTCGGATGCCGTAGGCTCAAAACACGAAGAAGCAATTGAAACACTCGGCGCGCTTGACATTATGATAGGTGACGCAGAGACAGGACTTTTCAGACCTGATGCTTTCATCAAGCGTTCAGAGTTTGCAAAGGTTGCAGTTGAGACAATGGGACTTGGCGAGCTTGCTGAATCCTCGATGGGCAAGACAAAATATCCCGATGTTGTTGAAAACCATTGGGCATCAGGATATATTAACATTGCAACTCAGCAGGGTGTTGTAATCGGTGACGATCAGCACAATTTCAGACCTGACGATACAATCACATATGCTGAGGCGATGACAATCTTAGTAAGAATAATCGGTCACGAGCCTGCGGCTTTATCTGCCGGTGGGTTCCCGAATGGATATGTGACAGTCGGAACACAGAACGGAATCGCGAAAAATGCAATGGCAAACGATAATGAGCCTGTTAAAAGAGGAGTTGTCGCACAGATGACATTTAACTCTCTCACAGTTAAAATGATGGAGCAGACAGGCTTTGGTGCAAACGAAAGATATGAAATCGTTGACAAAACTGTTCTTACGGATGTGCTTGACACAGAAAAGCTGACAGGTCAGATTGTTGCAGTCGGTCAGAGCAGTCTTTCAGGCTCGTCAAACCTCAAAGATAACGAAGTGAAAATCGGCGATGAGGTTTATGAAGTGGCAGACAAGGCGCTTGCTGAAATCAGAAACCTTTTAGGTTTTAATGTGACATTCTATGCACGCACTATAGATGACGAAAAAGTGATTCTTCTTGCAAGACCTTCAAAAAATGCAAATGACTCTGTCACAATAAAAACAGACGATATGCATAGCGCAGAGGTTTTGGAAGCAGGAACAACCAAGGTTATGTATTGGCTTGATAAGGAAAATGATAAAAAGCCACAGGAACTCACAATTTCTGAAGCTGCTAAAATGATTTTTAACGGAAAACCGATTGAATTCAGTGTGTCTGAGCTCACACCTGACTCAGGCAGAATCACAGTTTTAGACACAGACTCAGATGATAAATATGACATCGTCTTTGTGACATCCTATGAAAACTATGTTGTCGAAGATGTGATTGAAACAAGTCATCGCGTGACAGACAAATATGGAAAACCGTCACTTGTTTTAGACCCTGAAGATGATGATGTTAAGTTTGTTATAACAAAGGCATCGCAGGAACTTGAAATTTCAGACCTCAAGGAATGGAATGTTTTAAGCGTTGCTAAAAGTAAGGATTCATCAATCGTTGTAATAGAAGTTTCAGGCGAATATGTGACAGGTAAGGTAACAGAGCTTAAAGATGATGAAAGAGGCATTAACGGGAAACGCTATAAGATTGCAAAAAACTATGAAGAAGACATCAAGCTCGGCGATGAGGGCACATTCTATCTCGACATAGAAGGCAAAATCGCAGCAGTTGATGCAACCAAGACACTTTCTTCAAATTATGCTTATGCAGTTAAAGGCGGATTGTCAAACGGTTTTGATAAAGTTTTAGAGCTTAAGATTTTCGATAAAGACGGAAAAACAGTAACTTTAAAATCAGGCGACAAAATCAAGCTTGATGGCGTGAGCGGAAAGACTCCAGCCGAAGCTCTGGCAAAGCTTTCTGATGAAGAGGGTGTTTTCGTGCCGCAGCTCATCACTTATGAGACAAATGCATCAGGAGAGCTCAAAGAGATTAACACAGCTGTTGACAAAACAGAAAGCGGCGAGATAAACAAGGCATCATTTACGCTTAATGTTAAAGACAGCTTAACCTATAAAGAAGCTTCAAAAAAACTTGGAGCATATAATGTGAATTCAGAGACTATAGTGTTTGACATCCCTGCAGGAAAAACAGACACAGCAGATTTTTCAGTCGAGGATATCTCAATCTTTGAGGATAAAACAGAATATGATGTTTATATCTATGACCTTGGCGAAGATTTAACAGCAAAAGCAATCGTTGTGACAAATTCACAAGGCATTGCAGGATTAGAAGGCTCAATGGTAATAGTTGACTCTGTCGGAACGATGGCAAATGACGATAATGAACTTGTTGACAAGCTCTATGGATATCAGGATGGCAAAAAGGTTTCATTTGAAACTACAGAATCAGACATCTTGGTAAATGAAGATGGAGATATGCTCAAAACAGGTGACATTATCCAGATTAAAACAAATGCAAAAGGCCAGATTCAGAGCATCAGAGTTTTATTCGAAGCAAAAAACAAAGCTACAGAAGGCACTGAAACAATCGCAGATGACCTTCAGGTGGTTTACGGTAAAGTTGTTAAGAAATTTGCAAGCTCAATCAATGTGACAGTTAATGGCGGCGCAGTGACAAACTATGCCATCTCAGATGCAACTGTCTATGAGCTTAACACAGAAAAATCAACAAATGCAATCAAAGTCGTAACACCGGGAGATATCCCGCAATATGACGATTTCTCTGAAAGCAGAGTTTTAATCAGAATTTATAAAGACGAAGTTAAGGAAATCGTTATAGTAAAATAATTAAGCCGACCAACCAAATAATATATCACTCAACCTCCGGAAAGGGACAACGCTCTGGCGTTGTCCCTTTCAGCTTTTAATATGTTTTTGTTCTTTTAATAATCTTAAATGCTTCTTCTTCTCCTTTTTCTGCAAGCGTTCGCAGCCAGCCTTCGAGGAGGTCTGATGTTTCAGGGTGAATGAAACGCACGCCCTTTGCTTTTGAAAAATATTCCAAAGGATGAGAGTCTGCATAGTTTTTGCCCTGATAGATTTTGCTTGCGGCAACTCTGTCGCAAAACATTTCTTTGACAAATTTTAAGGGCATTTTAACAGGCTCGAGCCGTTTTGTCAGATAGTTATAGTCAGTCCAATATTCAAAATGGTGCTTGTTTCTGCCCTTGTGGTGAAGCCACGCGCGAGAATAGCCGAAAAGCTCGCGTTCCTTTTCATTGGGGCTTTTCGTGCCTGCATAATATTTGGCGCCCGTCGGAAACTCCGTTAAAGAATATTTTGACAAATCGTGAAAGAGTGACTGAAAAAAGATGCCCGCCTTAAATCCGTGGCATATGACGGCGTGGCGATGCTTTGTTATTGTGATAAAATGGTTAAGTGCTTTCATAGTGATTCTTCCTTTCAAAGATAATTATATCATAAAAAATTTTGGAAAGCAAATGTTTAAATCGTGACTTTGAACGTATAAATCAACTTGCTTTTTATGCTTCAGAATTTTGCAATAATTGCTTTTTAACAAAATCCGTTTCGTCATCTTTTTATCGATTAAAGTCTTTTGGGTGACGCGACAGGCGCAAGGTTTTCTGTTTGTGAAAAAGTGACGAAAGATGAAAAGCTTTTTTGTGGAAAATTAATATACCTATAATATGCTTGAAATTTTTTGTGTAAAATCTATTGATTTTTTTGAATTCTTGTAATATAATTGTAAAAAAGCTCAATAGTTGAGCTTGATTTTTAAAGTTTTCAGTGAAGTTGATGGACAAAAGAGCTGTTTTGTCGCGGAAACGGACGCTGATAAAAAGGCGCACGGAAAGGTGCGGGAAAAATAAATTTAAAGTTAGGAGAGAAAAGAAAATGAAAAAACTCAGTGCAATTTTGCTCGTTCTCTGCATGATGATGTCAATGGTAACAGCAGTTCCGACATTTGCAGAAGAAGTGACAACTTTGACCGTTGAGGCGGAGACCTCAGAATTGATTAAGGGCTTTAAAGACAATAGCGAAGCAGAAACTCCTGCTATCGAGGTCATAGGAAGCACTTATGCAAGAATAAGACAGGGCGGAGAATGGATTTCCTATGACATTTCATCGCTTGCAGCAGGAACCTACAGCGTTTCTGTCACATGGAGAAACGCCTATGCAAAAACGAAATATGATGCAGGGCTTGACTTCATCGTTGACGGTGAGCTTGAATTAAGAAGCTACACAGCAGTTGCAAGCACAGCTGTTGAAGAAAACAAGCTCATAGGAAGCATTTATGTTCCCGAAGGAGCAGAAGAGCTGAAGATTAAGAATCACGGTTTTGCAACTGTTGACCTCGATGTCTTCACTTTGACCTTCTTAGGTGTTAAGGACACATCTTCAAAAATCAGAATTTATGCTCAGAATGCAACTTCAGTTAATGATGTGACAGGTGTATACAGCACATATGCTCTCGGCACAGATTATTATGACTACAGATGTAAGGCTTATGATAAGTCTAAATTCACAGTGGAATGTGACCACGAATGTGCAGTCTATGCAGAAGGCCTTGGCTGGCACTATCCGTTTGAAAATGTAAATGTGACTGTTGAAGACCATGTGATAATGCACGGAGGAAACTGGGTGAGATATGACATTTCAGACTTTAAGCCCGGTTATTATGATTTGACAATGCACATAGCGGGAGCAAGAAACACATCTGCAGCAACAATCCGCATAGATGAAGAGACCGTTGTGTCAGACTTTGCCCTGACGGCTGTTGGTGTGGAAGAGAGCGACAAGTCCACTTTCGGCACGGCATATGATGCTGAACTTGGCGTAATCTACATTCCTGAAGATGCAACATATATGTATATTGAAAACAAAGGCGGAATAGCTTTCAAACCTTCATATATTGATTTTGAGCGCCTTAATATGATGGTGATTGACAAAGACACAGAATGTGTTTCTTTTGACGCTCACGATGAAGATTTAGAAGAGCCATTGGTTGATGGTGACTATGTTATCTATGAGCCAAGTGGTGAATGGATTTCTTATGACATTTCATCACTTGAAGCAGGAACATATGAAGTTGAAGTTGACTATGTGTCAGAAGTTAAAGAAGCAAGAAAAATGAGAGGTCTTGATTTTGTCGTTGACGGAAATCTTGAATTAAGGTCATATTTAGCTCAGAAGACAACATCTTCCAAAGCAGAAGTCGGAAAGATTTATCTCCCTGAAGGAGCAGAGGAATTAAAGATTAAAAACCACGGTTTCTATCAGATTAAGGTGAAAAGCGTTTCGTTAAAATATGTCGGCGAAGAAGACACATCAGAAAACATCACAATTTCAGCTCAGAATGCAACATCAAGCTACATTGATGGCGCAGCTAAGAGCATTCTCTTAGAAGATTATTTTGACAACTCATGTAAATCTGAAGCTGTAGCAAAAAAACAAGATCAAGCATCTACAGCGCATTTAGAAGGAGGTGCAACATGCTACCACTTTCCTTTCACAAACACTGCTGTAGCATCGGGAGAATATGTTCAGCACAATCCTGGTGAATGGACGAGATATGACATCTCTGATTTAAAACCGGGAACATATCAGGTTGAAGCAAATATGTATGCTATAGACCGCGGAGAAGAGGCTTCTGTTGCAGAGCTCAGAATAGGTGACGTGACAAGTGAAGTTATCGCAAGCTCCGTTGTTCCTATCGTTTATGATGAAGCTGCAGCGGCTTATCAATGGTCAGATGTAACAATCGGTTTAATCGATATCTCAGACGAGGATGAATATTTAATCCTTAAATGTAATGATGATGGAGACTACTATCAGGTTAAGACTTTGACATTCACAGAATACATCCCTGATGAAACAAATGTTTCTTATTCATCAGATGCAGAAGGTGCAAATACAATCGACAGTCTTGATGGCTTGGATGAGGCTTATGTGAATGTGAATCTTTTAAGACCGAGCAAGCCTGAGGCAATTGCCGAGACAATCGTCGTTGCATTATATGACGGTTCAAAGCTTGAAAGCATCATTAAGGTAACTCCTGTGACAGTTGGATATGAGTTTAGTGAAACATATGAAGTGACAGGACTTTCCGATTTGACAGAGCCGACGATTAAAGTGTTTGTCTGGGATAGCTTAACAGGCATGGATCCTGTCATCAGCAATGCATCAATCTCAATCAGCTATGAATCATAATATTTAGGAGAAGGTTTCTCAAGACTTAACTTAAAAGACACTTCATTCAAAGCAGGGACAGTCGAAATTGTGTTTGCTGACGGAAGTGCACTTAAGTTTGTTGTTAAATAAACAGTTTTAATTAAATAATAAAAACGCATCAGTGTTTCAAATGCTGATGCGTTTTTTGTTTTAAGCTCTGAATAAGAAAAGGTATAATATGGTTTGTTTTGAGAAAAATAAGCTATATTATATTTTTTTTATTGGAAGTGATGAAATGGATAAACGAAAAGGAAGGCAGACAGTTTTTTTTAAAGAGCCGCCGATAATCATGGCTACGGGAACCGTTGCAGGAAAAAAAGAGGGGGAAGGTCCAATCGGAAAATATTTTGACCTTTTGACAGACGATGTGCTTTTTAACGAAAAAACATGGGAAAAGGCTGAAAGTAAGTTTGTTAAAACTGCCGTTTCGACTGCAATTAAGAAAGCACAGCTGAAAGCAGAAGACATCGACTATCTGCTCGGCGGCGATTTAATTAATCAATGCACGGGAACAACATATGGCATCAGAGATTTTGCCATTCCATATTTTGGGCTTTATGGGGCTTGCTCAACAATGGCGCTTTCGATGTCGCTTGCGGCAATGTGCATAGACGGCGGCTTTGCTGAACGCTGCGCCGCTGTGACATCGAGCCATTTTTGTTCTGCTGAAAAGCAGTTTCGCTTCCCTCTTGAATATGGCGGGCAGAGACCGCCTTCAAGCCAGTGGACCGTGACGGGTTCTGCCTGCGCAATTTTAGAGAAAGGAGATGCCATGTGCGAAGGCGTGAAGATTGAGGGAATCACGACGGGCAAAATTGTTGATATGGGCATCACAGATGCAAACAGCATGGGAGCGGCAATGGCGCCTGCTGCAGCAGACACTTTAATTACGCATTTTAAAGAAACGGGAAGAAAACCGTCTGATTATGATATTATTTTGAGCGGAGATTTGGGGAAGGTTGGAAAATATATTGTGATTGACATGGCGGGGGAGGCGGGATTTGACCTGTCTCAAAACTATAATGACTGCGGACTGATTATTTTTGACGGAGACAGTCAGGACACCCATTCGGGCGGAAGCGGATGTGCTTGTGCGGGGCTTACTTTTTGCGGATATATCTATAAACTCCTTCGTGAAAAGAACATCAAAAATGTGCTTTTTATGGCAACGGGAGCGCTCCAGAGCACTCTTTCCATTCAGCAGGGGGAGAGCATTCCCGGAATCGCTCATGCGCTTGCAATATGGGCTTAAAAATCTTGACAATCCTTCCCTGATATTATATAATATATCTGATAATTATGTGGAGGATTGAATCATGAAGATTTTGTTAAAAGGCGGAAATGTTTATGAAAACGGCTCTTTTTCAAAAAAAGATGTTGCCGTTTCAGAAGGCTTCGTTTCAGAAATTTCTTCAAGCATTTCAGCCGATGATTTTGATATTGTTTTCGATGTTTCAGATAAATCAATTTTACCGGGTTTCGTCGATGTTCATGTTCATCTGCGTGAGCCCGGTTTTTCATATAAGGAAACGATTGAGACGGGAACTTTGGCTGCGGCAAGGGGAGGCTATAGCGCAGTTTGCTCCATGCCTAACTTAAATCCTGCACCTGACAGCGTCGAAAACATTATGGTTCAGAAGAAGATGATTGACGATAGCGCTAAAGTCAGGGTTTATCCTTATGCCGCAATCACGGTTGGAAGAAAAGGCAGAGGAGAGCTTGCCGACATGGAAAGCTTATCAGAGCACGCTATCGGCTTTTCTGATGACGGAACAGGCGTTCAGACAGAGGAGCTCATGGAAGAAGCTATGAAAAAAGCGGCTTCGCTCGGGAAAATAATTGCGGCTCATTGTGAAGATGAAAGCCTTCTTTTCGGAGGATATATTCACGATGGGGAGTATGCTAAGGCTCATGGACATAAAGGAATTTCATCAGAAAGCGAATGGGCTCAGGTGAGGCGCGACATCGCCCTTGCGAAAAAAACAGGCGTGAAATATCATGTGTGCCACATTTCAGCTAAAGAAACTGTTGACTTAATCAGGCAGGCAAAAGCAGACGGCGTTGACATCACATGCGAGACAGCACCGCACTATCTCATTTTCAGCGACGACGACTTAAAAGAATCGGGAGCGTTTAAAATGAATCCTCCCATTCGTTCGAAAAGCGACAGAGAAGCGCTTATTGAAGGAATAAAAGACGGAACGATTGACATGATTGCGACAGACCACGCGCCTCACTCAAAAGAGGAAAAAGCAAAGGGTTTGGAAAAAAGCGTGATGGGGATTGTTGGTTTGGAGACTGCATTCAGCGCACTATATACTCATTTTGTGGAAAAGGGAATTATCACACTTTCTCGTCTTGTTGAATTAATGAGCATAAATCCTGCAAAGAGATTTGGAATAGAAAATGAGCTAAGCGTCGGAAAAAAAGCAAACTTTGCAGTCATTGACACAGATGCCCAGTTTGTTGTTAAGTCTGCAGCGTTCCTTTCAAAAGGAAAAAGCACTCCGTTTGAGGGCATGAGTCTTAAGGGAGAGAGCATCTTAACCTTTGCAGACGGAAAAATCGCATGGAGGAAAAAATAATGTATAAAATGAATATTTACAGCGTTCTGTCAAATGAAAAGCTGACAGAGACTACATATAAGATGGTTTTAGAGGGCGACACAGGGTATATCACAGCGACAGGTCAGTTTATCAACATTTTAATTGACGGGCTTTTTTTAAGGCGCCCGATTTCCGTTTGTGATTATGATGATAAAACCATAACAATCATCTATAAGGTTGTCGGAAAAGGAACGAAAGTTTTATCTGAGGCAGAAAAAGGCGATAAATTTGACATTTTAACAGGCCTCGGCAATGGCTACACGATTTATGATAATGTCAAAGCGCCGCTTCTTTTAGGCGGCGGTGTTGGTGTTCCTCCGCTTTATGGCCTTGCAAAAGAGCTGATAAAAAAAGGGTTAAAACCCAAAGTGATTTTAGGCTTTAACACAGAAAACGAAATTTTCTATGCAGATGAATTTGAAAAGCTTGGCTGTGAGGTTTTTATCGCAACTGCTGACGGAAGTGTCGGCACAAAAGGGTTTGTTACAGATGTTTTGGAAAAGATAGGGGAATTTGACTATTTTTATTCCTGCGGACCGCTCCCGATGCTGAAAGCTATCTATAGCGCAACTGATAAAGACGGAGAGTTTAGCTTTGAAGAGCGCATGGGATGCGGCTTTGGCGCTTGCATGGGATGTTCGTGCGAAACAAAATATGGAGCGAAGCGAATTTGCAAAGACGGACCTGTTTTGAAAAAGGAGGAAATCATATGGTAGACACAAGCACCGTTTTAAGCGGAATAAAACTTGATAATCCTGTCATTCCTGCGAGCGGAACTTTTGGCTTTGGAACGGAATTTAACGACTTTTATGATATTAACATTTTGGGAAGCTTTTCCTTTAAAGGAACGACAAAGGAGCCGAGATTCGGAAATCCGACGCCGAGGATTGCAGAATGTACGGCTGGGCTCATAAACAGCGTGGGGTTGCAGAATCCGGGGATTGAGGCAGTTATAAATGAGGAGCTTCCAAAGCTTTTCAAGATTTTTAAAAAGCCTGTCATAGCCAACATAAGTGGCTTTTCAATTGATGAATATGTCTATTGCTGTGAAAAAATTGATAAGGTTGATGGCGTCGGAATAATTGAGGTCAATATCAGCTGCCCCAATGTGCGACATGGCGGTCTGGCTTTCGGGCAGACACCGGAGAGCGCTGCGGAGGTTACAAAAGCTGTTAAAGAGGTCACAACAAAGCCTGTTTACATAAAATTGAGCCCCAATGTGACGGACATTGTTTCCATAGCTAAGGCCTGCGAGGAGGCAGGAGCAGATGGTCTCAGCCTCATTAACACGCTTTTGGGTATGAGAATTGATTTAAAAACAAAAAAGCCCGTCATAGCAAATGTTATGGGAGGTTTTTCGGGACCTGCTGTGTTCCCCGTCGCGCTTCGCATGGTTTATCAGGTGGCTCACAGCGTCAACATTCCCGTTATCGGAATCGGCGGCGTGACTTCTGCAGCTGATGTCATAGAAATGATGATGGCAGGTGCTAAAGCTGTTCAGGTTGGTGCGGCAAATCTCGTTAATCCTTATGCGTGTAAGGAAATCATAGAGGAGTTGCCGATTTTGATGGAAAAACTTGGTTTGAAGGATTTGAATTTTAATTTATAAAGAGAAAGGAAAATGTTAAAATGGGTAAGGATGTTATTATTGCTCTTGATTTTAAGAGCGCAAGTGATGTGTTTAATTTTCTTGATAATTTCGATGAGGAAAAGCCATATGTGAAAATCGGAATGGAGCTTTTCTATGCGGAAGGTCCTCAAATAGTTAAAGAGATTAAAAAAAGAGGTCATAAAATATTTTTGGATTTGAAGCTTCACGACATTCCAAACACTGTTAAAAAAGCTATGGCAAGCCTTATGCGTCTTGATGTTGACATGGTTAATCTCCACGCCGCAGGAACTATTGATATGATGAAAGCGGCTTTAGAAGGATTAACAAGACCTGACGGGACTCGCCCCATTCTTTTAGCCGTGACGCAGCTCACATCGACAAGTGAAGAGCGTATGCAAAAAGAGCTTTTAATTAATAGCTCAATCGCCGACACAGTTGTTCACTATGCTAAAAATGCAAAAGAGGCAGGCTTAGAGGGCGTTGTTTGCTCACCGCTTGAGGCAGAGCTTGTTAAAAAAGCGTGCGGAAAAGAGTTCTTCACCGTGACTCCCGGCATAAGATTTGAGTCAAATGATGTGGGAGACCAAGTCAGAATCACAACACCTGCCAAGGCTAAAGAGATTGGCTCTGACTACATTGTTGTCGGAAGACCGATAACTGCAGCTGCTGACCCGAAAGCGGCATATGAGCAATGTGTTAAGGATTTTTGTGACTGACGGGGGATTTTATGACTAAAACTAAAATATATGGAGTTCAGACATTAGGAGAAGAAATTGCAAATGCTGTTTCCCACGGAGTCGGAGCGCTTTTAGGAGTGGTGGGAACAGTTGTTTTAATTGTTGTGGCGGCGCTCGAATCAGGCGCGCTCGGCATCGTTTCTGCCGCAATTTATGGATTTTCTTTAATTGAGCTTCACACGATGTCAACGCTCTATCATTCGCTTACAAACGAGAAGGCAAAAAATGTTTTTCAGATTTTGGACCATTGTTCAATTTTTCTGCTGATACTCGGAACATACACGCCCATTTCACTTCTTATGATTGGCGGCACCTGCGGAATATGGCTTTTTGTGTTTAACCTCATTCTCACTGTGGTTGGGATTGTTTTAAACTCAATCAATATGAAAAAATGGCATAAGCTTTCGATGGTTTTTTATCTATTGATGGGCTGGTCGATTGTGGCTGTCTGGAAATTTATTCCGCCTGTTTCACCTTTTGGCGCGGGTTTGGTTGCGGCCGGTGGAATAGCCTACACGGTCGGAATCGTGTTCTACAGAATGAAGAAGTGGAAATTTATGCATTTCATATGGCATTTGTTTGTTTTAATCGGAAGTGTTCTTCATTATTTCTTTGTTTTGTTCTATGTTTATCTATAATAGTAAAATAGCTGTAGCAAATTTGCTACAGCTATTTTTTGCGAAGTTGAGTGGTTGAAGTTTACTGTCTGTGCTATTATCTACAGCCCCTTTTTACTATAGGTTGAGTGGTGCTAAGCTCCTGTCTAAAATGCCTGTCACATATGCAATTAATGTTCCGTAGTTTGTCATGGGAACAAAAGCCGCTTTTGCTTTTTCCATTCGGCTTTTAACAGCTTTATCATTTAGCATACAGCCGCCGCAATGGACGATGAGCTTATATTCGGTCACATCGTCAGGAAATTCGCCGCCGCTTGTGAACTCAAACTCGATTTTCTTTCCCGTGTGCTTTAAAATCATCTTAGGGAGCTTGACAGTCCCAATGTCTCCGCATTGGCGGTGGTGGGTGCAACCCTCCGATATGAGCACTTTATCTCCGTCTGACAAATTTTCCAAAGCTTTTGCACTTTCAGCAAGGAGCTTTAAATCTCCTTTTTTTCGCGCGAAGAGAATTGAAAATGATGTCAAGGGAATGTCTTCTGGCACAATTTCTGAAACAAGCTTAAAGACTTGCGAATCAGTTATGCAGAGCTTTGGTTTTTTTGAAAGGCAAGAGAGCGTTTCTTTAAGCTCTGTCTCACGCGTGACAATTGCGCATGCTCCCGAATCCAAAACATCCCTTATAGTCTGCTGCTGTGGAAGAATCAGCCTTCCCCTTGGGGCAGATTCATCAATTGGTGTGACTAAAACCACAATGTCGCCCTTTTCAATCAAATCGCCGACTAATCTCTTTTCTTCAAGAGCTTCAGGCTTTAAAGATGCGAGCTTTTCTTTGAGTCTGTCAATATTTTCCCCTGTTTTGCTGCTGACATAAAATGCGTTTTCAATCTTTTTATGGGCTATGTCGCATTTATTATAGACAATGACATAGGGGATTTCCTTTTCTTTGAATTTTTCTATAATAGCTTTGTCATATTCATTCATTTCAGATGAGGCATCAATGACTAAAAGTGCGATATCGGTTTTATCAAGGACGCCGAGAGCCTTTTTGACTCTTTTTTCCCCAAGCTCACCCACATCATCAAGACCGGGCGTGTCAATAATCACAACCGGACCTAAAGGGAGAAGCTCCATAGTTTTTTCAACGGGGTCGGTTGTCGTTCCGCGAACATCAGAAACAATCGCAATATTTTGCGATGTTATTGCGTTGATAAGGCTCGATTTTCCCGCGTTTCTGTTACCAAAAATGGCGATGTGGGTTCTGCTTGATGATGGCGCTGAATTTAAGCTCATAGAAAACCTCCTTTAGAATCTGAAATCACGCTTTCCGCTCTTAATGTTTTTTATGTTGTCTTCTGCTATCTTTCTCACTTTTTCGTTCGGAATGTTTTTAAGCTCTCTTTCAATCATAGCTTCACCTGTTTTTCTTGTTTCAGAAGACGCATAGTCTTCTAAATATTCTTTTAATGTCATAAGAGCATTTGGATGACAGCAGTTTTGAATCTGACCGTTTTTAAGAAGTGTCATAAATCTGTCTCCTGTTCTGCCTTCGCGGTAGCACGCTGTGCAGAATGAAGGAATATAGCCACATTCCATGAGCCAGTGGACAACCTCGTCTAATGTTCTTGTGTCGCTGACATCAAACTGCGATGAATTTTCGTCCTCCTGTTCGGGCTTATCATATCCGCCAACGCTTGTTTTTGAGCCTCCGCTAATCTGAGAGACGCCAAGGTGGAGCGCACGCTCGCGACATTCTTTAGACTCTCTTGTCGAGATAATCATGCCCGTGTAGGGGACAGAGATTCTTATGCAAGCAATGATTTTTGCAAAAATGTCGTCGTTTATGCCATTATCAAAAGAATCTGCATCAATTCCGCTTGCCGAACGGATTCTCGGAACGCTGATTGTGTGAGGGCCGACACCGTGCACAGCTTCTAAATGCTCGGCGTGCATTAAAAGTCCTGCAAATTCATAGCGGTAGAGCTCGAGGCCAAACAGAACACCGAGACCGACATCGTCTATGCCGCCTTCCATCGCTCTGTCCATTGCCTCTGTGTGATATGCATAGTTGTGCTTCGGACCTGTTGGATGAAGCTTTTCATAGCTTTCCTTGTGATATGTTTCCTGGAAGAGAATATATGTTCCGATTCCTGCATCTTTAAGCTTTCTGTAATTTTCAACTGTTGTTGCCGCAATGTTCACATTGACTCTGCGGATAGCTCCGTTTTTGTGCTTAATTGAATAGATTGTGTTTATGCACTCTAAAATATATTCAATCGGATTATTGACAGGGTCTTCGCCTGATTCAATGGCAAGACGCTTGTGCCCCATATCCTGAAGGGCGATAACCTCGCGTCTCACTTCTTCCTGAGTCAGCTTTTTTCTTGTGATGTTTTTGTTGTTATAGTGATAAGGGCAGTAAACACAGCCGTTCACGCAGTAGTTTGAAAGATATAAGGGAGCAAACATAACAATTCTGTTTCCATAGAAATCCTTTTTGATTTGTTCAGCCAAAGCATAAATTTCGTTTAATTTTTCCTGATTTTCACAAGCTAAAAGAACTGACGCCTCTCTGTGAGAAAGGCCTTTTCGCAATTTTGCCTTTTCAATGATTTTATCAATAAGCTCATAGTTTTCCTTGTTTGCATCAGCATAGGCGAGCGTGTCTAAAATCTCCTCGTGGCTTATGAATTCTTCTGCTTTTAACGATTTAACATCATACATAGTTTTTTTTACCTTCTTTCTCTGTAGTCACCGCGGCTTAATGCTATTTCATAGCCTGCCGCTTTCACTTGCTCTTTTAATTTATTAAGTCCTTCTGCCGCTTCTTCGTTTGTGTGAGCTTTTCCGTCATAGAGCGCGTAGTGCTTTCTAAAGCTCATAGGTGAAAGATTTGGCATGATGACATTTGCGCCTGCCGCAAGGCCCTTGGTGCGACCTTCGGGCGAAAGCGTGGCGAGCGCGGTTGTTGCGGGAATTAAAGCGCTCGGCAGAGTCAGCCTTATCAGCCCTATCATAAAAAGCGTGAGCGATAGGTCTCCTGCATCATAGCCCTTAAACGGAGTCTTTTCGTGGGGCAAAAAGGGTCCGATTCCAACCATATGTGGATTTAATTCCATCAAAAAACACATATCATCAGCTAAATTATCGACTGTCTGAAACGGAGAGCCGACCATGAACCCCGTGCCGACCTGATAGCCGATTTCCTTCAAGTCAAAAAGACATTTTTTTCTTTCATCAAGTGAAAGGTAAGACGGGTGAAGCTTTTTATAGTGACAGCTGTCAGCTGTTTCGTGGCGCAGAAGATATCTGTCGGCACCTGCATCATATAACTTTTCATAAGATGCGCGGGTTTTTTCGCCGAGAGAAAGCGTGACAGCGCAGTCAGGATATGTTTTCTTAATTTTTCTGATGATATTGCAAAGCACTTCGTCAGAAAAGAAATTGTCCTCTCCGCCTTGCATC
The DNA here is from genome assembly GCA_045576235.1 of Clostridia bacterium. Classification (GTDB taxonomy): domain Bacteria; phylum Bacillota; class Clostridia; order UBA1381; family UBA9506; genus SIG437. Next base: position 26,660 of record JAZNGA010000004.1, read on the forward strand.
ACAAAAGTACGAAAGCCGAGGCTATAGCCTTCTTCGCAGCAGGAGAAGATGTCCTCTTCAGAGAGCCTGTAGCGGAGGAGGGAAGCGTTTGAATTCCTGATGCCGCAATAGAAGCAGTCGTTTTTACAGTGGTTTGAAATCTCAATCAGACCTCTGATATAGACATCTGTTCCGTAAACACTTTTTCTCACTTCGTCTGCCTGCTTAAAAAGATATTCACTTGTTTCGGGAGTTCTGTTTTCTATGAGAAAAGCAAACTCATCTTTTGAAAGACTGTTTGTTTTTTTCAGTTTATCTATTAAATCTTTCATCGTTTTTCCTCTTTGGAAGTTTTTGAATATATTGTTTTTGTGTGGACTCCGTCTATCATTCCAAGCTTTCCTGAAAGCGCGCTTATCACATCCTGCGGAGCATCAACAGCAACGCTGATTATGGAAAGAGCACGCTCGCGGTAGGGAATTCCCATTCTGCCTATGATAAATGTTCCATATTCGTGCAATGCGGAGTTAACCGCTTCTGCTGAGTCATAGTTTTCAATTATTATTCCAATCAGTGCAACTCGTTTTTCCATAACTGCCTCCTTTTCTTTGAAAAGACTAAAAAAAGTGCGCCAAAGGCGCACTGAAATAAGGCTTATTCAAGCTCAATATAAGCGCCTTTCCACTCAGAACGAATCTTCGTGTGTCAGAACAATTTCTGTTGTTTGTTAATATTTTAACATAGTTATATGCTTTTGTCAATATAAAAACAATTTGCTAATCAGTTTTTTACAGGAATGAGAAGTTTCTGTCCCGGCATTAAAAGGTCAGTTTCAAGTTTATTTGCATCTTTGATGGCTTTGACTGTTGTGTTATAGTGTTTTGCTATGTTCCATAAAGTGTCACCCTTTTGCACGAAATATATCACAAGTCGGGAAGGGGACTGATTTATTGGGATATCCTCCACATTACATTCAGAAATGAGGCTCATCGTGAAGTTTTCTGTCAGACGAAGGAAAAATTCGACATTGGTGCGGATTTCAATTTCTGATTCGCTGTAAATATTAAAGCTTGTGCCGAGAAGAGAAAGATCATATTCACACAAAAGTTCACCTTCATCAGCATCAATCTCAAAATCGTGACGGAAGTCAAATGATGTGGTTTCGGAATGGAGCGCTCCGCTTGCATCGGAGTAGAGAACTGACACAGCTACATCTCCTGCTAAGATGAGCTTATCTCCTTCAAGCAAATATTCTCTGATGACAGGATGTGACACGACGCTGTAAACGCGCGAAAGTGAGGGTGCATTTTGAGGAAGCGAAAAGGTGTTTTTCAAGGAGGCTCTGCTCTGACCTTCAGTTATTCCCCTTTTTAATGTTATATTTTCGCGTTTTAGTTCGCACAGCTTTCCGGGAAAATATAAATCATCAATAAATTCCATATCATAGATTTTAGATGCAGTTATGCTTGCGCAGATTGTGACAGAAATTAAAATTTCACGCGCATCTCCATTTGCATCATTTTTGCAAATTGCTGAAAAATCTCCCACATCATATTTAACATTGCATATGCAGTCATCTGAAAGCCCTTCAACATAGAGTGTTTCAAAAAATGGCAGTTCGTGCTCCATTGTTTCGTGGATGAAGGAATCTGTGAAGCCTGAATATAGCGTTGAGACACTGACTGTTCCTTTGATGTGGAGCTGTTCATCAGAAATCTTACATTCGCCCTTTATAATGGTTATGTTTGTCTTTAAAAGCTCTTCTATGTCACATTTTGCCGCAGGAACTGATATTGTTTCTGAAAAGATAAACTCTTTCTGAACATCAACGGGAGTTGTGTGGATTGAGATTGACTGCTTTCTTGTTTCAGGAAGCATAGCATCAATTGGCGTTGAAAGCAGAGAAAGCTCACGCGGAAGATATGCTTTTAAAGAAAGCCTCACTGTGATTTTAAGATTGATTTTTCGTGAATTTATAAGAGTGCAGTTTATCGCAATAACTTCAGCTTTTGCGCTTAGCTTGGGATTTTCCCCGCTGAACGGGAAGCTATCAGAAAAGCCGAGTTTAGCGCAAAGGCTTTTAATTTTGGGAGCGCCTTCCTCTTCTGAATCAGGGCTATAGAGCACATTGACAGATATGTCGCCCGAAACAGAAATTTTTCCGTTTTCAAATGTTTTTTCACAAGCTGAAGCTTCTGCATCAGTCATAAGAATTTTTTTGATGTCGGGACAGACATCAGGGACAATGACATCCCCCTCAACAAGCAAATTCACGCTCTCATTTTTTTTGAGTTCGTTTAAATTTATGGTTTCTTTTTCAAAATTAACTATCATGGCTGAACCTCCGTGAAATTATTATTTATAGAATAATATTCACAGGAGTGCACAAATATGATAAAAAGGCAGTAAAAACTTACTGCCTTTTCCATGTGTGGGGAACAAATATTAAAAGCATCGGGAAAATTTCAAGCCTTCCCGCTAACATATTAAACATAAAAACATATTTCGAAAGATTGGAAAATTCTGAAAAATTTCCTGTTGGTCCGACCATATCAAGCCCCGGACCTACATTATTTAAGGTTGTGATAACAGCTGTCAGATTTGTCGTGAAGCTGAAATTATCAAGACTTACAATGAGGAAGGAAAATAGCATAATGGCAAGATATGAAATCAGGAAAATGTTAACAGAGCGGATGACATCGTGTTCAATGCTTTTTCCGTCAACTTTGATAATTTTGATGCTTGACGGATGGAGAAGATGGAAAAGCTCTTTTCTCACGGTTTTAGCCATTATAACAAATCTTGAGACCTTCATTCCGCCTCCCGTTGAGCCTGCGCACGCTCCCATAAACATTAAAACAACGAGTAGCCCCTTTGAAAATTCAGGCCATAAGTTAAAATCAGTTGTGGCAAAGCCTGTTGTTGTCATGATTGAGGCAACGGAAAAGGCACTGTGGCGGAGAGATTCAAATCCTGAACCGAATTTTCCTTTTATATTTAAGAAAATCAGAAGCGTTGCCGCTAAAAACGCAAACACATAATAGCGCAATTCTGTGATTTTCACCGCCTGAAGGGGCTTTCTGATGAGTATCAGATAATAAAAGTTGAAGTTCACGCCGTATAAAAACATGAAAATCGTGGTAATCCATTGGATATATGGGCTGAATGAAGCGATGCTGTCATTATATATGCCGAAACCGCCTGTTCCCGCAGTTGCAAAAACTGTTACCAGGGATTCATAGACCGTCATATCGCCTGCAATTAAAAAAACAAAATTAATCACAGAAAGAGCGATGTAAATTCCATATAAAATAAGCGCAGTTGAGCGCACCTTAGGAGCAAGCTTTCCGACAGACGGGCCGGGGCTTTCTGAGCGCATCAGATGAAAACTGTGAACGCCAGATAGCGGCATCACCGCAAGCAGAAAAACCAAAACGCCCATTCCGCCAATCCAATGCGTGAAGCTTCGCCAGAAAAGAGAAGTTTTTGACAGAATCTCAATATCTGTTAAAATTGTTGCCCCTGTTGTCGTAAAACCTGAAATGGTTTCAAAAAACGCGTCGGTGTAGCTTTTGATTTCGCCTGAAACAACAAATGGAAAAGCACCTATGGCACTCATTAAAATCCACGAAAGAGAAACTGTGACAAAGCCTTCTTTTGCATAAATAACCTTTGTCTTCGGTTTTATTCTTTTGAGCATAAGACCTATGAGAAGGCATATGACTGAAACTATCAAATAGTCAAAGCCAACGCTTTCACCATAGACTAAAGAAACAACACAGGGAAGTGCTATGAAAAATGATTCAAACAGAAAAACTACCCCGAGTATTGAAAAAATCATTGAGAAATTCATTGCCGCATCCCTCTCTACTTGAGAATTTTAGCAAGGTCAGTAAGACCTGTTGTCGTCGTGGTTACGATAACCGTGTCTCCTGCCATTATAATGTCACTACCCTTTGGGATTATGATTTGACCTTTTCTGTTAATGCAGGAGATAAGGATATCCTTCCTTAAATTTAAGTCCTGAAGCGGTTTGCCGATAACGGGAGAGGACTCTGAAACTCTGAATTCAAGCGCCTCAATCTTGTTTGCGACAATTTTATAGAGCGTTTCAACATTGCTTCCCATAGAGTTCTGCATCGCTCTGACATATTGAAGAATTCTGTCAGAGGTTATGAATTTTGGATATACAATACTTCCAAGCTCGAGCTTATTTATGATGACATCAAAGTTCTGTCTTTTGATTTTTGTGATAACTTTAGCTTTTGACTGATTTTTAACATAGAGAGAAAGCATAATGTTTTCTTCGTCTAAATTAGTCAGCGAAACGAAAGATTCGCAAGACTCTAAGCCTTCTGACAAAAGCGTGTTCTGGTTTGTTCCGTCACCCCAGATTATCATTGCCTCGGGGAGAAGCTCAGAAAGCTCTTCACACCTTTTCTTGTCCTGCTCAATTATTTTAACATGAATTCCCATATGAATAAGCTGATGGGCGAGATAATAAGCAGTTTTGCCGCCACCTACAATAATTGTGTTTTTAACGGGGTCGGTTAAAATTCCTGCTTTCTTGAAGAATTCTGCAGCTACCTTTGGCGGAGCAACCATAGAAACAACATCGTGCTCATAGAGCATTGTCGTACCGATAGGAGTTATGACATCATCTCCGCGCTGAATACCGCATATCAAGACATCGCATTTGAAAATGCTTCGCAAATCAGAAAGACGCAGATTGTTGAGGCGAGAGTGTTTCGGCACTTCAAACTCTAAAATTTCGACTCTGCCTTTTGCAAATGTGTCAATTTTGATTGCACTCGGGAACCTTAATATGCGTGCAATTTCCGTTGCTGTTGCAAGCTCTGGATTAATTATCATAGCAAGACCGAGCTCCTCTTTGAAGAAGTTCAGTTCCTTATTATATATTGGATTTCTCACTCTTGCAATTGTTTTGGAGTTACCTGCTATCCTTGCCGTCAGACAGCAAAGGAGATTGAGCTCATCTGATGTTGTCACGGCAATGAGAAGGTCGGCAGTTTCTATGCCTGCTTCAGTAAGCACGCTGTAGCTTGCTCCGTGACCAACAACAGTCATAACATCAAGAGTGTTTGTGATTTCATTTAATATATCAGGATTGGTGTCAACAAGCGTTAAATCGTGACCTTCTAAAGAAAGCTGTTCTGCAAGAGAAAAGCCGACTTTTCCGCATCCAACAATTATTATTTTCATCCTTAAGACCTTTTCCTTTTTGAAAATTTTATGATTTCATTTTATAGCATAGCACAGATAAAGTCAATAGTTTTATTTTATGTCACTTTTTTCTGCGTTATTTATATAGTTTTTGACTTTCGTGGGATAACTAAAAAATATATAATAAATCATATATAACCATTGACTTTTTGAGGAAAATCCTGTATAATTAACATCAAATTGTAAAAAAGGAGGCTCTGCTGATGTTTAAGGTTTCTGATGCGGTGAAAAAAGAAACACTTTATATTTCGGTCTGGGTTGTAGTGATGAGTGTTTTAATGAATTCTGTTTTTCTATTAATGAGACAATGGGATTTGACCGTGCTTTTCGGAAATATTTTGTCTGCTGCAGCCTCTTTACTTAATTTCTTTTTAATGGGGTTGACTGTTCAAAATGCAGTTTCGAAAGATGAAAAGCAGGCAAGAAATCTGATGAAGGCTTCTCAGTTTTGGAGGTCGGTTATGATTTTTGCTGCAGCTTCTGTAGGGGTGATAGCCCCTTGGTTTAACATATGGGCCGTATTAATTACGCTTTTCTTCCCTCGAATTGCAATCAGCTTCAGAATGCTTTTTGATAATAAGACGGAAAAGCAAAAAAGTGGAGGTGCTCAGAATGAATAAAAAGAGCCGTTCATTTTTGATGGCAGACATTTTTTATATATTGATGATGACAGTTCCTATTTTGTCAGCTATAATAACCAAGGTGTTGACAAAAGCACCGCTTGACGGAATTAATATTACAGGAGCGCAGGTTTTCTTCACGATTAAAATGCCCGTTCAGGATTTGGTGATAACAGAATCGCAGGTTAACTCATGGCTTGTAATAATCAGTATTTTAGGACTTTGTCTCTATCTCACGCACGGCATCAGCGCAAGGTGTGAGACTAAAAGGCAGCATTTGGCAGAATGGATTGTTGAAAAGACAAAAAATCTTGTTGCCAGCAATATGGGTGAATATTTTAAAGGCTTTGCCCCTTTCGTTGCATCAATTATAGGGCTTTCTGCTTTTTCAAGCCTGATTTCGCTTTGTGGTCTCTATCCGCCGACATCTGACATAAATGTCACAGGCGGATGGGCACTTCTGGTGTTTGGGTTGATCACATATTATAAATTCAAGTGTGGACCTGCTCAATATGTAAAGAGCTTTTTCGAGCCTGTTCCGCTTTTGGCACCTTTAAACATCATAAGCGAGATTGCAACGCCTGTCTCAATGGCTTTCCGTCACTATGGAAATGTTCTGTCGGGAACGGTTATCTCGGTGCTTGTTGCATCAGGCCTTTCAGGACTGAGCTCAATGGCGCTTTCGTGGCTTCCCGGTTTTTTGGGAGAAATTCCGTTTTTGCAGATTGGTATTCCTGCAATACTTTCAATCTATTTTGATGTGTTCAGCGGTTGTCTTCAGGCGTATATTTTCGCAATGCTCACTATGCTTTATGTTGCAGGCGCATTTAATTTAGAGGTATATACAAAAAAAGTTTTAAAGAAAAATAAAAAAAAATAAATAATAATTATTAAACGGAGGAATTAATTATGGAAATTGCAATCAGTATTATTTTAGGTTGTTGTGCTTTGGGTGCAGGCTTTGCCATGATAGCAGGTATCGGTCCCGGTATCGGTGAAGGCAATGCTGTTGCTAAAGCGTGTGAAGCTATAGGTCGTCAGCCTGAATGTAAAGGCGATGTTACAAGCACAATGCTCATGGGTTGTGCCATAGCTGAGACAACAGGTCTTTATGCACTTGTTATCGCTATTTTGCTTCTGTTTGTAACACCGAATATATTTGTTAATATTCTTTTAAGTCATATCGGTTAATTTTAAAGCGGGAGTGAAACCAGATGCAGACACTTGATGTAATTTCTGTTAACATATGGCAGATTATAATTTCACTTTTAAATCTTTTTATTCTTTTCACATTGGTTAAAAAGTTTCTTTATAAGCCTGTTAACAGAGTCTTAAAGGAAAGACAGGACAAAATCGACGGTGACTACAAGGAAGCAGAAATCTATAAAAATCAGGTTGCGGAAGAAGAAAAGGAGCTTTCTGAAAGACTCAGCAATGCGAAAAAGACAGCAGAGGAGATAATGGATAGGGCAACAGTTGCTGCAGAGCAGAGAGGCGATAAGATAATTGCCGAGGCAATGGAAAAAGCTGATGCCATAATCAAACGGGCAGAAGCAGAAGCAGACTTAGAGCTCAAAAAGGCAGAAGAAGGAATAAAGCATGAGATTGTGAATGTTTCGACTCTTTTAGCTGAAAAATTGCTTGAGCGTGAAATTAATGAAAAAGACCATCATGCACTGATTGATTCTTTTATAGAAAGAATAGGTGAGACAGATGAGTCAGATGAGTAAAGAATATGCGGCGGCGCTTTTTATGCTCGCAAAAGAAAACGGAGCTGAAGAAGAATATAAAGTGGCGATAGAAATTGTTTCAGATGTTTTTTCAAAAAGCCCTGAATATGTCGAATTTCTTGACTCGCCTGCTATCAATATCGCAGAGAGAACCCAAATGTTACAAAAAGCATTTGAGCCATATGTTCCTGAGGAAATTGTTTCTTTTTTGTGCCTCCTTTGTGAGAGAGGAAGAATTCGCGAATTTGAAGGTTGCAAAGAAGAATATAAGGCTCTTTTTGACTTTTCAAAAAACATAACCGTTGCGAAAATCAAAAGCGCAGTTGCACTGACGGAAGCAGAGATTGAAAGACTTAAGGAAAAGCTTTCAAAAATGAGCTCGCACACAGTCACAGTCATATGTTCTGTTGATGAGACTTTAAAGGGCGGAATAATTGTAGAGCTTGACGGAAAAATAATGGATTTCAGCTTGAAAAGCCGCCTGAATGAAGTGAAGGATGTGATAAGAAAATGAGTAATAAACCCGAAGAAATTTCAAATATTATAAGAGAACAGATAAAAAATTATAAATCAAAAATTGAAATGCGCGAAACGGGAACCGTCATTTTAGTCGGTGACGGAATAGCAAGAGTCTATGGGCTTCGCGAGTGTATGGCATCAGAGCTTTTGGAGTTTGAAGACGGAAGCTTTGGTCTTGCTCAGAATTTAGAGGATGAGACTGTTTCCGTTGCTCTTTTATCAAGCGAGACAAATATAAAAGAAGGCTCTGTCGTCAAGAGAACGGGGAAGGTTTTGTCTGTTCCCGTTGGAGAGGCGCTTTTAGGTCGTGTTGTTAATGCTTTGGGCCAGCCCATTGACGGAAAAGGACCCATCCAAACGATAGACACTCGTCCGATTGAATCGGAAGCTCCCGGTATCATTGAAAGGAAGAGCGTTTCCGTGCCTCTTCAGACCGGTATAAAAGCCATTGACAGTATGATTCCGATAGGCAGAGGTCAGAGAGAGTTGATTATTGGCGACAGACAGACAGGAAAAACAGAAATAGCTATTGATACTATTATAAACCAGAAAAACACAGGCGTAATCTGCATATATGTTGCAATCGGACAGAAGGCAACATCAGTTGTTCAGCTTGCAAATGAGCTCACAAGAAACGGTGCTATTGACTACACGATAATTGTATCCGCATCGGCATCGGAGACTGCACCGCTTCAATATGTTGCGCCTTATGCAGGCTGTGCTATGGCTGAATATTTCAGAGAACAAGGGAAAGATGTGCTGATTATTTATGATGACCTTTCTAAGCATGCAGTTGCCTACAGGGCGCTTTCGCTCCTCATTCGCAGACCGCCCGGAAGAGAGGCATATCCCGGAGATGTTTTCTATCTCCATTCAAGACTTTTAGAGCGTGCTGCGTGCGTTTCTGAAGAATATGGTGGCGGCTCAATAACTGCGCTCCCGATAATTGAAACTCAGGCGGGAGATGTCTCGGCATATATTCCCACAAATGTTATTTCAATAACTGACGGACAGATTTTTTTAGAGACGGAGCTTTTCCATTCAGGCATAATGCCTGCTATAAACCCGGGTATTTCAGTAAGCCGTGTTGGTGGCTCTGCTCAGCTGAAGGCTATGAAAAAGGTGTCAGGCGAGCTTAAGCTTTTATATTCGCAATACAGGGAATTAAAAGCATTTGCTCAGTTTGGAAGCGATTTAGACGCTGACACAAAGGCACGACTGGCTCTTGGTGAGCGAATTGTTGAAGTGCTCAAGCAAGGAAGAAATGCACCGATTCGTGTTGGATGTCAGGTTGCGATAGTTTATGCGGTTATCAACGGATATTTAGACGAGGTTGAGGTTTCGCGTGTCGCAGAATATGAAAAAAATCTTTTTGAAAAACTTGAAAATCAATATGAAGGGCTTTTAGTTCGTTTTGAGGAAGGATATTATGAAGACTCTGATATCGAAATGCTCAAAAAGGCCTTGAGTGAAATGCAGAGGTGATGTAGGTGAGCGCAGACATTAAAACATTGCGAAACCGCATTAAAAGTGTTGATTCCACGCTTCATCTGACTAAAGCTATGGGGCTCGTTGCGTCATCTAAGATAAGACGCGCTCAGGAAAATATGAAAAAAAGCAGAGAATATAAAAATGCTTTTGGAGATGTCATAGTTTCGCTTTGCGCCTCCCCTGAATGTAAGGACAGTCCGTTTCTTAAAAAAGCAGAAGGCGGAAAAGAAAAAATCATCATAATAGCAGGGGACAGAGGTCTTGCAGGTGGCTATAACGCCAATGTTTTCAGGCTTGCAAGGGAGTTTGAAGATGCTGAATTTATCCCGATAGGGAAAAGAGCGTGTGACAGATTCGGAGGGGAGCTTCATCTCGCAGAAACCTTTTCGGCTCTTGATGCTTTGAAGCTTTCAGAGAAGCTCTGTCAGGAATTTGAAAACGGAGAATTTTCGCACCTTGGCATAATCGGCACAAAATATGTGTCAATGATGACTCAGGAGGCGCAAATCAAGTGGATTTTGCCTCTTTCAGCAGAAGAAGGAAGCAAAAAAAGCGCAAGCGTTTTGTTTGAGCCTGATGAAATGACGATTTTAAAAGCTGTTATAAACGAGTATGTTGCTGGCGAGATTTTTGCTGAGGTGCGCGAAAGCTTTGCAAGTGAAGTGGCAGCAAGGAGATGTGCTATGGATTCTGCAGGCAAGAATGCTCAGCAGATGATTGACGACCTTCAGCTTTCATATAACAGAGCAAGACAGGGAGCAATCACTCAGGAGCTCACAGAGATTGTTGCGGGCAGCAACGCATAGGAGGAATTGATATGTCAAATAATGCAACCGGAAAAGTAGCTCAGGTCATGGGACCTGTTGTCGATGTTCGTTTTAATGAAGGTGCACTTCCGGCTATATATAATGCTTTAACAATACCGATTGGTGAAAAGACTCTCACAGTTGAGGTCGCGCAGCATATTGGCGACAACACAGCAAGATGCATTGCAATGGCATCAACAGACGGATTAAAACGCGACACCTTAGTCTGTGACACGGGAAAGGCAATAAGCGTTCCTGTCGGAAGGGAAACTCTTGGCAGAATTTTTAATGTTTTGGGAAATCCTGTGGATAATCTCCCTGCGCTTGAAAAATGCGAAAAATGGAATATTCACAGACCAGCCCCTGAATATAGCGAGCTTTCAACAACAACCGAGATTTTTGAGACAGGCATCAAGGTCATTGACCTCATCTGCCCATATTCAAAGGGCGGTAAAATCGGTCTTTTTGGCGGCGCAGGTGTCGGAAAAACGGTCTTGATTATGGAGCTCATTAATAACATTGCAAAAGAGCACGGAGGACTTTCCGTTTTCACGGGCGTCGGAGAGCGTACGAGAGAAGGAAACGATCTTTATAACGAAATGAAGGAATCAGGCGTTTTGAAAAACACCACCCTGGTTTACGGTCAGATGAATGAGCCGCCCGGAGCGAGAATGAGAGTTGGTCTTTCAGGGCTCACAATGGCTGAATATTTCCGTGATGAAGAAAATCAGGATGTGCTTCTTTTTATAGATAACATATTCCGATTCACTCAGGCAGGCTCTGAGGTTTCGGCGCTTTTGGGAAGAGTTCCGTCTGCTGTTGGCTATCAGCCGACATTAGCAACTGAAATGGGTATGCTTCAGGAACGAATAACATCAACAAAAAAAGGCTCAATAACATCAATTCAGGCTGTTTATGTGCCTGCGGATGACTTAACTGACCCTGCTCCTGCGACGACCTTTGCGCATTTAGATGCAACAACGGTTCTTTCAAGAAACATTGCATCTCAGGGAATTTACCCTGCTGTTGACCCGCTCGAATCAACGAGCAGAATTCTCTCTCCTGAAGTTTTGGGCGAGGAGCACTACAGCGTTGCAAGAGAAGTTCAGAGAATTCTTCAGCGCTATCAGGAGCTTATGGACATCATTGCAATTATGGGTATGGATGAGCTTTCGGATGAGGATAAGCTTTTGGTTGGAAGAGCAAGAAAAATTCAGCGTTTCCTGTCGCAGCCGTTCCATGTTTCTGAAAAGTTTACGGGAATAAGCGGAACTTATGTTCCACTTTCAGAGACAATCAGAGGATTTAAAGAAATAGTAGAAGGCAAGCACGACGACCTGCCCGAATCAGCGTTCCTCTTTGTCGGGACGATTGACGAGGCTGTCGCGAAAGCGAAGAAGGTGTGAAAATGAACACATTCAGACTCAGAATTTCAACGCCTGAGGGCGATTTGTTTTCAGGTGATGCTGTTAAAATAACGCTGAGGGGCGAAGAAGGAGACCTCGCAGTCTTAAAAGACCACATTCCTTTTGTCACATCGGTTAAAGCGGGAAAATGTGTCGTGACATTAGACGATGGTGAAGAAAGAGAAGGAAAAACAGACGGCGGTCTTCTTAATGTTTCAAAAGAAATCGTGACACTTCTTTCAGGAAATTTTTCGTGGAAATAGAGATAAATTTTTTTGAGAAACAGATAAATTTTTTGGGGTGAGAACTTTCGGAGGTTCACAAAACGAACTTCCAGAGGTTCGCAAAATGAACTTCTAGAGGTTCACAAAACGAACTTCTAGAGGTTCGCAAAACAGACCTAAGTAATAATAATATAAATAATAATAAAATAAATAATACTGATTCTATCTTTCAATCATATCTGATGCGAAAGAGATGGATAATCAAGAGATGTCATTTCCACAAAAAGACATTGGTTAAAGATGATTTTAAAAATTTTTATTACAAAAATAAAATTTTTGCTATTGAAAAATTTGCAAAAATATTGTATAATTATCAGCATATAGAAAAAATTAATCTATTTGGAGGTTTATTTATGAAAAGATTTTTAGCTATTATTATGGCAATCGTGCTTGTTTTTGCTTTTGCAGCTTGTGACAGCACAGGAACAAAAATGACAATGGGAACAGGTGGCACATCAGGTACATACTATGGCTACGGCGGCGTTTTAGGTCAGTATATCACAAACAATGCAGGAATTGGTGTGACTGTTGTTTCAACAGATGGCTCTAAAGCAAACATTCAGGGAATTGATGCAGGAAACTATCAGCTCGGAACAGTTCAGTCCGATGTTATGTCATATGCATGGGCAGGAACCCGTTCATTCGAAGCAGAAGGCAAGATTGACTCATTCCGCACAGTTGCAGGTCTCTATGCAGAGGCTGTTCAGCTCGTGACAATGAATCCTGAAATTAAGAGTGTTAAAGACTTAAAGGGCAAGTCTGTTTCAATCGGTGCTCCCGGTTCAGGTGTTTACTTTAACGCAATTGATGTTTTAACAGCAGCAGGCTTGACAGAAGCAGACATCAAAGCTCAGTATCAGTCTTTTGCTGACAGTACAGATGCTTTAAAAGATGGAAAAATTGACGCAGCATTCATTGTTGCAGGGGCTCCGACACCGGCTATCACAGAGCTTTGCGAAACAAATAGTGCATATCTCGTTCCGATTGATGGAGAAGTTGCTGAAAAAATGATGGCTGATTGCCCGTTCTACACAGTTTATAATGTTCCTGCAGGAACATATAAAGGACAGACTGAAGATGTTCAGACTGTCACAGTTAAGGCAACTTTGATTGTCAGCGCCTCAGCTTCAGAAGAAGATGTTTATGCGCTCACAGCAGCAATTTTTGACAACATCGAAGCAATCACAGCTGAAAACGGAAAGGGTGCAGAACTCAGCATTGAAAATGCAACAAGTGGTATGACAGTTCCGTTCCACGCAGGTGCTGCAAAATATTTTGCTGAAAAAGGTGCAACAGTAGAAGTTCAGTAAGATAATTAATAAAAAAAGTTTTGGCCGTGGCAAAACTTTGCCACGGCTGTTTTAATTTAAATAGGAGGCATTATGGCATTTTTCAATAAAAAGAAGGCTTCTTCTGCGGTGGAAGAGCCTATGGATTTGGAATCCGTAATGAAAAAATTTGACAGAGAATCAAACACAAGAATCTGGGAAGGCAAGCCTAAAATTGTTGTGACTTGTATTCTTGCTCTGTTTTCACTTTTTTGTCTTTATGTGACATTGTTTGCAAGCTGGCTTGAGGAGTTCAGACTGACATCATTTGTCGCTTATATCGTGCTTATGGGATTTATTGTTTTCCCGGCGAAAAAAGGAAATCAAAGAGTTAACTACATGCCGTGGTATGATATTGTGCTGATGATTTGCGGAACAGGAGCTTTTTTGTATTACACAGCAAACGCTCTCACTATCATTCAGCAGGGCAGTAACTTCGCATGGTATCAGATTATTATCGGAATTATCGGAATAATTTCAATTGTCGAGGTCTGCAGACGAAGTGTCGGCTTGCCGATTATAATTGTGGCAGGCTGCTTCATTCTCTATGCGCTAACGGCAGGACTTTCAAACCCGACTCTTTGGGGAAAACTTAATTACATTGTTCATTATCTCTTCTATGGCAAAGAGGGAATTTTATCAACACCTATTAATGTGTGTTCTAAATTTATTGTTGTGTTCATAATTTTTGGTGCATTTTTAGAGAGAACGGGAATTGCAGACTTCTTTATAAAAATTACAAATTCTCTTGTGGGTAGCTTCTCAGGCGGACCTGCAAAGGTTGCAGTTTGTGCGAGTGCTCTTGAGGGAATGGTGTCCGGCTCATCTGTTGCAAACACGGTTGGCTCGGGTTCTGTCACAATTCCGCTCATGAAAAAGACAGGCTATAAACCTGAATTTGCTGCTGCGGCTGAAGCTTCGGCATCAACAGGAGGACAGATAATGCCTCCGATTATGGGTGCTGCAGCGTTTTTGATGGCAGATTATGTTGGCGTACCCTACAGTAACATCGTTGTCCGCGCGATTTTGCCTGCTATATTATATTTTGCAGGTATTTTCATCGCAGTTCATCTGGAAGCTAAAAAAGAAGGCTTAAAGGGAATCAGGAGAGAAGAACTTCCACGATTCCTTCCGCTCCTTAAGCAGACATATCTGCTTTTGCCGCTGATAATTTTGATTTATCTTGTTGGAACAAGTCAGCGTTCAATCCAGTATGCCGCTGCAATTGCAATTGTTGTGGCAATCGTGGTGAGCTTTTTCAATAAAGAAAACAGAATCACTCCCAAAAAGATTTGGGAAGCTCTTGCTGCAGGTGCGCAAGGCATGATAACTGTTGCTGCTGCCTGCGGTGTTGCAGGAATTATTGCAGGAACTATCACAATGACAGGTCTTGCAAATGTGATGATTAACGGAATTGTTGCCTTAGCGGGAAATCAGACTATTATTGCGTTGTTCTTAACTATGCTTTGTTGCATTGTTTTGGGAATGGGTGTCCCAACCACAGCAAACTACTGCATTATGGCGGCAACTTGTGCGCCTATTCTTGTTCGCATGGGCGTTCCGCAGATTGCGGCACATTTCTTCGTTTTCTATTTTGGTATTGTGGCAGACTTAACACCGCCTGTTGCTTTAGCAGCATATGCAGGCGCGGCAATTGCTCAGGCAAACCCGATGAAAACCGCAATTGTTTCAACAAAGCTTGCGATTGGTGCGTTTATTGTGCCATATGTGTTTGCGCTTAATCCCGCGATGCTTTTTGTTGACACAACTGCACTTGAGGTTGTTCAAATCACCATAACATCGTTAGTCGGTATTTTTGCCGTTTCCGCTTCGCTTGAAGGCTTTATGTTCCACCACATACCGTGGTATCAGCGAATCGTTTGCCTTGTCGGCGGGTTGCTTTTGATTTATCCGGGGCTTATGACTGATGTAATTGGTGTTGCACTTGTGGCTATAGTTGTTGTGGCACAGTTTTTAACAAGAAAAAGACACTCTATAGCAAATAATGCATAACAAAAAATCAGAGGTGTAAAAAGCGATTTTTACACCTCTTGTTCATTATAGGGGAATCGGAGGGAAATAATGAAAATTTCAGTTTTGGACATTAAAACGCTTGGCGATGATTTGAATTTTGATTCATTTTCGCAGTTTGGTGATGTTAAATTCTATGACCTCACTTTAGAAGAAGATGTCATTGAGAGAATTAAAGATGCAGAAGCTGTTGTCATTAATAAGGTTAAGCTTAATAAAAATAATTTACCATATGCAAAAAATCTTAAGCTCATCTGCATCACGGCAACAGGCTTTGACAATGTCGATATTGACTATTGCAGGGAACATGGTATTGCAGTCTGCAATGTCAAGGGCTATTCGACAGACAGCGTTGTTCAGCTCACCATTGCGATGGCTTTTTCACTTGCAACGCATCTTGGCGTTTATGATAATTATGTTAAGTCGGGGAACTACACAAAAAGCGGCATTTTTAACTGCATCAAGCCTGTTTTCCGTGAAATATCTGCTCTGACATGGGGCGTTGTCGGGCTTGGCAGCATTGGAAGCAAGGTTGCGAGAATCGCTGAAACGATGGGAGCGAAGGTGCTTGCCTATAAAAGAACGCCGACAGATGAGTTTGAGTGTGTTGATTTGGAAACTCTCTGCAAGAAGAGTGACATCATAACAGTTCACACGCCGCTCAATAGCGAAACATATCATTTGATTAATGAAGAAAGACTTGCTCTTATGAAAGAAAATGTAATTTTAATTAATGTGGCAAGGGGTGCTGTTTTTGATGAAAAGGCAGTCACGGAGGCTATCTTAAACAAAAAAATTGGTGGACTTGGTGTTGATGTCTATTCAACCGAGCCAATGCAGAATGACAGCCCATATCAAAAGCTTTTATCAATGGACAATGTCATTTTCACACCGCATATGGCTTGGGGTGCAATAGATTCAAGACAACGCTGCATTGATGAGATTGCAAAAAATATTGAAAGCTTTGTTGGTGGCGGCGAAAGGTCAAGAGTCGTTTGAGGTGAAAAAATGCGCAAACAGTAAACTTCATCAGCTCGGCTTCGCTATAAATAGCTTGCCTTGCTGGAAGTTCTTGAATGGGTATTGTTAGCGAAATCAAAGATTTCGACAACACTCCAACACACAAGGCTAAGAAGCTTAGAAAAGGCACTTGGGTTGTGCACTAAACAGTAAAGAAATAAAAACAAAAAGGAAGGAATTCGCAATCTTGCGAATTCCTTTTTTTTATGCTCCGAACACAAGCCTTAAGACGACTAAAAGCAAAAGGCCGGGGAGACCTAAAAGTCCGCACACGGCGCAGGTGACAGCATTTATGCCGATAGAAAAGCCTGCCTTTATGAAAACTGAATTAAAAAGGAAAAGCCCAACTCCTCCTAAAAGAGAATTGAGAGAAAGCCATATCACCCACTTTAAAGGCTTAACAAAAATTCTTAAAATTATAACAGCAATTAAAGCGGCGATTATGTATGCCGCAATTTCTAAAGGCGTCACATCATTACGCCCCTTTCAGAACTGTTTCTTTTAAAAACAGAATCGAGGAATTCATCATTTACCATATTTTCTTTTCTTGCTAATGAAAGATAGTAATTAAGTCTTGCCTCTGCTGCGGTCAGCTCTAAGATGCAACAGCTTAAAAGTCTTTCCTCTGTCACATTTTCAAAATGATTGCGTTTTGACAAAACATCTGCTTTAGCTTCTGCCAATGCTTCGCGAAAGAATGCCTTTTTTTTCATAAGAGCCTTTTGCTCGTGGATTTTTTCGACCTTCTCGCGATATTTTTGTAGGAACCCTGTGCTTTTTTCGCTGATATGTTGCATAATCATAATCTTCCTCCTATGTGTTTTTATTAACATTATAAGCAGTAATCATTTAAAATATTCCGCTTTTTTTATTTAAATATTTGTCTCGCCTTGTAGAATTGAAAAATATATACACAATATATGGTATGTTACATTCATATTTCAAAAAAAATAAAATTTTTTTACAAAAAACACTTGCAAAACAGACGAAAATAAAGTAAAATGAAATAGAAATGGAGCATTGTGGTGGAATATGGTGGGAAAGTGTTCATCAGATGCTGTAAAAAATGAAAGGTGGTGTGAGAATGTTCATAGGTAAGTTTCAACATTCGTTTGACGATAAGGGTAGAATCTTTATGCCTGCAAAATTCAGAGATGAGCTTGCAGATGGTATGGTCGCAACGATTGGCATAGACAAATGTATTTTTATCTACACAAAAGAAGAATTCTCACGCTTCCGCGAAAAGCTTGATGGCGTTTCCATCACAAATAAAGAAGCCAGAAAGTTTTCAAGATTTTTCTATGGGTTTGCCTGTGAATGTGAGTGTGACAAGCAGGGAAGAATTATGCTGACACAGGAGCTTAGAAATTATGCAGGCATTGAAAAAGATGCAATAGTTGTTGGCGGCTCAACGAAAATTGAAATCTGGAATGCTGACAGATGGAATGAAGACAACAATCTTGACGATTTTGATATGGACGACCTCGCACAGAACATGGCACAATTCGGACTTTAAGAAGGGGCAGATGATATGGAATTTTATCACATACCCGTTTTAAGAGATGAATGCATAGAGGCTTTAGACATTAAATCTGACGGGATTATAGTAGATGGAACTCTCGGAGGAGCCGGTCACAGCAGCGAAATAGTGAAAAGGCTTGCGTCAGGCAGGCTTATTGGAATTGACCAGGATTCAAACGCGATTGAAGCATCAAAAGAAAGACTTGAAGAGTTTGGAAATGTGACCTTTGTCAACACAAATTTTAAACACATAAAGCAGATTCTTTCAGATTTAAAAATTAAAGAGATAAATGGGGCGCTTTTAGATTTGGGTGTTTCTTCTCATCAGCTCGACACACCGGAGCGGGGATTTTCCTATCAGGAGGATGCGCCGCTTGATATGAGAATGGACACAAGAAAGAGCTTTTCAGCACATAATGTTGTTAATGAATATAGTGAAGAGAAGCTTTCCGAAATCATTTTCAACTATGGAGAGGACAGATGGGCAAAAAGGATTGCGCAGTTTATTGTTTCGGAAAGAGAAAAAGCAATGATTGAAACAACTGCAGAGCTTGTTCGCGTGATAAAAAAGGCTGTGCCGCAGGGAGCAAGAAAAGATGGTCCTCACCCTGCTAAAAGAACTTTTCAGGCAATCAGAATCGAGGTTAACGGAGAGCTTGCAATCTTAAAGCAGGCGATAGAGGATTTTGCTGAAATGTTAGCTCCGGGCGGAAGGCTTGCAATCATAACCTTCCATTCTTTAGAGGACAGGATTGTGAAAAATGTTTTTTCATCGCTTTCTTCAGGATGCACTTGCCCTAAAGAATTTCCCATTTGTGTGTGCGGAAAAGAGCCTGTCGGAAAAGTCATAACAAAAAAACCGATTGTGGCAAGCAAGACAGAGCTTTGTGAGAATCCAAGAGCGCGAAGTGCGAAGCTCAGAGTTTTTGAAAAATATTAATAAAAATATAAATATAAATTAAGGAGTGAGTTTGTTGGCTAAAAGTAATCTTGCATATAAAGAGACAGAATTAAGCTATGTGGCTGTGCCTGTGACTAACAGAAATTCTAACTTGAGAATTCGTGCAGTTAAAAACGAAAGTGCTGATAGCAGACAAGGAACTGCCAGAAAAGCAAAGTCAAAAGCAAAATTACATAAAAAAACAAATGTCGCTCTTGTTTTTCTTGCAGCTATTGCGTTCTTTGTTTTAAGTCGCGGTGTTATGATAACGGAAAAGATTGACAGAATTGAAGAAAAACGCGCCAACCTTAATCAAATGATAGCGTTAAATCAGAAAACACAGATTGAGATAGACAGTGCACTAAACCTAAAAAATGTGGAGGAAATTGCAACACAAAAGCTAAATATGGCAAGGCCTGAAAAATATCAGACTGTCTATATTAAGATAGACCAGCAGGAAGGTGTTGAAAAAACAGAAACTCCCGATGCAGTTGATGCAGTGAACAATTTTTTCGGAGCATTAAAGGCATATTTGGATTAAGGATAAACTATATATAAATAGTGGAACGAACTTAAATGGTGATGGGCGCAATTTTCTGATTGCGCCTATGCTTGATTTATGAACACATATTTTTTTCAGACCTTTGCCCTGATTTCGGGGGAAAGGTGCTTTAGGTTTTGAAATCTTTTAGCGTGAAAGAGGAGTAAATTTGCATATGAATGAAAAATCTCCAAAAAGAAAACTAAGAATCAGAATATTTGTTATGTGTGCGATTTTTGCCGCACTTTTAGCACTTTTGTTTTTCAGACTGGCATACATACAGCTGATAGACGGAACGAAGCTTCAAAAGCTTGCCTTAGAGCAACAGACAAGAGACAGCAGTGTTGCATCTAAAAGGGGAACGATTTATGACAGAAACGGAAAGGTGCTTGCGCAGAGTTCAAGTGTTTATACTGTGACTGCAAACCCGAATGAAATTCGCAAAACGAAAAAGGATGCAGAAGAAATTGCAGATAAGCTCGCAGAGGCTCTTTCGATGGATGACGAAAAAATAGAGGAGCTTCTTTCAAAAGAAGTTAATCATGTTGTCATAAAAAGAAAAATTGAAGAAGAAGAATCAAGCAAGGTGCGCGCTCTTGAACTTCCCGGCATACTTCTTCAGGAAGATGCAAAAAGATATTATCCTTATGGAAATTTTGCATCTCATGTTATTGGATTTACGGGAGATGACAATCAGGGGCTCGGCGGAATAGAAATGGTCTATGACGAGGAGTTAAAAGGTGTTCCGGGCAGAGTTGTTGCCCTTAAAAATGCGCTTGACAGCGACATGCCCTTTAAAGAAGAAACCCACATCGACCCCGAAGACGGAATCAATGTTGTTCTGACGCTTGATGAGACAATTCAGCATTTTGCTGAAAAGCATCTGGAGACGGCTTATCTTGAGGAGAAAACTCTTGAAGGTGCTTCTGCTATCGTGATGGATGTTGACACGGGCGAAATTTTAGCAATGACAACAAAGCCCGACTTTGATTTAAATAATCCGTTTGAGCTTGTTAATGAAGCGGAAAAAGAGCGAATTAAGCAAATCGCAAATGACGAAGAAAGGATAGCAGAGCGTTCAAATGCGCTTCAGAGCATGTGGAGAAATAAGGCTGTTGTTGATTCATATGAGCCCGGTTCATGTTTTAAAATTGTGACAGCGAGCATGGCTTTGGAAGAAGGAATAATTAATGAGAATTCCACCTATTATTGCCCGGGGCATAAGCAGGTGGAATCCCACAGAATACATTGTGCTAAAAGAGAAGGTCACGGAATGCAGACCTTGGCAGACGCCGTTAAAAACTCGTGCAACCCCGCCTTCATTGAGATAGGTATGGCTGTGGGAAATGACACATTCAGAAAATATTACGAAGCTTTTGGTTTTTTAGATGTGACAGGCTTTGACATTCCGGGTGAGGCAAACGGAGTTTTTTATTCGAAAGATAATTTTAACATAGTTGAGCTTGCAACAGCATCGTTTGGTCAGGGACCAAAGGTGACGCCGCTCCAGATGATAACTGCTGTGAGCGCAGTTGCAAACGGTGGAAAGCTCATGAAACCATATCTCGTTAAAGAGCTGGTTGATGATAATGGAAATGTCATTTCCTCAACAGAGCCATCAATTGTCAGACAGGTGATTTCAGAATCAACATCAGAGAAAATGTGCTCGATGCTTGAAAATGTCGTTGCAAACGGTGGTGGCTCCAATGCCTATGTTAAAGGTTTCAGAATTGCCGGAAAAACAGGAACAAGTGAAAAGGTTCCGAGAGGCAGTCAGAAATATGTAGCTTCGTTTATTGGCTTTGCGCCTGCAAACGACCCGAAGGTGTGTTGTCTTGTTATGCTTGATGAACCATCAAACGGGGAATATTACGGCGGAAGAATAGCGGCTCCTGTTGTGGGAAGAATACTTGAAGACACCTTGAATTATTTAGGTGTTGAGCCACAATATACGGAAGAAGAAAGACAGTCGCTTGATATTTCTGTTCCCGACACAAAGGGACTCAGTCAGGCAAACGCTATTAAAAACCTGACTGCTGAAGGATTGAAATATACTATAGTAGGCTCGGGAAATACTGTTATCAACCAGATGCCAAAAGGCGGACTTATGGTTCCGGGCGGCTCAACAGTTGTGTTATACACAGAAGAAGGAGCAACGAGAAGCGTCACGGTTCCTGATGTGACAAACATGTCACTTTCGCAGGCTCGTGCGAGACTCGCTGAAAGCAGACTAAACATTAATATTTCAGGGGTTGCGAGCGGAAATAATTCACAGACACCAAACATTTCCGTTAAACAGAGCATCATGCCGGGCGTGACCGTTGAAGAAGGAACCATCGTAGAGGTTGAATTCAGATATCTTAATATGGACTAAATTTTAAGCATTCGTTGCAGCAAGGAGGAGAGGCATTATGAAGCTTATAGATTTGCTTAAAGGAACTGAAGTGAGGAACGGAGAGACAGACGCTCAGCTTGAAATAAAAGGCATAGCATATGATTCGAGAAAAGTTAAAGAAGGTTTTGTTTTCGTCTGCATTAAGGGCTTTGTCACAGACGGACATAAATATGTTAAAGAAGCTGTCAAAAACGGAGCTTCCGTTATTGTCGCAGAGGATGACTGCGATGCGTGTGGTGCGCTCCTGATTAAAACAGAAAACACAAGAAAAGCTCTGGCTGTCATGGCATCTAATTTCTATGGAAATCCCAAGGATAAAATGAAAATAATCGGTGTTACGGGAACAAACGGAAAAACAACGACGACGACACTTTTAAAGCATGTGCTCGATTTTATGGGCAAAAAGACAGGCCTGATTGGAACAAATGCAAATATGATAGGCGAAACTGTTTTGGATGCGGAAAGAACAACTCCCGAATCGCTTGAGCTCCATGAGCTTTTTGCCGAAATGGTGAAAAATGATGTTGAATATGTCATTATGGAGGTTTCATCACATTCTTTAGACCTTTATAGAGTCTTTGGAATAGAATTTGAAGTCGGAATTTTCACAAATCTGACTCAGGACCACCTTGATTTCCACAAAACAATGGATAACTATCTTGCTGCCAAGACAAAGCTTTTTGAGGTTTCAAAGATTGGCGTAATCAATGGTGATGATGAATATGGCAAGAAAATTATTGAATCTTCAAGTAAAAAAACAGTGACTTATGCAATTGATAATGAGGCTGATTTTAGGGCAGAGGCAATTAAGGTTTCGCCAAAAGGCGTTATGTTTGATGTCTGCTCGGAAAACGGAAAACAGAGCTTAAGACTTGGAATTCCAGGAAAATTTTCTGTTTACAATGCGCTTTCTGTCTATGCGGCTTTAAGCAGCCTTTCCGTTAAGGAATCTACCATTTCGGAAGCTTTAATTGTTGCAAGGGGAGTCAAAGGCAGAGCTGAAACAGTTTATACGCTCACTGACTACACGGTGCTTATAGACTATGCGCACACTCCTGACGGCTTAGAAAACATTATAAGCACAGTTAAGGAATTCACGGAAGGAAGAGTCATAACTCTTTTCGGCTGCGGAGGAGACAGAGACAGTTCAAAAAGAAGCATTATGGGTGAAATCGCAGGAAAACTTTCTGACTATTGCATCATAACATCAGATAATCCGAGAACCGAAGACCCGATGTCGATAATCCTGCAGATTGAAGAAGGAATGAAGAAAACAGATTGTGAATATAAGATTATAGAAAACAGGAAGGAAGCGATAGGCTATGCACTTTCGTTTGCAAAAAACAGCGACAGCATAATTTTAGCAGGAAAAGGTCATGAGACTTATCAGATTTTAGGCAAGGAGAAAATTCACTTCGACGAAAGAGAAGTTGTTCAGGAATTTTTGAATTTGAAATAGTTTGAAAGGAATTTAATATGAAAGCCTTAACAGTTTCGGACATTTTAAAAGCTACAAAAGGTAAGCTTGCTTCAGGCAGCGCCGATAAAATCATCACAGACATCTCGACAGACAGCAGAAACATAAAGGAAGGCTCGCTTTTTGTGCCGCTTGCGGGTGAAAAGTTTGATGGTCATGATTTTTTGGATGCGGCAATTAAAAATGGTGCAGGCGCCGTTATTACACATAAAAAGGAAATGCCTCAAAATGCAGAAAAGACAGCTGTTATCTATGTTCCTGACACGCTTTTTGCATTGGGCGGAATTGCTAGGCTCTATCGCTCGCTTTTTGATGCAAGATGCGTTTCAATTACGGGAAGCGTCGGAAAAACAACGACAAAAGAAATGTGTGCTCTCGTTTTATCAAAGCAATATGACATACATAAAAATAAAGGAAATTTTAACAATGAGATAGGTGTTCCGCTCACGGTTTTCGGTCTTTCGGATGAGCATGAGATTTTAATCAGTGAAATGGGAATGAGCGGTTTTGGAGAGATTGAGAGAATTTCTAAAATTGTCAGGCCGTCCTTTGTGATTATGACGAATATCGGCATGTCTCACATTGAGTTTTTAGGCTCGCAGGAAAACATTTTTAAAGCTAAATCAGAATTTATGAAAAATGCAGACGAAGACATTGTCGTTATCATTAATGGAGACGATGATATTTTGCTTTCGCATAAAGCAGATTTGGGACAAAATGTTATCACAGTCGGCATCAAAAACAAAAATTGCGACATTGTGGCAGAAAACATTATAGCCACAGATGCAAGCGTTTCATTTGCGGCAAAAAGCGCTTCTGAAAATGAATATGACATTTTTCTTCCGATTCCCGGAAGACATAATGTTTATAATGCGCTTTTGTCAATTGCCTTGGGAGAAAAGCTTGGAGTTTCACCTGAAAAAATCAAAGAAGCACTTAAAGAGTTTGTTCCTGACAATATGCGTATGTGTGTTATGGAAGCGGAAGATTTCACAATCATCAACGATTGCTATAATGCTGCCCCTGATTCTATGGCGGCGGCGCTTGATGTTTTAAAGTCACACGACGGCAGAAAGGTTGCGATTTTAGGAGACATTGCCTGCCTTGGTGAGTTTTCGGAAAATGCTCATAAAAAGGTTGGCGCCAAGGTTTTTGAAAACGACATTGACATTTTGGTCACAATAGGTAACGAAGCGAAAAATTATGCCCTTGGCGCAATGGAAAGCGGGATGGATAAAGACAAAATTTATTCATTTGAAACAGCTATGGATACAATTTCAAAAATTCGTAGCATTATAAATAAAAAAGATGTGATTTTAATTAAGGCATCGCGCGTGATGGAGCTTGAGCGTGTGACAGATTTTCTTATGGGAAAATAAACATAAAAGAGCTGTTTTCTTAATTTGAGGTTTTTAATAAAAGAGTTCTACCAGACAGAAAAGGAGAGAGTGCGTTGGAAAAATTAATGGTCTTTAGTGTTGCAATCGGTTTAATCGGAGGTTTAGTCGTGACGCCTCTTTTAATTCCGTTTCTTAAATATTTAAAATTTGGTCAGAGCATCAGGGAAGAGGGTCCCGCGTGGCATCAGAAAAAAAGCGGAACTCCGACGATGGGTGGAATAGCCTTCATTTTAGTTGCTGTTTTAGTCTCGCTCCTTCTGCCTTTCGTTTTCTATAAGCGATTTAGTGTTGATATGCTTGTTTTAGTCTTTTCTGCTCTCCTTTTTGGAATGATTGGATTTGTTGACGATTTTATCAAGGTTGTCATGAAACGAAATCTGGGACTTTCATCAAAAGCAAAGTTTTTAATGCAGATTTTTGTGAGCGTGCTATCGACAGTTGTGTTTGTGCATTTGGGAATAATTGATGGAATGATTATTATTCCGTTTTTAAAAAACCCTGTCAATATCGGACTTTTCATCATTCCCTTAAGCATTTTGGTTCAGCTTGCTGTGTCAAACAGTGCAAATTTAACTGACGGATTAGATGGCTTAGCAGCATCTGTCACGCTCGTCATATCGCTTTTCTTAACATTTATCGCATATTTTATGGGAAATTTTGCTGTGTGCATTTTCATGGCATCAATTTCAGGTGCACTCATAGGATTTTTATTTTTCAACTGGAATCCTGCAAAGGTTTTTATGGGTGACACAGGCTCATTATTTTTAGGCGGCAGCGTTGCACTTTCGGCAATTGTGCTCAAGCTGCCGATTGTGCTTATCATAATTGCGGGAGTATATTTAATCGAAACTCTTTCTGTTATCATTCAGGTCACTTCATTTAAGCTGACGGGAAAGCGTGTTTTTAAAATGTCTCCTTTGCATCATCATTTTGAAATGTGCAAAATGAGTGAAAAGAAAATTGTAATTTTGTTCACTTTGGCAACAATTGTTTTGTGTACGATAGGATATTTGAGTATTATTAATTTCTGTTAAACGGGTGGTGGAAACTGTGGCTGAAAATAGAATGAAAGCAGATGTTAACAGAAGTGGAAGAACTGCGCAAAAAGGCTCACCAAGGCTGAAAAATAATAAAGGCAAGATGGATTATGGCTTTTTGGCAGTCTGTGTTACGCTTGTCGTAATCGGACTTTTAATGGTTTTTTCAGCAAGCTTTCCGTCTGCTTACTACTATCAGAATAAAAATGGATATTTTTACATACAGAGACAGACCTTCTGGGCTATAGCAGGTGCTATAGCTATGGCTTTGACAATAAATTTCCCGTATAAAGCATATAAGAAATTTGCAAAAATAATACTGGGTGTGAGCGGAATTTTATTGGTGCTTGTCCTGATTGCAGGTAAGGAAATCAATGGCGCAAAGCGTTGGCTTGGGGTTGGAAGCATGACAATTCAGCCATCTGAAACTGCAAAAATTGCGCTTATAATTTTCTTTGCATATCTCATGGATAAAGACGGGAAAAACATTGGGAAATTCAAGCCGCTTATAAAATATGCAGCCATTTTGCTTGTTTTTATGGGGCTTATGATGCTTCAGCCTCACTTCAGCGTTTGCATTATAATCGGCCTCACAAGCGTCGTGATGCTACTGGCCGGCGGCGCTAAACTCAGATATTTTCTGATGGCGCTTATTCCGGTCATTCCTGCGGGAATTGCCCTTGTCATTTATGAGCCATATCGTCTGGCGCGTGTTCTCACATTTTTAAATCCTTTTGAAGACACTCAAGGAGCAGGCTGGCAGGTCATTCAGTCGCTCTATGCCATAGGCTCGGGCGGACTTTTTGGCGTGGGCTTCGGAAATTCAAGACAAAAATATATGTATGTTCCCGAGCCGCAGAACGATTTTATTTTCTCGATTTGTTGTGAAGAGCTGGGGTTGATTGGTGCAGGTGCAATTTTGCTTTTGTTTGGAATATTGATTTTTAAGGGAATGAAGATAGCAATAAATGCGCCGGACACTTTTTCCTCCGTGCTTGTTACGGGAATCATATCTTTAGTCGCAGTTCAGGTGATTTTAAACATTGCTGTTGTGACATCATCTATTCCCACAACAGGAATTCCGCTTCCGTTTTTCAGTTATGGTGGCTCCGCACTTCTGTTTTTGATGTCGTCAATGGGAATTGTGCTTAATGTTTCAAGATATTCAAAAAAGAAAGAACTTTAATTTGTTGGAGGCCGGATAATGAAAATTTTAATTTCAGGCGGTGGAACGGCTGGTCACATAAATCCTGCGCTCTCTATCGCAGATATAGCAAAAAAAGAGGTCGGTGCAGAAATCCTTTTTGTCGGAACAGAGCGCGGCCTTGAGAAAACACTTGTCACTCGCGCAGGCTACGACATCAGATTTATTGATGTTTATGGGCTCATAAGAAGCCTGTCACCAAAAAATTTCATTGTTATAGCTAAATTTTTAAAAGCGATAAGTGACTGCAAAAAGATTATTAAAGAATTCAGACCCGATGTTGTTGTCGGAACGGGAGGTTATGTCTGCGCACCGGCTATTTTTGCGGCGGCAGCTTTAGGCGTTCCGAGCATAATTCACGAGCAGAATGTCATTCCGGGCGTTACTGTTAAAATGGCGGCGTCTAAAGCATCATGCATTGCAATCAGCTTTGAAGACACAGTAAAATATATTAAGCCTTCGCTTCGCTCAAAATGTAAGATGACGGGAAATCCATTGGATGAAAAGCTTTTAAAAGGTGATGTGAAGGATGCAAGAGCTAAGCTTGGCTTAGGAGATAAACCGTTTATTGTTATGATAGGCGGAAGTCTTGGAGCAGAGAGATTAAATCAGGTCATGGTAGATTTTATAAATACCTGTGACGAAAAATCGCTTTATTTCACAAGCGCTGCAGGCAAACGATATTATGATGAAGTGATAGAAAAGATTGATAAAGAAAAGCTTGGCGGCACTATTAATGTTTTGCCGTATATATATAATCGTGAGGAGCTCTATCCTGCGGCTGACCTCATAATTTCAAGGGCAGGGGCGCTCAGCGTGAGCGAGATTTGTGCTTTAGGCAAGCCCTCAATTTTAATACCCTCGCCAAATGTGGCGCATAATCATCAGGAATATAATGCCAAATGCGTTGAAGATGGCGGCGGAGCTGTAATGATTACAGAAGCTAAGCTTTCGACGGAGCTCTTTAAGGAAACTGTCGAAAGCATCATATTTGATAAAGAAAAACAAACAAAAATGGGTGCGTGTGCAAAAAAAATGGGCATATGCGATGCCGGAGAGCGAATACTTGACATAATTAAAGAGCTTTCAGGGGGAAATTTATAATTGTAGCAAAATGAGCACCTTGGCATATTATGGTAGTGTAAAGCTGTTTTATGCAGCTTTTAACAGGAGGTGCGATTAAGTGAGCAAATTAGAAATCACAGGCGGCAAAAGACTAAGGGGCATAATTGATATGCATGGTGCTAAAAATGCTGTGCTGCCAATTCTTGCTGCTACAATACTCACTAAAGGAATAAGCGTTATACATAACTGTCCTAAACTTAAAGATGTTAATGTGACGGTTGACATTTTAAAATATCTCGGGGCTTCGGTGAAACGGGAAGACCACACCTTAATCGTTGATTCAAGCGGTGAATTAAGATGTGGAATTCCTGAAGACCTTATGCACGAGCTCAGGTCTTCTATTGTTTTTATGGGGGCGATTTTAGCAAGATGCAAAAAAGCCAAGATTTCGTCTCCGGGTGGCTGTGAACTCGGTCCGAGACCAATTGACCTGCACATTTCCTCTTTAAGACAGCTCGGCGTTTCAGTTTTAGAGACACGGGAATATCTGGAATGTGATTCAGGAAACTCTGCATCAGGTGAGATTGTTTTGAACTTTCCGAGCGTCGGAGCAACAGAAAACATCATGCTGTTTTCGTGCCTCTTAAAAGGGACTACAATAATCAGAAATGCGGCAAAGGAGCCTGAGATAGTTGACCTTGCAAATTTTTTAAATAAGATGGGCGCTAAAATTTCAGGCGCAGGAGAAGATGTGATTTACATAGAAGGTGTCGAGGAGCTAAATGGCACGGAATATTCCATAATGCCTGACAGAATTGCAACTGTGACATATCTTTGCTGTGCGGCTGTGACGGGTGGAGAAATTGAGATAAGAAAGGTTAACCCTTATGATTTGGAGGCGTGTCTTGAATGTTTTTTGAGATGTGGGTGCAGAATAGGGGTTGGAAAGGACAAAATTTTTCTTCGCGCTCCCGCAAGGCTGAAGGCAATTGAGTTTATTGAAACAAAGCCTCATCCTAATTTCCCGACTGATGCGCAGTCATTGTTTTTGGCAATGCTTGCAACAGCGAGCGGTGAAAGCATCATCAGAGAAAACATTTTTAAAAGCAGATTTAATGTCGCTAAAGCTCTCGGAGAAATGGGAGCTGACATAACTGTCAGCGAGCAAACTGCTCTTATCCGCGGAAAAAGGAGATTAAAAGGGGCTAAAGTCAGTGCGCCTGACCTTCGTGGCGGTGCGGGACTTTGCATTGCGGCACTCGCCGCAAGCGGAGTTACAGAGATAGATAAGGTTTGCTACATTGACAGAGGCTATGAAGAGATAGAAACATATTTAGGAAGGCTTGGAGCTGATGTTAAGCGATTAGACTGAAGAGCTTGTAGGGGGAAAGGAAATGACAGAAAAGCGAAAGAAATTTAAAAAAAGGAAAATTTTTGGCTTCGTTTTTATAATTCTTCTGCTTTGTGCAGGAATAATATCATTTTGCCTGTTCACGCCTTTTTTCAATGTGAAGGAAATAGCTGTTTCGGGAAACGAAGCAATAGATGATTCCGAGCTTGCCGACAGCTCGGGGATAGTTTTCGGGACAAATATCTTCAAAGTGAACACGAGGTCGGTCAAAAAAAACATTCTGAAAAATCCGCTGGTTGATAACATTGAGGTTAAAAGAAAAATTCCCGCAAGAATTGACTTGATAATCGAAGAAACAGCTCCACAGCTCATTACTCCATATCTGACGGGATATGTAGTGATAGATGAAAAGGCAAAGGTTTTAGAACTGCGCGATGAAATTCCTGAGTTATTACTTCCAATGGTCAGTGGAATTGAAGTGAAGGAGGCTAAAATCTGCGAAAGGCTTGTGGCAGAGGATGATGTCAGCTTTGAGATAATGATGGAAAACATAGAGATTTTCCACGAGCTTGATGCAATTAAATATTTCAGAAGCATGGATTTTACAAATCTGTCAAACTTCAGCGCTGTGACTCACGAAGGCGTGAAGGTTATTTTTGGCAAGCTTGAGGAGCTTGAGTATAAAATCAAGTTTATGAAAAGTGTGATGCCGAACATTGATAAGTCAGAAGGAACATATATAGACATATCTTCTGCATCAAAAGGCATTTACGGCACACTTGACGAGCCTTCGCCTGAAGAGAGCGTTGAGCCTGGCGGGGAAGAGGAAAATGCAGAAAAAAAGCCTCAGGGCAATAACATAAGATAAACGAGTCGTGATGCGACGGAACGGGGGAAGATGAGTGCTGAATAAGGATATAAAAGCACAGATAACAATCGGTGTCATACTGATTATTATGGCTTTTGCGATAACTGTGCAGATTAAAAGCGTCTCGCAGAACAAAAGCATAGAAGGAACAACAGGCTTAAGAATTGACGAGCTTTTATTAGAACTTAAAAACGAAAGAGATAAAAGTGATGAGCTCCAAAAGCGTGTTGATGCATATGAGAACGATATCAATAAATATCTTGAAGAGGCGGAAACAACAGATAATTATTCAAAGGTGCTTTCCGAGCAGCTTTCAAGAGCGGAAATTTCAGCAGGTCTTGTAGATGTTAAGGGAGAAGGCATAACGGTCACTTTAAACGATGCTGCAAACAGAAAGACAATGACGGGCGCTTTGAATGCAAATGCAACGCTTATTCATGACGAGGACTTAAGAAAGATTGTAAATGAGCTTTTTGCAGCAGGAGCGGAGGTCATAGCGATTAATGACAGCAGGCTGATAAGCACTTCTGCTATAAGATGTGTGGGGCCATCCATTTTGGTTAATGACACGAAGATGACGCCGCCGTATGTGATAAAAGCGATTGGAAAATCACAGCAACTGGAGGCCGCGCTGAATTTAAACGGCGGTGTTATTGATAATCTGAAAGTCTGGGGATTTGAAATTGAAATTAAAAAGCATAATGAGATAACAATCCCCAAATATAGCGGAAAAGTGACATATGATGTTGCAAAACCGTTAGAGAGCGGGGAGGGAAGACAATGATTCTGATGGCGTGCATTGCAGTTGGCATTTTAGCAGGAATAGTGTTCCCGTTTTATGTTCCCTCTGAGCTTTCCAAATATCTTGCAATAGTTGTTCTTGCCATGATGGATTCAGCGTTTGGCGGAGCTTCTGCAATGCTGAGGAAATGCTTTGATGTGAACGCCTTTGTGTCAGGCTTTGTGGGAAACGCCGTTTTGGGCTTAGCACTCACATTTCTTGGTGAAAAGCTTGGCGTCGATTTGTTTTTAGTTGCTGTTTTAGTTTTTGGAACAAGATTATTTAATAATTTATCAACTATCAGAAGACATTATTTGTCAAAAATACAAATAAAATTTAAAAAATAATAATTTAGGGGTTGTCTTTTTTAGTGCATTTATGTTATAATACAAATAACTGATTAAAAATTGAAGTTTTGTCAATTTGAAAATTAGTCTTTTTGGGTGCATAAATTAAGTAATACTTCAGAATAAATTTGATTGAAATTTGGTATTACCAAAGAGGAGGAAAAGAAAGTGTTTGAGTTTGATAACGATGGTGCAAGGGTTGCACAGATTAAAGTAATAGGTGTCGGCGGCGGCGGTAATAACGCTGTCAACAGAATGATTGATTATGGTCTTAAGGGCGTTGATTTCTTAGCAATTAACACAGATAAGCAGGCTCTTTCAAGGTCTCAGGCGACGCAGAAAATTCAGATTGGTGAAAAGCTCACAAAAGGTCTTGGAGCAGGCGCAAATCCTGAGGTTGGTCAGAAAGCGGCTGAAGAAAGCAACGAAGAAATCGCTCAGGCAATTGCTGGCTGCGACATGGTTTTTGTCACAGCAGGTATGGGCGGCGGAACAGGAACAGGTGCTGCTCCTGCTGTTGCGGCTATCGCAAGAGAAATGGGCATTTTGACAGTTGGTATTGTCACAAAGCCTTTCGCGTTTGAAGGAAAACAGAGAATGAAGCGTGCTGAAGAAGGCATCGCAGCTTTAAAAGATTCTGTTGACTCACTCGTGACTATTCCTAACGACAGACTTTTGCAGGTTTCAAACCAGCACACAACATTAACAGACGCATTTAAGATGGCTGACGATGTTTTAAGACAGGGAGTTCAGGGTATTTCAGACCTCATTTCAGGTCAGGGATATATTAACCTTGACTTTGCCGATGTTGTGACAATTATGAAAAACACAGGTATCGCTCATATGGGCGTTGGACGAGCTTCAGGCGAAAAGAGAGCAGAGGAAGCTGTTAAGGCTGCAATCCAGAGTCCGCTTCTTGAAACATCAATCGACGGTGCTCGCGGCGTGCTCATCAATGTCACAGGCGGCGCTGACCTTGGTATTTTTGAAATCAACAGTGCTGCAGAATATGTTGCAGAAGCAGCTGATCCAAATGCAAACATCATCTTTGGTTCAACAATTGATGAGTCCCTTAAAGATGAGGTTATCATCACAGTTATTGCGACTGGCTTTGAAGGCGTTCAGGGAAAGGGCATCGGCCAGTTTAAAGATGTTGTTTTCGGTGGCGGAAGCTCATCGAAAAAAGCATCTGACATTGGGAATTGCGATGTAGAGCTTCCCGAATGGATGAAATAATTTACATAACTAAGCTGTAAAGCAGGGGCAGACCGAAGGTGCTGCCCCGTTTTTATATCAAATGCTTTGATTAAAAAGATTGAAATTCCGGAGGTTTTTTATGAACCTTGAAAACCAGAAAAAGCAAAAGAACAAGCTTTTAATTGTTTTTCTCTCTGTGTATATTGTCTGCATCGTGGCATTTATTTTCTCAAACTCCATAACGGGAGCTAAAGCTTCTGCAGCAAAAAGCAGATTTGTTGCAGAAAAACTCCAAGCCATAGTTGACGCGGATAGCAAAAGCCTAACAGTAAATTTCCACAGAATAGTCAGAAAAACAGCACACATTGCAGAATTTTCATTGCTTGGGACGGGACTTGGCGGCTTGTTTTATGCTATTTATCTGTCATGTGGGAAAAAATATGTAAGCATTTTGCTTCTCGTTGGAATTTTCGTTGGAATTTTTGATGAATTCATTCAGGAGTTTAATTCAAGAAAAAGTCTTGCAAGTGATGTTTTAATTGATTTTGGCGGAATTCTGATTGGTTTTTTTGTGGTTCTTTTGGCTATATTCTTAATTAATAAAATAAAAAAGAGAAGACAATAATAAAAATAAATTTAAAAATTCATTATAGGAGAGATTTGTTATGTTAAACGGAATGAGTAAGATTTTGACGGGAGACCTTTTAAAGCTTTTGTGCGATATGGGGCACGGTGATGAGATAATTATTGCTGATGCAAATTTTCCTGCAGATTCAATAGCAACGAAGCTGATTCGTCTTCCGGGGCTTGATGTTTCAACTGTGCTTGAGGCAATAAAGCCGATTTTCCCTGTTGATGTGAAATATTCTGAAAAGCCTGCCGCTGTTATGGATATGACAGATTCTGACAAGGCATCGGGAATGAAGGACCCTGAAACATGGAGCGACTTTGAAGGCATTTTAAAAACAGAATATCCTGACCTAGAAATGGGCAAGCTCGAAAGATTTGAGTTCTATGAAAGAGCTAAGAAAGCCTATGCAGTCATTCAGACAGGCGAAGAAAGAATCTATGGAAACCTTCTGCTCGTTAAGGGCGTTGTGCTTTAAGGCTTAGTCAAACGCTTTATCAGTTTTTTATGTTTTTTTGCGATTTAAGACAGAAAAAAGATTGATAACTATGGGATTGAAATGAGGGGGATGAAAATGAAGATTCTGATGCTAAAGGCTTATTATGAGCCTGAAAGAATTGCAAGCAGCCACCTTGCAAAAGACATGAGACAGGCATATGTTGATGCAGGAGATATAGAGGTCGAAGTTTATGCACCATATCCCACAAGAGGAATCTCTGATGAGATAAGGAAAGAATATAGCACGGTTAAAAGACACGAGGTTTTAGACGGGGGAAAGAGAGTGATTCATCGTTTTCCTCTGTTTCGGGAGCCTAAAAACAGTCTTTTGCGCGCCTTAAGATATACTTTGAGTATCATCATACAGACATTTTGTGGTCTGAAAGCAAAAAATGCTGATGTGCTCTACATCGGCAGCACTCCACCCATAAATGGAATTATGATGGCAGTTTTAAAAATTTTTAAAAAGATTAAAATTGTCTATAGTTTGCAGGATATTTTTCCTGAGTCTCTTGTCTTTGCAGGTATTACAAAAAAAGGAACATTACTTTGGAAAATCGGAAGATTGATTGAAAATATAACATATAGGGCTTCCGACAAAATTATTGTAATTTCCGAAGATTTCAAGAAAAATATTATGAAAAAAGGTGTGCCTGAGGAAAAAATAGAGGTCATTTACAACTGGATTAACGAAGAAGAGGTTATAAATGTTGATCGTGAAAATAATAAGTTATTTGATAAATATAATATAGACAGAAATAAGTTTTACATATGTTATAGCGGCAATATAGGCTATTCTCAAAACATAGAGATGCTGACAGATGTCGCAAAAGAACTTGAATCGATTAAAGATATTGGATTTGTCATAATTGGGGAAGGCGCTTGTAAAGAGAAGCTTCTTAAGATTATCGAAGAAAAACAGGTGAAAAACATAACTGTTCTGCCATTTCAGGATTATGAGGACATCTCTTATGTCTTTAGTCTCGGTGATGTAGGTCTCGTCATATCGAAGAAAGGAATAGGAAACAATTCTGTGCCAAGCAAAACATGGAGCATTATGTCTGCGGAGCGTCCTGTTCTTGCTTCGTTTGATAAGGGTAGCGAGTTTGACTCGGTTATAACAGAAAACAACTGTGGCATCTGCGTTGAAGCCGATGACAAGGATGCACTCATAGATGCTATTATGCATATGTTTGAAAACAGAGAAGAAATTAAAGAAATGGGACAAAATGGAAGAAAATTTATTCTTAAAAATCTGACGAAGGAAATTGGAACGGGCAAAATAATTTCTGCCTTGAGAGAGGTATGTTCACAGAAATAGTGCCTTATAGGAGATAGTATATGAAAAAACTTACATCACTTTTTCTTTCACAATCTTATCAGGACACATGGGATAGCTACAATCGTCTTTTAACAAAAGACGATTTTGCTGGTTGGGATTACATTGTTTTGACTGCTTCAAATGATCAACAGGCAGACGGCTTTTATGCCCAACTCAAAGAGAGAGAAGAGGCGGGCTTTTTGCCTTTGAAAACTCATTTCGCTGTTATTGCTGACCCGGACGGGAAACGCGTGGGAAGCGGCGGTGCGACCCTTGGCGTGTTAAAATATATTGCAGAAAGAGAAGGAAAAGAAGATTTTTCAAATCTGCGCATTTTAGTTATCCATTCAGGTGGTGACAGCAAAAGAGTTCCGCAATATTCCGCGTTAGGTAAGCTTTTTTCACCTGTGCCTCACAAATTTCCAAATGGAAGATCCTCAACAATTTTTGATGAATGTATGATTGCGATGGCATCTGTTCCCGGTAGAATCGGAGAGGGAATGGTTTTGCTTTCGGGTGATGTTCTTCTGCTTTTCAATCCACTATTGATTGATTTTTCGGGAAGAGATGCTGCGGCGATTTCCTTTAAGGAGAATGTGGCAACAGGGAAGAACCACGGAGTTTTCCTGAACGATGAAAACGGATTTGTCAAGAGATTTCTCCATAAGCAGACGGAAGAGTCATTAAGGCAGTGCGGAGCAGTGAATGAAAACGGTTGCGTTGACATAGACACAGGCGCGGTGATTTTTCCTAAAGATATGTTAAAGGCTCTTTTTGAGCTGATTTCTACTGGTGGCAAATTTGACGAAAAAAAATATGATGAATATGTAAATGATAAGGTCAGACTTTCACTCTATGGAGATTTTTTATATCCTCTTGCTGAGGAATCGACGCTTGAAGCTTTCTATAATGAAAAGCCTGAAGGAGAGTTTTGTCCCGAACTGAATGAAGCAAGAAAAAATCTCTGGAAAGTGCTCTCCCCCTTTAAAATGAAGCTTCTTCGTTTTACTCCGTCGAAGTTTGTTCATTTTGGCACAACAAAGGAAATTTTAAAGCTGATGAACGAGGAAATTGAAGCATATAGTCACCTTGGATGGAACAAAAAGGTGGGTAGCAGCATCGAAGGCGAAACATCAGGCTATAACAGTGTTCTGTCAGAGGATGCGATAATAGGTGAAAATTGCTATGTTGAGGTTAGTTATGTTCACAATAAAGCAAAAATCGGAAACAATGCATTGCTTTCCTACATTGATGTTTATGATGAAGCCATCCCTGATGATGTTGTTGTTCATGGTCTGAAGCAAAAGGATGGAACCTTTGTTGTCAGAATATATGGAGTAGATGATAATCCAAAAGCTTCTTTAGAAGGCGGGGCAACTCTTTTTGGAGTTTCTCTTTCAGATTTTATGAAAAAAAATGAAATCAGAGAGGCAGATTTATGGCGAGGTGAAAGCCACACGCTATGGGAAGCAAAGCTTTTCCCCGAATGTGCTACAATCAGAGAGGCTTTGCGCGCCTCACTTGAGCTTTATGAAATTGTGTGTTTGGGGGCAAACAACAAAAAATGGTTATCAAAAAAAAGAAAAAGTCTCTGCTCGGGCTTTAATGATGCTGATTCCGATGCAATCATTTCATGGAACAAACGAATGCAGGAATTAGTGAAAATGGACGAGATTTTAAAAGCTATAACAAATGGGAAACCTGCATCAGTCGCGGCTCTTGGCTTTGGGGCTGACAAACTGACTTCCGTTCAGGAGAAATGGTTGGTGGATAGACTTTCAGAGGCTGATCATAGGTGCAAGATGAGGCTTCATTATTATATTGGAAAAGCTTTGGGAG
The DNA here is from genome assembly GCA_045576235.1 of Clostridia bacterium. GTDB lineage: Bacteria > Bacillota > Clostridia > UBA1381 > UBA9506 > SIG437. The sequence goes on from JAZNGA010000004.1 coordinate 63,528, forward strand.
GAACAGAGGGAGACAAGCATATTGCAAAATGTTTTAAAACAATCAGAGAGACAATACTTGAAACAGCTCTTAAAGAAATAAAATATAATGATAAATGTAAAATTTTGATGGATAAACATTCAGTCAACCTTCCGCTGCGAGTGAATTTTGGTGGTGGTTGGAGTGATACACCTCCATATTGCAATGAAAACGGAGGAACGGTTTTGAATGCTTCGATTTTGATTAATGGTGAGAAGCCTGTTGAAGTCACGCTTGAAAGAATTGACGAAAATAAAATTGTTTTTGAAAGTCGCGATATGGATGTTTATGGCGAATTTGATGAGATAGAAACGCTTCAGAAGACGGGAGATCCTTATGATACATTTGCGCTTCAGAAGGCAGCGCTCCTTGCCTGCGGAATAATTCCTCAAGCAGGCGGTGACCTTCGGGAAATCCTTACAAGGCTTGGTGGCGGATTTATTATGCGTTCGGAGGTGACGGGAATCCCAAAAGGGAGTGGGCTCGGTACGAGTTCAATCTTATCTGCGGCGTGTGTTAAGGCGCTGTTTGATTTTTGTGGAATTGGATATACGGAAAATGAACTATATAGCTATGTTCTGTGTATGGAGCAGATTATGTCAACGGGAGGCGGTTGGCAAGATCAGGTTGGTGGTCTTGCAGGGGGCATTAAATATTGCACAACCAAACCATCTCTTAAGCAGGAAATTGAGGTCAGAAGTCTTAATCTGATGACAGAGACAAAAGCGGAGCTTTCTGAAAGATTTGCCCTTGTTTACACGGGACAGAGACGCCTTGCGCGAAACATTTTGCGTGATGTTGTCGGGAGATATGTGGGCGCGGAGCCTGATTCAGTCTATGCTCTTGCTGAGGTTCAGCGCGTTGCGGCAAATATGAGAACAGAGCTTGAGCGTGGTGATATTGATGCTTTTGCGAAGCTGATGGACTATCATTGGGAACTTTCTAAAAAGATTGATTCGGGCAGCACAAACACCTTAATTGACCAGATTTTTGCGGCAATAGATGATTTAATAGATGGAAGACTTGTTTGTGGTGCAGGCGGCGGAGGCTTTCTGCAGATTATTTTAAAAAAGAATGTGAAAAAAGAGGAAATTCACAAAAGACTCAAAGAAATTTTTGGGGACAGTGCTATTGATATCTGGGAAGCGAAGCTTATTTAATAAAAAACAGATTTTTGTTTAAACAGAAATCTGTTTTTTTGTTTATAATCTGAAAGAAAAACAAATAATAACAAAGATAAAGAAAAGGTGGTGTTTTTTATGGAAAACAAAATGGAAAACTTAAAAGCAGAGGACTCAACAAAATATGGCGAATTCATCTCAAGCTTTGACAGATGGCTGACCTTTGAAGAACAAAAAAACAGAGCAGCTCATTTAGAAAACAACACAAAAACAGATGGAAACGAATAAAATTTGCTTAAATGAAAACAGATGCACAAAATTTGTGCAGAAATTATGATGATGCAGGAGGTGAGGAGATGCAGGAACTGGAAAAAACCGATAAACCAAGGAAGCTTTGCGCAGCATCTTAAAGGTTATTTCCTGCAACTCCTCACACACAGTTTTGCCGTTGGAAAATTTGATTGAAGAGTGTGTTTTTATATAATTTGCTTGATATTTTCCGCATTTAGTGATATAACAATTATGATACATATTTTGCTTTGGAGCGATGGCGTGGCCAAAATAAAACAGTATGGCATATATAGAGAGAAGATGGAAACAATCGATGAATCTGGAAATAAAATGTATAAAATCACAGTGATTCAGAGCAGAAGTAAGCTCAAATATATTTTTCTCCCGAAACAGCTACACCGCTTGACGAGCGTAAGTTCATCACATATTATAAAGATTTGCCTTATTCAACTGAAGACATCGCTTTGACGACATACATACAATAGCAGAAGGAGACACAATATTCTATAACCATTTTACAGATGGTGCCAGAGATATTATCATTATAAAATAACTTTGGAAGTTAAGGAGAGAACTATGGATATCTTAAATGAATTTTACGAAAATCAGCCGCCGCTTCTGTTTGTTGATGAGCTCAAAAAGCCCGTTCACACGGAAAAGCCTGAATGGTTTGGAAGGAAAAAGGCAGAAGATGGCGAGATAAGCGTCAGCGGGATATATATTAAAAAGGATTTCCCTTTTGATAAAGACATTCTCGAAACAGCAATAGAAGACTTTGAAAGATTTGCTGAAATTTATGAAATTGCAGGGGATAAATATCCCATATGCTCAGAATATGCCAAAACAAGCAAATTTGAGGAATATATCATAAGGGTTGAAAAAGATGCCTGCACCATCATAGCAGAAGACACAGAGGGCATCAGGCGAGGCATTATCTACATAGAAGATGAGCTTAAAAGGCGCGAAGGTGCGTTTCTTCCTTTAGGAGAAATCAAGAGAACTCCGCGCATTAAAGCCAGAATAACCCGAGGCTTTTTCAGCCCGACAAACAGACCTCCTAAAAACATTGATGAGCTCATGGATGATGTTGACTATTATCCTGATGAATATTTAAACCGCTTAGCTCACGATGGAACAAACGGAATCTGGATTTACACAAGGCTTGCAGATTTGGTCAGAACTGACATCATCCCTGAATATGGAGAAAATGCGGAAAAAAGAATTGCTAAACTAAATAGGGTGGTTGCAAGATGCAAGCGCTATGGAATAGGCGTCTATGTTTTTTTTATTGACCCTGCATTCCTCACAAAAGAAATTGCAGAAAAGCATCCTGATATTGCAGGCTATGACTGCTATCTGGAAAGAAAAACATTCTGCACTCATTCAGAAAACGGAAAAGCATATTGCATAGAAGCTATGGAAAAGCTCTCAAGAGCGCTTCCTGAAGTCAAGGGCTACATTGACATTTCATATGGAGAAAGACCAACATCATGTGGGTCAATTGACCCGAAAAACTGTCCGAGATGCAAGGATTATACCTCACCTGAAATTGTTGCACACACGACAAATCTCTTAAAGGAAGGCATTCGTCGTGCAGGTGTGAAGGCAGATTTCATCAGCTGGACATATGGCTACAGAAACTGGACTTTAGAAGAGACGGCTGAATTTGTGCATCATTCACCTGAAGATGTAATAGTTATGGAAAACTATGAGGACATGGGCGTAGATGTTCAGCTCGGAAAAGAGAGACTTGCGGTTGATTATTGGCTTTCATATCTTGGCCCTTCGTCACGATATGAAGCAGCACAGAATGTTGCGCTTAAGGAAAACAAGACGATTTATGCAAAGCTTCAGGTCTGTTGTTCGCACGAATGTGCAACGCTTCCCTACATTCCTGTTCCGGGAATTTTGTTTGATAAATATAATTCGACCTTTGAAGGCGTAATGCAATGCTGGTATTTTGGAAATTATCCGTCACTCATGAGCAAAACAGCAGGGGAGCTTTCATTTTTGCACGATTTTTCAGATAAAGACAGCTTTTTAGAATTTGTTGCAGGAATCTATTTTGGAAAGAGCAGGGCCAAGGCTGCTGCTAAGGCATGGAAATGCTTTGAAGAAGCATATAAGAATTATCCGACAAACATCATGTTCTCATATTATGGCCCTATGCATGACGGAGTTGTCTGGGATTTGCAGCTTAAGCCTAAAAATAATTGTCTGCCGAGAACATGGCTTTATCTTGACACAGCAGATGGCGACAGAATTTATGAATGTATGCAGAGCGGACACACGCTTGATGAGGTTGTCACTTTACTTGCAAGAATGAAAGAAAAATGGCAAGAAGGGCTCTCTCTGTTGCCTGAAAATTGCCCGAAGGAAATGAAAAATGTCATTGATGCTTATTTCTGTCTTGCTAAAAGTGCAGATAACATCATGAATTTTTATAATCTTCGCTATGAACTAAATTCAAGTGACGATAAAATGGCTATTCTCGATGAAATGGAGCGACTCGTTCGCGCAGAAATGGTAAACAGTGAGAAGATGGCAGAGATATGTGACAGAGACACTCGTCTTGGCTATCATTCCGAAGCGGAAAACTTCAAGTTCTTTTCTGCACAGCTCAAAAAGCGTGTCCGCTCACTTGAAAACCTGATTTCAACTGAGTTTAAAGATGTGAGAAAGCGAATTGAAGACGGAGAAGTTCCTCTTGACTGGGATGTGGGATATTCTGATAAAGTCTATGTGGCATCAGATAGTCTCCAGACTGCAAAAGAGGAGAGATATCCAAACGGAGAAGGCTTTTTCAAAATTGCAACAGATGAAGAAAACGCATATTTCGAGTTCTGCGGAGAAAAGGGTTCAGAATTTACGCTCTCGCTTGAAACAGAACCAATGCATCCTCAGCTGGAAATTCATTTTACTGAAGGCAAAAAGACATTGCCATATCATTTCTATGAAGGTCTCACAGATAAGAGGATTAATGAGGAATTTGAAAAATATAAAGTGGTTTATGAATGTGATGGGGAAAAAGAAAAGCATGTTGTGACCATCAGAAAAGACGATGTCGGTTGGGGCAAAAAATGGCCTGTCCGATTTAAAACAGTAAGCAACTATGGAGCGTGGTCTCCGTCGGTTAACGAAATTCCTCGTCTCGGAATTGGAAAGAATCCATCCGAGTTCGGCAGAATTATCGAGAAGATTTAAGGATGAGAGCTATTGTTGAGGGCGTTTGCGATTATAAGAAAATGGAAGATGAAATGACAAAAATTGCTATGCCATATTATGAAACAATTTTGGCATCACAGGAAAAATAGTCTTGCTTTTTCGAAAATGAATGATTAGTTTCAGGTGTTATTTCGCATCTGTGAAAGAACACCTGATTTTTTTATGTTATGATAAAAAATATGTTATAATAATTTGAAAAATCAATTGACTGACAGAAAGTGATATGATAGAATTACACTAATAAAATGTAATCGTTAAAGGTGCGAATTTATGCAGTGATATTAACAATTGCGCATAATTGAAACGAACAACTCAAAACACATTTTATGGGGTGATTTTAAAATGGATGTTTTAACAAAAATTGACAAAAATTTTGAAATTAAAAGCAAAATTGAAAAAGAGGACATATATTTTTATGATTCATATAAAGCTCCCTTTAAAACTTATGGCATATTTAAAGAAAACAGAGAATACATTCGCATGCCAAAGGAAATTGCAGAAACAGTGAGCGAGGGCGTTCATCTGCTCTGTCCGCACACGGCAGGCGGAAGAGTGAGATTTATGACAGACAGCCCATATGTTGCGATTTATGCTGAACTTAAAGGCGTTTATAACAGACCTCATATGTCTATAACAGGCTCATCGGGATTTGATATGTATGCAGACGGAAACTACGCCGGCACTTTTGTGCTTCCGTGGAGCGGAATGGAAAACGAAACATATGAAAGCATAAAAGAATTTGAAGATGTTAAAATGCGTGATGTGACTATCAATTTTCCACATTATTGCGGCGTGAAGAATCTATATATTGGCTTAAAGGAAGGCGCAAAAATAGAAGCGGGGTTGCCATATGTAAATGAAAAGCCTGTCATATATTACGGCTCTTCAATCACGCAGGGCGCTTGTGCTTCAAGGTCGGGCATGACCTATCAGAATATTGTTTCAAGAAGATTTAACTGCGATTATATAAATCTTGGTTTTTCAGGAAACGCTAAAGCGGAAGATGAGATGATTGATTACATTAAGAATCTTGAAATGTCGCTTTTTGTTTATGATTATGACCACAACGCGCCAACAGTTGAGCATCTTTTAAACACGCACGAAAAGATGTTTAAGGAAATCAGAAAGGCTAATCCCGATTTGCCGATTGTAATGATGTCAAGACCAAAATATTTCCTCACAGCTGAAGAAAAGAAACGCCAGAAAATCATTGAAACCACATATGAAAACGCTTTAAAATCGGGAGATAAGAATGTTTATTTCCTAAACGGACGAAAGCTTTGCGCTCTTTGCAAGGACAATGGCACAACAGATAGCTGTCATCCGAATGATTTAGGGTTTGCTTCGGTGGCAAAGGCGCTTGGAGACCTGATAGCAAAAGAAAGTCTTTTGGCTGATTAAATGAAATTTAAAAGGAGAAAAAGATGTCAATCAGTAAAGTGAAATTTGGTGAACTGAACGGAAAAACTGTTTATGCATATACTCTTGCAAATAAAAATGGTTTCAGCGTTGAAATATTAAATTATGGCGGCATCATCAGAAAAATCATTTTTAAAAACACGGATGTCGTTTTAGGAAGAGATTCTTTAGAAGAATATTTAAATAACGAGGGCTATTTTGGGGCTTTGATTGGCAGAAATTCAAACAGAATCAAGAATTCAAGATTTAGTCTGTCGAGAAAAGAACACAAACTGTATGCAAATGACGGGGAAAACAATCTCCATGGCGGAAAAATCGGTTTTGACAAAAAAATATGGGATGCAAAAGAAGTTGATGAAGAAGAAACCTCTCTTGTTTTAACATGCGTTAGTCCTGACGGGGAAGAAGGCTTTTCGGGAAATCTCAGCGTGGAAGTTACATACACTGTGACGGATGATAACGCTCTCCGAATTGAGTATAGCGGGATATCAGACGCAGACACCGTGTTTAACATGACAAATCACGCATATTTCAATTTAAATGGTCACAATAGCGGTAGCATCGAAAAACATTCGCTTTGGCTCGACAGCGATTTCTACACGCCAAATGGTGACGACTGTGTTCCAAATGGTGAAATCATGAGCGTTAAAAACACACCTTTTGATTTTAATGATGGTGGAGTTTTTGAGGAGAGATTTAAAGCCGGTCATCCGCAGATTGATTTATTTGGAGGCTTTGACCATAATTTTGCTTTAAAAGGCAGCGGCTACAGAAGGGTTGGCGCACTTATAGGTGATAAAACGGGAATTAAAATGGAAATATACACAGACAAAGTCGGCGTTCAGCTTTACACAGGTAATATGATTGAAGAGGACCGAATCTGTAAAGACGGAGCGGTCTATCAGAAACACAGTGCGCTTTGTTTAGAAACGCAGGAATTTCCAAACTTTTTAAATTTCAGTCATTTTCCGAAATTCATTTTAAGAAAAAATGAAAAACACACGACAACGACCTTATATAAATTTTGTGAATAAAAAAATTTTTAAAATTATGGCTTTTTCGAAGCGGAGCGTGTCGTCAGGGGACAGACCTATTATATGCTGCAGAGTTCGTTTGATGCTGATTTTAAAGACGCTGACGCTCGCAGGCGGATATATATATTATACGGCAGGTGTCCGCACCGAGGTTTTAAGGCCGGAAGAGTAATAAAGCAATTTATATGACAATTTTGACCGTGCGGCATCAGGCGCATGGACAAAAGAGATAAAGATGAAAATTAAAAAATTTTTTTAAAATAAAAGGAGAAGATTAAAATGGCAAAAAAGAGATTTGTTCAGGTTGGAATCGGTGGAAGAGCAAGAATGTATTACAATGCAATTGCAAAGACATTCAGCGAAACATCAGAGCTTGTTGCATTCTGTGACATAAACCGCACAAGA
>JAZNGA010000005.1:0-2011 GCA_045576235.1 Clostridia bacterium
CGCCATCTGTTCGCAAGAACATACTACTCTCTGCAAAAAGATATAGTCCGCCTGGCCGACATACTTGGTCACAGCAATGTAAATACTACAAGAATCTATACAATAGAAAATGGCTCAACCCATCGCAAGCAAATGCAAAGAATGGGACTCGTGCGGATGCAAAATTAAAAAACCACATAATCAGCATTATGTGGCAAAACAATTAAATTATTTACATAAATTATACCACGAAAATGCAAAAAGGTCAATGTTTCAGAGATAAATAGAACGAATTTATAAAATTTGCACATAGCAAATAGACCAATGAAAAAATTAAGACTCATTGGTCTGAGGCTCTTTTGAATTTGTGGTAACCACAATCACCTTAGAGGGTGATTTTTTTATTTCAGCCGTCTTAGTTACCCACATAATGCTGATTATGTGTGAAAGGGGTTTGATACAAGAGATGCCCGATATAAATAAGGACAAAACCTGCTGTTTCTTCGGTCACAGAAAGATTGATGAAACAGAAGAATTGAAAAATAACTTACGCGGAATTATAGAGAATTTAATTGTAAATGAAAAAGTTGACACTTTCTTCTTTGGGAGCAAAAGCGAGTTTGACAGTCTATGCCTAAAAACAGCAACCGAACTAAAAGAGAAATATCCTCACATAAAAAGGATTTATGTGAGGTCAGCATTCCAACATATTCCCGACTGGTATGAAGATAGTCTGCTTAAATATTATGAAGGCACATACTTTCCGGAGCGGATTGAAAACTCTGGCAAAGCCTCTTACGTGGAACGAAATCAGGAAATGATAAACAAATCAGATTATTGCATTGTGTACTACGATGAAAAGTATCTTCCACCTAGGCGTAAAAATAGCCGTAAAGATTTGACAGACTACCAACCTAAAAGTGGTACAAAGGTAGCTTATGATTATGCGGTAAGGAAGAAAAAAGAAATTATAAATGTTATGATTACAATATGATATAATTACCATTTATTTCAAAATACCTTGTAATCATACAAAAAATATGATAAAATACCATTATAAAAACCTAAGGAGGAATATTTGTTATGAACAAAACAGAACTTGTTGCACTTATGGCTGAAGAAGCAGGCATTACAAAAAAGGATGCTGAAAAGGCATTAAACGCATTTATTGGCGGCGTACAGAACGCAGTTAAAGCCGGAGATAAGGTTTCCTTAATTGGTTTTGGTACATTTGAAGCTCGCGCACGAGCTGCTCGTGAAGGTAAGAATCCGCAGACAGGCGAAAAGATTAAGATCGCTGCTTGCAAAGTTCCTGCATTCAAAGCAGGTAAGGCTTTCAAAGATTTAGTAAAATAAATAGCATTAAGGGGTGAGCCAAAACGCTCACCCCTTTGACATAATAAACAAGCGGAACTGAGATTATTTCTCGGTTCCGCTTTTCTTTTATTCATCGCCGTTTAATATCCAATTCTCATCATATCCAAATTCCATTGAAATAACTTTTGCAAGCATAGGTGATATAACTTTGTTTTGGTCCGTATCTTTTCGGCTGTTACCTGTGAGAATGTATATGTAATTCTTTGTAACGCCGATACGACGAGCAAAATCAACCTTTGATATATTTTGCTCGTCAATTATTTTATTTAATCTATCAGAAAGTGTCATCCCTTATTTAATCCTCCTTCGCAGTAGATGCGAGAATGGCTTTTGCATATTCGATGAGTTGTTTTCGTGATGTAACGCCCAATTTGCTGTATAAGTTTTTATTGTGGAACTTCAATGTATTTTCCATAATTGAAAGTTCTTGCAATACTTCTTTTGTAGATTTTCCGGCAAGATAGCAATCATAAATAGAACGCTCTGTCGGCGTGAGCTTTGGTAGTTGCTCAACAATGAATTTGCAATGTTCAATAAATTCCTTTGAGTCTTTCTTTAATTCAGAACTTGCCGTTTGAGGTGCTGTTATAGTCTGTGCTTTTAAAGCTGCAATCAGTTTTTCCTGATTTTGAATCATAAGATATACACTGATTAA
>JAZNGA010000006.1:0-80882 GCA_045576235.1 Clostridia bacterium
TTAGTTCTAATATCTCTTTTTCATATTCTTTTATGTGTATGTAACTTCTGGGCATAAAAAATACCTCCTATGGTTTTGGTTTCATTATACCATAGGAGGCTCTTTTTTTCTATTGTCTGTTTTTACTGGTTCTGTTCAAAATGAACTCATTTTGCTACAGCTTCTTTTTTCTCTACCACACAGCAAAATCAATTCTTCTGCTGTCTTTATCAGCCTTTACGACTACGACTTGAAGCTCATCTCCTATTTTAAATTCCCTTCCATATCTTTCTCCGAAAAGCACCTTGGTTTTTTCATCAAAAATATAATAGTCGTCGTGCATATCTGTCAAAGAAACAAAACCTTCCACCGTGTTTGGAAGCTCAACAAACATACCAAAGCTCGTCACAGAAGAAATCACGCCATCAAATTCTTTGCCGACAAACCTTTCCATATATTCTGCCATTTTCATATCACGGCAGTCGCGTTCTGCTTCCTGGGCTGTGATTTCAGCATCGGTTGAACGAACACCTGCTTTTTGCACAAAATCACAAAGTTCTGTGTTTTCCTGCAAATTCACGCCGTGCAAACTGTCTTTGATTATCCTGTGGATAACAAGGTCAGGATATCTCCTTATAGGCGAAGTGAAGTGGGAATAGAATTTGGAAGCCAAACCAAAATGGCCAAGATTTTCATGCGTATATTTAGCTTTTTGCATTGAGCGCAGCATCATAGTACTTAATATTCGTTCCTCTTTTGTTCCTTTAATTTTACGGGTGAGCTTCTGAAATTCTTTTGAATGAATTTTTCCATTCGTTCTTTTCATTCCATACCCAAAAATCGAAATGAATTCAGATAGCGCTGCAGCTTTCTCATCGCTTGGAGCTTCGTGCACACGATATAAAAAAGGCACATTCTGCCAGAACATATGCTCTGACACTGTTTCATTTGCAACAATCATGAATTCCTCAATTATGTGATTTGACAAAGTTATCTCATGTTTTTTAACATCAATCGCTCTGCCCTTTTCATCTAAAATCACTTTCGCTTCAGGGAAATCAAAATCAATGCTTCCACGCCTTTCCCTCTTTTTATGAAGCACATCCTTAAGCTTTTCCATTAAAAGCAACATATCAGAAACATGGCAATATTTTTCCTGCAAGCTTTTGTCGCCTTCACAAATTGCCGTCACACAAAGATATGTCATGCGCTCTTTAGAATTTATGACGCTTTCCTTAATGTCATAAGAGACAACCTCTCCCAGATTGTTTATCTCCATAAAAACAGAGAGAGTCAGTCTGTCAACATAGGGATTTAAACTGCATATGCCATTTGAAAGCTCAGGAGGAAGCATTGGAATAACGCGGTCTGTTAAATAAACGCTTGTGCCTCTTTTAAACGCCTCCTTGTCAAGCGGACTTTTTAGTTTCACATAATGTCCTACATCAGCTATGTGGACACCGAGCAGAAAATTTCCGTTTTCTGTCATCTCGAGGCTCACAGCATCATCTAAGTCTTTGGCATCTTCCCCGTCAATCGTTATGATTAATTTATCTCTCAAATCAAGTCTGGCTGAAATGTCTTGTTCAGCAATCTCCAAAGGAGTCTCTTTTGCCGCCTGCTTCACCACCTGCGGAAACTCAGTTCGCAGGCCGTGCTCTTTGGCAACAGATAAAATGTCCATCCCCAAATCTGTTTTTTTGCCTAAAATTTCAATTACTTTTCCTTCAGGATTTCTTTTGGGGTCGTTCCAAGATGTTATTTTAACAACAACCTTGTCTCCATCCTTTGCAGAAAGGGAGTTCTTTTCGGAAATAAAAATATCACTTCCGATTTTTTTCGAATCAGGAAGCGCAAAGCAGATTTTTTTCCTTTTAGTGAATTCTGCAACTATTGGCTCATCGCTTCTTGATAAAATCTTATTGATGCTTCCGCTTCTGCGATTGCCTCTTTTGTCTTGTGTGAGACTGACTAAAACAATATCATGGTGAAGTGCGCAGTTTCTTTCTTCTGAAGGAATGAACACATCTTCGCCGCCGTCTTCTGCAATAACAAACCCAAATCCCCGTTCATTTGCAACAAACTTTCCGCGCACAAGACCGAGATTTTTAAGCGCACCATATCTGCCTCTTTTTGTTTTAATGAGCTTTCCTTCATCTGTCAGCTTTTCCAAAATCCTATAGAACTCTTCCCTGTCATTTTCGGGAACGCCTAAAATCACGGAAAGCTCCTCAAAATTGAGCGGCATTTTCGCCGCATTTTGCAAAAATCCTAAAACTTTTTCTTCCTTTGTCATTTGCAAACCTTTCATGATATATTTGTTTTATTATGCGCCAAACAATGAAACTATATTAGTCTCTGTTCATTAACCTCAAGATGAAATTTAAGTCCAAGCATTTCAGCCGCTTTTCTGCAAAGCACCATACGATTTAAAAAAATTTCAAAATAGTCGAAAACAGCTGAAAGCTCCGTGTCAATTGTAAGTGACAATGTCACGCTTGTGTGTTCTTCATTAATCTTAAGCTCTGATTTGCGGACAGAATAGTTAACTCTGTCGTGAATATCAAACTTCGCAAAATCGGTGTTCCTCACGCGAGTGTAGCAGGCATCCGACTTATCAGCTAAAATAAGCGCCGCCGTGACTGGTGTCAACGAATTTGCCGCACTTTCGTCATGGTTTCCGATTGCTGTGACAATCGTCGCAATGCTTTCCGGATCTGCCCCCATATCCTCTAAAAGCTTAAATGCCATCAAAGCTCCAAATTGAGCGTGGCATTCCCTGTTCACCACATTTCCAACATCGTGAAGATAGCCTGCAATCGCCGCAAGCTCGCATAATTCTTCAGAAAATCCCATTGTTTTTAAAATATATCTGGCATTCTCTGCAACCTTTGTGACATGAGCAAAGCTATGCTCTGTGTAGCCCATGACATTTAATGATTCATCAGCTTTTTTAATGTATGTCGCTATTCTGTTGTTTTTACGAATGTCACTATATTTAAGCATTTCTACCTCTCCGTTTTCAAAAATCTTTCAACTGCAAGCGTCAACGCCTCTTCTTCAAATTCATCACAAAGAGACTTCAGCTCCACATCCTCACCATATTTTCTTTTGAGAGCAATTTTTAAGATGTGGTCCGTAAGATGCGGGTTTTTAGGAAGAAGCGGTCCGTGGAGATATGTCCCGAACACATTTTTATAAACTGCTCCCTCCGTTTTGTCCTTTCCATTATTTCCTTCACCGCTCAAAACATAAGCAAAAGGTCTGACCCCTTCTAAAATTGTTCTGCCGCTATGATTTTCAAACCCTGCAATTTTAACCGTTTTTCCTTCGATTTCCGTTTCGCAAATGACATTGCCGATAAATCTTTCTCCATATTCTGTCACCATATCTAAAATTCCGATTCCTTCTATGGTCTCATCTATCGTTTTATAATATTTCCCGAGCATACGAAATCCGCCGCAAAACGCGAGAAGCACGCCACCCGACTCAACATATGCTTTTAGCTCTTCTTTCTTTTCCATAAGCTTTTTAAGAGCGCTCGCTTCATCCTTTTCTCCGCCGCCTCCCAAAACCACTATGTCAAGTCCGTCAAAATTTATCTCATCCTGCTCTTTAAAGCAAACAACCTTAGCCACTTCTCCGCGCCATTCCATACGCTTTACAAGGGCTGCAACATTGCCTTTTTCACCAAACATATTCAAAAGGTCAGAAAAGAGATGACCTATCCTGATTTCATATTTCATTTTTCCAACTCCTTCGCAAGTCCTGACAAAAGCTCCTGCATTTCAAACACAACCGTGTAATTAACAAGAGCATAGCATATGTCTTCATCTCCGTCGTTTATCGCCTCTGCAGCCTGCTTTAAAGTGAAATATTTTTTCATTTTGCCTTCAGGTATGCCACCATATTTTAATCTCACCGCTAAATCAGAGACTCTGTTTCCACAAAGAATATATCTTGAAACATTTGCAGTTTCTAACTTTTCAAAATCAACATCCCATAACCATGATATGTCTTTTCCATCTCCCGCATTATCATTAATTCCAAGAAGAACAACTTTTTCAGCTTTTGAATCCTCTGAAACTGTCACTATGCCCTGATTAAAGCCTGCAGGATTTTTTGAAAGATTTAAAACCACCTTTTTCCCTATGTTAAATTCTTCCATTCTTCCCGTCTGTGGTTTATAAGCAGCAAGAACATCACTATAGTTTTCTATCTTCCCTAAAACAAGGCGCGCCACAGAATATGAAACTGCCACATTATATATGTTATAAAAACCTCTATAGTTTAAGTCAAATCCGATTTTTTCATCAAAATATGAAAGCTCAAATTTCATTCCGTCTTTTAAATCAACATTTTTAACAGCAAAATGTGCCTCGGGTCTTTTTAGTCCGCATTTTAAACACTTATAGTCACCAAGCTGGCTGTAGTGGTGATAGCCATAGCTAAGCTTTTCACTGCAGACAGGACAAAACCTTCCCTCTGATGACTCATCCTTTGTTTTGAGCACTTCTTCTGCAACGCCAAAATAGTAGCACTCTCTTCCCTTATCGCTACCAAACTGTGCGCAAACCGGGTCGTCACTGTTTAAAATCAGCTTTGTCTCAGGCGCTAAATCGAGCGCTCTTTTTAAATAGTCCACCGTCAAGTCAATTTCACCATAGCGATCAAGCTGGTCGCGGAAAAGATTTGTGATAACCATAATGTCAGGTGCAAAAAATTTAAAAATCTTAACAGCTGAAGCTTCATCTATCTCAAGACATGCAAAATCAGCATCTAACTTTCCCGCCAAAGTTGCATCCTTTGCAAAAGCGCAGCAAACGCCATATATCATATTTGCGCCCACATTATTGCAAACCACCTTTTTCCCGCTTGCCTTGAGATAGGAATATATCATATTGTTTGTTGTTGTTTTCCCGTTTGTTCCGCAAACTGCAATTATCTGACCTTTAACTTGCTTTGAAAGAAGCGTCAGAATTTCAGGACATATCTTAAGCGCTATTTCACCCGGTTTAGATGAGCCTTTTTTTCCTGCAAGCCTTCCTAACAGAACAAGCGCCTTGCACACGGCAATTGCAATAATAAGCCTTAACCTTTTCATGAAAGTTCTCCTTTAAAAATATCTTTTAATTCGCCTCGGCAGGTAAAATAAATAACCTGCTCGGGATTTTCTTTTTTAATATATTCCGCTGCCTTTAATGCACGATTTGAGTCAAGTTGCAAAAAAGCATCATCAAGCATCAGAAATGGAATTTTTCCTTCAAAAAGCACTTTTAAAAGTCCAAAACGAAGGGATAAATATAAAACATCATATGTTCCGCCGCTTAAATATTCCGCAGACACAATTTCATCATTTTCCATAACGGTCAGCTTATAGTCATCAGAAATTCTCACATCTGAATATTTTCCGTCAGTCAAGAAAAGGACCGCCTCTTTAACATGTTTGATAAGTTCCGGAGCAAACCCGCTTTTTAGCTCCTCATAGCTTTCTCTTATAAGCTGAAGTGCCACTTCGGTCGCCTTATAGACCTTCAAAAGCTCTTCTATCTGTTCCTCGTTTGCGCTAATCTGATTTGCAATTTCGCTATAGGTAAGTCTGTCTGCTTCAGCTATAATCCTCATATTTGTTTTAGCTTCTGCAAGCTTTTTTTCACAAACAAGCAGCTCCTCATTAAGAGAAGAAAGCTTTTTATCTATTTCTTCTGAATTTGCTCCGCTATAGTTGTCATCTTCCTTATCTGCTTCATCTAAATCAACCGTTTGACTCAGCTTGTAAAATTCGGGCAAAATAAGCTCTAAGCTTTCTTTTATCAGCTTATATTCTACCTCACAGGATTTAATTCTTTCCGCTGCCGCATTTTTCTCTGCAAGCTTATTCATCAGATCCACAAGCGAAACAGACTCTGTTCTTTCTAAAATATCCTCAATTTTCTTTTTGATTTCTTCTTCCTCTTTAATTATTTCACTTTCTTCTTCAAGTTCTGTTTTCAGCTTTTCTATCTCTTCATATTTTTTTTCAAATGCAGCTTTATTTTTTCTGAGTTTAAACGATAAAATCAGGAGCGCCACGCCAAAAACAGCTAAAATGCCATAGGCGGCAGAGGCAAAAAAAGACAGCACCGCCGAAAGCACAAAAACCAAGCTTGCCGCGCCGGTTAAAACAGACATCAAAGCAGGCTTATTCGCTTTTTCAAGGCTTGAAAGCTCCGTCTCAATTTTCTCTCTTTTTTCAGTCAATTCTAAAAACCTGTGCTCTAAAATCACTTTTCTTTCAGAAAGCGACTCCAAAAGCTCAACTGATTCGCGGGAAACTCCTTCTAAAAGACTCATTTTTTCATTTTTTTGTCTCACAGCGCTGAGTCTTTCATATGATTCTGAAAGCTCTTTTTCTTTTCTTTCTTTTTCTTCAGTCAACTGTTTAAATCTTTCAAAATCAGCCTTTGCCAACAAAAATTTCTCGTGTTTTTCAGCAAGCGCTCTTTCATTTTTCAGCGCCTCTCTTTTCAAAATAAGACTTTCTTTGTTTTTTTCTGCCACTGTCGCGCTGAGCGCAGCCGATTTATATTCATTTTCAATTTCCTCTGCCTTGAAGAGCTTTCTTTTAAGCTCTTCTGTTTCTGCCTTGAGTCTGACTATTCTGCCTCCCGTTCCGCTCACGGAAATCAGCTCTGTCATCTGTTTTTCAAGAGTCGTCAGCGTTTTGCGATATGATATGTCTTCATCTCCGCTCTGGTTTATGTTTGAAAGTCTTTCGAAAAGCTCGTCTTTTTTTCCTCTTTCAAACGGCACAGCAAGCTGACTTATATATATTGTTTTAAAAAAGCTGTCATAAGGAACTCCAAAGAAAAATTCGCCTGGAGATTCTTTTCTTTCATCGCTTATTTCTTCCCATGTGTCTCCGTCTAAAAGCGTCACCTTAGCTCCCCTTACGGTTTTTGCCATGCGTCTTTTTAAAATGTAGTTCTTTTTATTATGTGAAAAATAAACCGTTCCCGACATAGGCTCACCTGACCATGGCAGATAGCGCGTTCGGAGGTCATCACGGATGCCTTTTCCCTTCTCAGTGAAATCATAAAACATCGCAAGGATAAATGCACATATCGTGCTTTTTCCCATTTCGTTTTCTCCGAAGATTGTGTTAATTCCTTCTTTGAGTTCCACCTGATAATCCTTAAATTTTCCAAAGCTTTCAATTTCGAGCTTTCTTATAACCATATCCTCACCTGCCATTCATCGCATCCAAGCCTATTTTCAGCGCGGACTTAATCAATTCCTTATCATCATCTTCTATTTTTAAAAGTGCTTTTTTAACAAAAAGCCCCTTTAAAGAAAACTCCTCCGCTAAGCTCTCCAAATCTCTTTTTGGCTCTGTTTTATCATATATTTTAACAAAAAAAGCATTCAGATTATCTTTTAAAACATCTGTGTTAATTTTAATGTCCGTTTCACCTTTTAAGACAAATTTATATAAATCATTTTCATCTGTCACGCTATCGGAAAGAATTTTTGTGATTTCTTCATCACACGCGGCGTTTTCTATGTCTATCTCAATTTCGTGAAGCTTTCTTCTCGAAACGGGAACAAATTCGCTTTTTATCCCTGCCCTTGACAGTTCTGCACAGACTGCGCCCTTTTCTCCCGTCTCATCAAAGCCTCTGCCTTCGGGGCATCCCGGATAGATGGCTGTGCACCTTCCTGCTTTTATCACCTCATATGTGTGAATGTGACCAAGCGCCATATAGTCAATTCCGCTGTTTTCAAGCTGCGTTTTTGTTATAGGATTATATTCTCCTGATGTGAAGTCTCCGTGCATCACCATGATGTTTAACTTGTCACGATTTTTCACCTCAAAGCCTTCTAAGAAAGATTGTCTCACATAAGACTCCGTGAATGAAACGCCATAAATATCATATTCTTCTTTTTCAATATGCTCTATCCCGCCACCAAAAATGTGGACATTTTCGCCAAAATCCATAACGGAAAAATATGATGAGGCTTTAAGCGGGTCGTGATTGCCTGCGCATATGTAAACCTCTTTATCACTGATTTCTTCGAGCTTTTTTTTGACAAACTGCGCTGTGTGGCGAGAGACATTTTCAGAATCAAACAAGTCTCCGCTTATGATAAATATATCAGCATTTTTTTCTTTCACCAGTGCCACACACTTTGAAAAGGCAGTTTTCAAATCCTCCCGCCTGCAGTCAGCAGCAGAAGGCTCAAGATATGAAAAAACAGAATCTAAATGAATATCTGCACAATGCACTATTTTAACTGACATAATATCCCCCCCAATTTTGTCAATTGTTACATTCTCAAAAAAGCAATCAGTTTTCAATAATTTTGCAAAGCGCCATTTTATATGTTTTAAGTATAACACAAAATGCATAAATAGTCAATTATTTGCACATTACAGACAGCACTATGATTGCCTCAACACAATGTAAAACCTTTCAAAATCGCAAATACACTAAATGCAATGAATAAAAGCATTTTTTCATATTGACAAGAACGATAAAATGTTTTAATATTTACTTATAAATTAGGAGGTGCTTTATTTTGAAAAAGGATAAACTGGAAATTAAAATTTTTGAAACAAGAGATAAGATGGGAATAGCTGCAGCTGACGATATCTATGCTGCCATAAAGGAGCTTTTAGCTGAAAAAGATGAAATAAATATGATTTTCGCAGCAGCTCCCTCGCAAAATGATATGCTTCTCCATCTTTGCGAAAAAAAGGACATTGAATGGGAAAGAATCAACGCTTTCCACATGGATGAATATATTGGCCTTGACCCTGATGCGCCACAGTGCTTCAGCAACTTTTTAAAGAGAGGAATTTTTGACCTTTTGCCCTTTAAGTCTGTTAACCTCATAAACCCGGGAGCTACAGACGCACAGGCTGAAGCTGACAGATATGCTAAACTTCTGAAAGAAAACCCCGTTGACATTGTCTGCATGGGCATCGGCGAAAATGGTCACATCGCGTTTAACGACCCGCATGTTGCAGATTTTAATGACAAGGAAGTTGTTAAAATTGTAGAGCTTGACGATGTGTGCAGAATGCAGCAGGTCAATGATGGTTGCTTTGAAAAGCTTGACGATGTTCCGAAATGCGCATTAACGCTCACAATTCCAACGCTTGTTTCTTCTAAATATAACTTCTGTGTGGTTCCTGCAAAAACAAAGGCAGAGGCTGTTAAAAACACAGTTTTGGGCGAGATTTCCGAAAAGTGCCCTGCAACAATTTTAAGAAGAAAAGATAATGCAATCTTATACTGTGATAATGACAGCAGTGTTTATATTAAGGAGTTATAATTATGATAACAAAAATTTATAACGGCAAGGTCATAACCGACAGAAAAATTGAAAACAAGGATGTATATTTTAAAGACGGTAAAATTATCGCTGTCACAACGGAAAGCCTGCCTTTTGACAAGGAAATTGATGCAAAAGGTCAGTTTGTCTCTCCGGGATTTGTTGAAATACATACTCACGGTGCAGCAGACTGGGACTTTCTTGATAATAGCGAAGAAGGTTACTTTGCAATTGCAAGAGCTCACGCTGAGCATGGTGCAACAACAATTTTGCCTACCATAACATCATCAACCAAAGAAAGAACAATAGGCAGTCTCAAGGTTTTTGAAAAAATTAAAAATGTGAAGCACGATGGAGCGAATATGCCAGGTCTCCATCTTGAAGGACCATATTTTTCGCCCCTTCAGGCAGGTGCTCAGGACCCTGATAACATCAGAAACTTTGATAAAAATGAATATATGGAAATTCTGGAAACGACAGATTCTATCATAAGATGGACAGGCGCTCCGGAGCTTGAAGGTTCAGAGGAATTTGCAAATACCCTCGTCTCAAAAGGCATCCTTCCCTGCATCGGTCACAGTGATGCTGAAGGCGATTGCGTTAAAGAGGCATTCAAAAACGGTTTCACGCATGTCACTCACCTTTATTCTGCAACAAGCATAGTTCACAGAAGAAATGCGTTCCGTTACACAGGCATAGTCGAAACAGCTTACCTTCTTGACGATATGACGGTCGAAATCATTGCAGACGGAATTCATTTGCCGGCAGACCTTTTAAAGCTTATCTATAAAATTAAAGGTCCTGACAAAATTTGTCTTATCACTGACTCTATGCGTGGTGCAGGAATGCCCGAAGGAAGCGAAAGCATACTTGGAAGCAGAGAAGACGGTCTTGTTGTCATCATTGAAGATGGCGTTGCAAAACTCCCTGACCGCACAGCTTTTGCAGGAAGCATCGCTTTCTGTGACAGACTCGTGAGAAATATGCTTAACATGGCAGAAGTTCCACTTGAGGATGCTATATATATGATAACTCAAACTCCGGCTAAGGTTGCAGGCCTTGAAAGCAAGGGCGCAATTAAAGAAGGAATGGATGCAGATATCATCATCTTCGACAAGGACATAAACATCTTAAAGAGCATCATAGGCGGCCGCGAGATTTTCTAAAAATTAAAAATTTACGGGGGCTTAAGCAAAGGCTTAAGCTCCTTTTCATTTTATTGATGCAAATATTTATATCAATAAATTTATAAAAAAATCAAAAATAGCTGGTAATTTTTTATTTTATATGGTATAATAAAAAATGTATGACTATGTTATGAAACAAAGCATAAAGCTTTTGTTTAAAACAAACAAGATAGAATATGCCTATAAATTGCATTTTAAGGAGGAATATAAATGGCTGTTAAAACAGAAAACGGACTTGGTGCTATTGTTATTTCCAATAATGTCATAGCAAGAATTGCAGGTGCCACAGCAACAAGCTGCTATGGTGTTGTCGGCATGGCTGTTAAAACGGCACAAGACTCTATTGCGAGCCTTTTAAAATGGGATAACATCACCAAAGGCGTTAAGGTTTCAACTGAGGACGACAAAATTAACATTGATTTACACATAATCGTTGAATACGGAATAAACATAAAGGTTATATCAGAAAGCATCATCGGCAGTGTCCGCTATTCAGTCGAGAGCACAACCGGCTTCAAAGTCGGCAAGGTGACAATTAATGTTGAAGGAATAAGAATTGACTGACGGAGGTAGATGTCTTGATATACACTGTAGATTCGAAAGCGCTTAAAAGTGCGCTCATTTCAGCTGCAAATAATCTTTGCAATAATAAAGATATTTTAAACGATTTAAATGTTTTCCCTGTTCCTGATGGTGACACAGGCTCAAACATGTCCATGACCGTTATGGCAGCGGTTCGCGAGCTTGAATCGTCTGACTTTGCATCAGTTTCTGATGTTTTAAAATGTGTTTCAGGCGCAGCTTTAAGGGGAGCACGCGGCAACTCAGGCGTAATTCTTTCTCAGCTTTTCAGGGGCATGGCAAAAGGTCTTAAAGATAAAGAAACAGCAGATGCCAAAGAGCTCGCTGTAAGCTTTAAGGAGGCAGTAAACGCAGCATATAGAGCTGTTATGAAGCCCGCCGAAGGAACAATTCTTTCTGTTTCAAGAGATGGGGCTGACAAAGCTTTAGCTTTTGCAGAAACAGAAGCTGACATTTTGGCCCTTCTTAAGGAAACGACAAAAGAGGCTCAGAAAAGCCTTGATAACACACCAAATCTTCTCCCTCAGTTAAAGCTTGCAGGTGTTGTTGATGCAGGAGGTCAGGGCGTTTTATATCTTTTGGAAGGAGCTCTTATCTATGCTGAAACAGGCGACATTGTTGCCTTAAAAGATTCTTCTATGAATCAAGCTCCCAAAAAGAGTGCCGCAAAAGAAGCAAACACCGACATTGAATTTGCATATTGCACTGAGTTTTTAATTAACAAAAAATATGCCAACGAAGATTGCACCGCTTTTGCTGATTCAATTAAAACAAAGGGCGATTCGATGGTTGTCATAGATGATGAAGGCATCGTTAAAGTCCATATCCACACAAATCACCCGGGCTTTGTCATTGAACAGGCTTTAAAGCTTGGTGAGCTGACAAACCTTAAAATTGATAATATGCGATATCAGCATGATGAATTAAACGAGCTTGATGAAAAGCCCGAAGCAAAAGAGGAAATGCCCCATAAGGAATATGCTTTTTCAGCAGTTGCTTCAGGAGACGGCTTTGCAGAAATTTTAAAAGACATAGGAATTGACAAAGTTGTCGAGGGCGGTCAGACAATGAACCCATCAACAGACGACATCTACAGCGCAATTAAAGACTTAAATGCTGATAACATCGTCATTTTCCCCAACAATAAAAATATTATAATGGCAGCAGAGCAGGTTAAAAACTTAACCGACAAAAACATCATCGTGATTCCAACACGCTCTGTTCCTGAATGCATAACAGCAATGCTCGCCTTCTCTCCTGAAATGACTCCGGAGGAAAATGAGGAAGAAATGACAGAAATAATCAAAAATGTCAGAACAGGTTCTGTAACATATTCAGTCAGAGATTTTGTCTTCAATGATGAGAAGGTTGAAAAGGACAAAATTTTAGGCTTAGAAGGTGGCAAAATTACAAAAGTGGGCGAAAATCCTGTTGATGTTTTAAAAGAATTATTAGCATCTATGGCTGACGAAGATGCAGAAATTATCAGCATCTATTACGGAGATGAGGTTTCGGAAGCAGACGCAGAAGCCATAACTGAATATGCTGAAAATGCTTATTCCGACTGCGATGTGACGGTTTTCCGTGGTGGTCAGCCCATTTATTACTATATTGTATCAGTAGAGTAATTTGTTATGAATAAATATTACTTAAATCAAAATGTAAATGTCTTAAAAGGAGTTGGCGAAAAACGCGCTAAGCTCCTGTCTGCCCTTGGAATATCCACAATAGAAGAACTCATAACTTTTTTTCCACGCAGATATGAAGACAGAACTGTTTTAAAAAAAATAATAGAATGTAAAAATGACGAAACGGTGTGCATCAAAGCCACCGTTTTGTCTTCTATGCAAGTAAAAAAAGTGAGAAAAAATCTCACGATTTATTCTCTCCCCGTTTCAGACGGAACAGGAACTATCGAATTAACATGGTTTAACATTAAATTTCTCGAAAATAAATTCAAAATTGGTGACACCTTTGTTTTCTACGGGAAAATATCTCTTCACCCTAAAAAGCGGATGACTTCTCCCATCTTTGAAAAAGAGGGCGAAAACCATCAACTCGGCAGAATTTATCCCCTCTATCCCCTGACATCAGGCTTAAATCAAAATATGGTTTTAGGCTTTGTCAGGGAAGCGCTTTTAAATGCTAGCGACATCCCCGAGACTCTCCCTGAATACATACTCCAAAAATACGACCTTTTCGACAGAAAAACCGCTATTTTCACTATTCACTTTCCAAAAAATCACGCCTCCTTGCAAAAAGCAAGGAAAAGGCTTGTTTTTGAAGAACTTTTCATTTTTCAGACAGCGCTCTATTATCTTAAAGGTTCTCACTCATCAGAAAAGAGTGCAATGCCTTACGAAACAGAATTTGCAAAGGAATTCGTCTCTTCCCTGCCGTTTGAGTTGACAAATGCGCAGGCGCGTGTAATAGCTGAAATTTGTGCTGATTTTGAGAGTGGGAAAGCAATGCAGAGGCTTGTTTCAGGTGATGTTGGCTCAGGAAAGACAATTGTTGCCGCTTGCTCAATGTATGTGACAGCTAAAAACGGTTTTTCTTCTGCCATGATGGCTCCGACAGAAATTCTTGCCCGTCAGCACTTTGAAACTTTAAAGAAAGTTTTTTCTCCGCTTGGTGTGGAGACAGTGCTCCTTTTAGGCGCGCAAACTGCAAAAGAAAAAAAATCTGTCTATGAGCGAATTGCTTCAGGTGAAGCACTGTGTGTTGTTGGCACTCACGCACTTTTATCAGAAGGAGCAGAATTTTCAAATTTAGGGCTTGTCATAACAGATGAACAGCACCGTTTTGGTGTGAACCAGCGGAAGACACTCAGCGAAAAAGCGTCAAATCCTCACACACTTGTCATGACAGCGACACCAATTCCAAGAACAATGGCTCTCATAATTTACGGGGACCTCGACATTTCAACAATAGATGAGCTTCCTCCCGGAAGACAAAAAGTCAGCACCCACATATTAAAGAAAAATATGCACGAAAAGGTTTATGAGTTTATCCGAAAAGAAGCAAAAGATGGGAAGCAGACTTTTATTGTATGTCCTTTAGTTGAAGATTCTGAAAACATGAACTTAAAATCTGTGACAGAATATGCTAAAATCCTTCAGGAAGACATTTTCCCTGACCTTAATGTTGCCTTTCTTCACGGCAAGATGAAGCCAATAGAAAAAGAGACCATCATGAGAGAATTTGCCGAAAGGCAGACTGACATTCTCTGCTCAACAAGTGTTATTGAAGTCGGAGTCGATGTCCCGAATGCAAGTGTTATGGTTATTGAAAATGCCGAAAGATTCGGACTTTCACAGCTTCATCAGCTCCGCGGAAGAGTTGGCAGAGGCAAACATAAGTCATATTGTTTTCTGTTTAATGAATCAGGAACGGAAACAGCTGAAAAGCGTATGGAAACAATGAAAAATAACCATAATGGTTTTAAAATTGCAGAAACTGACCTATCGCTTCGCGGTCCCGGAGAATTTTTCGGAACTCGTCAGCACGGACTTCCCGTTTTTAAAATTGCAGACATCTATTGCGACATGGAAATATTAAATCTGACAACGGAAGCGGCAAAAGAACTCATAAAAGATGATTTTGACTTAAAAAAAGAGAAAAATGAGCTTATTTTGACAAAAATCAAAGATTTATTTGACAATAGTGTTACAATTAATTAAAATTTAGATTAAATATATTGACTTTTCAAATTAAATGTATAAAATATATAATATATAATTATATGTTTTTGTAAAGTGGGATTGATGTTTGTGAGAGTAATTTCTGGTTCTGTGAGAGGAAAAAAGCTTATTTCTCCGCCGGATAGTCGTGTTCGTCCCACTCTTGACAGAGTTAAGGAATCAATTTTTAATATGATTGCCTTTTCCGTCCCGAATGCAAAGGTTCTGGACTTGTTTGCAGGAAGCGGAGCGCTTGGAATTGAGGCTTTGAGCCGCGGAGCATTGAGTGCGGTTTTTGTCGATAAAAGCGATGAATCTCTTTCTGTCGTGAGAGAAAACCTTAAAATAACTTCTCTTTCCGATGGCGCCGAATGTGTTCACAGCGGATTTGACAATTTTCTTAAAAACTGCACCGAAACATTTGACCTGATTTTTCTTGATCCGCCATATGCTGACGGACTTTTAGACGAGGCGCTTAAGCTGATTTTTGAAAATAAGCTTTTAAATGACGGTGGATATATCATTTGTGAATCAGACGGAGAGCCTGCTTTTATGCCAAAAGATGCGCATTTCAGCGTTCATCGCTTAAAGCATTACGGCAGGGTTCAAATCCTTCTTTTAACAAACGCTTGAAAAGGGTTGTGAAATATGAGTATTGCAATCTATCCCGGTAGTTTTGACCCGATAACAAACGGACATTTGGATATTATAACTCGCCTTTCAAAGATTTATGACGAAGTCATTGTTGGCGTGCTCAACAATTCTGCTAAAACTCCTCTTTTTACAGCCACTGAGCGAATAGAGCTCATAGAAAAGTGTGTGAAGGATTTAGGCAATGTTCATGCAGAGCATTTTGACGGACTTTTAGTTGATTTTGCTAAACTGAAAAATGTGACAACCATTGTAAAAGGGCTTCGTGCAACATCTGATTTCGAATCTGAGTTTCAGATGGCGCTTTTAAATAAAAAATTAAACCCCGACATCGAAACGCTCTTTATGATTTCGAGCGAAAACCATATGTATATCAGCTCGAGCATTGTTAAAGAGATTGCGAGACTTGGAGGGGCGCTTGACGGACTTGTTCCCGACGAAATTGCAGACGATTTAAAATTAAAGATAGAAAAGAGGCGGTAAAGATGGAATTATTGGAAATTATTGAGGCTTTAGAGGAAAAAATAGAACATAGTTTTACTATTCCTTTTTGGGGAAAAGGCATTGTTGACAAAGATGAGCTTTTAGACATGCTCCAGGAAGCCCGAATCAAATTCCCTGACGAAATGAAACAGGCAAAATGGGTAAAGGATGAGCGTCAGCGCATAATTGCTGAGGCGCAGAAAGAAGCTGCTGCAATTATCAAAAATGCAGAAGATAAGATTCTTTCTATGGTTAACGAGCACGAAATCACAAAACAGGCTTATGCTCAGGCTAATGAAATTATCGAACACGCTAACGATAATGCTCGTGAAGTCAGAATGGGTTGCCTTCAGTATGCTGACAACTTAATGCAGCAGCTTGAGGAAAATCTCATCAGCGCTGTTGAAACAGTTCGTGAAAACAGAAAAGATTTAAAAAAATAGTCCCGTATCTATATCTTAATTCGTACATAAAAAGGGTCTGAACGCAAAATGTGCAGTCAGTAAACTTCAACCACTCAACTTCGCTAAAAAAATAGCTTGTTTTGTGGGAAGTTCTTGAATGGGTGTTGTTAGCGAAATCAAAGATTTTGACAACACTCCAATCACACAAGGCAAGAAAACGACTTAAAAATCCCCTTTATGTATATCGTTATTATTAAAGTAACATAAAACTTAAGGAAGAAATTCGTTATATGACGAATTTCTTTTCTTTTTATTGCCTTGTGTTTTGAACAAACTTCACCTCTCGCTGTGCACACGCACAGCTTCGGGTAACCCCTTTGGGTTCAGTTTGTCCACTCTGTGCTATTTTCCGTCCAGCCAAACAGGAGCTGTAGCAAAATGAGTTAATTTTGCTACAGCTCCTGTTTCTTTGATAATTCTTCAAATGACGCTATGTAATATTATAGACCTTGTGGATTTTTCACCATGAAATTCCACGAATCGCGGCACATTTCTTCTAAGCCAAGTTTTGCTTCCCATCCAAGAATTTCTTTAGCCTTTTT
Source organism: Clostridia bacterium (assembly GCA_045576235.1). Classification (GTDB taxonomy): domain Bacteria; phylum Bacillota; class Clostridia; order UBA1381; family UBA9506; genus SIG437. Next base: position 16,890 of record JAZNGA010000006.1, read on the forward strand.
GGGATTAGCATAACACTCTGCGATGTCTCCCGGTCTGCGGTCTGCAATCTTAAACGGAACTTTGACTCCGTTTATTTCTTCAAATGCTCTGACCATCTCTAAAACGCTATAGCCATTGCCTGTGCCTAAATTATACGCATCAACACCATTTGATGACATAACTTTTGAAAGAGCCTTTAAGTGTCCTTTAGCAAGGTCAACAACATGAATGTAGTCTCTGACACCTGTGCCGTCCTTTGTGTCATAGTCATCGCCAAAAACTGAAAGTTCCTTAAGTTTTCCTGCTGCAACCTGCGCAACATAAGGCATCAGATTGTTCGGAATTCCATTAGGATCTTCGCCAATCAATCCGCTTTCGTGAGCGCCGATTGGGTTGAAATATCTCAAAAGAGCGATGCTCCATTCATTATCAGACACATAAACATCACGCAAAATGTTTTCAATCATTAACTTAGTTGCGCCATAAGGATTTGTTGTTGAGAGCGGAAAATCTTCAGTTATCGGAACTGATGCAGGATTTCCATAAACTGTTGCAGACGATGAAAAAACAAGCTTTTTAACGCCATATTTTTTCATGGTCTGGCATAAAATCAATGTCCCTGTTATGTTGTTATGATAATACCACATAGGCTTTGCAACAGACTCTCCCACTGCTTTAAGTCCTGCAAAATGAATTACAGCGTCAATTTTATTTTCGGCAAAAATTTTATCTAAGCCTGCTTCATCCAAAAGGTCAGTCTCATAAAATTTGAAATCTTTCCCCGTAATTTTTTTAATTCTCTCCAGCGACTCAGGCTTTGAATTGAGAAAATTGTCAACAATAATAATATCATATCCGCTTTCCAAAAGCTCCACAGAGGTGTGAGAGCCAATGTAGCCTGCGCCACCTGTTACTAAAATAGACATAATTTACCTCCAAAAAGTTTTAATTTAAATATTTTAGACTATCGTCTTTTCAACATATTTCACCGAAAACAATTTCATCTCCGCACGGCGCTGAAAAAAAGACAGCATCCATTTTCTTTTTTCCCGCTATGGACAAGACAAATTCCTCTTTTTCAAAATCAAACTTAACGCTTTTTGTATTATAGTCAATTGTGTTAATTGTCTTTGGTTTGAAGCCTCTCTCTTTTCCCTCAAACTTAAAAATTGCTTCTTTTTTTGTCCACAAGACCAAAGAGCTTATGGTTTCTTCTCCATCACACATCGTTTTTTTAAAAAGCTTGTCAGTCCGTTTTGCTTTATTTAAAGGCTCAACATCAATTCCAACGCTATCTGACAAAGAGATAGCTAGCGCCACAACGCCATTTGAATGGCTGATTGAAAAGTCAAAGCTATTATGAAGTGGTTTTCCTGTTTTGCCCAAAAAACAATCTCTCACATCAGCATCTATGCCCATTTTCTCTATCGCAAAAGCTAAAATCCCATAGCCTGCTTTTTTTTCATTCCTGACGCGGATATTTCTGATTTTTTTCAGGTCACTACATACGAAATCAGGCAGATTCTCATTTTGAGCAAAATGCGACACCTTTCCCACATAAACATTAACGCTCTGCTTTTCTGTCAACTTGTCCATAACAGCCTCTTTTGCAATCAATTTGTTGTTGTTGCCTCAACTAATCTTTCTGCCCCATAACGCTCACGAAGAGCATTTTTCTGTATCTTCCCTGTTGCGTTTCTTGGGATTTCAGCAAAAATGATTTTTTTCGGACGCTTATATCTCGGCAGAGCCATGCAATATTCCTGCATCTCCTCCACAGTTGCGCTCATACCCTCTTTAAGCTGAATAATTGCAGCAGTTATTTCGCCAAGGCGTTCATCGGGAAGACCGATAACTCCAACATCATTTATTTTCTCATTTGCACGGAGAAAATCCTCAATCTGAACGGGATAAATGTTTTCCCCTCCCGTTATAATAACATCTTTTTTTCTGTCAACTAAATAAACAAACCCGTCTTCATCCTGTTTTGCCATATCGCCCGTCAAGAGCCAGCCGTCAGATGTTAAGACCTCGTCTGTTGCCTGTTGATTTTTATAGTAGCATTTCATGACACCGTCGCCTTTTAAGCAAAGCTCACCAACGCTTCCTTTTTCCACTTCTTTTCCGACTTCATCAACAATCTTAATCTCCCATTTATAGCCAGGAATACCAATAGCTCCAACCTTGTGTATGTTTTCAACGCCTAAATGAACAGCACCGGGGCCGATTGATTCTGACAAGCCATAGTTTGTGTCATAGTCGTGATTCGGGAAAACCTCTTTCCAGCGTTTTATTAATGACGGAGGAACAGGCTGCGCTCCGATGTGCATGAGTCTCCATTGCGAGAGTCTGTAGTTTGAAAGGTCAATTTCTCCCCTTTCTATTGCATCTAAAATATCCTGTGCCCACGGAACCAGGAGCCAGACAATCGTTGCCTTTTCATCAGAAACCGTCTGCAATATCCATTCAGGCTTGATGCCCCTTAATATGACAGCCTTTGAGCCTGAAATAAGCGAACCGAACCAATGCATTTTTGCACCTGTGTGATAAAGGGGCGGAATGCAGAGAAACACATCGTCTCTCTTCTGAGAGTGGTGATTTTGTTCAACCTCACACGAAGTGACTAAAGCTTTATGTCTGTGAAGAATTGCTTTAGGAAAGCCTGTTGTTCCGGATGAAAAATATATCGCACCATCATCTGAATCGCTGATTTCAACAGGTGGAACGCCTGAAGAGCAATATGTTATCATTTCCGTGTAGTTATCGGCAAACGACGGGGTGTTTTCTCCCACGAAGAAATAGTGCTTAATCTTGAGCTTTGGAAAGACTTTTTCTATTCTTTCCGTAAATTCAGGTCCGAAAACAAGAACGGAAACATCGGCTAACTCTGAACAATATTCAATCTCTTCCGCCGAAAATCTGAAATTCATCGGAACAGCGATAGCGCCTGCTTTCAAGATGCCAAAATAAATTGGGAGCCAGTCGATACAATTCATCATCAAAATGGCAACCTTGTCTCCTTTTTTAACGCCACGCGTCATCAGGAGATTTGCAAAACGGTTTGCCGCTATGTCAAACTGCCTCCATGTCAACTCTCTTCTATATTTTTCCTTGCCTGAACCTTCTATTAAATTATATTCTCTCCACGAAATGTCAGATGAAGGCTGATTTTCGGGATTAACCTCAACCAACGCCACATCGTTTGGATATAGTCTCGAGTTCTTTTCCAAAAAATCTGTAATAGGCATAATGTAAAAATCCTTTCAAATTTTTTATTTTTCAAAGGACGAAAGACAAACAAAAAAACCGTCCTCTAGTGTCAGAGGACGGTTTAAAACCGTGTTACCACCTCAGTTCGCAGTCACCTCACAATGACTGCCTCACGGAGTACTTGAAAAATCATAATACCCCTGCACGATTACGGGTGCCACCGACAAAGGATACTTATTTTCCCCTTTGCAGCTCCCGGGCTGTATTCAGTCTGGTTCAAAGTTACGGCTCGCACCACCCGCCGCTTCTCTCAGCCTCATCCACAGCTTACTTGTTCCCGTTCACAGCTTTTGATTTATTCTATCACATAAGCTTTAAATTGTCAATATTTTTATGCGAAAAAGCACCATCCGCCGAAAATCACGGTTTACGAATGAAGAGATTAAGCACAAGCGCAATAACTGTCAATGATAAAAGCATCATAAATGTAGTCGTGTATCCGCCCGTCACTTCCAAAACCTTGTTTGATGCTGTGGCGATAAAAGAGCCTGCCATAACTGTAAATGTCATGATAGCCATATTATTCGGGAAGTTCTTCATTCCAAAGAAAGACGAAGTGAATGCAGCTGTGATTGTCGGGCAAGCCCCATACGAAATACCTGTCAGGCACAAACCGATAATGCACAGGGAAAGAGAGCCGAAGTGCACCGCAAGCAAAGTTACAAGAGTCGCGCATATTGTGAAAATGTTAGCTGCAAGCATTGTTTTGCGGCGACCGATAACATCAAAGATTGCACCCGTTAAAATTCGACCTATTCCGTTGCAGACAGAAAGAACGCCAACAAGAGAAACCGCTAAAGCTTCTGATGCATTAACCGACAAAGCCATATCCTTTGCAAAGCTGATAACTGAACTGCCTACTGCGGCTAAAAATGAGATGCATACAAAAGCCATCCAGAATGACAGACGACAAAGCATTTGTCCTGATGAGAATTCCTTCTTATTATCATCCTTTTCCTTTGAGTTTTTCGCAGACTCAGCCTTCGGAAAGACCACATCTGCACTAGGAAGTTTAATTAAAAGCGCCGCTGAGAGCAAAACTGCAAAAATGGCAATTCCCAAAATTGCATATGTCGTGCGCCAGCCCATATCGCTTTTGAACAGAGCATCTGCAACATTGCCTAAAATCAAAGCAGAAGCTCCAAAACCCATCATCAGACATCCTGAACACAAGCCCTTCTTATCAGGAAACCACGCGCTGACTGTCGCTATGACAACATTATAGGCAATTCCGATGCCAAGACCTGCTAAAACGCCGTATGTAATATAAAGCGCTATGACGGAAACATTGTTTAAAAAAGATGTCAGAACAAATCCTGCCAGAGTCAAAATTCCTGCCAGAGTCAAAGCAACTCTGTGATTTGTTCGTCTTGATAACTGCGCACCGAGCAAGCCGCCAACGCAAAAAAATGTCATCGCAAGCGTGAAATTGAAAGCAAGCACAGATGGCTCCCAACCAAACTCCACTGAAAGCGGGGCTTTTAAAATTGACCATGCATAAAGCACGCCTGCGAAAAGCATAGCTATAACGCCGATAACCATATATGCCCAGCGGATAGATAATTTTTGATTTTCTCTGTTCATTTATAAGCACCCCATCCATTAAATTCATAATTATATTATATTTATCAAAAGGCAAGGTGTCAAGGATAAATTATATTCCTTTCCGTGTCAAAAGCCTGATGAAAAGCTTTTCTATATTCACCACAATCTTTTATTCATAGCCTTCCAGAATCCCGCATATGACTTATATCCCACATATGCGGCAATCTCCTTTAATGGCATTTTCCCTGACTCAATAAGGTGATTTGCTATAGTGGTTCTCATAAATGTAAGCTCTTCACGAAATGTTCTGCCCGTATATTTTATAACAAGTCTTTCTGCTTGTCTTTCGCAGACATTTAAAGTGCTTGCAAGGTCACTGAGTTTAACATCTTTGCTATATTGAGTCTGAAAAAACTCACGAACTAAAAAGCCATAATCCGTTATTTCCCTTGCCACCAAGGAATTTTCTCCGCAAAATCGACTGCACAGCAAAGAAATATACGAAGCGACCTGAGTATATTTTCCTTCTTTTTCAGCCACTTCAATCTCGTGACAAAAAGCTTCAATTGTTTTTAAACTTATCTTATATTTTTCAATCTGACAGATTTCATAATCTACCTGAAAAGCAATGTGGAGCGTCTTTTCCCCCCTATCCACACAATAATGAAAAATCTCACGCGGAATGACCATCAAAGTCCCGTCTTCTATGTGATGTGTCTCTCCGCCGATATAAAAGGTCATCTTTCCGCCGAAAACAATATGAACATCTGTGTAATTATGTTTGTGCATTCGCTTAGTCGGCGGAAGATGAGGGCAAAATCCTCTTTGAAGAAATGCCCTGCTTTCTTTTTTACCAATATGTATGTCAAGCTCTTTATACATAATACATTTCCCCTTCCGACATTTTTCCTGAAATGTTGTCAAGATGATTTATTGAAAATCAGCAGTATATATCGTATAATTCTATTATAACAAAAACAAAAATTGAATGTCAAGGTGGTTAATATGAAAATCAAAGGAATTCTCCCCGCGCTCGCAACTCCTCTTAACAAAGATGAAAGCATAAACACAGATGCTTTAAAAAAACTCATTGAATTTTTTATAAAAAGAGGTGCAGACGGATTTTATGTCGGTGGCGCAACAGGGGAAGGTCTTGCTCTCAAAACTGAAGAGCGCATAGTTTTAGCGCACGAAGCAGTTAAAGCAACAGCTGGCAAATGCCCTTGCATTGTATATGTGTCATCACCATATTTTAACGATGCCATAAGACTTGCAAAGGAAGCCGAAAAAGCAGGAGCCATTGCCATTTCAGCAACTCCCCCTATGTTTTTCAGATATGGTGAAGATGATGTTTATAACTATTATAAAAAACTTGCAGAATCAGTAAACATCCCTTTAGTGATTTATTATAATCTCTCGGCAGGGTTTAATATGACCGCAGAATTTGCCGCAAAATGCTTCGAAATAGATAATGTCACATCTATAAAATGGTCAAGCTCAAACTATGACGAGATGAGAAAGCTAAAAGAGCTGACACGCGGTAAAATGAACATTTTAAACGGTCCTGACGACTTCCTTCTCACAGGCCTTGAAACAGGTGCTGATGGTGGAATCGGCCTCACATATAACTTTATGTTTGACCTTTTTAAAGACATCTATAACAAATTCCAGAAAAATGATATAGAATCCGCGCGAATCGTTCAGGAAAAGGTGCGCAAAATTATTGATGCTCTTCATAAGTATAAGTCAATCCCCGTAACAAAGCTTTTGCTCGAAGAGATGGGCTTTGACATGGGAAATGCCTCGTTCCCCTACAGACAATATACCGAAGAAGAGAAAAAGCAAATAATACGCGACATGAAAAAAGCAGGCCTTAACATATAGGAGGATTTTTATGCTTAAAACAAGACATATTTCATGTGACCTCTGCGTTGTCGGCGGAGGTATGTCAGGCCTTGTGGCAGCCATTTCTGCGGCAAGAGAGGGAATAAAGGTCGTGCTTATGCACGAACGACCTGTTCTTGGCGGAAACGCTTCTTCTGAAATCAGAATGTGGATTTGCGGTGCCAAGGGCAAAGACAACCGAGAGACAGGAATTATAGAAGAAATTGCTTTAGAGAGCTTATATCGCAACCCAACTAAAAGCTACGCAATCTGGGACACGATTTTGTATGATTTCGTGAAACGAGAAGAAAACATCACCCTGCTTTTAAACTGCACATGCATGGATGCAGATGTTAAAAAAGGCAAGTTTAAATATGGGCGTGATACTAAGATTTCCTCCGTGACGGGATATCAAATGACAACTCAGATGTTTTATAAGGTCAGCGCAAAATTCTTCTGCGACAGTTCGGGAGACAGCATTTTAGCTCCATTATGCGGTGCTAATTTTAAAATTGGTCGTGAGCCAGCTCATGAATTTGGGGAAGATACAGACAGAACAGTTCCTGATAATATGACAATGGGAATGTCGTGCTTAATTCAGGGGCGAGAAACAACAAAAGATGTTGAGTTTATTCCTCCTGCTTTCAGCAAGGCTCTAAATAGAAATGATTTTGAAAACCGCACGCCTGATTTATATGACGAAACAGAAAATTTCTGGTATTTAGAGCTTGGCGGAAATAAAAACACTATTGATGACACGGAAGAAATCCGCGATGAACTGCTCTCCCTTGCCACAGGCACATGGGACTACATCAAAAACAGCGGAAATTTTGACAGCAAAAAGTGGGATTTAGACTTTTTGGGATTTCTCCCAGGCAAAAGAGAATCCCGCAGACTTTGTGGTGAATATATGGTTTCACAAAAAGACATCTGCTCAGGGAAACCATTTCCTGATGAAATTGCCTATGGCGGTTGGCCCATTGACGACCATTTCCCGGGAGGCTTTTACCACAGAGGAACGCCCAACACAGATTTTGCGACTTCTTCCCCCTATTCCATTCCTTATCGCGCATTATATTCTGAAAATGTGGAAAATCTGTTTTTTGCAGGAAGAAACATCAGCATGACGCACATTGCCATGAGCAGCATGAGAGTTATGGCAACTTGTGCTTTAATGGGTGAGGCAGTTGGAAAAGCGGCGACAATCGCGTGCAAAAACAATCTTGTTCCCCACGAAGTTTATGAAAAAGAGCTGCAAACGCTTCAGAATTTGCTTCTTGAAGAAGATTGTTTCCTCCCATCAAAAACCCGCGCAATTTCAGAGCTGTGCAAAAATGCAAAGCTTAACATCTCAGATGATGTGATAAGAAACGGGCAGGACAGGGCGCACAGAATCTATAACACAAACGAAGATAATTTTTCTCATCAGGCGGAGAAAAACTGTGAGATTTCCTATAGCTTTGATGAAGCAAAGGTTTCTTCTGTTCATATCGTGTTTTGCAGTGACTTAAACAGGACCACTCTCCCCGGCGGAGAATGTGAAAGAAATCACACAACGAGAGCAAATCAGCTCATAGACAGTCCTAAGATGCATATGCCGAAAACACTATGCAAAAATTTCCGTCTGATTGGAGAAACAGGCGGCAAACAGAAAGAATTGCTAAACATCGTTGATAATCGAAAGCGTTCTTATCATTTAAAAGTTAATCAGGTCTTTGATAAATTGATTTTAATCCCTGAATGCACTTGGGGAAGCACTGATAAAATTCCCGTTATTTCTTTTGACTTTAACTAAAATAAGGAGCTGTTGCAAAAATCCTTTTGCTACAGCTCCTTTAATGTTTGCCTTATAAACAACTCACTTGAAACTAATTATTTGATTGCCTTTATATTTTAGTGTCCCCTTCTCCTTAATCTGATAATGATTATATGAAAATTCAGAAACATTAAATGAAAGCTTTTTGCCTTTTGTCTTAAAAACAACAATAAAACTTTCCTGCTTAAAATTTCCCGAATATCTTGAAACTATATCAGGCTTATATTTATCAAACACTTCCGCTTTAACTGTCTTAACAGGAGCAACTTTGTTCCAGATTAGTTTTTTTGCAAGCGGAAACCAAAATAATAAAAAGAAAATAACCGAAAATAAAATCATTAACTTATCCATTATGTCTCTCCCCTTTGGCAAGATATTACACTTTCAACAAAGTTCGTGTCAAGACTGGTGAAAAAGAACATGCTCCACCCCAAGATAAAACTGATATGTAGAAAACCACGGCTCCTGTAAGCAAAAATCAAACAGCTTTTTTTCTGTCGTGCACAATCATTCCGACCACTGTAAACATAAACAAGACTCCGTGTGTCAAAAGTGCACTGTAAACTCCTGCAAGAACATCATAAAGGCACCATAAGAGCATATTAACAATAGTCCAGAAGCGATATCCTTTTCCATCCTTCTGTCCGATGCATAAGATAAATATGAGAGATGCCACAATGACTAAAATTCCAAGCGCTGTCACTTTGCCTGCAACTGCAATGTTTAATGCCACAATGGCAACTGCATAGCACGCAAGCAACCATTTTGGAAGTGGTTTTTGTTTTGAGTCAAAAAAATAGTTAATCAGTGTCTGCAAAGCGCCGAGATATAATGCTGCCGCACCATTTATGCCACTTCCGTCAAGAAGGTAGCTCGTGCCGACAAGAGCATTACCGCAAAACACCAAAAACAATGTTTTTTTCATTTTTTCTCCCTTAACTAAAGACGCCAAAATCATCGAAAGCAATCCAAGCAAACTCAAAACATATGCTAACGCCACCATAAAAATTTCCTCTTTTCTTCAAATAGCTTTTTTCGGTTTATATGTTATCACTAACAGCTCAAACACATTTTGTTTTTTTATAAATTTTCTTTAATTTTCTGAATGATTTCGTCATATTCAGCGCTGGATAAAGTCACTCTCTGCGGATTCATTGCAAAAATTCCGCCCCATTCAAACTCATCCTCATATTTTGGAACAAGGTGAAAATGAAGGTGACATCCTGTATCCCCGTATGCACCATAATTAACTTTTTTCGGTGAAAAAGCTTTATGAATTGCGTTTGAAACCTTTGCAATATCTTCAATGAATTCTGCTCTTTCAGCTTCGGTTAGGTCAACAATTTCGCTCACATGCTTTTTATGAGCAACAATAACCCTTCCCTTATGACTCTGTTCTTTAAACAAGTAAACCTTGCTTTGTGACAGTTCGCAGATTTTAATTCCAAACGCGTCCAAAAGTTCATTTTCCATACAGTAAGCACAATTTTTGTCCATGTTAATTCTCCTTAAAAATTTATTTTAAATCAGTAAGCGACTTAAATTTTCAATAAACCTTTCATCAATTTATAACTTAACGCTATTTAATCAGGTCTTCCATAAAGATAAAATCATAGCCATTCTTATGAAAAACATCACATGCAACCATAAGCTTTTCAGCATAATCAGGCTGATATGCATAGTATTCAGGATAAAAATACTGCTCGTGTGTTCCCCAACCGACATATTCGTTACCCATATAGCCTTCAGCTTCCTGACGAATGTCCTCCAGCTTGCTTGAGTTGTGAACAATGCTACAAGAAAAATTTTTGAACAAAATGCCGATTTCCTCGTTCTTAATGGCTTTTGTTGTGAAAAGCGTTTCAGCCTGTTCCTGCTCAGTAATATGGTTATAGCCGCAAAGGGACTTCGTTATGGCTGTGTCCTTGCTGTTTCGGATAAAGATTTTTGTTTCAGGCTTTCTGTTATGTAAAAGTCTTGCAGCATGACCATACGGAAGCTCTGCAGGGTTGTTGTCATATTCATAGCGTTCTCCTGTCGTTGCGCTGATTAGTCTCACACCACAATCATAAAGAGCCTGACAGCCGTCCTTGCTCATAGGGCGCCAATGGTTCAGCACTGCGCTTGTCCAGTTTTTCGGCGTTGCAAACCGATAAACCTCTTTTTGCATTTCTAAAAAATCGGTTTTGACCAAATCGTAGTCTGCGTTGATGTAAGGATAATCCGGGAACTCCTGTTTCGAATGAAACCCAAACTTTAACCAATCGGCGTTTTCTTCCCACTCTTTTTTGTATGCATCGGTCATATCAGCTAATGAAAACGAATCATTCCCATAATAATTATCGGTTTTAAAAAAAATGTTGAGCTGAACTTTTAAACCATACAGGTCGTGTGCCTTTTTAAGGCAAGCCAGAAACGGATTCTCGAAAAGTGAAACAGGCCGCTTCCTTGTCAGGTCACGAAACAGCCATATCACATCGTCAATCACAAATGTAGAAACTTTAACCATTTTTTCGCCCTCTTTTCTCTTTTTAACACTATGCCTTGATGTGTATTACTTTAGCTATTATAACATTTATTTGAACTTTTTTCAACTTTATGCAGCATTGCCTATAAGTTTATTTTCTGTAAAATAAATTTTTTGTTGCAATTACAAAGAAAAATTCATTTTATATTATTCAAAGTGTAAAAAATAAGAAACAACGTCTTATTTAACATTGTTTCTATACTCATTAATTATTTCTATGTTCTTTAATAATAGTTCTTTTTCATTAGGCGTGAATGTTTCTGTTAATTCTGCAACTCTATTTATAAAATGAGTGTTTCCCGACTTGTTATTTAAATCTCCAAAGAGCAAGCTATCTGTTGATATTTCAAGAAGGTTTGCAATCTTAACTAATGTTTCAAGAGATGGTATTCCTTTTGCTCTTTCTATTTGTCCTATAAAAGTGGCTGAAACATCAAGCTTTTCTGCCAACTGCTCTAATGTATATTTTTTCTCTTTCCTTTGTTGTCTTATTTTTCTTCCCAATAATTCATAGTTCAAAACATTAACACCTACCTTTATTTGAGTTTATCATTTTATAGGTAGTATTAACAGAATGTAAAACTTCAAAACATTAACTAAAATCTTTATTTTGTATTGACATAATACCCTGAAATGTGATATAATATGTCAAAATAAAGAAATTGGAGGAAATAAGATGGGAGTAAATATAAAATGCCCAAAATGCGGTAGTACTAAAGTTCAATTGTCAAATGAAATGAGCAAACACGGTTGTCTTTGGACTGTATTGTTTGGTATATACTATTTCGTTTGGATAATGATTAAATGGTGTATAGGAGTAATGATTTTCATTTGTTATGATTGGTGGATGGCAATTGTAAAGAAATCTTCCGGAAAAGGTCATGTTTGGCAGTCAAAAAGATGGTTTTCAAACAGAAGAAGAATATTCTTCTGTCATGACTGTGGTCATAACTTTAGGGCGTAACCATTACCAACACTTTTGACCAATTTACCCCCTCGTGTTTATTAACTTGACAGAAAATCATATTTTTTAGCGACTAAAATCAACAAAAAAAACTGTGTCGGAAAATCTTCGGCATTTTTCCGACACTTATAAATGACACTTTTGTATAAAGTTTTTTCAAAATAGTTGACAAAATAGATTTTATTCAGTATAATAAATATAGAAAAAGGCAAGACCTCAAATGGTTATGCCAAACATTAGGTTATTAAAAGAATAACGCTAAAGCTTTGGAAGGGCTGGCGTTATTTTTTTATGGTTATGATTAACACAATTAAAGTGATAATATATATCATTATGTACACATATTCCATAGCAACCACCTCCTTTCAGGGAGATGATAGCATAACCGCCCAGCTTTTACACTGTTTTTAGTCTTACCTTTTTGTCAGATTTCTCCGACAAAGACATTATACAACATATTTTATATTTTTTCAACTCTTTTTATAAAACCTCTAATATTGTTTATAATATTCGGAACTTTACTACACTACCAATTCTGCATATAAAAAGACATCTACAATTTAATTTCTCTGCGAGATTTTAACAAAAAGTCTGTTTCACAGAAAATCGAGTTATAGGCAGCATTGTTTTCACACAAAAAATCTTCTCGAAGCATTTTGATGAGATAAATTATAAATGAAATCACATCCGTCTTTTTTATCACGGCAAAGTGCGATTTCATCACGAAATAATTGTGTCCGCTTTCTATTATATCATAAATGTCTTTTAGTTAGTAAAAATTCTTAGGGGACACATTAGTGATTTGTTTAAAAATTCTACTGAAATAGTATGCCGAGTTAAACCCTGTCATTTCTGCAATTTCAGATATTTTGTATTCCCTGCTGCGTATCAGGTCTTTAGCCTTCTCTATCTTTTTTCTGTTAATATATTCAATAGGCGTCACTCCGTAAACCTCTTTAAACAATCTTCGAAAATGTGATGAAGACATAGAACACATTTTAGAAAGCATATCTACATTTATTTGCTTGTCAATATAATTTTCTATATATTCAACAGCAGGAACAAGTTTTATTCCGTTGCGCTTCTGCCATGAAATATATAATGTATCATGCAGAATCACATGAAATATCTGATATAACAGTGCCATAGAAGCAATCCGATATCCGACATCCTTATAATACCACCTTCCCTCTAGCTCACAAAACAACTGCTTCAAACTATTTTTTTGTCTCATTATGCGTTCAAACGGAAAATTATCAAAGCTATCACTATCCATATTAAAATTCACAACAATAAACTCAAGGTTTTTATCCTTGCTTCTCTTAAGAACATATTTATCACCTTTTTTAAATGCAATGATATCTCCCGGTTCAGCAAAACAATGCTCATCGCCTGATATAAACTGTGCGGCTCCTTCTAAAATGTATGCAAATCCATAGGTTCGCCTGTTGCTCACATTAATGCTCCAATCTAAAGGGCAACACTTTTTATTTGCAAGTTCTATTTCGTAAATCCGAACGCTATAATTCACATAATAGTCAAAGCTTTTGTGCATAACTTATCCCTCCGAAAAATTTTATTACTGCCGATAATTTGATTATATTACGGTTTTTATTAGATATCAATACAGAAATTTATAAAAGATTGTTTTGTACAATTTTTTGTCATATAATGCATTGAATTATATGTATTTGTAAATTAAAATGAAAACAAATAAAAAATAAAATTTTGGAGGAAAAGATTATGAACGCCCAAGAAATAAAGGACTTGGCAAAACAACTCGGTGCAGATGAAGTTGGTATTGCTTCTATGGACAGGTTTGAAGGTGCTCCCATACAAATGGATCCACGGTTCATTATGCCAAAAGCAAAAAGTATGATAGTAATGACATTCAGGGTAATGCGTGGCAGTCTGCGCGGTATTGAAGAAGGTACATTTTTCAGCAATTATCCCGCTATGGGATATGGTGGATTGACATATCTGTACATACCTCTTACCGTGATGAATATGTGCAAATATATCGAAGATGAAGGATATGAAGCTATACCCATAGGTCATCAGAGTGACTGGCGCGGTATTGATAACAAGGGTAATTTGATAAAAAATTACAGCAAACCTGTGGAGGAGGGAAAGCCTCAGCCTGATATTATGCTTCACCTCAGAATTTGCGGATTTTTAGCCGGGCTTGGTGAAATCGGGTATAGTAAAATGTTTTTGTCTCCAAAATTCGGTCCCCGTTTAAGACTTGGTGTAATCCTTACAGAAATGGAGCTTGAGCCCGACCCGATTTATGATGGGCCTAAGCTTTGTAATAAATGTATGGCTTGTGTTAAAGACTGTCCGACACATGCAATAAGCGATGTTAAAACAGTCAAAGTAAATCTTGCAGGTCACGAGGTTGAATGGGGAGAATTGGACTGTGACGCCTGTGCTTTGGGGCTGAAAGGCGCAAAATTATGCGAACCCGGAACCGGAAGTTATGAGGACTGGCGTGACAACACTATGCCTGGTCCAAATTCACCTTTTTATAAAAAACCGCGTAACCTTTATAACACAGGTCAAGCAGTTTGTGGTGCAAGAGGTTGTACACGAGCTTGCATGATAAGTCTGGAAGCCCGCGGTGTTATTGAAAATAAGTTTAAAGACAAATTCCGCACAAAACCGCAGTGGAGCGTTGATTGGAGTGATTATACACCTGATTTTGGTGATAACAACAATGCTCCCGTTCAAAAAAACAACAAAGCAAATGCTAAACCAGAACATTGGGAGGCAGATTAATGAAATTTGCCATAGGGTATCAACTACCATATGATGAAATAAATGATATTTCTAAGCTCGCTATATTAAAAAAGGATAAAATAAGCGAGGTTTATTTCCCATGGATTAATTCGCCATCAGGTAGGTCTGTAATTGGAAAACAAGATGGCTATACAGACTGGAGCGCTCAGGAACAATTAGAAAACGATCTCATTTCATTAAAGTCAAACGGGATAAAACTTGATTTGATATTAAACAGTAACTGTTATGGTGAAAATTCACTATCTGTTGAGCTTGCAAATTTTATACACTCCATAATTGACAGAATTGCATTTAAAGCAGGTGGAGTTGACATTATTAGGACATCTTCACTTGCTGTTGCTTACATTGTCAAACAAATCTCTCCTGATATAGAGGTTCGTGCATCGGTAAATATGAGAATCGGAACACCACAGGCAATAGACTACATAAAGCATCTGTTTGACAGCTTTTATATTATGCGTGAATACAACAGGGATTTTAAAAGAATAAATATTATGAAGGAATGGGCAAAAAAACATAATAAATCAATGTACTTCTTAGCAAACAGCGGCTGTATGCCATATTGCAGCGGTCAGACTTTTCACGACAACTTGGTTGCACACGAAGAACAAATCTCAACAAAGAAAAACATAAATTTTCCTCCTCATATTTGCCGTGAATACTATAAAAATAAAGATAATTTTATAAACCTGATTAAATCTACATAGGTTCGTCCGGAAGATATGTGCTATTATGATGACTTTTTCCCATTAGCAAAGCTTGCGACACGCATGCACGAAAAACCCGCAATGGTCGTTGAAGCTTACACCTCAGGAACCTATTACGGGAATTTATTGGATTTATTAGAACCGTCAAATTGCGACATAATATCGCCCTATATTATTGATAACACAGCTTTTCCCGCCAACTGGGCAGAAAAGGTGGGAAATTGTAATAAACTATGTAGAGAATGCAACTTTTGTAAATTCGTTTTAGATAATTGTTTGCATATTTAATTTGAAAAGATAAGAGCGCAAAAAGAAACGACAACTTTCTTTCGAAAGCTGTCGTTTCTTTTTGGTGCTAACGGTCAATTTTAATACGACCAAAAAAGCGGTGCATTTTTACAAAAAGGTAAAAAAATGCACACTTATATGAAATAAGTCAAAATATTAAGATTTATGTCGCAAAATAGGTATAACATCCAGAAAAATAAATTGCAAGAAAAAACTGCCACAAATGGCAGTTTAATTATTTATCAATATTTTGTTTTGCTGTGTTGATGGAAGATATGAGAATTTTGCGAATTGTACCACATTCGTTATAAATATCTTTTGCCACATCTCTATCTAATAATTCAGATTTTACGAACAGTTCCAACCAATACTCCGTTTCATAACACTCTTTCAAAGCTATTTGTAATTTAAAAATGAAATCATTTTTACTGTGAGCATAATTTGCTTAGCGTATATTGGCTCCTATTGATGTTCCGCTTCGCTCAAGCTGATTGGTAAGAGAATAATGTCCTTTAATGTTTTCGCACAACTTTATTATTTTTACAGAAAACTCAACTGACAAATTTCTTAATTTCGATTCAACCATGTTATATCAACTCCTTACAATTATTATAACATGCGAAACACTGTCTGTCTATAAGTGAAATATCAACTTCGTTGATGTGAAATAATTTCTTGCAGAAATTGTGAAATAGAAAGCTTATGCTTTCTGTGAAATGAAATAAATCCACACGCCGCAATGCGTATTTCACATTGTGAAGCAATATTTCACGCACGAAGTGCATTTCACAAATCCTGAAAGGATTTATTTCGTTGAAAAAAACCGCCAATCTTGTATCAAGATTGACGGTTTTTTTCTGGTGCGGATGACAAGATTTGAACTTGCACAACGTTGCCGCCACCAGCCCCTCAAGCTGGCGTGTCTGCCGATTCCACCACATCCGCTCAACAATATGTTATTATATAGTAAATGCCTTCATTTGTCAACCCTTTTTCCAAAAAAATTTTTTAAAATTTCAGAACACTCTTTTTCACACATTCCGCCATAAATTTCTGTCTTGAAATTCAAATCCTTGGAAACATCAATTTTACCGCCGAAAACACCTTTTTCCACATCATATGCGCCAAAATAGACTCTCTTTATTCTTGCAAGCGAGATAGCCCCTGCACACATGGCACAAGGCTCCAATGTGACATACATATCACAATCCGTTAATCTATAGTCACCTGTTTTTTTAAATGCTCTTTCTATAGCAAGCTGCTCTGCATGGGCACATGGATTTTTTCTTTCAATCGTTTCATTGTGGCTCTTAGCGACAAGCTCACCGTTTTTGAAAATTGCCGCACCGACAGGAACTTCGCCTTTTTCGGCGGCTTTTATAGCTTCAGCTATTGCCACCTGCATAAATTTATTTGCCATGATTTTTTCTCCTTGCTGCTTCGTTCATAACAATCGCCGCCGCAACAGAAGCATTCAATGACTCAGCAAAGCCATACATAGGAATTTTGACGCATTTATCAGAAATTTCCAGGATTTCTCTTGACACGCCATGGGCCTCATTCCCTACAACAATCACGCATTTTTCAGGGCAAACAAAATCATAGAGTGAAATGCAGTTTTCGCTGAGCGCAAGACTCACGATTTCATAACCCTTTGCCTTTAATTTTTTTAAGTCGCTTGTGTCCGCCTCTTTAAAAACCGGCACATGGAAGAGAGAGCCCATCGTTGAACGCACTAATTTCGGCGCAAATATGTCTGCGCTGCCTTCTGAAAAAACGACAGCATCTATTCCAAAAGCATCTGCTGTTCTGATAATTGTTCCCGCATTTCCGGGGTCTCTTAAATTATCACAATAAACTATGAAATTTCCTTTATTTTCATCCAGCGTCTCCTGATTTGGAATTTTAAAAATTCCCATAACACCCTGAGGCGTGACAGCATCAGAGATTTGTTCAAAAATTCTATCACTCGTCACAATGACATTTTCAATTTTTTCTAATTTTTCGTAATTCTTCTCTGAAAAGCTTTTTGATGCAACAACAAAGGAAAGCTCATAGCAAGAAGAGAGCCCCGCCTCAAGTGAGAGCCAGCCCTCTGCCATAAACTCGCCAAACTGTTCACGATATTTTTTGTTTTTAAGCTTTGAAACCTTTTTAATCAGCGCGTTGTCTGCGCTCATAATCTCTTTAAATGCCATTTCTATAACCCCAAAAGCTTATATGCATTCTTCCACAGAATTTTTTCTCTTTCCTCTTCAGAAAGAGCGACCTTGTCAAAAACTTCAAGCTCAAAAGCGTGAAGAGAAAGCGGATAATCCGTTCCAAAAAGAACTCTGTCTGCTCCGTGATTTCTGATTAATTTTGCTGTGTATTCAGGCTGTAAAAACCTGATTGAGCTTGATGTGTCAAGATAAATGTCATACTTATCGTTGCCGATTATATGTTTTTCAGCCTCATCCCATTCGCTGTAGCCGCCCATATGAGCCGCAACAACAGTCATTTTAGGAAAGTGCTTTAACATTTTAACCAATCTTTCAGGCGTTGCAGCATCTGTGTTTTTATCGCCCATATGCATTAAGACGGGAAAACGGCCTTCAATTCTCTCATAGACTGGAAACATCTTTTCATCATCAATCTTAAAACCCTGAAAAACAGGATGAAATTTAATTCCCCTAAGTCCCAGCTTTTCAATTCTGTCAAACTCTTTTTCAAAGCCCGAATATGCATAATGCATTGTGCCGAAGCCTATGATGTCAGGACTTGTGAGCGATTTCACATAATCATTAATCAACTCAACCTGCGACGGCTTGGTTGCCGTCGCATGAATCACGAGCTTATCTATTTTGTTTTTTAGCATACTTTGCTTCAAATGAAAGAAAAGACCATTTTCAGCTAAAGGAATGTCGTAATATTCATTAAGCTGCTGTGCCGCTTTTATTGCAATCTTGTCATGAAAAGCATGCGCATGAAAATCTACAATTTTGCGTTCCACTTCTTTTCCTTCTTCCTATTTTCTGCCTATGTCCGTCCTGTAGTGAGCGTCTTTAAAGCTGATTTTCTTAACGCCCTCATAAGACTTTTTAATTGCGCTCTCCAAATCAGGAGCCACCGCCGTAACACCGATAACTCTTCCGCCTGATGTCACAATTTTGCCGTCTTTTAAAGCTGTTCCTGCGTGATAAACAAAAATGTCCTCATCCTTTTCAGCCTCGTCTATGCCAAAAATCTCATAGCCTTTTTCATAGCTCTTCGGATAGCCACCGGATGCCATAACAACACAAACAGCAGCATTATCATACCACTCGATAGTTAAATCTGAAAGCCTTTCTTCTGTGACAGCGAGGAAAATCTCAAGCAAATCAGTTTTAAGTCTCGGAAGGACAACCTGAGTCTCAGGGTCGCCAAAGCGCGCATTATATTCGATGACCTTCACGCCGTCATCCGTCATAATAAGACCGAAATATAAAACGCCTTTAAATGTTCTTCCTTCTTTATTCATAGCATCCATAGTCGGCATAAATATTTTTTCCATACATTCAGATGCTATAGACTCTGTGTAGAGTCTCGACGGGGAGAAAGTTCCCATGCCGCCTGTGTTAAGGCCTTCATCATTATCATATGCTCTTTTATGGTCCTGAGCAGAAACCATCGGAACGAGCGTTTTTCCGTCAGTGAATGCCAAAACGGAAACCTCGTGACCTGTTAAAAATTCTTCAACAACGACTCTTGAGCCTGCATCACCAAACACCTTGTCACACATAATGTCGCGCACAGCCTGCTCTGCCTCGTTGTTGTCAGCCGCAATTATGACGCCTTTTCCAAGTGCTAAGCCCTCGGCTTTTATAACGATTGGATATTTCACAGTTTTTAAATAGCTGAGTGCAGCCTCGCTATCTTCAAAAACCTCATATTGAGCTGTTGGAATGTTATATTTCTTCATAAGATTTTTAGAAAAAACCTTGCTTCCTTCAATGAGCGCGGCGCAAGCCTTAGGGCCGAATGCCTTAAGTCCTTCTTCTTCAAATCTGTCTGCCATTCCAAGCATAAGCGGGTCATCAGGAGCGATGACGGTCAAATCTATGTTATTTTCTTTAGCAAACTTCACCATAGCTTCGACATCTGTCGCTTTTATGTCAACACATTTTGCTTTGTTTGCGATGCCGCCGTTTCCAGGAGCGCAAAAGAGCTCAGGTTTTTTCGGACTTTTAGAAAGAGCAGTGATTATTGCGTGCTCTCTTCCGCCTCCGCCAACTACTAAAACTTTCATAATCTATGTACCTTTCTGTTTTTAATTAATGTTTGAAGTGTCTCATGCCGACAAAGACCATAGCTATGCCATGCTTGTCGCAAGCCTCAATTGATTCGTTATCTCTGATTGAGCCGCCCGGCTGAATGATTGCTTTAATTCCCGCTTTAGCTGCAAGCTCAACACAATCGGGGAATGGGAAGAATGCATCAGATGCCATAACAGCACCTTCTGCCTTTTCTCCTGCATATTTAATCGCAACATCAAGCGCCATAACTCTGTTTGTCTGTCCGGGGCCAACGCCGATTGACTTTTTATCTTTAGCAAGCGTGATGGCGTTTGATTTTGTGTGTTTAACAATTTTCCAGGCAAATTTCAAATCTTCAATCTGCTTTTCTGTCGGCTGAGCTTTAGTCACAACTGTCCAGTCTTCGTCATTGTAAAGCTCGATGTCTCTCTGCTGAACAAGGAGACCGCCCATAACCTTTTTCATGTCAAAATCGTTCTTTAAAGGCTTTTTGGAGATGTTATCAAGCTGAAGGAGTCTGATGTTTTTCTTCTGCGTTAAAATGTCAACAGCCTCTTTTGTGAATGAAGGCGCAATGACGATTTCAATGAAGATTTTGTTGAGCTCTTCAGCTGTTTTTGCATCAATTTCTCGGTTTGCGGCAATGATTCCGCCAAAGATTGAAACAGGGTCTCCCTCATATGCGTGCATATAAGCCTCATAGATGTTTTCTCCTGTTCCGACGCCGCAAGGATTAGCGTGCTTGCAGGCAACAACTGTCGGCTCTGAAAATTCTTTCAAAAGGTCCAAAGCTCCGTTTGTGTCGTTGATGTTATTATATGAAAGCTCTTTTCCGTGAAGCTGTTTAGCCGCAGGAAGCGTCCCCTCGCAAGCGCCTGTTTCCTTATAGAAAACAGCTGCCTGATGCGGATTTTCGCCATATCTCATTTCCTGAACCTTTTCAAATGTGAGCGTCAAATCCTTCGGGAAAAGCTCTTTTCCAATCTGCTCTCTTAAATATTTTGCAATTAATGTGTCATAGCTTGATGTGTGTTCAAAAACTTTATATGCAAGCTCGAATTTTGTTTCCTTTGAAACGCATCCGTCCTTTTTATAGTCGCTGACAACTCTTTCATAATCTGCAGGGTCAACAATAACAGCGACATCCTGATAGTTTTTAGCAGCCGCACGAATCATTGTTGGACCGCCAATGTCAATGTTTTCAATCGCAGTCTCTAATGTTACACCCTCTTTTAAAATTGTCTGTTTAAATGGATAGAGATTGATTGCCACAACATCAATTGTGTCAACTCCGAGCTTCTCAAGCTGTGCCATATGCTCCTCGTTTCCGCGCATAGCTAAAATTCCTGCGTGGATTTTCGGATGGAGCGTTTTAACTCTTCCGTCTAAACATTCGGGAAAGCCTGTTATTTCAGAAACCCCCGTAACACAAAGGCCAGCCTCTTCCAATGCCTTTTTTGTGCCTCCTGTTGAAACAATTTCAAAACCTAAATCAATCAGGTTTTTCGCAAATTCTACAATTCCTGTTTTATCTGAAACGCTGAGTAATGCTCTTTTTGCCATAACTTACAATCCTTTCGTTAATTCAAATTTTTTCTGCACACAAAAGCTCTAAAGCCTGAGGGAGAATGATGTGTTCTGCCTCTTTCATAACTCTTTTCTGCAAAATCTCCGGAGTGTCGCCCTCTTCAATTTCCACAGCCTTCTGCATTATGATTTTGCCGCCGTCCGTTATTTCATTCACAAAATGGACAGTCGCTCCCGTGACCTTAACGCCTTTTTCGAGCGCCGCCTCGTGAACCTTTAGCCCATAAAAGCCGTCTCCGCAAAATGACGGAATGAGCGACGGATGAACATTAATCATTCTGTTTCTGTATTTTGCTATGAAATCACAGCTTAAAATATGCATAAAGCCTGCAAGAACGACTATGTCAACTTCATATTCCGAAAGAGCCGCAGAAATTTTTTCTTCAAACTCAGATTTTGAGGCACATTCCTTTCTTGAAACACAAACAGAAGGAACGCCTGCCTTTGCCGCACGCTCCAAAGCAAATGCTTTAGCGCTTGACGAAACAACAACTGCTACCTTTCCGCTTTTAATGATGCCGCTTTTTTCAGCATCTAAAATTGCCTGAAGGTTTGTTCCTCCTCCCGAAACAAGCACGCCAATTTTTTTCAAATTGTTCACTCCTTAAATTATGTCTATCTCGCTTTCTTCTTTTTCCTTGACTCTGCCGATTATGTAAGCCTTTTCGCCAAGAGAATCGAGGTGTGCCACCACATCTTCAGCACACGATGCATCGACTGCCATAACAAGACCTATGCCCATGTTAAATGTGTTAAACATGTCGCGCTCTGAAAGATTTGCCTTTTTCTGCATAATGTCAAAGATAGGCAAAACATCCCATGTTCCTTTTTTAATTTCAGCAGCCAAGCCATCAGGCAACATTCTCGGAATGTTTTCAATAAAGCCTCCGCCTGTCACATGCGAAACTGCATGAACATCAAACTTTTCAATTGTTGAAAGAAGCGGCTTAACATAAATTTTAGTTGGTGTTAAAAGCGTTTCTCCAAGCGTTTTTGAAAGCTCATCATATTTTTCCGAAAGTGTCTCTTTTGCATTTTCCTCATCAAGACCAAAAATCTTTCTGACTAAAGAATAGCCATTGCTGTGAATTCCTGATGATGCAATGCCGACTAAAACATCACCTGCTTTTGTTTTAGAGCCGTCAATGATGTTTTCCTTATCTACAATGCCCACAGAAAAGCCTGCAAGGTCATATTCTTCAACATCATAAAAGCCCGGCATCTCTGCAGTCTCTCCGCCAATTAATGCCGCACCTGCCAAAACGCATCCGTCAGCAACGCCTTTAACGATTTCTGCAATTCTTTCAGGATAGTTTTTACCGACAGCAAGATAGTCGAGGAAAAAGAGCGGCTTTGCGCCCGAGCATGCAATGTCATTAACGCACATTGCAACGCAGTCCTGACCTATTGTGTCGTGCTTGTCCATTAAGAACGCAATCTTAAGCTTTGTTCCGACGCCGTCTGTTCCCGAAACCAAAACGGGATCTTTATAGCCCGTTCCGATTCCAAAAAGTCCGCCGAATCCGCCGATTCCTGATAAGACGCCTTCTGTTTCCGTCATTTTAACATGTTTTTTAATTAAGTCAACTGATTTGTAACCTGCCTCAACATCAACGCCGGCAGCTTTATATGCTTCGCTCATATCAATTCTCCTATTCTATAATGTTGGTTCATATTTTATGTTTCTATATTTTCCGTCAAGCTCTTTCTCATGGTCAACATCTGAAACATCCATTGGATATTTCCCCGTGAAGCAACCATGACAATAATCGCAGTCCAAATTCTTTGCAATTTTATCGAGCGCCTCCATTGAAAGGAAGCCCAAACTGTCTGCACCGATAATCTTACACATTTCGTCAACTGAATATTTAACGCCCATCAAGCTGTCTCTTGAAGGAATGTCCGTTCCAAAATAGCAAGGCCACAAAAATGGAGGGGAGCTGATTCTGAAATGGACTTCCTTTGCGCCTGCCCTTTTCAAATCTCTTATGATGTTGGCGCTTGTTGTTCCTCTGACGATTGAATCGTCAACAACAACAACTCGTTTTCCTTCGACGCTGTTTTTTAAAACATTAAGCTTGATGTTGACAGCTACTTCTCTTTCCGACTGTGTCGGTTTTATGAATGTTCTGCCAATATATTTATTTTTTATAAAGCCTTTTCCGTAAGGAATCCCCGACTCTTCCGCATATCCGATAGCGGCGCAGAGGCCTGAATCAGGAACACCGCAAACGAGGTCTGCATCTACAGGAAAATCTTTAGCTAAATATTTTCCCATGAGCTTTCTCATCTCATAGACGCTCGCTCCTTCAATCACGCTGTCGGGGCGGGCAAAATAAACATGCTCGAAAATGCAGATTGATGCTTTTTTATCTGCGCCTTCATGCTTGATTGAATGAAGTCCTTTCTTATCAATCCAGACAACCTCACCGGGCTCAACATCGCGCAAGAATGTTGCACCTATGTTTTCAAAAACACAAGTCTCAGAGCTCAAAACATATGAGTTTTCAATCTTTCCTATGCTGAGCGGTCTTATTCCGTGAGGGTCTCTTGCACCAATGAGCTTTTCAGGACTCATAATGACAAGCGAATATGCTCCTCTGATTGAATCCATTGTTTTTAAGACTGCTTCTTCTATAGACTTAGACTGAATTCTTGCCTGAGCAATCTCATACATGATAACTTCGCTATCCATCGTTGTGTGGAAAAGAGCTCCTTCTTTTTTGAGTTTATCTCTTAAAATATTACTGTTGATAAGATTACCATTATGAGCCAGCGCAAGCGTGCCCTTAACATAATGGTTAACTAAAGGCTGAGCGTTTTCACGATAGTTTCCGCCTTTTGTCGAATATCTGACATGGCCTACTGAAATCGTTCCCTCTAAGCTATTTAAGATTCTCTCCGTAAAAACCTCAGGAACAAGCCCCGAATCCTTATAAAGAGAAAACTCGCGGTCTTTATTTAAGACCATGCCGGCACTTTCCTGACCTCTGTGCTGAAGCGCATAAAGTGCATAATAAGTCATGTGGGCAACATCATAGCCATCATTGTCATAAAAACCAAAAACACCACATTCCTCGCCGAGTTTTCCTTCGTGAAAATCAAACTGTGTTAAACCCTTCAAACAAATCACTCCCACTAAAAAAATCTACAAATCCAAGGTTAAAAACACAAAAGCGGACAAAACTGTCCGCTTAAATTATGCTGTTTTGCTGTATGAACCTATACTGAAACAAACCTCCGCACAGCAGAAGCACGAAAAATTGCTATGTTTTTTTGAGGTTTTAATATAAGTCATTTTGCAATCTCCTTTTAATATATATAAAATTATAGCATATTTTCTTTTTTTCGTCAAGAAAAATAACCTACCACTTTTTCGGAAAACAAAAAAACTTTTTTGTTAAATCTCCCAATTGTGATAAACATTCTGAACATCATCATTGTCCTCTAAAATGTCGATGAGCTTATTCATCAAGGTCACATCATCTTCATTTTCAAGGCTGACTGTTGTCTGTGGAATTCTCTCGATTTCAGCAGATGCAAATTCATATCCGCTTCTAGAGAGAGCATCCCTGACTGCCGAGAAATTTTCAGGAGCCGTCAGAATTTCATAGCTGCCCTCGTCAAAAGAAATGTCTTCAGCACCTGCTTCTAAAGCTTCCATCATTATAGTATCTTCGTCAATTTTTGCGTCCTCGTCTTCAACTATTAAAACGCCTTTTGTGTCAAACATAAAGCTGACGCATCCTGTCTGACCAAGATTTCCTCCAAATTTATCAAAATAGTGTCTGACATCGCCTGCAGTTCTGTTTCTGTTATCTGTCAGCGTTTCAACAATGACAGCAACACCGCTCGGGCCATAGCCTTCATAGGTGATTTCTTCATATGTTGCATCGCCCATTTCACCTGACGCTTTTTTTATGCATCTTTCAATGTTGTCATTTGGCATATTGTTTGCCTTTGCTTTAGCGATAACATCGCGAAGCTTTGAGTTTGACTCAGGGTCTGCTCCGCCATTTTTAACGATAACGGTTATTTCTCTGCCAAGTTTAGTGAAAATCTTGCCCTTTTTGGCATCACTTTTTTCCTTCTTGTGTTTTATATTTGACCATTTGGAATGTCCTGACATTTTTTCTCTCTCCTTAATTTTAATAGAATATATATTTTTTTATTGCAGATAATATAATCAATCACAATTATAAGGAATGATTACCATGCAATATTTATGGGCTTTTTTAGTTGGCGGTGCGCTTTGCGCAATCGCACAGATTCTGATAGACAAAACAAAGCTTACACCTGCCAGAATTCTTGTTTTATATGTGACTTTGGGTGTGGCTCTTTCGGTTTTTGGAATTTATGAGCCGTTTGCAGAATTTGCAGGCGCAGGTGCAACCGTGCCGCTTACGGGCTTTGGACATATTCTGGCAAAAGGCGTAAAAGATGCTGTTGCCGAAAAAGGTTTTCTCGGAATCTTCACGGGCGGTCTCACAGGCAGCGCGGGCGGAATATGTGCCGCAGTTGTTTTTGGCTATGTCACAGCTTTAATCTGCAACCCAAAATCAAAATGAGCTCTAAACGATGTCTCCTATGGCTTTCATACTGTAGTAGCTTTTGCCGCCGACAATTATGTGGTCAATCACATTCAGACCAAAAATTTCGAGTGACTTTATAATTTCTTTAGTTATCCGTTTGTCATTGACTGAAGGCAGAGGCGAACCATTTGGATGGTTGTGAACAAGCACGATATTTACAGCCTTCTTACTCACTGCATATTCAGCAATTTTTCTTATATAGATATTAACCTCGTCAGCTGTTCCCCGTTCCAAAACATCATATGTTTTCAGTCTCCTGTTTGAATCGAGACAAATCACATAAAAGTTTTCCTCGGTCAGCCCAAGACATAAATCCATGGCAAATTCGCCAAGCTTTTCATATGTTCCCAGAGAGACTCCCTTTTCCCACTTTGCCAATTTAAACGCTCTCGCAAACTGCGGAATCATATGAATGAGAAATGCAGCATTGTCTCCCACGCCGTCAACCTTTTTAAGCTCTTCAACATCAGCTTCAAAAACCTTAGCAAGATTTCCGTTAAATTTTTCGAGTAGCCTGTGCGCTATCGGATTTGTGTCGCGACGCGGAATGGCATTAAAAAGCAAAAGTTCTAAAACTTCGTGAGGAGCTAAGCTCTCAAGTCCGTTTCTTATGGCCTTTTTTCTGAGACGCTCTCTGTGGCCTTTATGAAGTGAACTCATATTTTTCCTCCGACAAACAATATATTGCGCCAAACACACACCATTATATATTTTACACATTCTGTGTCGAAATTTCAATATGTTTTCTCAAATTTATGGAAAAGTTTTTATTTTCAACCCTCCTGACGCTGAAAATTATCAAAAAGCGTCGAAAGCGAATATAATGATAATATGACGCGAATTTATAAAGGAGGTTTAAAAATGGAAACAGCACTCATAGTTTTTTCTTCCTCCACATCAGGAAGCAGGCTGAAAAATCTCACGCTAAAAGCGCAGATAAGAGATGTCAGAATCACGCAGACTCCTGCATCAATAAAGGTGGGTGGATGCAGCTATTCTTTAAGAGTCAATCTGCAGGATTTGGAAAATGTGCTGTCGCTTGCTGCACGCTATAAAGTCAGCTTTGTGGCGGTCTATAAAGAAGACACGGACATAAGCGGAAGTAAAGTCTATGTCAGATTATAGGCTCAAAAATCATAAATAACATAATCAAAAAAAGAGCCGCATCATAGGCAATCTATGATGCAGCTCAAAAACTTCAATTATTTTAAAGCAGCTTTTGCTTTTTCAACTAAAGCAGCAAATCCTGCCTTGTCGCTGACAGCAATTTCTGCGAGCATCTTTCTGTTCATTTCGATGCCGGCTTTCTTCAAACCGTTCATGAACTGAGAATAGTTGATGCCATTCTGTTTTGCCTGTGCAGAAATTCTTGCAATCCAAAGTCTTCTGAAATCTCTCTTTTTCTGTTTTCTTCCAACATATGCATAAACAAGTGATTTCATAACAGCCTGTTTGGCAGTTCTGAAAGCCTTGCTCTTATTGCCTCTGTAGCCCTTTGCGAGCTTTAATACTCTTTTGCGTCTTTTGCGGGTTGTTACTCCGCCCTTAACTCTTGCCATATTTTAAACCTCCTAAAAAATCAATTATAAATTATTTGTACGGAATCATCTTTTTGATTACTTTTGCGTTAGCATCGCTTGCATATCCGCCTTTTCTGAGATTTCTCTTTCTCTTCGTAGATTTCTTATTCAGGATATGGCTTTTATAAGCATGTTTTAATTTTACTTTTCCGCTTTTAGTGAAAGAAAATCTCTTCGCTGAAGCTCTATGTGTTTTAATCTTAGGCATAACCCTACTCCTTCCGGTTTATATATTATTTTTAAGCGCTCTGTTCTTTTAAAAACAGCCCACTATTTTAACTTTCTCATTTAGGCGAAATCATGATGCTCATGTTCTTTCCCTCAAGTTTAGCAGGTTTGTCTGCAGCACCAAATTCTGAGAGTGCATCTTTAAATCTGTCTAAAAGTTTAGCTCCCAAATCTGAATGACGAATTTCTCTGCCGCGGAACCTGACCGTAACCTTAACCTTGTCGCCATCTTTTAAGAATTTAGCGGCGTGATTTACCTTAGTATCGAAATCGTGATCATCTATTGACGGAGAAACACGAACTTCCTTAATCGACATAACCTTCTGGTTTTTCTTGGCTTCTTTCTCCTTTTTCGCCATCTCAAACTTATACTTTCCATAGTCCATAAGCTTGCAGACAGGTGTTTCAGCTTTAGGCGCAATAAGCACCAGGTCAACATTTTTTGAATATGCCAGTTCTAAAGCCTCTGCTGATGACATAATTCCGAGCTGACCACCATCTACATCGACAACCCTGACCTCTGGGATACGGATTTCCTCATTGATCATTAACTCATTCTTACTAATGGTAAAAGCACCTCCATAAATTAAATACAAAAAAACGGACAGGCATAAACCTATCCGTAAATATACTGAAAAAAGTATATTGACCGCTTCAGCTCTGCTTTGCGGCGAGAAACGAATAAGTTTCTGCTTCCTGATTCTGCTATATAATATCACAATTTCATCTCTCTGTCAAGTCTTTTTTCAAATTTTATTTTCGTTTTGGAAAAAACACTTTACAAAGCAAAAAAAATGTGTTAAAATGTTTAAGTGTTGCTGATATAGCTCAGTCGGTAGAGCGCATCCTTGGTAAGGATGAGGCTCGCGGGTTCGATCCCCGCTATCAGCTCCAGAAACGGAACAAGCGTTGCTTGTTCCGTTTTTTTGTTTCCTATTTGTTCATCAAATAATCTCTGATTGCCTTTGCTGCAATTTTGCCTGCTCCCATAGCAGAAATAACGGTGGCAGCGCCTGTCACTGCATCTCCGCCGGCATAAACGCCTTCTTTTGAAGTGAGCCCCTTTTCATCTGCGATTATGCCGCCACGGGAATTCACGCTGAGTCCATCTGTCGTGTCCTTGATGAGCGGATTTGGAGATGTTCCGATTGACATAATGACTGTGTCAACTGCAATTTCATATTCAGAGCCCTTCACCTCAAAAGGAATTCTTCTTCCCTTCTCGTCAGGCTTGCCGAGTTCCATTTTAATAACCCTCATTCCTTTAACAAAACCATTTTTCTGGTCTTTAGGGTTGTCAGGATTGTTGTAGCCTAAAATTTCCACAGGGTTTGTCAGAAGCTTGAATTTAACTCCTTCCTCCTCTGCGTGCTCAATCTCTTCTCTTCTTGCAGGCAGTTCTTCAACCGAGCGTCTGTAGATTATATAGACATTTTCGGCGCCGAGTCTGAGCGCTGTTCTTGCAGCATCCATAGCAACATTTCCGCCGCCGACAACAGCAACATTTCCACCCTTCATGATTGGAGTCTGACTGTCATCTCTATATGCCTTCATGAGATTTGTCCTTGTTAAAAACTCATTTGCTGAATAAACCCCCTTTAAAGACTCGCCCGGAATGTTCATAAAACGCGGAAGACCTGCGCCCGAGCCGATAAACACTGCATTAAAGCCCATTTCAAAAAGCTCGTCTATTGTGAGAGTTTTTCCGATGACCACATTAGTTTCGATTTTAACGCCGAGGTCTTTGAGCGTTTCAATCTCTTTATTGACAATTTCCTTTGGTAAACGAAATTCAGGAATTCCGTAAACGAGCACGCCACCTGCCGTGTGGAAAGCTTCATAGACAGTCACATCAAAGCCGTCCTTTGCCAAATCACCTGCACAGGTTAGTCCCGAAGGACCGGACCCCACTATCGCAACCTTAAAGCCGTTTGACACAGGCTTTTCAGGTTTTTCTTTAATGTTTTCATTGTGCCAGTCGGCAACAAAACGCTCCAAGCGCCCTATTCCCACAGGCTCAAATTTAATTCCGAGCGTGCATTTACTCTCGCATTGAATTTCCTGCGGGCAAACTCGTCCGCATACAGCAGGAAGCGAGGAGGCTTTTGTAATTTCCTGATATGCCTCTTCAAAATCTCCTTTTTTTAAATATGAAATAAACCCGGGTATGTTTATGTTAACAGGACAACCCGCCACACACGGCTGATGATTGCAATTCAAGCATCTTTCAGCCTCTCTCATTGCCATTTCTTTAGTGTAGCCTAAAGCAACCTCCGAAAAATTATGCGCTCTAATTTCAGGAGCCTGAGTTGGCATTTCATATTTTTTAGGGTTAATAGCCATTTCAGTTTCCTCCTTAAGCCTTTTTAAACAGGCTGCAGTTTTCTTCATATGCATGCCTTTCAAAATCTGCATACATATTCCCTCTTGACATCGCTTCGTCAAAATCTATTTCATATGCATTAAACTCGGGACCATCCACACAGGCAAACTTTGTAACCTTTTTGCCATCCTGATTTAATGTGAGTCTGCATCCGCCGCACATTCCCGTTCCGTCAATCATAATAGGGTTCATGGAAGCCGTGACGGGCACACCGAAGGGTTTGGCAGTGAGTGTCACAAACTTCATCATAATCAGAGGTCCGATTGTGATTATCATATCAAATTTTTCTCCCGATTCAAGCATTTCCTTAAGCGACACGGTAACATTACCGCATCTTCCATATGAGCCGTCATCTGTCATGAGAATCATTTTATCAGAACAAGCCTTAAATTCATCTTCTAAAATCACAAGATTTTTATCGCGGAATCCAATAATGCTTGTGACATTCGCACCGAGCCTGTGAAATTCCTGGCAGACAGGCATGGCAATCGCACAACCGACACCTCCGCCCACAATGCAGACCTTTTTAATGCCGTTTGTCTCAGTTGCTTTTCCTAAAGGTCCGACAAAGTCTGAAATCGACTCTCCTTCATTTTTATTATTAAGCTTTGCAGTTGTTGCGCCAACAATCTGGAAAATGATTTTAACTGTTCCCTCTTCCTTATTTACTCCTGCGATTGTAAGCGGAATTCTTTCTCCGTCCTTGTCAACACGCAGAATAATAAACTGCCCCGGCTTTGCCTTGGCGGCAACGAGCGGGGCTTCAATCTCCATCTGAGAAACAGTTTGATTGAGCTCCTTTTTTCTCACAATCTTATACACAACATTGTCCTTCTTTCAAATCAAAAATTTATCAACATTTCCGGTTATATCTCTTTTGCTCAATTTTTTGCATCACCGTAATTAAAAACGGAAAAATCACACAAATCTTTCCACGCCGATTTTTTCAAAAACGCCCGACTTTTTAAATAGTTTCATAGGTTGAGGCGCAACATTTTCAAAAATAACTTCAACATTTTCCCTTTCACATTTTTCAATAAAATGCAAAAGCTTGTTAAGCGCTGACGCATCCAAAGCAGAAACAGAACGCAAATTTAAAACAACTGTCTCCGTTTTTTCATTTATGCCAAGCTCTGCGAGTTTATCAGACGCGCCAAAGAAGAGCGCCCCGCTGATTTCAAAAATTTCTTTCTTTTCATCTTCCGATTCTTTTCTTTTAACTTCTGCCACCTCTGACATTCTCGACATAAAAAGCACAGCCGCCAGTACTATGCCGACTAAAATAGCAACAACAAGGTCAAAAACAACAGTCAGCACAAATGTTGCTAAAAGCACTAAAATATCGCTTTTGGGTGATGTTTTAACAAGATGCACAAACTCACGCCACTCACTCATATTATATGCCACAACAAATAAAATTGCGGCGATGACAGGCATCGGAATCAGTTTGGCATATGGCATCAAAACAACAAGCACGAGCAAAAGCACTAAAGCGTGAACCATAGCGGCAATCGGAGTTCTTCCACCATTTTTGACATTTGCCGCTGTTCTTGCAATCGCTCCTGTTGCGGGGATGCCTCCAAAGAGCGCCGAAACAATGTTTCCTGCTCCCTGTCCTATAAGCTCTGCATTTGAGTTGTGCTTTGCTCCAATCATTCCGTCTGAAACAACACACGAAAGAAGCGATTCGATAGCCGCTAAAATGGCAATTGTGAATGCATCGGGAATGATTGCTTTTAAAGTGTCGGGTGAAAACGCAGGAAACGAAAACGCAGGAAGTCCTGACGGAATGTTTTCAAACTGCGTTCCGATTGTGCTGACATCCATATCAAAAATCTTAACTATAGCCGCACAAACTACAACAGCTATCAAAGATGGCGGAATCTTATTTACGCCTTTGATTTTCGGCCAGACAATTAAAATTGCAAGCGCTATAGCACCAATTAAAACTGCCCATGGATTTAAGGTTTTAAAGCAGATAACAGCTTCTTTAAGCTTTTCCAAAGTTTCAATCGGCGAATGGTTAAACGAAAGCCCGAAGAAATCTTTAAGCTGACCGATGATTAAAGTCACGGCAATGCCCGTTGTGAAGCCTGTTGTTATCGTAAACGGAATGAACTTAATCAGCTTACCAAGTCTGAAAAACCCCATAACAACAAGGATAACTCCTGCTAAAATCGTTGCTAAGGCCAAGCCCTCCATGCCGTTTTTTGCCACAATTCCTGCAACGATGGTTGCAAACGCTGCAGTCGGGCCTGAAATCTGCACATTACTTCCGCCTAAAAGAGCAATGACAAACCCTGCGAAAATCGCAGTATATAGTCCTCTTTCAGGAGTGACGCCTGAGGCAATCGCTAAAGCAATCGAAAGCGGAAGCGCAATAATTGCAACTACAATTCCTGCAACAACATCTTTACCAATTTGATTTTTGTCGCAGCTTTTAAGACATGATATAAGTTTCGGTTGTAAATCTCCCATTAAAATCTGACCTTCTTTTCACTTTTTATACAAAATTTTTCTCAAATATTTTAACAAAATTTTTTTAAATTGTCAATGACCACAGGGTATTATCTTGACAATCATAAAAAAAACATATAAAATAATTTGACGCGTGAATATTTTATAAATTTGTGAGGTATTTATGAAAAATCAGAAGCTTAAAGGAAATATGATATTGCTTTTAACATCAGTAATCTGGGGCATTTCTTTCATTTCACAGAGCAAGGGCGTCGAGAAGATTTCTCCCCTTGCATTTAACGGAATAAGAAGCGTTTTGGGCGGAGTTGTTCTGCTCCCCGTGATTTTCTTTCTTGATTTCCGCAAAAAACGAAAAGGCATTTCCATATATAAATTTGATAAAACTCTTTTAAAAGCCGGTATAATCTGCGGAACGCTCCTGTGCATCGCAAGCACGCTTCAGACTATGGGAATGATTTACACAAGTCCGGGAAAATCAGGCTTCATCACCGCGCTTTACATGGTGATAATCCCAATAATTTCTCTTTTTATGGGCAAAAAGCCACGACCTGCCATACTCGTCTCTGTTTTAATTGCGGTTTTGGGGCTATATTTAATGTGCATAGACGAAAGCCTTTCAATCAACATAGGTGATGTTTTAACATTTATCTGCGCTTTCGTTTTTGCTTTTCACATTCTTGCTATTGACAAATATTCACCAAAGGTTGACGGTGTCAAGCTTGCCGCGACACAGTTTTTTGTCTGCGGATTTATAAATCTTATTCTTATGTTCATGACAGAAAAACCTGAAATTATGCCTATATTAAGCTGCTGGGCATCCATTGGCTATTCAGGCATAATGTCGTGCGGCGTTGCCTACACTCTGCAGATTGTCGGCCAGAAATACACAGACCCGACCTCTGCATCAATTCTCATGAGCTTAGAATCGGTTTTTGCAACGCTTTCTACTGTAATCCTCGTTGCTTTTGGCTGGAATCTGACAGGCGGAGCGCTCGATGTGCGTGAAATTTTCGGTTGCGTGCTTATGTTTGCAGCAATCATTTTAGTTCAGCTTCCCGAAAAACAGAAAAAAAGCGCCGCTTAAATTTAACAAATGCGCAAATTATGTCGAAAAAACTTGACAACCTTCCGTCGCTATGTTAACATAAAGTAAATAAATTATGAACTCTGTTCATATATAACGCTTTATGTCACATATTGCATAGCGCTATCAATTTATCAAACAGCATGAGAGCGTTTAAATGCTTTCGTGCTTTTTTAATGCGTTTTTAAAATTTTTACATATTGCAAGGAGGTTTCTATGAAAAAAAGCATAATTGGAAAGACGATTGCGATTATCTGCATAATCGCGATTGTAATCGCAGGTGCAATTTTTGTAAAAGCTGAAGGCGGAGATGTTTCTTCAAGCAACTATTACGCTACAATTTTAGCGCTTTTGCCGCCGCTTGTTGCTATTGCCCTTGCTCTCATCACAAAAGAGGTTTATTCCTCACTGTTTATAGGTATTCTGCTTGGCGGATTTCTCGCTGCAAACTGGAATCCTGTAGGCGCTATTGACTATCTCTTAAACGACGGTCTTATCTCGGCTGTGTCGGGAACAGCAGGAATTTTCATCTTCCTCGTTATTCTCGGTGCTATCGTTGCCCTCGTTAACAAAGCAGGTGGCTCTGCAGCTTTCGGTCGCTGGGCAGAGACTCACATCAAGTCACGAGTTGGCGCAACTATCGCAACATTTATTTTAGGCGTTTTAATCTTCATCGATGACTATTTCAACTGCCTGACTGTCGGAAGCGTTATGCGCCCCGTCACAGACAGACACAAGATTTCGCGTGCTAAGCTTGCATTCATCATTGATGCAACGGCAGCGCCTATTTGCATGATTGCTCCCGTTTCATCATGGGCAGCTGCAGTTTCCGAATTCACAAAAGGAACAGGCTATTCCGGAATTGAACTTTTCATAAGAGCAATCCCTTATAACTTCTATTCACTTTTAACTCTTGTTTTTGTTGTCGCAATCGCACTGATGAAATTTGATTACGGCCCGATGAAGCTCCACGAGTTTAATGCAATGAACAACGGCGACCTCTTCACAAGCGGAAAAGATGACATTGCAGAAGCTGAAAGCACAGAAGCTAATCCTAAAGGCAGAGTTATCGATCTCATCTTCCCTGTTCTCGTTTTAGTTCTTTTCTGCGTGCTTGGTCTTTTATATGTTGGCGGCTTCTTCGCAGGAGACGACTTCATCACAGCATTCGGTAACACAGATGCGACAGTTGGTCTTCCGTGGGGTGCTTTAATCGCTCTCGTAATCACTATCGCATATCTCATTTTAAGAAAAATTGTTTCATTCAAAGAAGCAATGGAATGTATTCCAAAGGGCTTTATTGCAATGGTTCCTGCAATTCTCATTTTAACATTTGCAACAGCGCTCAAAAACTTAACAGGCATTTTAGGCGCAACAGAATTTGTTGATGCAGTTATGAACTCAGCAGCGGCAGGCTTTGCAAACTTCCTGCCTGCAATCATCTTCTTGGTTGCTTGCGTTCTCGCTTTTGCAACAGGAACATCATGGGGAACATTCGGCATCCTTATCCCGATTGTTGCATCAATCTTTGAACCTAGCAGCGAGCTCTTAATTATCGGTATGTCAGCTTGTCTTGCAGGTGCTGTTTGCGGTGACCACTGCTCACCTATTTCAGACACAACAATTATGTCATCTGCAGGTGCACAGTGCAACCACTTAAACCATGTTTCAACACAGCTTCCATACGCAATCACGGTTGCAGCTGTTTCATTCATTGTTTATCTGCTTGCAGCATTCATTCAGAACGCATTCGTTCTTCTTCCCGTTGGAATTATCCTGATGCTTGCAGTTCTCTTTGCAATTAAATATGCAACAAAAAATAAATAAGATTATAGGCTGTAGCAAAATGCGCACCACACACAAGGCAAAAGAAATGCCTTGATAAGCCATATGATTTCATATGAAAAGCTAAAAAAGTGTTAATATCAAGGAAGGAATTCGTCAAATGACGAATTCCTTTTTTTATTAAATGCCTTGTGTTTCGAACAAACTTCACCTCTCGCTGTGCAAAAGCACAGCTTCGGGTAACCCCTACGGGTTCAGTTTGTCCAATCTGCGCTATTTTCCGTCCAGCCAAAAGGGACTGTAGCAAAATAAATCTATTTTGCTACAGTCCCTTTTTTTATTTCCGGAAGTAACTTAATTGCCGCCATAAACTCATCAACTGTGTTTGCTTTCTTTATCGCCTTTGCAATTTTCTTTTCATCAGGGAAATTTCCCATCATTATCGCCCACAATTCCTTCATCTTATGCATCGTGAAAACATCAGAGCGAAGAGTTTGTCTATAGTTTTCGATAAGTCTTTCGCTAAACAGAACGAGTTCCTCTGTTTTCAAGACTTCCCCGCCTCTTATCTCGCGGAATATGGCAGGATTTCTGGCTGCACCTCTTCCTATCATGACGCTGTCTAGACTGTTAAAACCTTTCTCTATTCTGCAAAAGTCCTCTTTCGAAAAAATGTTGCCATTATAGCAGATTTTATTTTTGCTGACTAAATATGCTCTTTTAAACGCCTCCATATCAGGCTCACCCTTGTAGAAATCTTCTCTTGCTCTCGGATGAATGACAAGAAGCGAAATGGAATATTTATTATAAATTTCCATCAACGCGTCAAGCTCATCTGCGCTGTGAAATCCCGCTCTTGTTTTTATTGAAATGTCAATGTCGCATTTTTCAAAAATCTGATATAAAAATTCGTCCAAAGCTATTGGCTCAGCAAGAAAACCCGCGCCTTTTGCCTTTTTGACAACTGTCGGATAGGGACAACCTAAATTCAAGTTTATTTCACTAAAGCCTTCCGCTTTAATTTTTTTTGCAAATTTTAAAAAAGCTTCCGAATCTTTAGTCAGCACCTGAACGGTCACCTTTGCTATGTTATTTTCAGAAACGACATCCTTTAAGCCCTTTTTGTTGATTTTTTCATTGTCACTCGGCGTTATAAAGGGCGCATAATAGCCATCGCTAAAACCAAACATCTCCGCGTGAGTGTTTCTATATATGTAGTTTGTTATGCCTTCCATCGGCGCAAAATATAGTTTCATAATAAACCTCCTGTTGAATTTATTATAGCAACAATCAAGAAATTCTGCAACTGTAAATTGCCCTTTTCGGCGTTTCTGCAAATTGGTTAAAAAATTTTTTATTTTTCTCACCAAAACCTCTTGACACAAACCAAATAACACTATATAATGTTTATACTATCGTTTTAAATACAATATCTTGTGCAATTTATTTATATAGCAAAAACAGCTTCAAACTGCACAAAACCTGATAAAAAGGAGGAAAACCAAATGAAAATAATCAAGCGAAACGGCTCTGAGGTGAGCTTTGATGAAAATAAAATTCTCGTTGCCATCACCAAGGCAAACGAAAGCGTTCCTGAAAGTGACAGAATGACAGAGTTGCAGATTGCAAGAATCACGGAATCTGTTGTTATTGCGTGCGAAAATTTCGGCAGAGCCCCTTCCGTTGAGGAAATTCAGGACTTAGTTGAGAAAAAAATTATGGCACACGGGGCTTTTGAGGTCGCAAAAAGCTACATCACCTATAGATACACCCGTTCTCTTATAAGAAAAAGCAACACAACTGATAACAAAATTTTGTCTTTGATAGAGTGCAACAACGAAGAAGCAAAACAGGAAAACTCCAACAAAAATCCCGTCGTTAACTCAACTCAAAGAGACTATATGGCTGGCGAGGTGTCTAAAGACATAACAAACAGAATCCTGCTCCCGCCTGACATTGTTGAGGCGCACGAGGAAGGTCTTATTCATTTCCACGATTCAGATTATTTTGCTCAGCATATGCATAACTGCGACCTTGTTAATCTGGAGGATATGCTCCAGAACGGAACCGTCATCACGGGCACGCTCATAGAAAAGCCTCACAGCTTTTCAACAGCTTGCAACATAGCAACGCAGATTATTGCTCAGGTTGCCTCCAATCAATATGGCGGACAGTCCATTTCGCTCACTCATTTAGCGCCTTTTGTCGAAATATCAAGGCAAAAAATATTGAAATCTGTGAAAGCCGAACTGGAAGAGCTTGAAATCGACGCAAGCGAAGAAGCAATAAAGTCGATGACGGAAAAGAGACTGCGTGAGGAAATCAAAAAAGGTGTTCAGACCATTCAGTATCAGGTTGTGACATTGCTGACAACAAACGGACAGGCTCCCTTTGTCACTGTGTTTATGTATCTCGGCGAAGCAAAAAACGAGCAGGAAAGAAGCGACCTTGCCCTCATCATCGAGGAAGTTTTAATTCAGCGTCACAAAGGCGTTAAAAACGAAAAGGGTGTTTGGGTGACTCCTGCTTTCCCGAAGCTTATCTATGTTCTTGAAGAAGACAATATCCACAAAAACTCAAAATATTATTATCTGACAGAGCTTGCCGCTAAATGCACAGCTAAACGCATGGTCCCTGACTACATTTCGGAAAAGAAGATGCTTGAACTGAAGGTTGACAAAAACGGAGATGGTCATTGCTACACCTGCATGGGTTGCAGAAGCTTTTTAACTCCATATGTTGACGAAAACGGAAAGCCAAAATATTACGGAAGATTTAATCAGGGTGTTGTCACAATCAACCTAGTTGACATTGCTCTTTCATCAGGCGGAAACACGGAGAAATTCTGGAAGATTTTTGACGAACGCTTAGAGCTTTGCTACAGAGCGCTTATGTGTCGTCACGAGAGATTAAAAGGCACGGTGACAGATGCCGCTCCGATTCTTTGGCAACACGGAGCCTTAGCAAGACTTAAAAAAGGCGAAACGATTGATAAGCTCCTCTATGGAGGCTATTCAACAATTTCCCTCGGCTATGCAGGTCTTTATGAATGTGTTAAATTCATGACGGGCAAAAGCCACACAGACCCGACAGCCACTCCATTTGCGCTCGATGTGATGAACAAAATGAACGAAGCCTGCAGAGGCTGGAAAGCAAAACACAACATTGACTTCAGCCTTTACGGAACTCCGCTTGAATCAACAACATATAAATTTGCAAAATGTCTCCAGAAGAGATTTGGTGTGATAAAAGGCGTGACAGATAAGGGCTACATTACAAACAGTTACCATGTCCATGTGACAGAGGACATCAACGCATTTGACAAGCTCCGCTTTGAAGCCCAGTTTCAGCATCTTTCTCCGGGTGGCGCTATAAGCTATGTTGAAGTTCCCAATATGCAGGATAACATAGAAGCTGTTTTAGAGGTTATGAAATTCATCTATGACCACATTATTTATGCGGAGCTCAACACCAAAAGCGACTACTGTCAGGAATGTGGCTATGAGGGTGAAATCGAGATTGCAGAAGATGACGGAAAGCTCATCTGGAAATGCCCCAATTGCGGAAACGATGATCAGGACAAGATGAATGTCGCACGACGCACCTGCGGCTACATCGGAACGCAGTTCTGGAATCAGGGCAGAACTCAGGAAATCAAAGAAAGGGTGCTCCATCTTTAATATGTATTACGGCCAGATAAAAAATTGCGACATAGCCAATGGAGAAGGCGTCAGGGTGAGTCTTTTCGTTTCAGGCTGCAGAAACAGATGTGAAGGTTGTTTTCAGCCTGAGACATGGGATTTTTCATATGGCAAACCATTTGACGAAGAAGCTGAAGCCGAAATTATTGAATTGCTTAAAATGAGCTACATAAAAGGTCTGACAATTCTCGGTGGCGAACCGTTTGAGCCTGAAAACCAACGCGCCCTTGTTCCATTTGTTGAAAAGGTGAAATCCCTTTTTCATGATAAAGACATATGGATTTTTTCAGGCTACACCTTTGAAGAGCTTTCATCCGGCACTTCGCACCCAAGATGCGAGGTGACCGATAAGCTGCTTTTTCTGACAGATGTTTTAGTTGACGGAAGATTTGTTCTGTCTCAAAAGGACATTTCGCTGAAATTCCGAGGCTCTAAAAACCAAAGAATTTTAGATGTTTACGAAAGCCTTAAACAAAAAAAGCCTGTTTTGTTCTATAAATAAAATAAAAAAAGGAGCTGCACCGGTCTGTTCCGGCTGCGGCTCCTTTTGTGCGCAAACACTTTTTAATTTTAATCTAAAAGCAACTTTTCAATAATCTCCACAGCATCTTCAACGCAACCGTCACACGACCTGATTTCTTCTCCTTTTAATCTGCCGCATATTACGGTGCCGTTTTTCTTTTCAAATTCCTCAATCATTTTGCGCGCTAAAGCATAGCTTTCCGCTTTGTTCGTTTCGGGCAGAGCATCTGTTCCCATGCTGTTTTTAAGCCCCGCTAAACACACCATGGCGCTGACTGCGCCGCAAACACCGCCAATTCCCATTCCGCCGCCAAAGGCTTCCGATGCTTTAAAAAGCGCATCTTCTGAAAGCTCTGTGATGTCTGCAAACTCACAAATAACTGCCTGTGCGCAATTATATCCGTTCTTATATTTTTTTACTGCTGATTCAGCTCTTTCCATTTTTTTCTCTCCTTAAATATTATTTTTTATAAATTCATCTGCGGATTTTAAAACATCTTTCGCGTTTTGAAACTGCAAAATTTTAATTGCATCATCAAAGCTTAAAAGCCTTGCGCTTTTAATT
The DNA here is from genome assembly GCA_045576235.1 of Clostridia bacterium. GTDB lineage: Bacteria > Bacillota > Clostridia > UBA1381 > UBA9506 > SIG437. The sequence continues at coordinate 57,449 of JAZNGA010000006.1, forward strand.
TCCTTTTCCTGAATGACAATTTCCTGATTTTCAAATTCTGCCAGAAAATATGTGACCTTTTTTATAACACCTTTTTTTCTTGGAAGCAGATATTCCTGCTCTTCCTTAAATCCTGAAATGAAGTCAGGCCTTAAGCCTGTTTCTTCAAAAATCTCACGAACAGCAGTTTCCATTTCAGTTTCGCCATTTTCCATATGTCCTTTAGGAAAACCAAATATGCCTTCGTGCGATTCTATAATAAGATATCTCACATCACCAAATTCACGACTGAAAACAACACCGCCACAGGATTTTTCAAATTTCATAAATAACCCCCACACAATTTATATAACAATTCCGCCATTTGGGCTGATTATCTGGCCCGTTAAAAAATCTCCGCCGCTTGAGGCTAAAAATAAGATTGTTTCTGCGATGTCACGCGGAGTTCCTGTTTTACCTGTCGGCGTCTCCTCTTTCAGAGCCTCAATGTCCTCTTCGGAAAGCGACGCACACATATCTGTCATAACAACTCCGGGAGCAACAGCGTTAACTGTGATGCCCGAAGGTCCGAGCTCCTTTGCAAGAGCTTTCGTAAAACCAATCACCGCAGCTTTAGATGCAGAATAGTGAACCTCACACGATGCTCCCGCAATTCCCCAGATTGAAGAAATATTAATTATTTTTCCTCTTTTTTTGTTTATCATATAGGAAAGCGCGGCTTTAGTGCAGTTAAACATTCCTTTGACATTGACAGAAAACATCTTGTCCCATTCTTCTTCTGTTATGTCGGAAAAGAGCTTTGCCTGCGCAATTCCTGCGTTGTTAACTAAAATGTCAACCCCTGAAAATTCGTTTTCAATTTGATTAAACATCTCGCAAACATCACTTTGCTTTGAAACATCGGCGCAAATTGCACGAGCGCCGATTTCCTCTGCCAGAGACAAAGCCGCATCTTTTGACTTGTTGTAATTTATTATGACTCTATATCCGTTTTCGGCAAAAATTCTCGCTGTCTCGGCACCAATCCCGCGTGATGCACCCGTGATTAAAACAGTTTTCATAATCTACTTAAGCGTGACAACAGTCACGCCTGTCTCTCCTTCTCCATATTTGCCTGCACGATATCCTTCGACGCATCTGTGTTTCCTTAAATATTCCGTGATTCCTGCCCGAAGCGCGCCTGTTCCCTTGCCGTGAATTATCGTCACAGTCTTAAGTGATGCCATGACCGAATCGTCAATGAATTTATCAACTGCCATAATTGCCTCATCAACCATCATTCCGCGCAGGTCTATCTCTGTTTTTGCATCTTTTGTCTTACCGCCTGCAAAAACTGTTTTGGATGCTTTCTGCTCTTTAAATGTGCTTTCATCTTTGATTCTCACAAGGTCAGAGATATGCACCCTGATTTTCATTATTCCTGCCTGAACTGAAAGATTTCCCGAGCTGTCAGGCGCCGAAAGAACAGTTGCTTCATTGTCTAAAGAAAGAATTTTAACGGTCTCTCCTTCTTTTAAATTTTTAGGAGGCTTTCTGTTTATCTTTTTTTCTGCCTCGCCCGTTTTAGAAACCTTTTCTTCCTGTTCTTTTAAAGCTTCTTTTGCCCTGTTTGCAGCTGCAACCGCATCTTTAACACTTGCATTTTCTTTAATTTCACGAAGTTCTTTTAAAATGCGCCTGTGTTCTTCTTTTGTTGTTTCTAAAATCCTTAAGGCCTCTAATCTTGCTTCTTCAAGCTGTTTTTTTGTTTTAATATCAGCCTCGCGCACAGCTTTTTTAGCCTTGTCCATCATGATTTTAGCATCACGCATCATCGCTTCTGCCTTGCTTTTTCGCTTTTCTGAATGTTGTCTGTCTTCCTCCAAGCTGACGAGCACATCTTCAAGCTTAGCGCTTTCTTCTCCAATATGCTCTGTTGCACGGCTGATAATTGCCTCATCCAAACCGAGCCTTTTTGAAATTGCAAACGCATTACTCTTTCCCGGCACGCCAATCAAAAGCTTATAGGTCGGGGAAAGCGACTTAATGTCAAATTCGCATGATGCATTCATAACGCCCGGCGTCGAAAGAGCAAACATCTTAAGCTCGCTATAGTGAGTTGTTGCTGCAACGCGCGCTCCTTTAGACCGCAGAAACTCCAGGATGGAAACAGCAAGCGCCGCTCCTTCTGTCGGGTCTGTGCCTGCACCGAGCTCATCAGCAAGCACGAGCGTCTTATCGTTCACCTTTTTTAAAATTCCCACAAGATTGACTATGTGAGAAGAAAAGGTCGATAAGCTCTGCTCTATGCTCTGCTCGTCACCGATGTCAGCAAACACATCTGAAAAAAACGAGATTTCACTTGAGTCCAAAGCTCCGATATGAAGCCCTGAAAGCGCCATAATCGTGAAAAGGCCGAGAGTTTTTAAAGAAACTGTTTTTCCGCCTGTGTTCGGGCCTGTGATGACAAGCGTGTCAAATTCGCCACCTAGATATATATCGACAGGCACAACCTTGTCTTTATCTAAAAGAGGGTGTCTGCCTTTTTTGATTGAAATATATCCTCTGTCATTTAATTTTGGAGCTGTCGCATTCTGCTTGACCGAAAGTTTTGCTTTTGCAAAAATGAAATCAAGCTCAAAAATAATTTTTGTGTTTGCCTCTATGTTGTCTGCATAATCAGCGCAAAATGCTGAGAGCTCTGCAATTATTTTTTCAATCTCTTTTTTTTCATCACCATAGAGACCAGAGAGAGAATTTGTCAGCTCAACAACTGCCATCGGCTCGACAAAAATGGTCGCTCCTGATGATGATGAGTCGTGAACAATTCCCGCCACTTCGTTTTTACATTCAGCTTTAACAGGAACGACAAACCTGTCGCCTCTCGTTGTGATAATCGGTTCCTGAAGCGCTTTCTGATATTTCTGTGATGAAATAATGGAATTTAAAACCTCTCTGATTTTTATTGTCTGCGTTTTGATTTTTCTTCTTATGGAAAAGAGCTCGCCTGATGCAGAGTCTGCAATTTCCTCTTCTGAAACTATGACCTCGTCTATCCTTTTTCTCAGATCGGAAAGAGTTTCAAGTCCGCCCGAGAGCGAGGTTATTGTCCCTTCTGAAAGACTCTTGTCCTCCTGAACATATTTTTTAGTTGCAGATGAAATGACAGATAAGTCACGAAGCGCAATCAATTCTCTCATCGTCATAACGCCACCCATTTCAGCGCGGCGCACAGCGCCTGTGACATTCGTGATTTTAAGAGACTGCGGGTTTCCCCTTCTTAAAATGATGCCGACGCCTTCTGTCGTGTCTGAAAGGAGCTTTTCAGCCGCAGAAAAACTGTCCGCAGGCGAAAGTGAAAGAATCTTTTCTTTAACCTCGGGATTGTCTGTGTGTTCTGCAAGCAGTTTTAAAATTTTATCAAATTCAAGTGTTTTAAAAACTTTTTTATCCATTTTTCTTTTTCAAACCGAAAAAAAGGCAAAAACAAGTTCTGCCCTTTTCGTTTTAAAGCTCTCCTAATAATTTATTAACATCTTCGTGTGAAACATTTGAAAGGAAGGTCGTCTCCAAATCCTTCGTTTTTTCAAGATATTCTTTAGCAAGCTCTGTTTTTCCCAAAGCTTTAGCAGCTATTGCCGCATTATAATAAGCCTCAATGAAATATGGATTTTTCTCCATAAGCTTTTCAGCATAAGAAAAAGCCTTTTCCCCGTCTCCCTTAAGATTATAGAGCTGAACCATATTATCTAAAATGACAGCATCTTCGCTGTTATATTCTATTGCCTCTGAATTAAATTCCTCTGCTTTTTCCATATCGCCCAAAACAATGTAGAGATAGCCGATGCTGCCATAGATTGAAGAATTTTTATAGTTTGGGAAAATCTCTAAAAGCTCTTCTAAAGCTTCTTCTTCCCTGCCCGTTTTCATAAGCACAAGAGCGTGATGCGATTTGGCAAGATATTTTTCCTCGCAAGATGCTTTATTAAATCCTAAGATGGTCGATAAGACTTGCTCAGACCTGTCTGCCTTGCCTTCACGAAGCAGATAATATGCATAAGTTATCTTCTGTTTAACATTCATTCCATGATTATATGCGCGTTCAAACCAGGAAAAAGCCTTGTCTTTTTCGCCTTTAGTGTAGTTTCTGTAGGCAAAAACCATGCAAACAGCAGGAAACCTTTTAACATAAAGAACGAACAAAAAGATAAGAGTTGCAAAAAGACCTATAACAAAACCTGATGTTGCATATAGCCAGCCGATGAAAAGCGCCGCTATAAACATTAAAAAACCAAACATAACTCATTCCTCCGTTTTTTTAACATAGTAAAACATAGTCAGCCGATAACTCTGTAAAGCTCTGATGCCGCATCTTTTCTGACATTTTCCATGACATTCAGAACCTCAAACTTTGTCGTTTTTTCACCAAAACGAAGCTCTAAAATATCGCCCGGCTTAACATCATATGAAGCTTTAGCGGCTTTACCGTTAACTGAAACTCTGCCCGAATCGCAAGCTTCATTTGCGATTGTTCTTCTTTTTATGATTCTTGAAACCTTTAAAAATTTATCAAGACGCATTTTTTCCTCCTGACTCAAATGGATTAAACAGCTGTAAATCCAACCTTTTTACGCACTTTTCTCATTGTGTGCTCTGCAACCTTACCTGCAATTTCTGCATTCTTTTTATAAAGCTCTTCAACATAGTCTTTATTTTTAGCAAGGTAGTCATATTTTTCTTTAACTGTCTTAAGCTCTGATGCAACAGTCTCTCCCACCGCAAGCTTAAAGTCACCATAGCCTTTTCCTTCAAACTCTTTTTCTGCTTCTTCTATGGTCTTTCCCGTAATGGCGCTATAAATCGAAAGGAGATTTGTAACTCCCGGCTTATCCGGTGATGCTATTATTTCACTTCCTGAATCTGTCACAGCGCGCTTGAATTTTCTTATGATGTCGTCATATGAATCAAGAAGCGAAATAAATCCGTTTGGATTGGGGTCAGATTTAGACATCTTATTTTCAGGCGTCTGAAGACTCATAACTCTTGAGCCGACTTTGCCTGTGTATGCTTCAGGAATGGTGAAAGTGTCACCATAATAGTGGTTAAATCTCTGCGCAATATCGCGTGTTATCTCCAAATGTTGCAGCTGGTCGTGTCCGACTGGCACAATGTCTGCCTGATAAAGCAGGATGTCCGATGCCATCAAAACGGGATATGTAAACAGTCCTGCATTAATGTTGTCGGCGTGCTTTTGCGATTTTTCCTTAAACTGAGTCATTCTTGAAAGCTCGCCCATCTGCGTGTTGCACGAAAGCACCCACATAAGCTCTGCATGCTGCGGAACATGTGACTGAAAAAACAAAAGCGATTTTTCAGGGTCAATTCCGCACGCAATATATTGCATGATAACATCTAAGCTTCTTTTTCTTAAATCGGCAGGCACCTGCCTGACTGTTATTGCATGCATATCCATAACGGGATACATACATTCATATTCATCCTGAAGTTTAACCCAGTTTTTGAGCGCTCCAAGATAGTTTCCGAGTGTCAGCTCGCCTGAAGGCTGCATTCCTGAAAAAATTCTTTTTTTCTTATCCATAAAAATTTCCTTTCATCAACATCAGTTAAATTTCGATTTTAAAAGCTCTCCTAAAATTTCAATTCCCTTAATGATTTTTTCATCAGGCATCGTTGAATAGTTAAGTCTGAATGAGTTGCAAGGCTTATCTAAGTCTGTCATAAATGTGTTTCCGGGAACGAAGGCAACCTTTTTTTCAACAGCCTCTTTCATGAGAGCCAGCGTGTCAGCGCCTTCAGGAAGCGTCACCCAAATAAAAATTCCGCCTTCGGGGCGCGTGTATGTAACGCTTTTTGGGAAACACTTATCCATGCACGAAAGCATTAAAGAGCATCTGTGCTTATAAATATCACGGCTTTTTGCGATTGACTCATCTATGTCATATTCTTTTAAATATCTTGCCGCAATCATCTGCGAGAAAACATTTGTGTGGACATCTGTTGCCTGCTTACCGACAACAATTTTCTCTTTCAGCCCCTCGTCAAACACCATATAGGCAAGGCGGAGTCCGGGTGAGAAAACCTTTGAAAATGAGCCGATATAGACAACATGGCCTTTAGTGTCAAGCGATTTTATTGTCGGAACATCTTCCCCCGTGAAACGAAGCTCGCCATAGGGATTATCTTCCATAATTATCACATTATATTTTTCAGCTAAAGCAAGCATTTTCTTTCTTGTCTCCAGACTCATAGTCTTTCCTGATGGGTTCTGGAAAGTCGGAATTGTGTAAATCATCTTGATATTTTTATGTTCAGCAAGCGTCTTTTCAAGAAGTTCTATGTCCATTCCATCTTCATTTGTCTTGACGCCATAGAGCTCGGCTTTATATGTTCTGAAGGTGTTTAAGCATCCAATGAAGCTAGGCTCTTCGCAAACAACACCGTCTCCTTCATTTATCAGAACCTTTGTCAAAAGGTCAGCACCCTGCTGCGAGCCTGAAACGATAATCATCTCATTTTTTGTCATATCGATATTAAGCTTTTCTTCAAGTCTCTTTTTAATCTCGTCTAAGAGCGGTGCGTAGCCTTCTGAAATTCCATATTGCAAAGCTGTGACAGGTTCTTCTGTCAAAATGTCTGAACAAATCTTTTTAATTTCTTCCACGGGAAAGCTTTCAGGAGCTGGAAGACCCCCTGCAAAGCTTATTATATCAGGCTTGCCTGCAACTTTAAAAATTTCACGGATAGCAGATGCCTTAACGCCTTTCATTTTTTCTGAAATCAAACCTTCGTAATTCATTTCTAAACCCTCTCTTTTTATTTTATTCCAAAAAATCTTTTTCCGTTTTCCATAGTTATTTTCTCAAGCTCATCATAAGAAATTCCTCTTAAATCTGCTATAGTCTCCAAAGTCTTTCTCACATTTAAAGGATTATTTCTTTCTCCCCTGTGCGGAACAGGTGAAAGATATGGCGAATCAGTCTCTATTAAAAGTCTGTCGAGCGGAACAACTTTAGCCGCCTCAATCACTTTTTTTGCATTTTTAAAGGTCACTGTTCCTGCAAAGGAAATGTAGAACCCAAGATTTATCATCTGCCTTGCAAATTCAGCACTTCCCGAAAAGCAATGCATGACGCCGCGGAAATAGCCCGACTGCTTAATGATGTCAAAGCAGTCTTGATGCGAGTCTCTGTCGTGGACTATGTAGGGAAGCCTCAGCTCCTTTGCAAGCTCAATCTGCCTGATAAAACCCCTTTTCTGTCCTTCTTTATCTGTGTCCTCGAAATGATAATCAAGCCCAATCTCACCTATTGCAACAACCTTTTTATTTTTTGCCATTTCTTTAAGTTTTGATATGTCTTCTTCTTTAAGATATGGCGCATCATAGGGGTGAACACCGACTGCCGCATAGATGAAACTGTGTTTTTCGGCTAAGTCTAAAGTTGTAACAGCTGACTCCATATCTGCCGCGACATTCACGATGAGCGAGACTCCCTCATCGTTAGCTTTTTTAATAACCTCATCTCTGTCTAAAGCAAATTTTTCATCATCAAGATGAGCGTGTGTGTCAAACAGCATTTTCCTTTTCCCTTTCATATTCTGCATCAATCATCAGGTCATCACCTGAATATGCACTGACTGCAAGATGGTCGCATCTTTCGTTTTCAGGATGTCCTGCATGACCTTTAATCCAGTTATATGTCACATTATGCTTGGCAATTTCTTTTAAAAGCCTTTCCCACAAATCAACATTCTGTGCCCTTTTTTTATCGCTTTTAATCCAGCCTTTTTTCTGCCAGCCATAAACCCAGCCTTTAGAAAGCGCGTCTATGACATATTTTGAATCGCTTGTGACAATGACATTACATGGCTCTTTCAGTTTCTCAAAGCCTTCCAAAACACCAATAATTTCCATTCTGTTGTTTGTTGTCAGCCTGAAACCGCCGGAAATTTCTTTTTTTATTTCTCCGTATTTTAAAATTGTACCGTAGCCGCCTTTTCCCGGGTTGCCTGAACACGCTCCGTCAGAAAAAAGCTCTACGGTCTTTAAATTATTATCCATCATAATCTGCCCCTTTAAGCGCAGTTTCAATTTTTTCTATGAGACTTTTTAAAATCTCATCTTTGTTTTTTGCGACGCTGATTCCTGCCGCATTGACATGACCGCCGCCGCCAAATGTAGCCCCAATCGCAGCCAAGTCTATGATATCTTTACCTCTTAAGCTAATCTTATAACCACCATCAGCTTTGTCTTTCAGCAAAATTCCGACCTTGACTCCCTCTATGCTCAAAATTGTGTTCGGGAGCTCTTCCACATCGTCAGGCAAAACCCCATGTTTTCTTAAAAGCTCATCTGAGCAATAGAGAAAAGAGATTTTTCCTCCTGAAAAAAACTCAATTTTTGAATAAACCTCTCCTAAAAATTTGAGCTTCTGTTTTTTCACTGTGTCATAAAGGACATTTGTGATTTTTCTGTGGTCTAAGCCTCCGCCAACCAACTCTGCTGCTATTGACAAGGTTTTTTCCGTGACATTTGAAAATTTGAAATGTCCCGTGTCTGTGGAAAGTCCTGTGTAGATTCCCTTCATCGCCTTTTCGGGAACAAATCCGCAAAGACAGATTGCCATATCATATATGAGCTCACAGCAGGCAGCACTTTCAGGATTTGTGTAGAAGCAGTCTGCAAACGGTGTGTTTGAAGCATGGTGGTCTATGGAAAGCTTCGTTTTTGCCGACATATAAACATCAGCAAGATTTCCAAGCCTTCCGAGCGCTCCGCAGTCTAAAGCTAAAGCTGTGTCTGTCTCTTCATTTTTGAGACAATCCAAACGCCAGTCCTCAAGATATGAAAACTTTTCTGAAGGCAAATCGCAAAGGCAAATAAAAACAGTTTTTCCCAAATGCTCCAATATAGCCTTTGCAGCGCTCACTGACCCAAGCGCATCTCCGTCAGGATTTTCGTGGGTAAAGAGCGCAATCTTTTCTGCTTTTTTCAGTTTTTCCATAACCTCAGAAAATGTGTTCATAATCATTTCTTCTCCGCAGCGCCCACATCGTGCAAAAGCTGATTGATTTTTGCTCCATGCTCAATTGAGCTATCGAGCTCAAAAACAATCTCGGGCGTATATCTCAAATTAATTCTCTTTCCGATTTCACGGCGCACAAAACCTGCCGATTTCTTTAAAGCCGCCATGGCAAGAGCCTTTGTGTTATCATCACCCATGACGCTTATATATGCTTTAGCATATCTTAAATCAGGCGTGACACTCACATTAACAACGCTTGTCATAATCGGAATTCTCGGGTCTTTAAGGTTTCTTATGATATCGCTTAACTCTTTTCTGACCTCTTCATTTATTCTGACTATTCTGTTTCCTGCCATTGCAAGTTCCTTTCTGAAATTATTATTTATCTGTCAACCTCAACCATCTGGAAGCATTCAACAACATCGCCTTCTTTGATGTCGTTGAAGCGCTCAATTGAAAGACCACATTCATAACCTGAATTAACTTCTTTTGCGTCGTCTTTGAATCGTTTTAATGAAGCAAGCGCTCCTTCGTGAACAACAATGCCATCACGAACAATTCTGACCTGTGAATTTCTGTTTATGACGCCGTCTGTGACATAGCAGCCTGCGATTGTGCCGACTCCTGAAACCTTAAATGTCTGTCTGATTTCGGCATGGCCCGTAACTTCTTCTTTAAAGGTGGGCTCAAGCATACCCTTCATAGCCGCTTCAATTTCCTCTATAGCCTCGTAAATTACTCTGTAGAGTCTCATATCAACGCCCTGCGCTTCAGCGCTCATTGCAGCACCTGCATCGGGGCGGACATTAAAGCCGACAATAATAGCATTTGATGCATATGCGAGCATAACATCAGATTCACGGATAGCACCAACGCCGCCATGGATTGTCTTGACTCTGACTTCTTCGTTTGAAAGCTTTTCCAGGCTCTGCTTCACAGCCTCAACCGAGCCCTGAACATCAGCTTTGACAATGATGTTGAGCTCTTTAACCTGACCTTCTTTAATTCTGTCAAAGAGGTCATCTAAAGTCACTGCTGTTGTTGATTTGATTTTTTCTTCTTTTATCTTAAACTTTCTTTCGTCAACAACTGTTTTTGCCAAGCGCTCATCGCTTACAACATTAAATATTTCACCGCCTGACGGCACTTCAGATAAACCTAAAATCTCAACCGGAACAGACGGACCTGCTTTTTTAACATTCTTTCCCTTGTCATCAAGCATAGCGCGGACATGGCCTACTGCCGTTCCCGCAATAACAATATCTCCGACCTTTAATGTTCCGCTCTGGACGAGGACTGTTGCAACAGGACCTCTTCCCTTGTCAAGCTTGCTTTCGATGACAGTTCCGCTTGCGCGCTTATTGGGATTTGCTTTTAAATCGCGCATTTCAGCAACCAAAAGAACCATCTCAAGAAGCCCTTCGATGTTCTGTTTTTTCTTGGCAGAAACCTCAACACAGATTGTGTCGCCGCCCCAATCTTCAGGGATAAGCTCATGTTCTGTGAGTTCCTGCTTGATTCTGTCAGGGTTTGCACCCTCTTTATCTATTTTATTGATAGCAACAATTATGCTTAAATTTGCAGCTTTCGCGTGGTTAATTGCCTCAACAGTCTGCGGCATGATTCCGTCATCTGCAGCAACAACCAAAATTGCAATGTCAGTGACCTGCGCTCCTCTTGCTCTCATGGCAGTGAAGGCTTCGTGTCCCGGTGTGTCTAAGAAGGTTATCTTCTTGTCGTGAATTCTGACTCTGTGCGCACCGATATGCTGCGTGATGCCGCCTGCTTCGGTGTCTGTGACATGCGTGCTTCTGATGGCATCAAGAAGCGATGTCTTACCGTGGTCAACATGGCCCATAACAACAACAACAGGAGAACGGGGCTGAAGGTCTTCTTCCTTATCTTCAGCTTCTTCTAAAAGTATTTCCTCGTTTGTGAGAATTATTTCTTTTTCTACAATGGCATCAAGCTCTTCGGCAACGAGTGATGCAATATCAAAGTCAATTGTCTGGTTAACAGCTGCCATAACGCCTAAAAGCATCAGCTTTTTAATAACCTCAGTCGGTGAAATTCCAAGTCTTGAAGCAAGCTCGCCAACAGTTATTTCGTTAGGAATGAGAACCTTTTTCTTCTCTTTCTTGACCTTTTGTTCCTTCTGCGGCATATTCTTGTTCTTTATGTTATGATTGCCGTCTTTTAGCTTGTTTGAGCCTTTTTTCAGCTTCTGCTTTTTAACGCTGTCGTCTGCTGCATTGGTCGGAACAAGCTCCTCTAATTTTTCATTGTCAATTTTATCTAAATCAACGACAGTCTGACGAGTGTCAACATAGCGCACCTTTCTCTTAATCGGCTCATAGTCAGGTGAAATTTCTGTTTCTTCCTTTTGCGCCTTTTCCGTTTTTTCAGGCTTCTGAGCTTTTTTATTGTCTGCTTTTTTGTTGTCTTTATCAGCAGATTTTCCTTCAGGTTTTTCTCCGCCCTCGCCTTTAGCTTTCTTTTTCTCTTCTTTTTCAGGCGCAGGCTTTAAAGGCTCTGAAACCTTTCCAAAGACAGGAATTTCTGTTTTCTTATCGAATTTCTGAGTGTATGTCTCAAAAATTACATCAAGTTCCTCCTGCTCCAATGTGCTCATATGGTTTCTTGCCGAAAAACCATAATCTGAAAGCAGCGCTATTAACTCCTTTGAATTTGTGTCCAGTTCTTTTGCAAGTTCATGCACTCGCACTTTTGACATAATTCCACCTCCGAAAAAATACCGTCTTAATGCCATCATATGCCGAGCTGTTATCTGTTTTCCAGATGGCCGATGCTGGTTAATTCCTTTTAATTTCGTTCAATCGATTTAATTCTTCTATAGTTTCCTCATAAACTGAAGTCTCCACGCTCCTCTTAAAAGCGCGGTCAAGTCTTCGTTTTTTCAACAATTTATCAAAACAGTCAGGGCTTTTGCAAATGTAAGCACCTCGTCCGCCCGCCTTATGGGAGGCGTCAACAAAGATTTTGTCGTCGCGGATAGCTATTCTCACTAAATCATTTTTTTCAAACTTAACGCCGCAAACAATACATTCCCTGACCGGAATATGCTTACTGCTCATTGTCGGGCTTTATGTCAATTTTCCAGCCCGTCAGTCTTGCAGCGAGTCTTGCATTCTGTCCTTCTTTTCCAATTGCCAGCGAAAGCTGATGAGAAGGCACTATGACATAAGCACTGTGCGCCTCTTCGTTAATGTCAACACTTACAACCTCTGAAGGACTCAGCGCCTCACTTATGAATTTTGCAGGGTCTTCAAAATATCTGACAATGTCAATCTTCTCGCCGCCAAGTTCATCGCAGACAATCTGAACACGCGCACCCCTCGGGCCGACGCACGAACCAACAGGATCAACATTTTCATCATTGCTTAAAACTGAAATCTTGCTTCTTGAGCCAGGCTCACGAGAGATTGTCTTAATCTCAACAACCCCTGACATAATTTCAGGAACTTCCTGCTCAAACAATTTTTTAACAAGTCCCGGATGAGTTCTTGAAAGGATAATCTGAGGATTGTTTGCAGACATCTTAACATCTGTCACATAAAACTTAAGTCTTGCCCCTGGAACATATCCCTCGCCTGATAGCTGCTCTTCTTTAGGGAGAAGCGCTTCTGTGTCATTGTTTATCTGAATGATTGCACCTTTAACATCATCTCTTAAAACAACACCTGAAACTATGCCGTTTTCGCTGTCGCGATACATATCAAAAAGATTGTCTCTTTCTGCCTCTTTGATTCTCTGCACAACAACCTGTTTTGCAGTCTGCGCAGCGATTCTTCCGAAGTTTTTGGGGATAACTTCAAAATCAACGACATGACCAACCTCATATCTTTTATCAATCTTCTGAGCTTCACTGAGCCCTATCTCAACGCGCGAATCTAAAACCTCTTCGACAACAGTCTTCTGCTGAACAACCTTAATTTCCCCTGTCTCTCTGTCGATGGTGATGACCACATTCTGATAGTGCCCGTAGTTTTTCTTGTAAGCAGCGATTAATGCCTGCTCCAATGTTTCAAGCAAAACTTCTTTTTTAATCTTTTTAGTCGCCTCAATTTCCGATAATGCGGACATAAATTCCTGATTCATGTCTGACCTCCAAATTTATTAATAAATAACATTAAAACACAACACTAAGTCTCACACTTGCGATTTTATCAAGCGCAAGCGAAATCTCTTCCCCGTCTTTTAAAAGCGTAACCACTCCGTTTTCAAAAGCTTTCAACTCTGCTGTGAATTCCTTCACGCCACCGAGCGGTGCATAAAGCTTAACATCAACATCGCTTCCCAAAAAAGCCAGAAAATCGCTTTCGCGCTTTAACTGTCTGTCAAGCCCTGCCGAGCAAACCTCGAGCATATATGCCTTATCTATCAGGTCAAGCTCATCGAGCTTATCTGAAAGCTCGCGGCTGACAGCCTCGCAGTCATCAATTGCCACTCCGCCGTCCTTGTCAACATAAAGCCTTAAAAAGTAGTCAGAGCCCTCTTTTTTAAATTCAACATCCCAAACGGAAAGACCGTTTTTTTCTGCTATCGGGACTGAAATGTCATAGACCTTTTTCTCCGTATTGTTATATGCCATTACTTCCTCCAATATTGCAAAGAGAGTGGGATTAACACCCACTCTCCAAGAAATAATCATTAAAACCATAGCCTTACATTCATATTATACCAAATTTTTTCAATTAATGCAAGCATTTTTTTTAAAATATGAAAGTTTTATCGTGTTTTCTTAAATTCAGCCGATTCTTTGCCCCATAATAGCTATTGCTATGTTGAAATATATCAGCATCGAGCAAGTATCAACAATCGTTGCAATGAGCGGCGCTGCCATCAGCGCAGGGTCAATCTTAAGCTTTTTGGCAAGCAGCGGAAGCGCGCATCCTAAAGCTTTTGAGAAAATGACCGTGATAATCAGCGTCAGGCTTATCACTAAAGTCAGCTGCAAATCCCTGTAGATAACGAAAATTCTCAATCCGTTAATTACGCTGAGCGCTATCGAAACAAAAAGCGACACTCTTATTTCTTTAAACATAGCTTTTAAAAAATCAGATGGCAGGATTTCATCTAAAGCAATTCCCCTTATAATCAGCGATGCGCTCTGGTTGCCGCAATTTCCTCCCGTGTTCATAATCATCGGTATAAACGAGACAAGAAGCGGCACGGCAGAAAAAGCCTCCTGATATTTCGTGATTATTGCTCCTGTGATGCTTGCCGAAAGCATCAGAATTATCAGCCAGAAAAGTCTGTTTTTTGCATGGGTCAGACTGCTCATTTTAAAATATGAAGCATCAGAAGGAGAAATCGCCGCCATTTTCTCAATATCTTCCGTCGTTTCCTCTTTGATAACATCAACTGCATCGTCAATAGTGATTATGCCGACAAGTCTTGACTCCATATCAACAACAGGAAGCGCCAGCAAATCATATTTGTCAATTTTTCTCACCGCATCCTCTTTGTCGTCCAATGTGTTGACGGAAATAAAATTAGTCTCCATCAAATCTTCAATTTTTGATGTTGCATCAGCAAGAAGCATAGTCTTGACGGTTATTATGCCAACAAGCATTCTTTCATCATCTAAAACATAGCATGTGTAAATCGTTTCAGAATCAACGCCCACTCTTCTGATTTTTTCAAAAGCCTCAGTGACAGTCATATGAGCCTTCAAATCGACAAACTCAATAGTCATCACGCTTCCTGCACTTCCTGACGGATAGCAGAGAAATTTATTAATGATTTCTCTTTCCTCAGGCGCAGTGTTTTTCAGAATTCTTTTAACAACATTTGAAGGCATTTCCTCAATCATGTCGACTGCATCATCAAGAAACATTTCATCCATTATTTCTTTTAATTCTGCATCTGTCATGGAGCAAATCAATTTCTCCTGCGTGTAAGGCTCCATATATGAAAAAACATCAGCCGCCTTATCTTTTTCAAGCAGGCGGAAAATCAGAATTAATTGTTCAAAACGGAGATTTCCTATGGCTGAAGAAATGTCTGCAGAATTGCTCTTTTGAAGCATTTCCTTCAGTTCAAAATATCTCTTTTCTTCGAGCAACCTGCCTAAACTTTTTTCGTTCATAGCGCGTTTCCTCCTTTCTTTTTTCATTTATGCAAGGCGTGGCGCCCTGTAAAATTCTTTATGTTTTTGTGCATAAATAAGTGTGCACATCAAAAAAAATTAATATGCGCCCTTGTGATTTACCGCTTATCAAACTCTATATTTTTCAGCATACATTTCATATTGCTCTTTGAATGAGTTTTCGCCATATTTTTTAACACCGCTTAAATATTTATGCGTGTCGAAAATGTCTTTGTCTATCTGAATAAGACAAGCGGCAACATTTGAACAATGGTCAGCAACACGCTCAAAATCTGTTATAATGTCGGAGAAAACAAATCCGATTTCAATGGTGCAATCACCATTTTTAACTCTGTTTATATGGTTTGTCTTGAGCAGAGTTTTCAAATCGTCAATAACTTCTTCAAGAGGCTCAACCTGTGATGCCAAAGAAACATCGTCATCAACAAAAGCTTTCACCGCCAGAGAAAGAATTTCTTTCACAGCCTCTGAAATAATCTCCATTTCCTTTTTCGCTTCATCTGTAAAGACAATGTTTTTCTCGCTGATTTCCTGCGCCGACTCAGACAGATTAATTGCATGGTCGCCTATTCGCTCAAAATCTCCTATGGAGTGAAGAAGCTTTGAAATCTCGTGGCTGTCTGCAGTTGATAAGCTCTTGCTCGAGAGCTTGACAAGATATGTTCCGAGCTCGTCCTCATAAACATCAATTTTCTCTTCAAGTTCATTAAGCTCCTGCGCTTTTGCGTCATCAAAATCATCAATCATGGCAATTGCTTTGGAAATCATATCGCACGAAAGCGTTGCCATCTCACAAGTCAGCTTCTTTGCTCTTCCAATTGCGACAGACGGAGTTGAAAGGAAACGCTCATCTAAAAGCTTGCTCGGTTCAACCGCAGCTTTTTCGTCTTTTATAATCATGCACGCAATTTTTTCAAGCAGCTTATTAAACGGGAAAAGCAAAACTGTCGCAAACACATTGAATGTTGTGTGGACAACAGCAATCATAGCCGCATTGATAGGTTTATCAACAAATTCAAAACGCAAAAAACTGTTTAAAACATAGAACAAAATAAGGAATGAAAGCGTTCCCAAAACATTAAAAACAAGGTGAACTATGGCAGCGCGTTTCGCATTTTTGTTTGCCCCTGCAGACGAAAGAAGCGCCGTCACGCATGTTCCGATGTTCTGACCTGTTATTATGGGAATTGCAGCACCAAATGTCATGCTTCCCGTGACTGAGAGCGCCTGCAAAATTCCGACAGAAGCAGATGAGCTCTGAATTAATGCAGTTAAAAGTGTTCCAGCTAAAACGCCAAAGAACGGATTTGAAAACAGCGTTAAAATTCTTGTGAACTCAGGAACATCAGCAAGCGGCTTAACAGCCTCTGACATCATATCCATTCCAAACATCAAAATTGCAAACCCAAGCAAAATCGTGCCTGTGTCTTTTTTCTTTGTTGTCTTTGCAAACATAACCAGAGCTATGCCGATTAAAGCAAGCACGGGCGAAAAAGAAGTCGGCTTTAAAAGTTTTAAAAAGAGGTTGTCTCCCTCTATTCCTGTCAGGCTCAGAAACCACGCCGTCACAGTCGTTCCGATGTTTGCGCCCATGATGATTCCGATAGACTGTGAAAGCCTCATTATCCCCGAGTTGACAAAGCCCACCACCATAACAGTCGTTGCTGATGAGGACTGAATGATTGCTGTCACGCCTATTCCCAAAAGCAATCCTTTAAATGGATTTGATGTCAAAGACTCTAAAATTTTTCTCAGACTGCCGCCCGACTGTTTTTCAAGAGCTTCGCTTAAAATGTTCATTCCATAAAGGAAGACAGCAAGGCCTCCTATGAGCTCTAAAATGTTAAAAATGTCAAATGTTTTCATTTTAACCCTCCAAACATCAAAAAAAACTCCTCCATTATCCATTATAGTCCTAATTTCTTCTTTGTCAATTATATAAATCGCCAATATTAAGTTTTCATAATCTTTATATTTATGTTAGTTTATCCAAAAAAACTAATTAAACAGAGGAAATTTGACACATTTTTTTATTTTTTTAATATTATATATTAAAAGAAAAAGAATAGAATTGGAGACAGCTATGCTTTATATAGATAACCTCTCTTCCCTTAAAGAGGGAGAAAAAGCTCTCGTCAGAGAGCTTTATATAAATGACACAATGCGCCGCAGACTTCAGGACATAGGACTAATCCGCGGCACAAAAGTCTCTTGCATACAAAAAAGTCCATCGGGAAACCCGACGGCCTATTTGATACGCGGTGCTGTTATAGCGCTGAGAAATTCCGATGCCCGCCAAATTATTGTTGAATTAACAAAATAACTTTGCAAAAAAGCTTTCCAGCCTGATGCTAAGCTCCTTAATGCGGAGAAATTTAAAAAGCTTCAGCCTGACATAGTCTATCATGGAGCAAACAAGCCATATAGCTAAAACAGTTGCGAAAACTGCAATCACAAACTTATCAGGGCTAAAAGCACCAAAACTGCTAAAACGCCCCAGAAGAACCTCATTAAAAATATGCGGCTCGGTGTGAGCAAGATAGACACCGAATGAGAGCGGAGCAAAAAAGGAAATCAATTTTTTAAGCAAGCCGCAAATGTTAAACTGTGAAAACAAAACAAGAACAGAAACCGAACCTATCAGAACAGTCGGTGATGTGTAGGTCAGAAGAAATGTGTACTTATTGATTCCCCTTAAAAGCGTGCTCAAAAATGTTATGATAACACATATGAGGAAAATCAAGAGCAAAACTCCTTTTTTTAATTTCTTCTCAGACTCTGTAATTTTTATGCAACCGCCAAGAAGATAAAGAGCCAAAAGCCATATCATTGAATAGCCCCACTCAGATTTGAAAACATCTTTTTGAAAAACACATGGAATAACCGATAAAATGATTATAATTGTAAAAGCCAATGTTCTTGCCTCTCTTTTGCTTAAAGAAAGCAACATTTTGTTTAAAAATGGCGCGAAGAAGAACATCCCGAAATATGCGGTGAAATACCAATAGCTCTCGTTTGAAACAGGCAAGAAAGCATCAAGAAAGTTTTTCGGTCCAATCAGGTCAGGGTTCAAAAAATAAAACACAGAGGTCGTTGAAAGCGTGTAAAAAATCACCTGCAAATAAAGCTGCATCAAGCTTGAATATTTATGCTTTGAGTTCATTCCCACATATCCTGAAACCAGTGCATAGCAATTAACAGCACCATATGCAGCTGCAACAAAAAATTCCGCCATCGCACGGTTGATGATGTTTTCACCTGTCGCATTTAAAACTCCGCCCTGATTTATAACATGGAGCAAGACAATCATAATCATTGCAATAATTCGCAAAAAATCGATGCCATAGTTTCTTTCTGTTTTAACTTTTTCCATATTCTCCCCCCGACTCATCTTCTATTACCATTATATCAGTTAATATTAAAAAAATAAAGAAAAATTTTAAAAGGCATAAAGAAAAGCCTTGCTCAGCAAGGCTTTTCTGAAAATCATTATAAACAACTTTATTTCCAGTTGAGAACTTCCCAATCAGCAGGCGGTTCGCCAAGGTCAATAACATCTATTGTCTTTCCGCCTGAAATTGCAGACTGATGTGCTAAAAGTCCCGGTATGTTCCATCTTGCAACCTGCCATATGTTTGTTGGTGAAAGCTTTCCTGTCTGGTATGCACGGCAGAAATCATCTATGAGGAAATGGTGAGTTCCGTTATGGGCATTATGGATTCCCTCAAATTCTTTAGGAAGTCTTTCAACAGGCTGAACAGGAGAAACTTCCCTGAATCCTGCTCCGTCTGCAATCCATTGAATTCCCTCATCATAGTTTTCACAGATTTTCTCATAAACTGATTTTGGCTGAAGCTTATGCGTTACATCTATCATATTCACCTTGTTCGGGTTATCAGGCTTCCATGTAGCGAGGTGGTGTCTTGCAACTGAGAATTCATATGCGCCATCACTTCCGAAGAACTGAGAAATATATGTTTCAGGAGACTTCCAGCCTGCGCAACGGTTTTCGCTGATTCTGCAGATTCCACCGTTTGAAAGTTCTAGAAGCATTGCTGTGTTTGAAAAAGGATTGTCATAAAGGTTTTGTCCATCTGTTCCGTAGATGTCTGTTCTCGGGCTTTTTTCAAAACCGAAAGCAACAACTTTTTTAGCATAAACACCGGGCATAGCGCTCAGCACCATTGCCGTAGAATGTGTTGGATAGAACATAGGCGGAATTCCTGCAAACTTTTTCCAGTCTTCCCCTGCTGAGCTGCGGAAGCTCTGCTCCATGTTACGAATGTCGTGATTATATTGAGCTTCGCCATATGCAAACTTGCCGAATGTTCCTTTAGCAAATTCTTCTCTGCAGAAAATTGCAGGCGCACGATAAAAGCCTGTTTCACCCATTGAATATGTCAAACGAGTTTTTCTGACAAGCTCTTCAATTTCCTTGATTTCATCAATGCTGATTGAGCAAGGAACTGCACTATAGACATGCTTTCCTGCTTTTAAAGCCTCGATTACCATTCCGCCGTGCTTATAGCGCTGAGTAAATATTGCTATAGAATTGACTTTATCAGATGCGAGTGCTTCTTCAAAGCTTGAGATAATCTCAACATCGAAATCGTTTGAATATTGCTCTGCACGCTCTGCTATGAGGTCACAGACATAAACCTTTTCCACAAACGGATGAGCTTTAAACAATTTAACAAAGTTTTTTGCAAATCTGCCGCAGCCGATGACTGCAATTTTAATTTTTTCTTTATTGGCGGACATTTTAACATCTTCCTTTCTTTTTTTAATTATATATCACTTCCATGTTTTTAAAATTGGCTTCACTTCTTGCTCGTGAAATCCCACTCTTTTTCTCTTCTTAATGTTTCAAACTGCTTCATGTCAAGATGCCAGTCTTCACCCTCGCGGAACTTTTTCTTGAACTTTTTGCCGAGCAAACCTTTTTCTTCAAGATGAATGTAGCACGCTCTGTCACACGCTCTTCCGCAGATTGATGTGCGATAAAAATGCTTTGCCGGTGGGTAGAAATATGTGTTATTTATGATTTCTTTTGCGCTTTTTTCATCCACCTTGACTTTTCCTTCAATTATGTCCATTCTGTTTTCAAAGCCTATGTATGCATCAGGCGGCATAAACGGATTTTTGCTTCCATTTGCTCCGTTATAATAAACTGCGCACTGCCACGGATCAAGCGTTCCGTCTTCTTTAATTGCTTTTCCCGGGCACGCTCTTACACACTCCATACATTTATCACAAAGATAGTGCTTTTCCTTTGGCGTCGGTTCAATCTCAGCATCCGTCAGAACAAAGCACCATCTTATGAAAGGACCATAATCCTTATTTATTATTCTTCCGTGAACGCCTTTCTCTCCAATGCCACATATTTCAGCAGCTTTTTCAAAATCCATCTGATTTTCTGCAGCTATCCCACGGAAAATATCAGAATAATCAACCTCGGGATTTGTGCTGTTTTGTTCCGCCATAATGAGCTGGTGACGGCGCTGTGGAATTGCGATGAAGCCTTCTGCTTCTATCACCGTGGAAACACGAAGCATAGCAAGCGGCATAACTGTTTCTTCTAAGTTTTCAACACCCATTGTCGTGTATTGATAATAGACCGTACCCTCCTCAACGCCCCTGTAAAGACCACGGAGCACACGGAAGCCGAGAGCTATGACCGTCTTGACTTCAGGATAAATTTTAAATATGGCATCGTCTTCAGGAAAGCTTGAAGATGATGTGAAAGTCACGACATCAGCATCATATTTTTTTGCACACTCTATAATAGCATTTCTCATTTTCTCACCCCTTTCGGTGCTTTTCGCACGCAAGCTCACATTTTTTGCCGCAAAGACAGGGAACATAGCCAAAATGGGTTTCAGGCAAAAAACGCAAATCAGGATATAGCTCCCTTGCACTGTTTCTGTCAAAGCGCTTTTCTCCGTTTATAATTGCTTCTCTTTCGGGATTATCCTTTAAAAACTCTTCTGTCATAAATGGGTTTGACTTATGAGCCCCTCTGTAATATACGCTGCACTGCCATGTGTCAAGTCCGTCAGAGGATATTGCTTTTCCGGGACACGCTTTAATACATTCTCCACATCCGTCGCAGACCTCTACTTCAAACGGCTTGTCAAGCTCTAAAGGAGCGTCGGTGACTATGTAAACAAATCTCAAAAATGTTCCAAAGTCGGGCGTAATGATTTTTCCGTGAAGCCCCGCCTTTCCGAGACCGCAGGCAAACGCCGCACGCTCTGTGTCTATTATGACCTCAGGCGCAGGCTTTTTCCCGTCAACCGAAGAAGAAAATTTAAGCTCATAAACATCCTTGACCTCTGGGTTTGTGCTGGGGTCGCCGCTCACTTTCATTCCCGGCACATTTCTCTGAAGACACGCATCATACCCTTCGTTTTCTATCATTGCCCCTAACTTTAAGAGGAAAATCTCTGCAAATGTCTCGTCAATATATTTCACGCCAAGACTTGTGTATGTATAATATTGGCTTTTAGACTCCATTGTTTTATAAAATCCCTTTGGCACGGGCAGAGCACAACCAATTATGCACTTTGCGTTTGGCAACACGCTCAAAGGATTGTGTTCAGGCACAACATCTTCAAAAAGCTTAATGTCACCAATCCCGCAAAGCACCGCCCCAAGCTCCTTTGCTTTTTCCTTTATCATTTCAGCAGTTATCATTTCAGCACCTTCCTTTCTGAATCCTCAGGCGAAATATCGGCATTTTCTGCCGCTATCAAAACAGCATCTCTGCTTAAAACAAGCGAATGCCATGTGGCTTTTTCCACAACATAAATCTTGTTTTTCATAAGCTTTATTTCTGTTTGAATATCATTTTCGTCTGTCATATATAGTGTCGCTTCGCCTTCCGTCAGCACAAACGCCTCGTCAGTCGTCATATGGCGCGCAATTTTCGCGCGATTTTTTTCATCATATTGCTCATCATATGTGACTATTGCTATCTGCCATCCTTCAGATTTCATAACGACATCATAGCCATCTTTTTTTCTTTCATATTCTTTTATCATCTGTCAAGCCTCCAGGCCTTTTTAGTTCGCAGAGGCTCTTTGAATCTGCCTTCCATGCAGCCGCCTTTTTTCTCAAGCACAGACACACACGCCCTTATGCAGCCGCCGCATTTTGCCATATTGTAGCCAACCCAGCTCGGGAAATATTTTTCAAGAGCACCATAGACCTTCATAATCTCTTTTTCATTTGCAACATCAGTCACGCCTTCAAGAAGGTCTAAAGCCCCACCCTCGTTTTCGTCAAAAACCTCTTTCGGCACAAACGGATTATAATATCTGCCGCCATGGGTGTAGAATGCATAGCATCTCCACATATCTATATCTCCCCACTCGCAGATTTTTCCGTCAATGTCGATGCTGATTGTTTTGCCCGAATCGATTTTCGGTATGCATCCACCAGGACATTCCCTCACGCACGCGCCGCATTTTCTGCATAAAGGCTCGCCGTTATACATTTCATCATAAACATCAAATTCTGCATCCGTAAAAATGAATGCAACTCTCTGAAGCGGACCAAATTCAGGCGTTAAGAGCATTTTGCTCCAGCCAATCTCCCCGAGACCGCACGCAACAGCTGCAATCCTGAACTGAAACTGCAAATCAGGCGGAATTTTTCCTTCGCCTGCCTCACGGGTAAACTGAACGCTTCTGTGATGAGCAGTCTTTCCTTTTGCGTGTTTGCTGACTTCAATCTGTTCTTCAGGAGAAAGAGAGTTTCCCGGGCTTCCGTCCATGTCAGACACGATTCCGCGCGCGCCCGTGTTTCTGTAGATAAAAGCCTCATATCCTTCGTCTTCAATCGCTCTGCCCACATGGTGAAGCACAGCAGGAGCATAGATTTCATTTATTCCGCCATATGCCATTGATGGATATTGATAAAACTGCGTTCCTTCTTCAATTCCCCTCTGAACCCCTCTCGGAATTCTGAACACAAAGCCTATGCAGCTTTTGACATTTGGGAAAAGAAATTGAGGATTCATCTCCTTTGGTGCGCCATTCCAGCGAGAAATGGGCGCGATGCCACAACTGTCAGCTCCTGCCTCAAGAGCAGCTTTTTTAATCATTTCACTTGATAACATACTTTATCCTCCACATTAATTAATGCCTTTTCTATGTTTGGTACTATATAAGCATAGCACTAAATTACTTTATTGTAGTTTAGCAAGCTATGCTTATTTTTGTTATAATGGGGAGGTAATGGACTGACGGTTCTTTGTGTGAACTTGGCGTTCGGGCTGTAAACTGTCATCCGCCTT
>JAZNGA010000007.1:0-106042 GCA_045576235.1 Clostridia bacterium
AATCAGAAGATTAAGGAATTTGAACAAAAAGAGGAAGAAATCAAAGTAATAAAGCAAAAGCAGTTGGAAAATCTTGAAAAAATTTCAGGAATGACCAGAGAAGAAGCTAAAGAAGCGATTATTGCTGACATTGAACAACAGACAAGGCATGAAGCTGCAATTATGGTTAAAGAAATTGAGCAACAGGCAAAGGAAAATGCAGACAGAAATGCCAAAAACATTATTGCTTCTTCAATTCAGAAGGTTGCGGCTGACCATGTGGCTGAAACAACAGTTTCAGTGGTTGAGCTTCCATCTGATGAAATGAAGGGAAGAATTATTGGTAGAGAGGGAAGAAATATCAGAGCCCTTGAAACTGCCACAGGCGTTGATTTGATAATTGATGATACACCTGAAGCTGTAATTCTTTCAAGCTTTGACCCTATTCGCCGAGAGGTTGCAAGGGTTGCTTTGGAAAAACTTATTGTTGACGGAAGAATTCATCCGGCAAGAATTGAAGAAACAGTTGCAAAAGCTCAAAAAGAAGTTGATGCAGTTATTAAACAGGCAGGAGAAGAAGCAACATTTGAAACAGGCGTTCATGGCTTGCATCCTGACCTTATCAAGCTTTTAGGTAAATTAAAATTCAGAACAAGCTATGGTCAGAATGTTTTAAAGCATTCCATGGAAGTGTCATATTTGTCAGGACTTATTGCAGGTGAAATCGGAGCCGATATCACACTTGCTAAAAGAGCCGGCCTTCTCCATGACTTAGGAAAGGCAGCTGACCATGAAATGGAAGGCACTCATGTTATGATTGGTGCAGACCTTGCTAAAAAATATAAGGAAGGTCAGGAAGTTATCCATGCTATAATGGCTCATCACGGAGATGTTGAGGCAACAACCTTAATTGCAGCAATAGTTCAGGCAGCAGATGCGATTTCTGCAGCAAGACCGGGAGCAAGAAGAGAAAATATTGAATCATACATCAAGAGACTTGAAAAACTTGAAGAGATAGCTAATTCTTTCGATGGAGTTGATAAGTCTTTTGCGATTCAGGCAGGCCGTGAAATCAGAATCATGGTAAAACCTGAAGACATAAAAGATGAAAGCATAACTTTGGTTGCACGAGATATTGTTAAGAAAATTGAGGAAGAACTTGAATATCCGGGACAGATAAAAGTTAATGTTATAAGAGAAACAAGAGCGGTTGACTACGCAAAATAAACGATTTAGCAGGCTGTTTAAAATTAAACAGCCTGCTTTTTTTATTTGTAGGAAATTACAACATTTATGCTATAATGACGGAAAAACATAAAATTCTACCCTTGAAAAAGAGAAAGACACCGAGCATTAGTTGATGAAGGTGATTTTATAAATTAAAAAAGTCCCTAAGCTTTATCCTGGGGGGTGGTGGAAAAGCTTAGGGACTAATTTTATATTTATTGCCAAAGCAATAAAATACAAGATTAAAAAAACAAATTTTACTGATTTGAAGCACGCTTCAGTTTCAATCTGATAGAATCAGAAATCATCGCAATAAACTCACCATTTGTAGGCTTTCCTTTTTCTGTGTCTATTGTGTAACCAAAGATGTCATTTAATATTTCCTCACGGCCACGGCTCCAAGCGACCTCTATGGCGTGTCTAATTGCGCGTTCTACGCGTGAGGAGGTTGTTTGATAGTTTTTAGCAACAGTAGGGTATAATAATTTGGTGATAGAATTTATGAACTCTTTATCGTTTGTGCATAAAGTGATGGCATCTCTCAGATAATTATAACCTTTAATGTGAGCAGGAACACCAATTTCGTGGATTAACTCTGTCACTACAGCTTCTAAATCCTCTTCGTCAATCTGAGATGTTTTTTTAAGTGAACTTTTAGCGTTAAAGTTATCTAAATTAAAAAATTCTGATTTTTTAAAGTTGCCCGCGCCAATTTCTCTTATTCTTTTAATCAGAACATCAACTTTTTCGTAAGGTTTAACTATATAATATTTAGCACCTAAATTGAGAGCTTTTGAGGTGATGCTGTCGTGACTCACGGCAGAAAGCATTATAAACGATGGAGCTTTCTCCAATTTTTCGTTTTCAATTCTCTCTAAAAGAGCAAGTCCGTCAAGTTTTGGCATAACAATATCGCAGACAACCACATCAGGTTTTAAACTTTTAATTAGTTCCAGACCAGATAATCCGTCACCGGCAGACCCTAATATTTCTATGTCGCTCTCTGCCATAATACTTTTAGTTATTGATTCACATAATGCCTTATTATCATCAATCAGTAAGACTGATATTTTATCCTGCATGATTAATCCTCCTATTTGTTTTTGACAATATGAAGTATAACACACAAGAAGGCAATATTCAAGCAAAAAATTACCATAATTTACCATATTTTGTCGCGCCGCAGTATGTGTTTCAGACATATGTGTTAACAGGTAAAGAAAAAAAGCAAAGGTGTGTCAAAAGGTAACAAAAAGTGTTATAGTAAAAAAATAGAAAAATATGGTAAAATTATACAAATTATGGTGCTAAGATTTATGTAAAAAGTTGAAAATGAAAATGAACAAAGGAAAAACATTTGATATGTCGAATTAGTTAAGTAGGATATGTTCTTTATTTTTTAGAAAGGAGATGCCCAATGGAAGTGCTTAAAGTTTCGTCTAAATCGAATCCAAATTCTGTTGCGGGTGCTTTGGCCGGAGTAATAAGAGATTCAGGAGCTGCAGAAATACAGGCAATAGGAGCAGGGGCGCTCAACCAATCAATTAAGGCTATTGCCATTGCCAGAGGCTTTTTAATTCCATCTGGTATGGATCTTGTGTGTATTCCGGCTTTTTCGGATGTTCAGATAGATGGAGAAGAAAGAACAGCCATAAAGCTCACAGTGTTATCTAAATAGGCAAAAAAGTCTTCAAAATTTTTGAAGACTTTTTCTTTTGAAAGTGAATAAATTTATCATATGGTGACAAAATAGAATTGTAACAGCAGACAGCTGTTATAAGGAGAGTGAAATCAGTGCGCAGACGGTCAAAAATGTCAAACCAACTTAAAGAGGAAATTGCAAAAGAGCTTGGTGTTTATGATGTTGTAAAACAATCAGGCGGCTGGGGTGATGTAACATCACGCGACTGCGGTAATATGGTTACTAAAGCTATAGAAATAGCAGAGAAGTCAGTTTCAAAACAGTCATAACGCTCAACTTAATCAAATCTTTGATTTTAGTTGTTTCAAAACTATCATAAAATTTGTGATAGCTTAACATTTTTAAATCAAAGAAAGAACAGGGTTGTCATTTATAGACGACCCTGTTTTACTTTTTTGAATAAAAATAGACTGCAGAAAAAAATGTTTTACTGCAGCCCAATTTTTATAAAATTTATTTACGCTCTTTTTGCAATTCTTTTGCGTTTTAAATTGTCCTGAATTCCTTTAAGCCAAGCCCAGATAGAACCTGCAAGGAAAATTGAAGAATATGTGCCTGCTAAAAGACCTACGATTAATGTTAGTGTGAACTGTTTTATTGATGTTACACCAAGTATGCAGAGCATAACAATTGGCAAAAGAGTTGTCACAGTAGTGTTTATTGATCTGCCAAGAGTTTGCTTGATGCTCTTGTTTACAGTGTCTGCAAAAGGTGAGCGTTTTGCTCTTGAGTAGTTCTCTCTTACTCGGTCAAAAACAACGATTGTGTTATTGATTGAGTAACCGATGATAGTGAGAACTGCTGCAATAAAGTTTGTGTCAATCGGAACTCTAAACACGGCATAGAAAGCCATCATAATAAGCACATCGTGCAAAAGGCAGATAATTGCAGATACACCTGTTTTGAATTCAAATCTGATAGTGATATATAAGAGCATGAGGATTGCTGCTATTACAGTAGCTCTTAATGCTTGCGAACTCAGTTCTTTTCCAACAGTTGCATCAATATTATCAACCTGAAGAACCGCCTCTTCCGGAAGTGAATATTTTTCCAAGAGAGCCTTTTTCATGTTGTCAAGCTCTGTCTGGTCGGAAATTGTGATAGTTCTGATAACAATCTGATTTGCATCAGAACGAAGAACGGAAGGCTGAACATTTTCAGGAGTGTTTTCCTGAACAACCTTTGCTATTTCGTCAAGGTCAACCTTTTTTCCACCCTCGACATAAGCAGACATATCAACATACATATTAAGACCGCCGGCAAAATCAACAGAAAGAGTAAAACCGTTGTTTATGATTAATCCAACAACACCAATTAAGATTACTATTGCAGAAACAGCAAAATATAATTTTGATTTTTCAACTATCTTAAACATTTTGGTCCTCCTTCTTAACACTTACCCCATAAAACTTGAGGTTTTTTATTCTTAAAGCCACCATCTGCTTAAGCAGGAACTTGGTTATGAAGATGGCTGTGAACATGCTGACAACAGTACCTATTCCTAATGTTATAGCAAAGCCCTGAATCGGACCTGTGCCAAAGAAGAAGAGGACAACTGCTGCAATTAATGTTGTAACATTGGCATCAATGATTGCAATGAATGCTCTTTTGAAGCCTGAATCAACCGCAGCGCGAATTGTTTTGCCAACCGTGAGTTCTTCTTTCATACGGGCAAAAATGATAACATTGGCATCAACTGCCATTCCGACAGAAAGAATTAAACCCGCAATGCCGGGAAGGCTTAGGTTAACTCTGAATTCTGACATGATATAGGCAACAATCGCGATGTAGAAAATCAAAGAAACATCTGCCACAAGACCTGGGATTCTATACATTATAGCCATGAAAATCATAACTAAAATAATACCGATTGCAGCTGCTAAAAGGCTGGTAGATAATGCTTCTTCACCAAGAGAAGGACCAACGCTTCTAAGTTCTACATGCTCAATAGTAAAGGGGAGATTACCTGAATTAATCAAAGCGGCAAGCTCGCCTGTTTCTTCGGCGCTTGTAAATCCTCCTGAGATAACACATTCAGAAGAATTAATCGTGTTCTCAACAGAAGGCTGTGAAATCACTTCTTCATCAAGCATAATAGCAATATAATTTGAGCCACTGGGCTTTTGAGAAGCAATTTGTGTTGCTGTTGCAAACTTAGAAACACCAGACTCATTAAGATTGAGAACAACATGGTGAATCGTTCCTGATGTCTGGCTGACTTCACCAAAGGCTGCTCTTGCACTCTTGACATCTGTGCCCTCTAAAACAACATTTCCGTCAGAATCTCTGAAGGTGAGCGTTGCAGTCTGACCTAATGTTTCAACTGCTTCTTTAGGGTCCTGAATTGAAGGAATTTCAACGCGAACCTTTTTCTCTCCCTGAGTTGTTACTGTTGCTTCGCTGAAGCCAAGCGCATCAAGACGCTTTCTTAAAACATTTGTAACCGATTGCATTTCTTCGTCTGTTGCAGTTTCGGTCTGCGCTTCATATGTTATGATAGATCCTCCCACGAGGTCGAGGCCCTGACGAATACCGTAATTTTCGTCTAAAGCATTGGGATAGCTGATGTTCCAGTTGGAAATCTTAATGTTAAAGCCAAAAAGTGCTACATATGCGCATAAAACTATAATAAGCACAGAAATGACTAATTTTGTAATGCTTTTTCCCATTATTTTATCCTCCTTACATAGTCACATAAAATTATTATATATTTTTTTATATGTTTAGTCAATAAAATTTGACATTTTTTATAATTAAATTTTCATTACATCAGGCGTGCTCTTTCTTTTTATTTTTGCAAGCATTCCTTCCTTTAATATATTCAGCTCACATCAGTCATATCAAGATAGAGGTGGCCGTTTTCGGAAATATAATCTTTCCTTGCCTGAAGATTATCACCTAAAAGAATATCAAACATTTTAAGAGTTTCTTCTTTGTCTTCAATATTAACTTTAATAAGCTTTCTTGTCTCGGGGTTCATTGTGGTCAGAGACATCATCTCGGGCTCGTTTTCGCCAAGACCTTTGGAACGCTGAATAGTATATTTTTTGCCCTCAAGCTCTTTTAAGATCTGCTGCTTCTGGGCTTCGTCATAAGCGAAGAAGGTGTCCTTTCCGCAGTTGATTTCAAAAAGGGGAGTCTCAGCAATGAAAACTTTTCCTTCCTCAATCAGCTTTGGCATTAATACAAAAATCATAGTGAGAATGAGCGTTCTGATCTGGTAACCATCAACATCGGCATCGGTGCAGATGATAACCTTTGACCAACGAAGATTGTTAATATCAAAGGTGTTCAAATCTTTACCCGATTTGTGGTTTATTTCAGTTCCGCAGCCTAAAACTTTTATTAAATCAGTTATGATTTCACTTTTAAAAATCTTGCCGTAGTCAGCTTTTAAACAATTAAGAATTTTACCTCTGACGGGAATGATAGCCTGGAATTCAGCATTTCGGCTCAGTTTACATGCACCTAAAGCGGAGTCGCCCTCAACTATATAGATTTCTCGTCTTTCTATATCTTTTGTTCGGCAATCGACAAGCTTGCTTATCCTGTTTGTTATATCAAGCGTTCCCGTGAGCTTCTTTTTGGCAGAAACCTTGGCGCGTTCTGCACTTTCTCGGCTTCTTTTATTAATTAAAACCTGAGAAGCAATTTTTTCGGCTTCCTGTTTGTTTTCTATAAAATAAACCTCAAGCTGCTGCCTGAAAATCTCAGTCATAGCATCCTGAATAAATTTATTGGTTATTGCTTTTTTTGTCTGGTTTTCATAACTTGTTACAGTAGAAAAAGAGTTTGTAACAATAATTAAGCTATCTGAAACATCGACAAAGTTTATTTTGCTTTCGTTTTTGTTATATTTTCCATTGGCTTTAAGATATTGGTCAATAGCATAAACAAAAGCATTTCTTACTGCTCTGTCAGGAGAGCCGCCATGCTCCAAAAAGCTCGAATTATGATAATATTCTATCATATTAATTTCATTGTTAAAACAATACGCTGCCTGAAGCTTGAATTTATATTCATCTCTGTCAGCGCTGTCTCTGCCTTTTCTCTCTGCTTCAAAATAGCGTGGTTCAGTAAATTCCTTGGCATCACTTATCTCTTTTACATAATCTACGATACCTTTTTCGTAGTAATATTCATACATATCCCAGCCCTCGGGAGTCTGATTATAGAGAGTGAGTGTCAGGCCTGCGTTAACCACTGCCTGTTTTTTCAAAACTGTCTGAAAATATTCAAGAGGAATATTGATATCTGTGAAAACTTCTGTGTCGGGACGCCACTTAATCTGAGTTCCTGTTTTCTTATAACGGAATTTTTCAACCTGCATATCTCCAACAGGCTCGCCCTTTTCAAAATGGAGCGTGTGCTTTAAGCCATCTCTGTGAACACAAACATCCATATAAGAAGAGCTATATTGTGTGGCACAGGAGCCGAGACCGTTGAGACCAAGACTGAAATTATAATTATCACCGGAGTTGTTGTCATACTTTCCGCCGGCATACATTTCACAGAACACGAGCTCCCAATTATATCTTTGTTCTTTTTCGTTCCAGCCGAGGGGAATACCTCTTCCGTAATCGCGGACTTCTATGGATTTATCCATATATCTCGTCACTTCAATTTCAGTTCCGAAGCCTTCCCTTGCTTCATCTATGGAGTTTGACAATATTTCGAAAAATGAATGTTGACATCCGTCTATTCCGTCAGAGCCAAAAATAACACCAGGACGAAGCCTGACTCTGTCTGCGCCTTTTAGTGAAGAAATACTTTGATTACCATATTCTTTTTTAGCCAAGCCTTCTCCTCCTTTTCAAAATTCAGGCATAGGAGAAATTCCCCTATGCCGAAATTTATTTTTTAGATAGAAGCTGTATAGTTTGGAGATTCTTTTGTGATATAAATATCATGCGGGTGGCTCTCTTTAAGACCAGCCCCCGTGATTTTGACAAATTTGCCTCTTTCTTTAAGGTCTTTAACGGTCTGTGTTCCGCAATATCCCATACCTGAACGCAAGCCACCGAGAAGTTGATACACAGTTTCAGCCAAAGCACCTTTGTAAGGTACGCGACCCTCTACTCCTTCCGGGACAAGCTTTTTCGTGTTTGTCTGGAAATATCTATCTTTTGAACCAACTTCCATAGCGGCAATGGATCCCATTCCGCGATAAACCTTAAAGCGTCTTCCCTGATAGATTTCCTCTTCACCCGGGCTTTCGTCACAACCAGCAAAGAGACTACCTATCATAATCACATCAGCACCTGCTGCGATGGCTTTTGTTAAATCTCCGGAATATTTGATACCACCGTCTGCAATTACAGGAATACCGTGTTTTTTAGCAACGGAAGCAACATCGCTTATTGCTGTAATCTGAGGAACCCCAATGCCTGCCACAACACGCGTTGTGCATATAGATCCGGGGCCGATTCCAACTTTGATTGCATCAGCGCCTGCTTTTATCAGGTCTTCAGCAGCCTCACTTGTGGCAATGTTTCCAGCAATGAGTGGGGTATTTGGGAAGTTCTCTTTGACAAGCTTAACAGTTTTGATAATGTTTTCACTGTGACCATGAGCAGAATCAAGCACTAAAAGGTCAACATTTGCATCAATCAGAGCCTTAGCACGCTCCAGAACATCTTTTGTTACGCCGATTGCAGCTCCAACCAAAAGTCTTCCCGTGGAATCTTTTGCAGAATTCGGATATTTAACGCTTTTTTCTATGTCTTTTATGGTGATGAGACCTTTCAGCCCTCCATTTTTATCAACTATGGGGAGCTTTTCTATTTTATATTTTCTCAGGATTTCCTGAGCCTCTTCTAAAGTCGTGCCTTCAGGAGCTGTGACAAGGTTTTCTTTTGTCATGACTTCAGAAATCTTGCGGGAGTAGTCCTCCTCAAAACGAAGGTCTCTGTTTGTGATAATACCTACAATTTTTCCACCTTCACAAACGGGCACGCCTGAAATTTTATATTTTGCCATTAAATCCTCAGCGTCGCTTAAGAGGTGATTTGGTGATAAATAAAAAGGATCAACAATAACGCCATGCTCGGAACGCTTAACTTTGTCAACCTCAAGAGCCTGACGCTCGATTGTCATATTTTTATGAATAATACCTATGCCGCCCTCGCGAGCCATAGCAATAGCCAGAGCGGATTCGGTTACAGTATCCATCGCAGCACTCATCAAAGGGATATTCAGTTCTATATCCTTGGTTATATGCGTTTTTAAATTAATCATATCCGGTGTTATGTCAGATTTTTGCGGAACCAACAAAACATCATCAAATGTTATTCCTTCTACAATTTTTAAATTGCTCATCTAAAATCCCCCTAATTTTTGTTCTTATTCGCAATAAAATAAACTTATGCTATTATATCTTATCATTATATCAAATAATTTTGTTAAAATCAAGAGGTTTTATAACTGAAAAAACGAGAAAATTTTCTCAAAATCTTTTTATATTTACAAATTGTTCACACCAAAGTCAAAAAATTATATTATGATAATAATAAATAGCTCACTAAAATGATTGAATGTGCAAAGAAATGCACTGAAGATGTGTTATTAAAAGGAGAGAGGAGATTAAAATATGGATGAGAGAAAAGATTTTTTTGAAAAAGAAGAGTTAAATCACAATTCTTATACTAAAGAGAATGACGATAATAAATTGGAAGGTGAAGAAATTAAAGTTTGTGAAAGCAAATATACTGTAGGAGACAGAGGCTGGTTTGCTGATGATTTTGAGCAGGGCGTGAGAAATGCCGTTCCGAAAAACAGAGCCATTTCAATTTACAGGCCAAAAGAAAAGAAATTCAGGAAATTTCTTAAAAGACCAGTGGTTGCCGCTGTTATAAGTTCGGTTCTGACTTGCTTTTTGTGTTTTATGGTTTTTTCATTAGCTATACTTCCCGAGCCTAAAGATAATGGTTCGGTTTTGCCGCAGACTCCAAATTCAGAAATTGCAAGACCGATAGTCAGTCAGTCAGGCAATGGGGGAATAGGAATCCCTGAAGTTTATGACAAAGCTTCCCCTTCTGTCGTGAGCATAATTTGCAAAGGCTCAGGGAATTATATGTCGTCGCAGACGATGAGCTCGGGATCAGGCATTATAATAAGAAATGATGGTTATATTGTAACGAACAATCATGTGATAGAAGGAGCGTCAACTATCACTGTTACAACTATTGCAGGTCAGACATTTGATGCAAAACTCATAGGGGCTGATTCAAGAACTGATTTAGCCGTTTTAAAGGTTGAGCCGGACTCCGACTTAGCCTATGCAGAGATGGGAGATTCTTCTCAGATAAGGGTTGGAGAGCTTGCAATTGCAATAGGTAATCCGTTAAGAGAGGAGCTTGCAGGAACGCTGACGGTCGGATATATAAGCGCAATCAACAGAACAATGGTAATAGACGGCAAACAGCTTACGATGATTCAGACTGATGCAGCAATTAATCCCGGAAATTCGGGAGGCGCTCTCTTAAACGACAGAGGACAGCTCATTGGAATAAACACAGCAAAATCCACGGGGTATGATGTTGAGGGCCTTGGATTTGCTATTCCTATCAATGAGGCAAAGCCTATCATAGAAGCGATTATTAAAAACGGATATGTAACAGGCAGACCGCTTGTTGGAATTGTTGGAAGAACAATAACTGAAGCAGCTGCAAAAGCAAACAATCTGCCGGTTGGAGTCTATGTAGTTGAGGTTTCTGAATATGGTGCTGCCGAGCGTGCCGGAATTCGCGCAGGAGATGTGATAACTCATTGTGCAGGAAAAGAAGTAACTACAATTGATGCAATAAACGAAATTAAGGATAAGCATAAGCCCGGAGATTCTCTTTCATTCAGAATTGTAAGAGATGGCAAAAAAACAGACATTGATGTAATATTGCAGGAGGAAAAACCAACTGCTGAGAAGGAGACCAAGGAACAGGAGAAAGAATATGAATATCAGATTCCTTCAGACTTCTTCCCGTGGTTTGGATGGTGATGAGATAAAAAACCCGCAGAAGCTTCTGCGGGTTTTTCCATCAAAAAAGACTTTACCTTTTTGAAAGAAAGTAGTATAATGTTATCAAAGGGAAAATGGTGGAGGAAAAAATGGCAGAGAAAAAGACTCGTTTTTTGCTATTAAAAAATCTTGATGTTTTTTTAATAGTTGTTGTATATATTCTGGCTATATGCGGATTGGTTGCCATCTATTCTGCAACGCGAAGCAGCGACTCGGGCACAAGACAGATGATTGTTCAGTCTGCGGCGCTTGTTTTAGGCACTGTTATGATGCTTTTGATTTCAAGAATAGATTATGACATATATCCTGCATTTGTAAAGTTAATATATGCAGCCAGTATTGCAATTCTATTATTTGTTCTGATTTTTGGAGAGGGAAAAGAAGAGACCGGAGCAAACAGCTGGATAAGCCTCGGCTTCATCAGCGTTCAACCATCTGAATTTGTTAAACTGGCATTTGCGATTACATTTTCAATTCATCTTGATTCGGTTAAAGGCAACATAAACAGGTTTTCCGTTCTTTTGAAGCTGTTTTTACATTTTGCTGTCATTGCAGCTTTGGTTATTTTGCAGAATGACACAGGAACGACGCTTGTTTTTGCTTTTATGTTTTTCGTTATGCTTTTTGTGGGAGGTCTTTCCTTTAAATATATTGTTGCAGCTTTTACAGGTCTGGCGGTCTTGGTGCCTGTTGCGTGGTTTGGATTTATGAAACCATATCAAAAGGAAAGAATACTTGTTTTTCTTAATCCTGAAAGAGACGCATCAGGCTATGGTTATCAGGTGTCTCAATCAAAGATTGCAATTGGTTCGGGAGAATTTGTCGGAAGAGGCTATCTTTCAGGTCCGCAAAATCAATTTGGTCTTCTCCCTGAAAAGGACACGGATTTCATTTTTGGCGCTTTAGCGGAAGAGCTGGGTTTTCTGGGAGCAACATTTATCGTCTTTTTACTCACCTTGCTCGTCATAAGGTGCTTCCACGCTTCTGTGAAAGCAAAAGACGACAGAGGGAGATTTCTTTGCGCCGGCTTAGCCGCAATGTTTATGTTCCATATCGTTGAAAACATATTGATGTGTATGGGACTTTTACCTGTGACAGGAATACCTCTCCCGTTTTTAAGCTATGGTGGTTCGTCACTTATGACAAATTTTATGGCAATAGGGCTGGTGTTGTCTGTTTGGTCGCGCAGGAGAGTTGTGAAATTTGAGATAAAATATTAACACTGTGCAAGATGCACAAAAAACGCTTTTTTGTTTTGTTAAAACTCTACTAAAAACAAAAAAACAACAAAAATTTAAAAAAAGGGGTAGCATTTTAAAAATTTTTATGGTAAAATCAATTTTGTATAGAACTTGATTTTTGTTATTAATTTACAGATAACAAGAGGAAAATACATTGCTTGGAGGGAAATATGAACAAAATAATTAAAAGAACATTTGCTCTTTTAATTTCAGTTATTCTTTTGATATCTGCGTTAAGTTGTGTTGTTTTTGCAGAGGAAGCGATAGCTGAAGAAAAGATGCAAAGGGCAGAATTTGTTATATCAGAGCCTAATGAGAACGGATATGCAACAGCCTCGCTGATGATATACGATTCAAAATTTATCGGGGCTCAGTTTGGTTTCTCTTTTGATAATTCTGTTTTGCAGCTTGTTGATAAGGAAACAAAAGAAGCAAGTGAAGATTTTGAAAAGGTTGCAACGCTTTATGATTATGAGACGGAAGACAACACATATGAATTTAAAGCTGTTGCCTGTAAAGCGTCAAACGAAGAAGAACTTCTGAGGATGGCTGCGTATAGTATGCAAGCTGCCACTTCGAGCGAAGATGGCGGAATTGCAATAGGAGAAGAGGGATTTAAGCTTTTTGAAATTTCTGTGCAATTCCTGAAAAAAGAAGACCCGAATTTTGAAGTGCTTGACACTCAGGATAAAATATATCCTAAGGATGTCTTCGTTGGAGATGGAAAGAGTCAAAAAGCAACCTCGATGAAGTTTGTTCTTCCTGAAAGCTTTAATGTAAAGAAGGAAGCTGTGATTTATGAGCCTGTTGCTCCGGAACTTCCACTCAAGACTTTAAGAAAAGAAAGACTTGTTGACACGCTTATTTTAAACATTGGAAATTATGCTGCAGTCGACGATGGTTATTTAAAGGCTATTGATGTAGCGAATAAAAATGTTGTTCCGTTCATTGAAGGAGACAGAACATATCTTCCTTTGAGATTTGTTGGTGAGGCTTTTGGGGCTGAAGTTAACTGGAATCCTGAAAATCAGGAAATCAAGGTCTCAATTGGCGAGACTGAAGTTGTGATGAACATTGGCAAGACGGAATATTCTGTAAATGGAGATAAAAAGGAGATGGATGTTGCGCCATTTATTAAAGAAGATCGCACATTCATTCCCGTGAGATATATCAGTGAAGCTTTGGGGAAAGCTGTTTATTGGGACGCATCATTAAAGCTCGTCATTGTAACCGCTGAAGAAAATCCGTGGGACCCTGAAGGTAAAGCAGAAAAGGATATCCTTCCTGACGCACTCTTGCTCTTGTCAGACATCGTCAGAGATATGATGCTTACCGAGGCACAATAATTATTTAAGTTTATATTAAAAATTTAATAAATTTTATTTTTAAAAAGTGAAAGGGGAAAAGAAAAATGAAAAAAATCGTAAGTGTAGTTGTTGTATGTATGATGCTTCTTACAATGTCAGTTTCAGTTTTTGCTGACACAGTGGCTCCAACAACAGTTGCAGACACAGTTAACGGAGGCTGGACAACAGCCGGAACAAATGCAGATTATGCTGGAAAAATGATGACAATCCTTGTTTATGAGCAGGGGCAGACACCGAGCGTTGATTCAATTCAGTATATCGACCAGACAGTTGCAGACAGCGCGACAGGTGCTTACGCATTTACAGGATATCTTCCGATTGATGATCCTGTTTATGGGTCTCCATATGTTGTTAAAGTTGGTGGTCAGGGCATCACTCCTGTTTTAGATGCAGGATCAATTCCTGTAGTTGAAACAGCGACTATTTCAGGAACAGTTGCTTTTTCAGGAACTGCAACAGGTGCTACAATCACTCTTAAACCGGTAGAAGGTGAAGGTGAAGAAACTGTTATAACAACTGAAACAAATGGGGCATTTGAAGAGACTGTTGACAAGGGAACTTATACATTAGTAGTAAGCAAAGCTGGTCACACAACATATACTTATAACGGTTT
The DNA here is from genome assembly GCA_045576235.1 of Clostridia bacterium. Lineage (GTDB taxonomy): Bacteria > Bacillota > Clostridia > UBA1381 > UBA9506 > SIG437. The sequence goes on from JAZNGA010000007.1 coordinate 14,144, forward strand.
TGAAGTTTCAGGAGATGTTACAGATTTAGCATATGAGATTTATGGTGGAGACTGCGATAAGACTACAAAAATTGCTTTGGCTGACCTTTTAATAGTCTTAGGAAATTTAAGAGCATCTACTGAGGGAGATGTAGCAGAAGAAGTTGTTCTTTCTGACATTAACGAGAGTACAACAGTTGAAATGGCTGACTTGCTTATAGTTCTTGGCAATCTTACAAGAGGTAATGTCGTAGAACCAACACCTGCAGAATAATTTAACTTAAAAAATTATAGACTCCCATACTTGGGTGTGGGAGTCTATTTTTTAATTCAGTAGAACTATTAAATTTATGCAAATTGGTGGCCCGAAAGGGCTTTATTTTTTCTGCGAGACTATGGAAAGAATTGAGTTGAAAAATTAAATTTTGAGGATATGAGTATGAATATTCTGAAAATGATAAAAGAACACAATGAGAAGGAAAAAGTTTCTTTTCATATGCCGGGACATAAAAAAGTAAAAGGTTTTATGAAGCCGCAGATTAAAAGCGGATTGTGGGAGCTCGACACGACGGAACTATCTGACACAGACTGTCTGGAAAACCCTGTTGATGGCATAAAAAGGGCTGAAGAAAAAGCTGCTAAAGCCTATGGTGCAGAACATTCATTTTTTTTGGTTAATGGTGCAACAAGCGGGATTCTCAGTATGTTCAAAGTTGCTTTTAAAGATGGAGACAAGGTTATAGTTTCGCGCGACTGCCACAAGAGCGTTATTAATGCGATGGAGCTTAGCGGCGTGAGCCCTGTTTTTTTAAACCCACTGATTCATGAAAAAGGGTTTAGCGGTGGTGTGAGCGTTGAGGATATAAGAAAAGCAATAGAAAATCACTCGGACGCAAAAGGAGTCTTTTTGACATCGCCGACATATTTTGGAATTGTGAGCGACATAGAAGCGATAGCAAAAGTGGCGCATGAAAACGGTATGTTATTGTTGTGTGATGAAGCCCATGGTGCGCACTTTCCTTTCTCGGAATGTTTTCCGGAAAGTGCGGTATCTTTGGGGGCAGATATGTCTGTTGTGAGCCTTCACAAGTCTATGCCGTGTCCTAACCAGACGGCAATTTTAAATTTGGGAAAATGTTCTGTTTCAGCAGAGAATGTGAAAGCGGCGGTTAACATGTTTCAGACAACAAGCCCGTCTTATATATTTCTTTCTATGATAGAACAAGCAATAGACATCGGCAAAACTAAAGGAGAAGAGCTCACAGAGAGATTTATGAGAAATGTGGTGAAAAACGAACACATATATTCCTTTAGCGATCCTTTTAAGCTGATTCTTGACTTTAGTAGTAAAGGCTATACCGGATATGAAGTGAGCAGTATCTTTGAGAAAAAATTTGGAATATATGCAGAAATGGCGATTGAAGCTTGCGTGCTTTTAATGGCATCCTGGTCAAACAACAAAAAGGACTTTGCAATTCTTAAAAAGGCTATAGAATATGTTGACTCCTTGCCCAGGAAAAAACCGATTGACCCAAAGGAGATGATATGCTCTGAAAATGTTTTAGCTATGACTCCAAGAGAGGTTTTTAATGCAGCAAAGGAAAAGGTGCCGCTTAATATGTCTGTCGGCAGAATTGCGGCTAAAGAAGTGACAATATTTCCGCCATGTATTCCTGTTTTTATGCCGGGCGAAGTTATAAAAAAAGAACATATTGAAAAAATAGAAAATGCGATGGATTTAAGTCTTGTGACTACAGGAATAGAAGATGGGTTAATTTTAGTAATAAAAAAATAAAATCTGATGCAAACAGACGGGGGGATGCTTGTATAAGATGGAAGAAAAGCTAAAATCATTTACAATTATAATTTCAATTTGTATTTCATTTTTGGCAGGGGTTCTTTTCTGTGATTTTTTAACAGAGCCTAAAATGCTGGTGAAAATGTCAGGTGGAGAGCTTTATTATGATGAATCAGGCGAGGGAAGAAAAGAGGCTGTAGAGCAAACTTCTATTGAAAAAATAGAAATAAACGAAAGAGCATATCTCATAAACCTGAACACAGCGTCTAAATCCGAACTTATGGATTTACCGTTAATTGGTGAGAAAACTGCTGAAAAGATAATTAATTATCGGGAGAAAAACAGTTTTGCAAGCATTAATGACATTATGGAAGTTGAAGGAATAGGCGAAAAAACTTTCTTAAAAATTAAAGAATATATTTGTGTTGAATAAAATTTAGATGAAGTTTAATAAAATACTAAAAAGGCTATTGTTTATTAAGAAGTTATATAAAAATGTCTTGTTTTCATAAAAAGGGGAAGGCAATATGGATTTTTTTTCAAATGTGCTAAAAAAATCTGATGAATATAGTTTTATAGAAGAATGTGTCAGGCAAGGTGATTTTCCGCTGCAGATTTCAGGTGTTTCAGGCCCTGTTTCTGCTCACCTTGCTGTTTCGTTATGTAAAAATACGGATTCAAACGGAGTTTTCATATGTCAGAGTGAATATGATGCAAAAAAGATGTGTTCTGACCTTGAATTTTTCTATAAAGAAAATGTCATATTTTATCCCTCCAAAGAGATTGATTATTATGAAACTCTTGCTAAAAGCAATGAATTGGTGAATGAGAGACTTGCTGCCTTAAAAAAGATTATATACAGCTCTAAAAAAACGATGCTCGTAATGAGTATTGATGCACTTTTGCAGTTTACAATAGATTTTGATTCATATGTGGAAAGCGTTCTGAATTTTTCTGTTTTTGATGAAATAAAAATTCAAAAGCTTGCCGAAAAACTTACAAATCTTGGATATAGTCACGAAGATATGGTTGAAGGAAAAGGTCAGTTCAGCATACGAGGCGGAATCGTTGATGTTTTTTCTCCGGAAGCCGACAACCCCTACAGAATAGAATTTTTTGGCGACAGCATTGATTCAATGCGCTTGTTTGACCCCATAACACAAACATCTATAGAAAATCTGGAAAAAATAACAATAACTGCAGCATCTGAAACATCTGCAGAAAGCAATCCAACCTCCGTGGTATCATACTTTGATAAGGATGCCTTAATATTTTTTAACGAGCCGGTGCAAATTGCGGAGCGTGCAGAAAGCTATCTGTGGGACATTAACGAGACAGTTAAGACGCTGATTGAAAGAGAAGTCATCAGCGAGGCAAAGGAAAGCTACATTTATGATTATAGCACCATTTGTGCGGCTTTAACAAAAAGGAAATTTGTTGCACTTTCTGCGCTTTTGCAATCTTCAAAGGACTATAAGCCTAAAAAAACGACATCGCTTACTGTTGGCGCGCACAGCACATATACAGGTTTAAATGATTTTTTCTTTGAGGATTTGCAGGGGTGGCTTAATAAAAACTATATGGTTATACTGCCTGCAGGCAGTGAATCTAAGGTGAAAAAGCTTCAAGAGGGCTTAAAAGAAAGAAATGTGACAGCGTCAATCTTTAAAAATGAAAAAGATATAGCTGAAAAAGGCAAGGTCTATATAGCAGAGGGTGTCTTAAAGAAAGGGTTTTACTATCCCGATATTAAGCTTTGCGTTATAAGTGATGAAGAGCTTTTTGGAAGAAGCGTTAAAAAGCAAAAAAGATTTAAAAAGTCAGATTCTGCCAGCCGCATAAACAGTTTTACTGATTTAAAACCGGGAGACTATGTTGTCCATAAAGTTCACGGCATAGGCAGATATGCAGGCCTTAACACGCTGACGATTGAAGGATTTAATAAGGACTTTCTAAAGATTGAATATTCAGGCGATGATGTTTTATATGTTTCGTGTGATAATTTAGAGCTCATTCAGAAATATATTGGTAAAGACGGCACGCTAAGGCTTAATAAAATGGGTGGGGCAGACTTTGCAAGGCAAAAAAGCAGAGTAAAGGAATCTACAAAAGAGCTTGCAGAAGAATTGATAAAGCTTTATTCTGCGAGACAACACCAAAAAGGGTTCGCGTTTTCTCCCGACACAAGCTGGCAGGCAGAATTTGAAGCGCGCTTCCCTTATGATGAAACAGACGATCAGCTGACGAGCATTGAAGAAGTGAAAAAAGATATGGAGAGTGAGCGCCCAATGGACAGACTCCTTTGCGGAGATGTTGGATATGGAAAAACGGAGATCGCTCTTCGTGCGGCGTTCAAGGCTGTTATGGATTCAAAGCAGGTAGCCTATTTAGCGCCTACAACTGTGCTGACCATGCAACACTATAATACATTTGTCAGCAGAATGAAGGACTATCCCGTAAAAATCGAACTGCTTTCAAGGTTTAAAACTGCTTCAGAGCAGAAAAAAATTTTAAAAGGGCTGAAAAACGGAGAAATTGACATCATTATCGGAACACATCGTCTTTTGGGAAATGATGTTGAATTCCATGATCTCGGACTTTTAGTTGTCGATGAAGAGCAGCGCTTTGGTGTTAAGCACAAAGAGCGCATAAAAGAAATAAAAAATAATGTTGATGTGCTCACTTTGACTGCAACGCCAATTCCAAGAACACTTCATATGTCAATGATAAACATTAAAGACATGAGCACTCTTACAGCACCGCCTGAAGACAGGCATCCTGTCTCAACAATCGTGACAGAGTATAATGAAGGTGTTTTGATAGATGCAATCAAAAAAGAACTCGCGCGTGGAGGACAGGTCTATTATCTCCATAACAGAGTGAACGGACTTTCAACAATAGCAAGACGATTAGCGGATGCTTTGCCTGATGCTAAGGTCAGATTTGCTCACGGACAAATGGCTGAAAATGAGCTTGAAGAAATCATGATGGAAATGTTGGAGGGCGATGTTGATGTTTTAGTTTGCACAACAATTATAGAAACAGGACTTGATATTCCCAATGTAAACACAATAATAATAGATGATGCTGATAAACTGGGCCTTTCGCAGCTATATCAGTTAAGAGGCAGAGTCGGACGCTCTAACAGAAGAGCCTTTGCATATTTGTTCTATAAAAAGGATAAAGCGTTAAAGGAGGAGGCTGTTAAGCGTCTGGGCGCAATCAAGGAGTTCACAGAATTCGGATCAGGCTTTAAAATTGCGATGCGCGATTTGGAAATCAGAGGAGCGGGAAACATTTTAGGAGCCGAGCAGCACGGTCATCTAAATAGTGTTGGCTATGATATGTATTGTCAGATTTTAGCAGAAACCATAGGAGAGATGACAGGTGAGCCCGTAAAAGAGGAGGAGCCGATAGTCATTGACCTGCCTGCCCATGCGCACATTCCGCCATCCTATATAAAAAGCCACACGGCACGCCTCGAAATCTATAAAAAAATTGCTCAGATTTCATCGGAGCAAGATTATCTTGACATAAGCGATGAGATAACAGACCGTTTTGGTGATATGCCCAAAAGCGTCGTTTCTCTTCTCGATGTTGCGCAGATAAAAACACTTTGCAATGATGTTGGCATAAAAGAAGTGTCGCAGAAAAACGACAGAGTCTTCTTCTATTTCTCGGGGGATGTTGATTTTGAGGTCATCTCTTCGCTGATTGCTGAATATAAAGGAAGAATACTTCTTTCGGCAGGCAAATCACCATATTTCACATTTAATGCAAATTCAGAAGAAAAGAAGAAACTGCTTTCTTGTGTTAAAAGTTTATTACAATCGCTTAAACTATTGCATCAAAGAAAAAATTAGTGTATAATTAAACATATATATAATGAAACATGAGGAGAGTGTGAATTGTGAAATTAACAAAGAAACTTACAGTCTTGTTTTTAACCTTTCTGATGATTTTTTCTATATCGGGTTGCAGTGGTCTTAAGATTGTTAAGGAAATTGCAAGCGTAGACGGAAGAATCATATCGTTAGGTGAGTTTAAGTATTATCTTGAAAACATAAAAAACCAGATGCTCACAGAGGCGGGGCTTTCAAGCGATGAAGAAATAGAAAGCTTCTGGGCAGGCGAAATAAACGGCGAAAAAGCAACAGATGTTGCCAAGAACAAAGCTATGGACGAAGTGATTCGTGTTGAAATTGCAAACATCTTAGCAGAGGAAGCAAATGTTTCCGTTGATTCGTCTCGTGTAAATCAATATAAAGACTCAATTAAGCAGGGCGGAAGCCAGTTTGATATGATCAAAGAGACTACGGGGCTTGATAACGAGGAGCTTATAAATCTGATAATAAAAGAAGAAACAGCAAGCCTTTATGCAAGCTATTTGGCTTCTGAGCAGGCAGATAAGTTCACTCCTGCTGACGAAGATGTAATTTCAAAATATGAAAGCGACTATGTGAGAGTTAAGCACATTTTTGTTTCAAAAACAGACATCGATGCAGAGCAGGCGGCTGATCCAACAGCAGAGCCCGCACCGGAGCTGACAGAAACTGAAATTGAAGCAAATCAAAAACTTTTGATTGCGGAAGCATATCAGAAAGTGACAGCAGGCGAAGAATTCGAAAAATTAATCAGTGAGTATAATGAGGATCCGGGAATGACCGAACAGCCAGACGGATATACATTCACAAAGAACAGTGGAATGGTTAAACCTTTTGAGGATGCTGCATTTGCTCTTGAAATCGGTGCAACCAGTGAGATTGTAGAACAGGCTCAGGGTTGGCATATTTTAAAGAGATATCCTCTCTTGTCAAGCGGAGAAGAATATAATCAATATATAAACACAGTCAGAAATGAAATGTCAACAGATATGTTCAACGATTACATTGATTCTCTTAAAGGAAACTATGATATTAAAATTGAGCAGGGCGCAGTTAACGGAGTGAAAATTAAATAAGGAACTTAAATTCCCTTTATAATTTGAGATGGGCGGCGTGAAAAGCGAAGGTTTTTTATGCCGCTTTTTTCGCAGGTGAATGTATGTTTTATTAAGTTTGCGAACTTGCTTTGCTAAAGAAAAAGTGTGTTAGGGGTGTTTTCCATTAAAACAATAATTGAACTTTTTGATGAGTGTCAGGTTAAAAATGTTGTAGCTGCTCTTCGCTTTATGCCCAGAAAGGTGATTTTTGTAGGCTATAGGGAAGTGATGAAAAAGAAAAAAATGAATGATTTGAAAAAGTTTTTTGATTTACGAGGTTTGAAAATAGAATTAGAGTTTCAATTTGTTGATAGATATGATTATAGCGATGCTTTCAAAACGCTTAACAGAATTTTAGATGAAAATGAGGAATGTTGTTTTGACCTGACAGGAGGCAAGGAGCTTATTATAGCTGCAATGGGCGCCCTTTCGGCAGAGCGAAGCGTTCCGATGGTGCAGTTTAACATCAAAAGAGGCACAATGACATATATTAAAAATTGTGAAGCTTTAACCAATCAGCAGACGGCAGCAATGACTGTGCTGGAAAGCATAACTTTAAATGGAGGCGCAATTGCCAACGAAAATTCAGATGAGCCTGAATGGGATTTGAGTGATGATTTCAGGCAGGACATTGAGGCACTCTGGAAGATAAACGGAAGAGACAGCAGCGCGTGGAACAGGTTTTCAAAGCAAATCGCAAGATTTGGGAAGGAAATAGAGGCAAGCGAAGACCTTAGCTTAAGAGTGAACATATCAAATTTGGACGAAAGGCAAAAAGAGGAACTTTTAAACAAGCAAATTCTTGACGAGATGAAAAAGGAAGGGCTATTCAAAAATTTCAGTTTGAAGAATAATCTGCTTAACCTTCAGATAAAAAATGAGCAGGTTTTAAGATGCATAATAAAGGCAGGAAACATTCTTGAGCTATATGCATATATGGTTGCAACAGAGATTGCAGAAGAAAAACCCGGTTTTTATGATGATATAAAAGTGGGGGTAAAGGTCGATTGGGACGGCATAGAGAACGGAAAATTTTCAAAAATCAAGGACACAACAAATGAAATTGATTTGTTTATGACGAGAGATTTAGTTCCTGTTTTCATATCATGCAAAAATGGTGATGTCGATAAGGAGGCTCTGTATGAGCTTAACACCGTAGCAGAAAAATTTGGAGGAGAATATGCACGAAAGGTGCTTATGGCAACTTTTATAAGCAAGGACGAATTGAAAAAAAGATTCTTGCTTCAGCGGGCAAAGGATATGAGAATTGAAGTCATTGAAAATATTGATAAGATGACAAAGCAGGAATTTAAGGAAGCAATGAAAAGAAGAGTGAAATAAACGGGGCTGTAGCAAAATAGTTTCTTTTTGCTACAGCCCCATAATCTTTAATTCAGATATTCAAATGGATCAATCGGAACATCATCCCGTCTCACCTCAAAGTGAAGGTGTGCGCCGGTGCTTCTTCCTGTGTTGCCGACTTTTGCAATCAGATCTCCTTTAGCGACAACATCACCGCTTTTAACTAAAAGCTCGCTGCAATGTGCATAGTAGGTTTTGAGTCCGTTTGCATGGTCAATCTGAACCATGTAACCGTAACCGCCACTATTATATTCAGAATAAACAACTGTTCCGTTATCTGCTGCATAAATAGGCGTGCCTGATGCAGCACTTAAGTCAATTCCCTGGTGGGCTCTTCCCCAACGAGAGCCAAAACGGGAAGAAAGAGAACCGCTGACGGGCATTGAGAGGCTTCCTGTTCCGACGGAAGAGGGGAGCTCTTTTGAACCAACAAGCTCAATCTGTGTGACGGGGGTCCTTATGATGCTTTCGTGGAGAATGTCCCTTTTCACTTCAATCCCGTTAATGTATGTTATAAACTCATCAACAGACTTTAAGCCTTCTTCACCGTGCGATTTGATTTTTGTTATGCCCTGATACATATCATCAGAGGATTCCTCAACTATTTCAAAAGGAATCGTCTCATTTCTTTGCTGATGGTATGTTGCCATAACATCGGCAAACATTCTGCCTGAATAAAGCTTGACAATTTGGTGTTTTGGAATCAAATTACCCTTTAGAGCATTTGCCTTAAGTATCATATTTTCAGACACTCCGGTTTTTTGCGCCAGCTCGGAAAAGGTCATGTCGTCTTCGCATCTGTAGTAGTAGAATTCGCCGCCTAAAAGATGAGAGACAGCTGCATCCTTTGAATGGAGCAAGGCTTTTGGGGCAAACATATAACGGATTTTAACATCATTTGCAAAATCAAGTGTTGCCTCTTTGATGCCTGATGAAAAGGAGTTCTTATATTCATTTATTGCGCTTAAAGCCATCTCTTCACTTGGAAGAGCGACAACCATTTTGTTGTCAATAAGGATGGTGTAAGCGGGAATCATATCAGAAGAAACAGACTTAAGTATTTCTGCAAGCTGCTCTTCAGACTGAAAATTTCTGTTTAATGCTAATGTCATAGTGAGCTCTGTTTCGCCCGTTAGGTCAAAATCCTCACCCGTCAAACTGAAAACATTTTCGCTGATGCTTTGATAAACATCTTCAAACATCTGTTTTGAAGGAATAAGCCCGAGCGTTTTTCCATTTAGACTCACCTTGTAGCCGACAGAACAGGTGCATAAACAGAGCATCAGACAAACTGCGGCAAGAGATGCGAAAAAGGCGAGCCTGATTTTCGACTCTAAAGGAAAACTTTCTGAAAAAGAAACAAGATTATTCTTTATTTTATTAAAAATTAATTTTATGTTGGTCTTGGTCACAAATTCACCTCTTTTAATTGAACTTATCTATAGTATATTTTATTTTTTTGAAATTATTACAAATTTATTAAACCACATCCTATTTTACAACATTTTTGTAATAATTGCAATGGGTAAATTATAAATATTTTGCGTAAAAAAGCTTCTGTTTGCTTGACACAAGATGGTACATATGCTAAAATTAAGAACAAGAAAGGAGATGATAGTGTGAATTTATGGAATAATTTGCCCTCGGGATATGAGATCATGCCGACCATTGAATATTATAAGGCAGAAAAGAAATTCTCGGATGCAGCATTTGTTATATTTCCCGGAGGCGGATATTCACATCTTGCCGAGCAGGAGGGCGCAGGATATGCAAAGCTGATTAACACTTGGGGCGCTGATGCCTTTGTTGTAAAATATAGCGTGGAGCCTGCAATGTTTCCTTCTCAACTTAACGATGCAAGAAGAGCCGTGCAGTTTGTGAGAGCAAATGCGGCAGAATATGAGATTAATCCTGAAAAGATAGTGGTCGTGGGGTCATCTGCAGGAGGACATTTAGCGGCAATGCTTTCAACCTTTAAAGAAGAGGTGGATGTTCCTGAAAAGGACGAGATAAGCAAGGAAAATTTCTTACCAAACTATCAGATTCTCTGTTATCCCGTAATTGATTTTGTAAACGAAGAGTTTGTCAATAAAGGCACAAGAAGACGCCTCATCGGCGAAAATTTTGATGCGGAATTAGCGCAAAAGCTCAGTCCGCAGATAGCGTGTGACGAAACAGCTCCGCCTGCTTTCATATGGCACAATGCAGACGACAGGTCTGTTCACATTTATAATGGAATCGATTATGCTAAAAGCCTCATAGGAAAAGGTGTGCCGACAGAGTTGCATGTTTTCCCCTTTGGTGGGCACGGCATCGGCACGGCAGCTAACTGCCATTCAGGGCAGTGGACAGGACTTTTGTTTAACTGGCTTAAGGAAATGAACATTTATTAGTGTTAATAAAACTTTGTTTGACGAGATAGGGCGTTTTTAATGTCCTGTCTCGTGTTGATATCTGTTTGAAATATCTGAGAAAGGCTTTAAGAAATTTGAAAAAGGGGACCTACGACATGGCAAAAATTCATTTTTTAGGAACATGCTCAGGAACTGAGCCTATTGAAGGTATGCACCACACATCTATTGTTGTGGAAACAAATGGCATATATTACTTTTTCGATGCAGGCGAAAACAGCTCATATAGTGCGCATCTTTCGGGCATTGACCTCATGAAAATCAAGGCTGTTTTCATATCACATCCTCACATGGACCATGTGGGCGGACTTGGAGAGCTTTTCTGGAACATAAGAAAAGTGTCAAAAAGAAGCAAGAGAACGCCAATTGATGGAAAAGTCAACCTTTTTGTTCCTGTTATGGAAACATGGGAAGGATTTATGATGGTTTTAAAAAACAGTGAAGGAGGCTTTTCTTGTGACTTTGACATAGTTGCAGAGAGCGTCAACGATGGACTTGTCTATGAAGACGAGAACATTAAAGTGACAGCGTTTCACAATCATCATATGCAGAAGGAAGAGGGAGACGGCTGGCTTTCATATTCTTATCTGATTGAAGCGGATGGAAAGAAAATTGTTTTCTCGGGCGATGTTCGTGAAATGCCTGACCTTGACAGAGCTATTGGCGATGGTTGCGACCTTCTTATGGTAGAGACAGGACATCATCCCGTTCTGAAAGTCGGAGAATATGTGAAAGATAAAAATGTCGGAAAACTTATTTACACTCACCACGGCAGAGAAATTATAAACGGAAGAGAAGAAGCAGAGGAGAAGGTTAAAGCGTTTGATTTTCCTGCGGCAATTGCTTATGACGGCATGGTGGAGACAGTTTAAAGCAGGAATGGTTTTTGTGCAGTAAACAATTTTTTAAATAAAAAGGAGTAAAAAATTATGAAAAGATTGAAAGCGGTTGTTATTGGTGCCGGAACGAGAGGAAGAGGTTATTCAAAAATCATGGCTTCTACGCCGGAAAAATATGAGCTCTTAGCTGTGGCAGACCTCAATAAAGAGCGCAGAGACTATATCGGCGATTTGTATGACATTAAAGAAGAAATGCGCTTTGACTCATGGGATGCTCTTTTTGAAAAAGGAAAAATTGCAGACATTGCTGTGATTTCAACGAGCGACATGGACCACTACATACCTGCAATGAAAGCAATTGAGCTTGGCTATGACATAGTTCTTGAAAAGCCGATTTCACCTGACCCGCTTGAATGTAAGGAAATAGCAGAAAATGCTGAAAAGCATGGCACCAAAATTGTTGTTTGTCACGTGCTCCGCTACACACCGCTTTACTCAACTCTGAAAAAAGCGCTTGAAGATGGAGTGATTGGTGACATTATAACTGTTAACCATGAAGAATGTGTGTGGAATCAGCATTTTTGTCATAGTTTTGTAAGAGGGCATTTTTCTAACACAGACACAAGTGCGCCGCTTCTTTTGGCAAAATGCTGTCACGATATGGACATTTTGCAGTGGCTTGTTGATAAAAAGTGCCTTAAGGTTCAGTCTTTCGGCTCAACTAAATATTTCTGTGAAAAGAATATGCCCGAGGGTGCGCCTGATTTTTGCATTGAGGGATGCCCGCACGAAAAAGATTGCCTTTATAGCGCACTGAAGATTTATCTTGATAGTGACAACGAAGTATATAAAAGATGCTGGTTCCGTGACAGGTGCGTACTTAACCCCACCCCCACAATAGAGGAAAAGAAAGAGGCGCTTCATCATGTTAACCACGGAAGATGTGTCTTTAAAGCAGGCAACAATGTGTGTGACCACCAGACAGTAAATATGTTGTTTGAAGATGATGTGACAGTGACATTCACAGTGTCAGGTTTCTCTAATGGCAACAGATGGACTCACATCACAGGAACAAAGGGCCAGCTCCATGCAAACCTTAAGGGATATGCACCGATTGAGGTTTTTAACTTTGAGACAGGTGAAACCACATATATTCCTGTTGAAGAAAACAAAAATGCAATCGGCGGTCATGCAGGCGGTGATGACGGAATCATTGAGTCGCTTTATGAATATATGACAACAGGAGTTAGAACATCTCAGGTGTCAGAGATTGGCATCTCAAGCGACAATCATATGATTGTGTTTGCTGCGGAAAAATCTCGTGAGACAGGAGAAGTTGTAGATTTAGAGGAATATATAAAGAGCTTGGGTTAATTGTTGTAACAAGAAAAGCAGACGAAAGGAATAAAAAAATGAAAATAGGCTTAATTTGTGATATGCATATGCCTGATAATGAAAAGTCTGCACAGGCGGATTTTTTAAAAAAAGCAATACAGCAGATGAAAACGGATGAAATTCTTCTTGTGATAAATCTTGGCGACACTACTGCTGCAGGAGAATATGAAGGCTTTGAGAACTATTTGCAAATGACAGATGATTTAGAGATTGTCACTCTTATGGGAAATTCTGATGTGCGAAACAAGGAAACTGCGCAGAAGTTCTTGGAAAAAAGCGCACCCTTTAAGCGTGACTGTGGAGAGATTTCTTTGTGGGGACTCAACACGCCTTATGCAGAAATAACAGAAGCAGAAAAAGAAATGCTTTCAGATGTCAAAGACGGAGATGTTATCTTTTTGCATCACAGCATTCCATCGCTTAGGGAAGAAAGCAGAGAATTTCTGACAAATCTTGCAAATGAAAAAGAAATCACAATCATTCATGCTCATTCTCATAAATGGCTTGATTATCAGCTTGGAAAGTCGCGTGTTGTGTGCTTAAGGGCGCTTGACCCTGATAAATCAATCGGCAATTTTCCCTGCATAACATATTATGAACTAGAGAGCAAGAGCTTTGAAGAAAAGCTTTTTGAAGTTTCAAAAGAGGCTATTTTTGATGCGAGAAAGTTTTTCGGCATTTCGTGTGTTGATAACCATCGCGATTTGGAATATGCCATAAAAAATGGCATTTGCGCTGTCGAGCTTCGCCTAAACGGAAGCGAATGGGAGCCTGACTATTCTCTTGACTCAAAGATTGAAAAGTGGCGCAAAAAGACAAATGGCTATCTTAGTGTTCACATGCCCAACTTAAAATATAAAAATGGGGAAATAACGGGCAAGGACAAGTGGCTTTTAGCTGTTGAATATGCAAAACATGTTAAAGCAGATGGCATGACGATGCATCCGCCCAAAATAAAAACCCATGAAATCGAAAAGGTCTGGGATGAAATTTTAGAGCTTTATGTATATGCAGTTAAAAATGCAGATGAGAGAGTTAAAATCGGCATAGAAAATATCCATATGGGTAAAGCTGACACGAGAGAGGACAGAGGCTTTGGCTATACGCCGCAAGAGGTAAGCAAATTGATTGACGCAATAAACGAGAGTTTCGGGACACCGAAAAGAGTGGGGCACACTCTTGATGTTGGTCACGCCAGAAACAACAGTTTCCTTGCAAGCAAATTCCCGATAAGCCGATGGTTTGAAACGATGGGGCAAAAGACTGTTGCCTATCACATTCATCAGGTTATTTCCGCCTCTGGCGCATATAAAAATCACACGCCGATTGAAAACTGGTTCGGACCGATGATATCTTATGTGTCGTTTTTTCACGGCTGGGAAAAAGGAACTATTAACAGAGTGCCGATTTTCCTTGAAGTGAGAGGCTGTGACAATTATCAGAAAAGCATAGAAGGCTTCAATGAGTGCTTTGTGATAAAAAAATAATTATTTAAAAAATTTTTCGTTTTACAGGAGATTACTTTTTTTATGGTAGTCTCCTGTAAAATAATGGAGAGAACAAAATTACATATATAATGTTAGGACGGATTTTATGAAAAACACGATTTTTAATGTTTTGGATTTTGGTGCCAAAGCAGATGGTTTCACGCTTGATTCGCCTGCTGTGCAAAAGGCGGTTGATGCTTGCAGCGCATCAGGGGGAGGAACAGTTTTTTTCCCAAAGGGAATTTATGTTCTTGCAACAGTTTTTTTTAAAAACAATGTGCATATAAAATTTGAAGACGGAACAGATATTTTGGGAAGCCTTGATTTTTATGATTATGAACAACAAGAAGAAATAGATTATCCACTATATCAGGATGCATCACACTCATATTTCAACCTTGCGATGTTTGTCGGCAGAAATTGTGACAACATTTCCATCACGGGAAAAGCAAATATTGATATGCGCTCTGTCTGGGATGAAGACGGAGTGAGAGGAGAGAGAATAAGACACCGTGGGCCTAAGGGGATTTCGCTCAGGGAATGTAATAATGTAACAATTACAGACATTGACTTAAAGAATGTCACTGACCTTGCAATCTATTTTGCAGGTTGCAATAATGTTGATATTCACGATGTTAAACTGAGAGTGTATATCGACGGAATTTCCCCTGACAACTGCAAAAATGTTAAGATTTATAACTGTGATATTGAGTCGGGCGACGATGGAATTGTTTTTAAATCTTCCTACACGCTTAATCGTCTTGACATATGTAAGGATATTAAGGTCTGGAATTGCAGAGTGAAAAGCCTTTGCTCTGCCATAAAATTCGGAACGGAAACAAATGGCGGTTTTGAAGATGTTGTGATTGAAAACATTGATGTTTACGACACAAGAATCACAGGAATTGCAATTGAAAGCGTTGATGGGGCAATAATAGACGGGCTCACAATTTCTGACATCAGAATGAAGAACACGAACGGACTGTTGTTTATTCATCTTGGACAGCGCATGAGAGGGCCTGAAGGTCGTGAGATTGGAGAAATCAGAAATGTTACGCTCGAAAACATAACGGCAGAAGGTCCATATGAGCCGTGCAGAATGATTCCGTGCAGCTATTTTGATTTCAAGAAAGCAAGCAATTTCCTGCTTTCTCCGTGGGATTTTTATATGGCTACCTTCCCTGATGCAAAAGGCGACGGAAGAGATATGCCGTGGCAGCTTTCTTCAAATGTGTGCGGACTAAAGGAAAAGCCGCTTAAAAATATAACGCTTCGCAATGTTCATTTTAAAGTTTCAGGAGGAGTTAAGGAATTTAACAATGAAGTCCCAGATGTTGCTCCTGAATATCCTGAAGTTATGGTTTATGGCTGGACTCTTCCTGCAAAAGGAATTTATTTCAGACACATAGACGGACTCGTGCTTGACGATGTGACGGTGGAGAGCTTCCGTCCTGATGTGAGAGAAGATTTTGTTTTTGAAGATGTTAAAAATTTAAAGGTGCAATGATTTTCTTTTTGACATTTTAAAGACAAGAAACTAATATTAAGGAGTGTTTTTTTGATTAAAGCATGCATTTTTGATTTAGACGGAACTCTTTGTGACACTCTCACAACCATTGCATATTTTGGAAACAGCGCCCTTACGCATTTTGGTTTTAGTGAAATTGAAACTGAAAAATATAAATATATGGTAGGTAACGGATATAAAAACCTTATTGAAAAAATGCTTAAATATTTAAATGTTTACAGTGACGAAACTTTTCAGAAGGTCGCGGATTACTATTATGAGATTTATGATAAAAATCCACTTTACCTGACAGCTCCATATGAAGGGATAACAGACCTTTTAGAGGAAATGTCACTAAAGGGCATAAAAACTGCAATTCTTTCAAATAAGCCTCATAATGCGACATTAAATGTTGCTAAAGAAGTGCTCTCGGGCATAAATTTTTCGCATGTTCAAGGGCAGATGGAGGGAGTGCCATTAAAGCCTTCACCTGATTCGCTTTTAAACATAATAAACATATTAGGCGCCCCAAAAAGTGAATGTCTTTATGTTGGCGACACGGCAACAGATATAGAAACAGGGAAAAATGCAGGAGTGAAAACAGTTGGCGTTCTTTGGGGGTTCAGAACAGAACAGGAGCTTTGCGATGCAGGTGCGGATTTTATAGCGGCAAAGCCGAGTGACATTTTAGAATATGTGAGATAATATTTAACTAAAAAAGACTTGTCGATTGACAAGTCTTTTTCTTATTATTTAAAAACCTTCGGTTAAAATTTCTTTTGCAAGGAATCCACATAATCTTTCATATGAACAACAGTGTCGCTTGCTCTTGATTTTTCTGCGGCGAAGCAAATGAGATGACTCATGCAAGAAACATCTGCATCAGAAACGGACATTGACATTTTGTTCTCTGCAACATAGTCATAAAGGTCGTCCATTATGCCCATATCGCCACCTCCGTGTCCTCCTGCTATCGTGTGGTCAAAGTTGCTATCGGCTTTATATATGCTATATGTTTTCATAGTGGCAAACTCATAAAATTCAATGGATTGTTCTTCCATATCTGCTCGGATTTGGCCCTTTGTTCCCATAATTGTTGTGGTTCTGTCTCCTCTGCCAAAGGGGGACATTGTGAAGGAGACGAGCTTATTCTCGCCGAACTGTATATTTACAATCTGGTGGTCAACAACATCATTATCGCATTGGAAAACGCATCTTCCGTAGGGGGATGTTTTTAAAACCTCATCAATTTCTTTAAATGTCGGGTCAAATTTATTTGCCACAATAGCGCGAAAATGCTGCATTTCTGCAGTGTCGATTCTATAAAATTTTGGTGCATAGAAAAAGCAGGTGTCTTTATGGGGGCATCCGTCAAGGCAACGCTTTGGTGCGCCTTCAGGCTTATATGCCTCACAGAAATATGAACGCATACCGACAGACTGAATTTTTGTGCAGGGCTCGCCAATGAACCATTGAACAAGGTCAGTGTCGTGGCAACATTTTGCAAGAAGCATCGGAGCAGACTCATCTTCCTTTCTCCAGTTTCCTCTGACAAAGCTGTGACTCATATTTGTGAGTCCAACATCCTCTGCGTGCATAATGTTAACTACATCGCCTAGCTTTCCATCTGCAATAAAGTTTTTAATCGCTTTATAAAAAGGAGTGTAGCGAAGGACATGTCCGACTAAAACCTTAACGCCGTTCCTCTTTGCGCTTTCGGCAACCTTATAGCATTCTTCGGGCGTGGGTGCAATGGGCTTTTCCAAAAGCAAGTCATATTTTTTTTCTATAGCAAGCATTGCAGGAGCAAAGTGCATCTTGTCCTGCGTGCAGATCATGGCAATGTCTGCAATTTTGTCCATTTCAAGCAGGTTTTCATAGCTTTCAAAGCGCATATTTTCAGGCACGCCATATTTGTCGCCAAGGAAATTTCTCTTTGCGTCAACGGGCTCAGCTATGGCAACAAGCTTGAATTTGCCGGGATTTAAATCAAGATATTTAAGATAACTGCTTCCCCTGTCGCCACCGCCGATTAAGATTAGTTTCAATTCTTTCATTCTGACCGCTCCTTTAAAAGCGTATTTTTAAAAAACCGCTAACTTTATATCAAAGTTAACGGTTTTTCTGGTGACCCGTAGGGGAGTCGAACCCCTGATTCCGCCGTGAGAGGGCGGCGTCTTAACCACTTGACCAACAGGCCATATTCAATTTACTCTAATATTATACCACATATTTTTAAAAAATCAAGGCTTTTATGAAAATTTAAGGGAAGATATTTTTTTCTTCCCTTAAAAATTTTTATAAGGGGTTATTTTTCCGAAAGGAATCGAACAATGAAGTTGTTATCATACATATATGACGCTATGTAAGAGTCTTTTATGGCTTTGCCTACCCAGTGATCTGTGTTAAGAGTTGCATTAAAGGTGATGAGCGCGAGAAGGAGATAGATGATAAGAATTCCGCTTGATGCCCCTGCTAAAGCGCCAAGCCCTTTATCAACAGTTTTTATAACAGGCAGTTTAGTTATGATTTTTAGCGCATTTGTGATAATCAGCATCAAAAGTCTCACAACTAAAAAAACAATTAAAACACTTAAAATGTTTATCGCAAGCCTGCTTATTGTCTGTGCAGTCCCTTTTTTTGCTGCGCCGATGATTGAGTCTGTTTGCTCCTCTATGGAATCTTGAGCAAACTCAGGAAGCCACGAAAGACCTTCATCTTCATTTTTTTCTGTCAGAGTTTCTTCTTTTGAGAAGCTTTGTTCCAGCGCCTGAGCAATTGTTTCGTCTAAATTAGTGTCATTAATAACATTTGCAACAATTGGATATGCCCACGAGGCCAGTGCCAGTGATATTAAAATGGAAAAAACACCGACTACAGAACGGAGAAGACCTCTCTTCATTCCGATAAAGCCTGCAATTATAACTATTAAAGCGACAGTTAAATCTGCATAAATCATATTGCTTTTCCTTTCTCTAAAAACCTATTTTCGGACCTGAATAATTTGTGCGCTTGTGGCCGTCACGCCCACTGCAGTAGATGAGCCGCCTAAAAACAGAAAATCCGAAAGGGATGTTTCCGTGCTGAGCTGAAACTTTTCGCGACATTTAGAATCAAGGACAGAAATGACCCGGTTGTTGTCAACAGCAATAACACCGTCTCTTAAATCGATAAAACGCGCTGCAGAAGTAAGGTAGAACTGTCCTAAAGCATCGCCCTTTGCCGTGTAGGAACAAACAACACTGCCGTTTGCTGTTTGTGTTGAGTCAGAGAATAAAAGAGCCACGGTGCCGCCTGACATTGCATAATTTAATAATTCTCTTCCTTCGTAGTCTATGGTCGAAATACATTTTCCGTAATCATTATATATGTATGTTTTTTCACTTCCGATGCAATACATAAAGCTGCCTTCGAATTTCATCACACCAAAAACCTCATCTGCTATGAGCTCGCTGGTAAATGGCTTATCCTTCGTAATATTAAACATATAAACATTCGAGGTTATGACACTGTTATCTGTGCTCACTGTCGAGAGAGCAATGTCTCTGTTGTTGTTTGAAATATCAGCAGAAACAACAGACAACGAGCCTGATTGCCATTTGAAGATTTCCTCGCCTGAAGGAGAAGTGACAATCGCGGAATGTTTGTGAACATTACCTTCTGTGATGAAAAGAGCATATCCGTTTGAGTTTACTTTTGCAATTATAATATTTTCTTCAAGAAGCAGGGATTTTTCCAATTTTGAGCCGCAGAACAAATGGGCGGATTTGCCGCCTTTGTCAGCAATTAACGCATATTTTCCATCGGTGGATATTACAGGGGTTGAAGCTCTTAAAGTCATGTTTTTTTCAACCTCACCAGAGCTTGACAAGATGGTGACGCTGTCGGTGTTGAAGAAAAAGGTTTTATTTTCTGTGACGGCGTGAGAGTATGAGGTTCCTGAATCAAGCGACAGCTCAACCGTGTGAGCCTTGGCATCGCTTACCGTAATTGGCTTATCCTTGGCAGAATTTATATATATGACGGCAAAGGACAAACTGGCAATAACTATAAGCGCAAGAAGTATGATTAATATTATATTTGTAGCCGTTCTTTTTCTGGTTTTATTTCCAAAATGTAGCTTTCCCATAAAAGCCTCGCTTTCTGCTTAAAAGCATTTCTTCAGATTTCAGTAATTAAGCTTGTAGAGCATAAGTCCGTGGGGAGGTGCTGTGACACCAGCTCTTTTTCTGTCTCGTGATGCAATTATATCTGGAATTTCTTCAGGGGAGATAGCTCCCTTTCCAACCCAGACAAGCGTTCCTGCCATTATTCTGACCATGTTGTAGAGAAATCCGTTTCCTGTTACAGAAAAGCGGATAATTCCATCAGAATCTTCTGTCACAGAAGCATCATAAATCGTTCTTTCAAATGTTTTTGCAGTTCCGCCCTGGGACATAAATGCAGAAAAGTCGTGAGTTCCGACATAGGCCTTGCACGCCTTCTGCATAGCCTTCAAATCAAGTGGATATTTAAAATGCCATGCATATTTTTTTAAAAAAACATCTCCATAAGGCGTGTTGTCAATGGTGTAGAGGTATGTTTTTGATTTAACATCAAAACGGGCATTAAATTCAGGCGTCGTAATTTCTGCCCTTTTAACAGATATTCCGCCTGCACACAGAGCGTTAATGCCGACAACGAGCTTTTCGGGCGGAATTTCGATATCCATAAAAAAGTTTGCAACATATTCTCTGGCGTGAACGCCGGCATCTGTTCTGCTGACACCGCATAGCAGAGCTTCCTGTTTTGTAATTATCTTTATTGCATTTTCAAGCTCTCCACAAACTGTGCGGGCGTTTTTTTGTCTCTGCCAGCCTGAAAAAAAAGAGCCGTCATACATAAGTTCTAATTTGTAGTTAATAGCCATAATCACACTCCAAAGCAAGCAAAAGCAATCATTATTCCTAAAAAGAGAACAATAATGATGGCGGCGAAGAGGTCAGCTTTTTTGTAATGAATCCGCTTTAGGCGGGTTCTGTTTGCTCCGCTCTGGTAGCATCTTGATTCCATTGCAACAGCTAAGTCATCCGCCCTTCTGAATGCGCTTATGAAAAGCGGTATGAGCATTGGAATGAGCGCCTTTGCTTTTTTTATCAGAGATCCTGAATCAAAGCCGCCACCTCTTGCTTTTTGTGCTTTCATAATTTTTTCTGTTTCCTCTATCAAAGTTGGAATAAACCTGATAGCAATGCTCATCATCATAGCAAGCTCGTGAGCGGGAAAACCAATTTTGGAAAATGGCTTTAAAAGGCTTTCAATACCGTCTGTGAGCACTATCGGTGATGTTGTGTATGTCAAGGCGGAGCTTGCCAGAATTAAAAGCACCAGCCTTATTGCCATTTTTATCGCGAGATAAACACCTTCATATTTAATATATGTTTTTATGCCAAAGACATATACCATTTCGCCCTGTGTTAAAAACATATTTAAAGCCGCTGTAAAGATAATGACAAACCATATTGGCTTTAAGCTTTTAAAGTACATTTTTAAAGGCACTTTAGACATTGATATAACAACAAAAATGAAAACAGAACAAACAGCATAGGATACTAGCGAACCTGACAAAAAGATTGCAACAATTATCGCGATTAAGCTGAGTAGCTTCGTTCTGGGGTCAAGCCTGTGAAGAGGAGAATTTATGGGAAAATATTGCCCTAAAGTAATATCACTGAGCATCTTTTTTTCCTCCTTCTTCATTTTTTTTGCCGATGAGCAGAGATAGCGTGGCGCGCGCTTTTTCAACTGTATAAATGTCGGGATTGATATCTACGCCTCTTTCACGCAAAGCAGAAATCAGCTTGCTTATTTGCGGAACATCAAGCCCGATTTCTGTTAGCTCCTCAGAGCGCTTGAAGATTTCACTCGGCTTTCCGTCCATATAAACAGAGCCTTTATTCATCACGATAATGCGTTCCGCAATTTTTGCGACATCCTCCATTGAGTGCGAAACAAAAATGACAGTCATTTTTCTTGCTAAATGAAGAGCTTTGATTTGCGTCAGAATTTCTTCCCTTCCGGCAGGGTCAAGTCCTGCTGTCGGCTCATCTAAAATCAGCACATCAGGCTGCATTGCAAGCACACCTGCAATGGCAACGCGCCTTTTCTGTCCTCCTGATAAGCTGAAGGGAGAAAGGTCAGAAAAGGAGTCATCAAGTCCAACATAACACATAGCCTGGGAGACGCGGCTTTTCACCTCTTCATCCGAAAGGCCAAGGTTTGTGGGACCAAAGGAGATGTCCTTATAGACAGTTTCTTCAAAAAGCTGATGCTCAGGATATTGAAAAACAAGCCCGACTTTGCGTCTGACTGAAAGCTTGTCTGCAGCTTTTAAATTTATATCCTCATCATCTAAAAAAACTGTTCCGCTTGTCGGCTCAATGAGGCCGTTCAGATGTTGAATCAGCGTGGATTTACCAGAGCCTGTGTGCCCAATAAGGCCAATAAATTCCCCATCAGAAATTTTAAGGTTAATATCTTTTAAGGCATGTTTTTCAAAGGGGCTGCCCTGCATATATATATAATTTAAGTTTTCAAGTCTAATTCCCATGAGATTTCAGCCTTTCATTTGTCACTTTGCAAAAATTTCATCAGCTCATCAGTGCATTCTTCCACAGTTAAAACATCATTTCTGACAGGTATTCCCGATTTGTTTAAAAGATAGGCAAGCTCTGTGACCTGAGGGACATCAAGTCCTAGGCTTTTAAGCTTTTTAACCTGTGAAAAGACATTTGGGGGGGCGTCTTCCATAACAATTCTGCCATCGTCCATGACGATAACTCGGTCTGCTTTAACGGCTTCATCCATATAGTGGGTGATAAGCACCATAGTTATTCCTTCTTCTTTTCGGAGCCTTTCAATAGTTGTTATGACCTCTTTCCTTCCTTTAGGGTCAAGCATTGCAGTGGGTTCGTCAAAAACAATGCATTCAGGTCGCATAGCTATAGCGCCCGCGATAGCTATGCGCTGTTTTTGTCCGCCTGACAAAAGATGAGGCGCATGGTGGCGATATTCATACATATCAACAGACTTTAAAGCATCGTCAACACGCCTTCTTATTTCCTCTGATGGAACGCCCAGATTTTCAGGGGCAAAAGCGACATCCTCTTCAACAACGGTTGCAACTATCTGGTTATCGGGATTCTGGAACACCATGCCAACCGTCTGACGCACATTCCAATATTCCTCTTTTGATTTTGTGTCTTTTCCGTTCACATAGACATTTCCGCCTACGGGAAGAAGCAGTCCGTTAAAATGCTTGGCGAGGGTAGATTTTCCACAGCCATTATGACCGAGAACAGCAACAAATTCACCTTTTTTTATCTCTATGTCAATTCCGTTTAAGACAAACTTAATCTTTCCATCTTCTGCATCATAGGAATATGTTACATTTTCTGCTTTAATCATCTTATCTGTCCGTTTCCGTATATAATATATTTTGTGGTTGTAAGCTCATTAAGGCCCATCGGACCTCTTGCGTGAAGCTTTTGAGTGCTTATGCCGATTTCAGCACCGAATCCGAACTCAAAGCCATCAGTAAACCGCGTTGATGCATTAACATAAACGGCAGCAGCATCAATTTCATCCAAAAATCTGTTTGCTTTTGAGTAGTCGCTCGTCACAATAGCTTCAGAATGTCCCGTCCCGTGATTGTTAATGTGGGAAATGGCCTCGTCGATGCCTGAAACAACCTTGACAGCCAAAATCAAATCGTTATATTCTGTGTAAAAATCGTCTTCTGTAGCAGGGGTAATACCTTTTAATATTTTCTGTGTTTTTTCGCAGCCCCTTATCTCAACAGAGTATGGAGATAAGGCGTCAGCTATAGCGGGAAGAAAGACTTTAGCAATTTCTTCATCAACTAAGAGAGTTTCCGCCGCGTTGCAAACAGACGGGCGAGAAGTTTTTGCATTCACCGCAATTTCTGTTGCCATTTTAAAATCAGCAGATTTCTCTACATAAATGTGGCAGTTTCCCGTTCCTGTTTCGATGACAGGTACCGTTGCCGTGTTTACAACTGTTTTAATGAGACCTGCTCCGCCGCGCGGGATTAAAACATCAATATAATCATTAAGCTTCATCATTTCTGTTGCAACGCTTCTGTCTGTGTTTCTTATAAGCTGAACAGCGCCTTCAGGATAGCCTGCTGAAATTAAAGCCTCAGAAATTATATCGCAAATCACGCTGTTTGAATTAAGAGCCTCGCTGCCGCCCCTGAGAATGCACGCGTTTTGCGTTTTAATGCAGAGTGCTGCAGCATCAACCGTAACATTTGGGCGAGCCTCATAAATAATCCCTATGACGCCGAGGGGGACACGCTTTTTACCAATTTTAAGACCGTTGGGACGAGTTGTCATAGAAGACACCTCACCGACGGGAGAGGAAAGCATTTCAACCTTTCTGACGCCATCTGCCATGTCGGAGATTCGTTCCCTGGTTAGCCTGAGTCTGTCAACCATAGTCTTTTTTCCGCCATTTTCTATGAAAGCAGAAATGTCCTTTTCGTTTTCAGACAAGATTCTGTCTGTGTTATTAACAAGAGCATCAGCTATGGCAAGCAGTGCCGCGCTTGTTTTTTGCGCGCTTATGTTCATCATTTCTCTGCTTGCAGCTTTTGCAGTCTTTCCCATTTGCTTTAACATATAATCAGTCCTTTTTTTGCGCTTTAAATAATGTGCCGACTTTTTTTCCGTCTAAAATATCATAAATAATATCGGGGTCTTCGCCGCTTGCAATAACCATGTTGATTCCAGCGGCGGTTGCGGTTTTTGCTGCGGTGATTTTTGTCACCATGCCGCCCGTTCCTCTGCTTGTTCCGCTTCCGCCCGCAACAGAGAGGAGATCATCTGTGATTTCGTCAATTTCTTCGATGAACTTAGCATCTTTATTTTTATGGGGGTCTTTATCATAAAGACCATCAATGTCTGAAAGAAGAATTAAAAGGTCTGCTCCTGTGAGGGTGGCAACAATGGATGAAAGCGTGTCGTTGTCACCAAATTCAAGTTCGTCGGAGCTTACGGTGTCGTTTTCATTTATAATCGGAATCACTCCCCATCTTAAAAGAGTGTCGAGAGTGTTGATTGCATTTTTTCTTCTTATTTCAAGCTCCACAATGTCCCTTGTGAGCAAAACCTGAGCGGCGGTGCAACCATATTCAGAAAAAAACTTACTGTATATTCCAATGAGCTCGCCCTGACCTACAGCGCTCATAGCCTGACGCTCTTTAATGCAGGTGGGGCGCTGTTTCATTCCGAGTTTACCCATTCCCACACCGACAGCACCGCTTGAAACCAAAATGACATCCTTTCCGCTGTGACGGAGGTCGCTTATCGTTCGTGCCAGTTTTTCAACGCGACGAAGATTGATGAAGCCTGTGTCATATGTCAGAGTTGAAGTGCCTACTTTTATTACTATTTTTTTTGATTCGCTTAAATTATGCATTATTAAATCCTCTTATTCGCATGTTTTGTTAATTATCGTCATTTTATTCTGCAAGCATATAAACCTTTTTTATTGTCGGAGAAGTTTCTATGACTTCTGTCTTAATGAGCATTGTGTCTCCGACCGCAAAATGAATGTTTTCAGCAGAGAAGAAACCCTTTTCAGACTGTGAGCCTGCAACTTTGACAGTGAGGGTCAAGGAATATTTTTCGGGAACCTCTGCAAAAATCATTGTTCCGTCAGTTCCTGTAAGCGATTCTTTGAATGGTTTTGAAGCAATCTTTGTTATCTCGCCAATAAACTTGTCGGTTTCAGCTGAATATATGAAATCGCCTACAGAAATTGCGTCTTTTGTAACATCTCTTACATTGGAAAGCTCAAATTCAACAAAGGCCTCTCCTAAGGCACCGCTATGACTTAAAAGAGCAGAGTCTGACGGCGCAATTTTTCCCTGCTCAATGTTTTTGTAAACAACAATTCCACCAATTATGGAAATAACAACAAGCAAAATGACTGCTATGTCTATGATGCTGACTTTTCCAAAGAGCTTACCTTTTTCATCGATTATCATCTCGCAAATCCTCCCATTTTTTCCTTATCGTATTCTATTGAGGTGATGTAGCCATTTAAAACTGTGTTTTCTGTGCGCAAATCATAGCTTTTACCAATTTTAATTTCGTCACCACCGATAAGCATATCCGGGTAGCTCACATCAGCTGTTGCTTTAACGGTGATATATCCGTCAAACTTGTTTTCTGCTTCCGTCACTTCGTATGACAGCTTATTTAAATTTGCGGTAATATATTTCGCAGGCTTAATCTCGCATGAGACGACCTCTCCGCCAATTTCTTTTGTGTTTTTCTTAAAAACCGCATCGCCCTCTTTAATGCTTTCAAAGAACTCGGCATCCTTTTTTGTGACCTCCACAGTGTAGAGCACATCAATAGTGTTTGTGCCGACTTTGCTTCCAAGAAGCCCTGAAAAAAACTTCGTTGCCCCAAGCGCGATGAAGAGAAGGATAATAAGCATTATTAAAATGTCAAGAATGTTTATTTTACCGAAAAGCTTACCGTTTTTGTCAATAATCATGGTTATCTCCTTATTTTATATTTAAATGTAATTTGTGAACATATTTATTTTTTCGTCTGATAGAGCTCCTGATAAAGTTTTTCTAAATTAGCTACCATTTTTTGCGCTGTAAATTTATTTTCATATTCTGTTTTAGCTCCAGCAGCACAATTCTCATAGAGTTTTTTGTTATCAATTAGGCTCATCATTGCCTCAGAAAGCGAGGTGCTGTCATTCGGGGGGACCAAGATGCCCGTTTTTCCTGTTTCAACGAGCTGGCTGTTTCCACCGACATCTGTTGCAATCGTGGGCTTGGAAAGACTCATTGCCTCTAAAATGGAAAGGCTCATTGCCTCAGACTCAGAAGAAAGGACATTAACATCAATAATGTTTAAAAGCTCTGTTGTGTCTTCTAAAAAGCCGGTGAAGATAATATTATCCTCTATGCCGTAGGCTTCCGTGCGTTTTTTCAGGTCTGCTTCTAAGCTTCCCTCTCCTGCGATAATAAATTTCGCCTTTTTCCCCGTTTTCAACAAGCTTCTGGCGGCTTTGATAAAATATTTATGGCCTTTAACAGGCTCAAGTCTTGCAAAGATGCCGAAGACTGTTTCATCCTCGTTGATTCCGACAGAGCTTCTTAAAGCGCTTTTTTCTTCGTCGGAAAGAGTGCATAAAGGTTCGACTCCATTATATATCGTTTTGATTTTTTCCGGTGGAATTTGTGATTGCTCAAGATTTTCTTTAACTGCGTCAGCAACGGCGACATAAACATCGGTCAGTCGAGAGTTTAAAAATCCGATTATCTTTGCTTTAATTCCTGATGAAAGACTTTCAAGACAATGCCGTGTGGAGACAATCTTGCCTGTCTTTGCTTGTCTTGCTGCAATTCGGGCAGAAAGACTTGCATGAGTGTGAATAATATCAGGCGAGAGATTAAGAAAGACCTTTTTTAAAAACTTCACGCAATTTTTGTCATATGATTTATCTGCCATAAACGGAGAAAATATGAGATTTACTTCTTCATATTTTTCAATGTGCGGCGCAAGCTGACTTCCTTCGGGAATAATAACCGTGACAGAATATTTATTTCTGTCAAAATGTTTGAGATAGTTAAGCAGATATCTTCCTGCACCGCCGATATTTGTATCAGAAACAACCTGCACAATCTTTATCATTTGTGCACCGCCTCCTTTTTAGTTGTGTATGATTTTGCTGTAGAGATGGCAAGCACCATCCAGAAAATGAGCAGTATTTTATAATTATACCAGACATAATCGGTCATGCCCTGAAGCATAAGGCCGAGTATGCCGGAAAGAGAAGCCGTTGTTACCGCTCCGCGCAGGTTTTTTTTGTTTTCATATAAAAGTGTCTGCACTGAAGTTTTGACATATTTTAAAATCAGCGCAATAAAAACGAAAAAGCCTCCTATTCCAAGCTCAACTAAAAGTTGAAGAAAAAGGTTATGTGAATGAAGAGCATAGCCAACGCCTGATGCTGCATACTTCTGATAGACGAGTGAAAAAGCACCGGAGCCTGAGCCTATTCCGCTCAGCCAGAAATCGCTGATAACACGGAGCGCCGAGCGCCAGATTGAAACTCTGTATGCAGTTGAGCTGTCTGACATATCGCCAATGCTTGTTATTCTTCCGACAATGGCAGAGTTGCTTGAAAGAACAACGGGGACAAACGGAAGAGCAACGACTATAATCAAAGCACAAAGAGCCCATCTTTTGTCTGTTGCAATCAAAAAAATCATAACTGCAAGCATTGCCCCAAGCCATGCGCCCCTTGACCAGGTGAATATCAGGCATAGCACACAGAGAGCCAAAACAATAAAATAAACAACCTTATGAAGAACCTTTTCACTTCTTAGGAAGAATGCCATAGCAAGCGGAATCATAATGACGAGATATTCTCCCAAAACATTAGGATTATCAAATGTTGAATAAACTCTGAGCTTAATATCTTCAAACATTTTTTCGTCAACCCAGGAAGATGTTGAAGAGACGCCAATAAAGTTCTGCAGAATCCCATATGCGCTGATAAGTCCTGCCATAAGCACAACTGCAGATGTTATAGCTTTATATGCTTTGTCGTTTCCTAATATGTTGCAGGCAACAAAATAGAAAAGAATAAACGAAAGATGAATCAGAAAAATTCCTGCGCTGGAGATAAAGGCAAAAGAATTGAGCACTCCCAAAAAATATGAAAGGGCAAAGAGTGCGGCAGGAATGTAGAGTGGAGAATACATTGTTTTTATGTTCCTTTTCCTTATAAGCCTATAGCAAAATGATATGGCACATAAAACACTACCACCCGCAAGCACCAGAGTTGGCAATATTGGAGAAGCTGCAGCCACAATAAAAACGCCGAGCTCCGTAAATTTCAAAACAAGGAGCACAAAAAATATTCCGACTATTGAAACGGCAAAATCCACAGGTGCAAGCAAAATGGCACAGACAGCAAGCACCGCGCCTATAATGGCAGAGGCGATGGAGCCTTTTATGTGAATTGCATCGTCAATTAAGAAAAGCTTGCTGTGTTCTCTTGCGGCGTTGTCATAAAAGAATTCGCCTGCCTTTTTTAATATGAAGCTGCCTTTAAACAGCGACTTCAAACTTCTGTTAATCAGAATAAAGACAATTCCCAAAATAATGGAAAGCAGAGAGAAAATCAGGACTTTAAATGTCAGAGAGCCTGCAAAAAGCCTGAGCAGGAGATAAACTCCGCCAAAGCTACATAAAGCCGCACCATATATTCGGATGCTTACAAGATTCCAGTTGTCTGTAAAATATAAAATATCACTTTCTGCGCGCAACTCATCATATCTTCCGCTCATTTTTTCAGAGAGAAAACAGAAAAATTTAATAGGAAGCATAAGAATTTTTGCAAACACACTTTCTCTCACAATTACTTCTTCGTTTTCTTGTTTTTTGAAAAATCTTCCGATTATGCTTCCTGCCACTGTCTGCTGAACAAATGAGCATACCGAAAAGAACACTTTTCCCAAGATGCTGTGAGGGAAAATGTCGGCAGTTTTTTTTATATATTTTGCAAAAAAACTGTAAATTGCACTATGCATATCAGTTTTCCTCCGTTTTAATCTCGTTTTTTGATTTGTTTAACAGGTTTTTTATGTCGCCGAATTCTTCTGTTTTTAAAAGGCAAAGCATAAGCACATAAGCTAAAAGAGCCACACCTGCGGGAATGACTAAAGCGAGCACTTTGCCCCCAAAATTATCTGCGACCTGCACTGTGCAAGAGATAAAATGTGCGATAGCTCCCATTAAGACAGCGCTTATAATCTGCTTTAAAAAATTTATAAAGAATTTTTTATCCAAAAGACCATGGCGCTTGTTTATTATAAAAACAAGGGCTCCGCCAATTAGGCTTGCGGCAACTGATGCTGAAAAGGCAAGCGCCGTGAGTCCTGCTTTGAGTCCTTTGATGAGGATGAAGCTGAGAACTATGTTTAGTGTTATGCCTGCCATCGCAACATACATCGGCGTTTTTCCGTCTTTTAACGAATAGAAAATTTTGTTTGCAATTTCCTGAACACCAAAGCCGAGCATGCCCATCGAATAAAACATAAGGGCAGATGCAGTCAGCACAGTGCTTTGTGAAGTGAATTCTCCGCGCTCGTAAACGAGACGGACAAGTGGGGTGCTGAGCACTATAAACAATGCCATAATCGGAAGAACTAAAGCACAAATAATGCGAAGGGCATTTTTGGAAATTGCTTTAAATTCCGATTTGTCAGGATTTTCTGCAGCTCTTGAAAGCGAAGGGAAAATAAGATTGGAAACGGCGTATGTCAGAACACCTACCAATATGATGTAGAGCTTATTTGCATAATCAAGAGCAGGGACAGCTTGTCCGCCTGCAATGCCTGAAGCAAGATATATGTTAATTGTTGTGTTAATCGGCTGAACCCACGAGCTTATCAGAATTGGAAGAGCAAGAAGGGAAGCCTTCTTAATTCCTTCATTTTTAAAATTCAGTGTCGGCTTAAAGCTATATTTCTTTTTGATTAAAGCGGGAATTTCAATGATAAGCTGAAAAGACCACGCAATAAGCATCGCAACAGACACTCCGAATATGCCGAGTTTGCTTCCGCAAGAGAGCAGATATATTACCATAAACCCGTTTGAAACAAGGCTTATAGCTGCAGGAATATTAAATTCGCCGATTGATTGCAAAAGACCTGCAACAGAATAGGCAAGTGCGGTAAATATCATAGAGGGGAAAAGCACTATGACAAGCTTAGAAGCAAGCTCCTTTGTTTCAGGATTAAGGTCATTTCCGATTAAACTTACGATAGGTCCTGAAAAAATTATGCCGATAACACAAAGAATGCCTGTTATTAAAAAAACAAGCGTTATAAATGTGTTGGCAAAAACCCTTGCATCTTTTTGCCTTTTTTCCTCGACAAAGCCATTATACACAGGGATAAAAGCAGCTGAAACGGCAGCACCAAGAGTTATGTCAAAAAAAAGCAGAGGAATGCGGCTCGCAGTGAGATATGCTTGCGCCTCAACGCCTGTCCCGAAGAGAGAAGCAAACAGTATGTCGCGATACATTCCCGCAAGCTTTGCAAGAAGCGTTGCAGCTATCATGAAGCCTGCTGTTTTTAAAAGTTTTTTTATGTTTAGCATTTTTAGCCTTTTTAGCCTTTCTAAAAATAGAATTAATAGTTTCCTTATTAAAATATATTATCACAAATTATAATTATATAGTCTTTTTGTCAAAAAGTCAATAACAAAGAGCTCATTTACACATATGTTTAAAGGTGTGCGGACTTTTATGTAAAAAGAATTCATACATTGTTAACATTTTGTTAACAATATTATTGTATAATAAGAGTTCAATGGGTATGTCTTATGTTTTTGGAGGAAAGAATGAATAAGAAAAAATATTTAACCTCGTTTATAATAACAATTCTTGCGTTTTGCATGATATTAGGCGGACTTCTTGCGGCTACAGGAGGCTTTTCTATAAACGGAGTTTCCAGGCTTCTCGGTGGCGGCATCGCCGAAAAATCAAACATATTGGTAATGGGGCTCGATAAGGAAGCAAAGCGCGCCGATGTTATCATGGTTGTCGGCGTTGACCCGGAAAGAAACACAGTCAGCGTGCTCTCTATTCCAAGAGACACGAGAGTTGAGGTGTCTCCCGGCAGACACGATAAAATTAACCACACAATGGGCTATAAAAACCCTGAAGAAACAATAATAAAATCTGTTGAAAATTTGACGGGAATACCAATAGACTATTACTGTGAGATTACCTTTGAAGGCTTCAGAAATTTCATTGACATATTAGGCGGCGTAGAGTTCGATGTGCCTGTGGATATGCACTATGAGGACCCCTATCAGGATCTTTACATTCATGTGAACAAGGGGCTTCAGGTTTTAAATGGCGAGCAGGCAGAGGGTGTTGTTAGATTCAGAAACACATATTCGCGAGCTGACCTCCAGAGAATTGAAGTGCAGCAGAATTTTCTTATGGCTTTGTTTGAGCAGAAGCTCTCCGCTAAATATATTTTTAAAGCACCTGCAATTATCGAAGAGATGTATGAGAGCGTTAACACAAATCTTTCTTTAAGAAATGCGCTGAGGTATGTCGGGGTTTTGAGAGACCTCAATTCTGAGTCTCTTTCAACCTACACGCTTCCGGGAAACCCGCAGATGATTGGTGGGGTGTCATATGTTGTTGCCGACAAAAACAAGCTGGCAGACATTGTGCTCACGGCTTTTGGATATCCTGAAGAATAAAAAAGATAAAAGAGTTTGATTGATATGAAAAATAATTTGCATTCAAAAAAAGATGTTAAGCAGATGCTCCGCACACACGATCTGTATTTTAAAAAAAGTCTCGGTCAAAACTTTTTGACTGATGAGAGTGTCCTTTCAGATATCGTAGGCGCAGCTGAAATAACAAAGGATGATTTTGTTTTGGAAATAGGGCCTGGGCCGGGAGTGCTCACGCGTGAACTTGCTGAAAATGCGGCGCGTGTGGTTGCGGTTGAGCTCGATAAGGACATTTTAGAGCTCCTTTCCGAAAACATTTCCAATTATAATAATGTTAAAATTATAAATAAAGACATTTTGAAGGTAGATTTGGAAGAACTTTCAAGGGAATATTTTGATTCCAAACCATTTAAAGTGATTGCCAATCTCCCATATTACATAACAACGCCTATCGTAATGAAGCTTTTAGAGAGTGATGCAGAAATTCAAAGCATAGTAATTATGATTCAGAAAGAAGTTGCGGAAAGACTGACGGCAGAGCCCGGAACAAAAGATTTTGGTGCAATTTCGCTTTCGGTGAATTACTATGCTGATGCAGAGATTGTGAGACTCGTCCCGCCTGAAGCCTTTGTGCCGGCGCCAAAAGTTTTTTCAAGTGTTTTAAAGTTGTCGGTTTTAGATGAGCCGAGAGTGAAGGTGAAGGATGAATCATATCTTTTTAAGTTAATTAAGGCATCTTTCTCAAAAAGAAGGAAAACTTTTTTAAATGCCATATCGGGAGAAAGCGGCATCGGAATTAATAAAGAAGAAGCAAGGCAAGCCCTAAAAGAGCTTGGTTTTAGTGAAAATTTACGGGGTGAGACGCTGTCACTTATAGAATTTGCACAAGTTTCTGACCTTTTTCTTGAAAAAAATTGTGAAAAAAACCGCTAAAAATTTTATAAAAAAGACTACCAATTTTTGAATTTTTGAAGTATAATTAGTCCGATAGTGATATTTTGTCTCGTTATGACATAAAATAAAAATTGATTTCAAAGACTTTACGCGACAAAATCTTAAATGGTTTTTTGTCGGATACAAGTAATGATAAACAGTGTGTTGAAAGGAGAAACAAAAAAATGACTGAAAACAAAGCAGTATTAAGCTGGCTTGACGAGATGATTGCGCTCACAACTCCTGACAAAGTTGTTTGGATTGACGGATCAGAAGAGCAGCGCCAGAAGCTTTATGACGAATCTGTTGCAGAGGGAGAATTGATTAAGCTTAATCAGGAAAAGCTTCCTGGTTGCTATCTCCACAGAACAGCAGAAAATGATGTTGCTCGTGTTGAGGACAGAACATTTATATGCACAAGAACAAAAGAGGACGCAGGCCCGACAAACAACTGGGAAGATCCTCAGGTTATGTATAAGAAATTATCAGAGTTGTTCAAGGGAAGCATGAAGGGCAGAACAATGTATGTTATTCCATACATGATGGGTGCTTTCGGTTCACCTTTCTCAAAAATCGGTATTGAGCTTACAGACTCAAGATATGTTGTTCTTAACATGATGATCATGACAAGAACAGGTAAAAAAGTTATGGACGAACTGGGAAACAGCGACGATTTCGTGCGTTGTCTCCATGCTAAGAAAGATATTGATGCAGAAAACAGATATATCTGTCATTTCCCCGAAGATAACACAATCTGGACAGTTAACTCAGGTTACGGCGGTAATGTGCTTCTCGGAAAGAAATGTTTTGCGCTCAGAATTGCTTCAAACATGGGCCACAAAGAAGGCTGGATGGCTGAGCATATGTTAATTTTAGGTCTTGAGAATCCTCAGGGCGAAGTTAAATATATTGCTGCTGCATTCCCGTCAGCTTGCGGAAAGACAAACCTTGCAATGCTTATTCCGCCTGAAGCTTTAAAAGGCTACAAGGTGTGGACTGTGGGCGATGATATTGCATGGCTCAGAATTGGTGAAGACGGAAGACTTTGGGCTGTTAACCCTGAAGCAGGTTTCTTTGGCGTTGCTCCAGGAACATCAACAAAGACAAATCCAAATGCTCTTGCTACAACTATGAGCAACACAATCTTCACAAATGTATTGTTAAACACAGCAGACAACACTGTTTGGTGGGAAGGCTTAGACGGAGAACCTCCGAAGGAAGGAATTGACTGGAAGGGCAATCCGTGGACTCCTGAAAGCGGCGTTAAGGGTGCTCACCCGAACTCAAGATTCACAGCTCCTGCTGCTCAGTGTCCTTGCATTTCTTCTGAATTCGAAGCTCCCAACGGTGTTCCGATTTCAGCTATTGTGTTTGGTGGAAGACGCGCTAAGACTGCTCCGCTCGTATATGAGGCGTTTGACTGGCAGCACGGTGTGTTTGTTGGTGCTACAATGGCATCTGAAACAACAGCAGCTGCTGCAGGTGCTGTTGGCGTTGTAAGACGCGATCCTATGGCTATGATTCCGTTCTGCGGATATAATATGGCAGATTATTTTGCTCATTGGATTGAAATGGGCAAGAAGATTCCGAATGCTCCGAAGATTTTCCATGTTAACTGGTTCCGTCTTGACGAAAACGGCAAGTTTATGTGGCCGGGATTCGGTGATAACTTAAGAGTTCTCAACTGGATTTTAGACAGATGCGAAGGAAAAGCTGATGCTAAAGAAACAGCAATCGGTTATCTCCCGAACGCTTCTGACATCAATGTTGAAGGACTTAACATTGACAAAGCAACGCTTGAAAATCTCTTAAGCGTTGACAAAGAAGTTTGGAAGGAAGAAATTGCAAACCAGAAAGAGTTCTTTGCAAAATTCGGCGATGACCTTCCGGCTGAAATTAAAGAAGAGCTTAAAAAGCTCGAAGAGAGACTTGCTTAATTTTAATGGGTTAGTTGGGCTTTGTGCCTGATGATATTAATTTGTTAATCATTAAATGAGGAGGAAATTCAACATGAAAAGCAAACTTTTAACAGCTCTTGTAGCATTAATGGTTGTTGTTGGTTCATTTGTAGCATGTTCTTCAGAGAAAGCTCCTGTTGCATCAGAAGAGCCTACAGTTGAAGCTACAGTTGAAGCTGTAGAAGAAGCTACAGTTGAGGCTACAGTTGAAGCAGACGCTGAGTAATTCATCAAAAGATAAAAAATATCGTGCCGGTTTAATATCGGCACGATATTTTTTTTGCATTGTAAATGCATTTTATTGGAGGGTTGAGAAAGTTTTAATTTAAAAGGATGTTATCAATAGCCTCTTCGTCAGCTATGGGAACTGTGTTTAAAAGAGATTCGATTTTCTCCGATAAATCTGCAAGTCTTTGACGCTGCACAGAGAGCTCGTGACATAGAAGCTTAATTTGTTTTTCCTGACTTATAAGCAGTTTTTCAGTTTCGTGAGAAGCAAAGTGCGCGAAGGCATTATCTTCACTACCTGAAAATGAAGGAGGTTTCTTTAAAATATCGTGCGTGCCGTAAAGGGTGATATCGTTTTCTCGTTTTGTGCCGTAATAATATTCATATCTGCCTTTTGTGCATACAGCATAGAGCTTTGTTTCTGTGCCTGAACCTTTGGCATATTGCATTGGCTTTGACCACTTTCCGTCGCTCTTAAGACAAGAGGACATAATGCTTCCGTGTTCCGTCCACACCATATAGTGCTTCCCACCATACTCTGATATGACAGGAATAATATCACTTCTGCAATCGAGATAAACAGGACTTTTTTCGTTATTTTTATCGACATATATAAGAGTTGTTATGTTGCCTGTTTTTTGTGTGGCAGCTAAAGCGTGACCCTCCTTAAACTCCTCCGAAAATTTTATCGACAGATTTTCTTCAAAAGGAGATGTTTTGAGAAATTTTTTTTGCGACCACTTATA
Source organism: Clostridia bacterium (assembly GCA_045576235.1). Taxonomy (GTDB): domain Bacteria; phylum Bacillota; class Clostridia; order UBA1381; family UBA9506; genus SIG437. The sequence continues at coordinate 50,066 of JAZNGA010000007.1, forward strand.
AAGCTGCTTGCAGGACATTCCATTTTCATCTGTGTAGTAAACAGAGAAAGATGTTTCGTGGTGATGAGGACAAACACAAAAGGGAACAGCATCATTTTTGATATATGCCACAACCTCAGGAGAAGAAGAGGAATCAAGTATTTGGTGAACAAGCATCACTTTTTCTTTATTTTCCACTAAATATAATAGATTTATATAGCCTGAAAGATTAACCATTGTAAAATTTTTATTATATGGCTTTGCTGTTCGGCTTTCTAAAAGAATTGTTTTTTTCCAGACCTTTCCGTCATATAGGAGATATAAGACAGAGCCTTTTTCGTCCTGACAGACAACATGGATTAATTCTCCTGATGAATAAACACAGAAATCGGCAGTTGCACCTAATGAAACTATTTCATATTCTTCAAATTTAAAGCCATTCCTTTTACGGCTGCAAAGACCGATATGAGGTTTTATAAAAAAATGAATCCAGTTTCCTCTGTAAGCGATAATATATTCCCGCAATATAAATCTCTCCTTACATATTTTAATATTGTGATTTTATGATTTTTAATATTGATTTATTACTGAATGAGCTTTGTTATTTCTTTTTTCAGCCGGGAAATTATTCTTTTTTCAAGTCTTGAGATATATGATTGTGAAATCCCCAGCATATCTGCAACTTCTTTTTGCGTTTTTTCTGTGCCCGAATTTAAACCGAAGCGCAGTTTAATTATTTTTCTTTCCCTTGCGGACAGTCTTTCGATAGCCTCGTGTAAGAGTTTTTTATCAATCTCATCTTCAATATCCTTGCTTATTTCATCAGAATCTGTTCCAAGCACATCTGACAAGAGAAGCTCGTTGCCATCCCAATCTGTGTTGAGTGGCTCATCTATTGAAATCTCTGCTTTAACATTATGAGTTTTTCGGAGGAACATAAGGATTTCGTTTTCGATGCATCTTGACGCATATGTCGCCAGCTTGATGTTTTTATCTGTGTTAAATGTGTTGACTGCCTTTATAAGACCGATTGCGCCTATGGAAACTAAATCTTCAATGTTTATTTGAGTGTTTTCAAATCTGCGTGCCACATAGACAACGAGTCTTAAGTTGCGCTCTATGAGAGTTTTTCTTGCATCGCAATTTTCCTCGCTCAGTTTTTCAAGCAAAGCATGCTCTTCATCTGGTGAAAGCGGCTCGGGAAGGATGTCGCTTCCGCCTATGTAGAAGACTTCATCACACTGCATAAAAAGGCATTTGAGGCGTGTGAAGTTAATTTTAAAAAGGGTAAAGAGATCATAAATCCAAGGGTTCAAATTAAGTCATCCTTTCGTCAAAGTTATAAGGGAGGAGGGCATCAAAGCCCTCACCAAAGGTTGTTTCACATATGGCGATGTAAATGTCGGTTTTTTTGTTGTTAATTAATGTTTTGTCAGGCAAAAAGGCAAGCAGCTCTCCGTTTCCCGAGAGACTTTTATATCTGACGGGAACTTCTGTTTTATGTTCCTTGAGTTCATCACAGACACCTTTTCTTACAATCATAACAGGAAAACAGCTTTTCGGTTCACTAAGAAAATTGCCGGTGTCAAGCAGCGCCTTGAAGCTCACTTTTTTGTTTTGGGAAAAAACGGTTACATCATATGTGCCTTCCGAAGTCCTTCTGAATCTGTTGGAAACAAAAGAAAAAATTGTCATGAAAAGATAACATATTGCACATACAAAAATGAGCTTATAAACAGGTAAATTAACATAGAAAGTTCCGCCTGAAAAAGCTGTGCCCAGTTTAGTTCCGAGGCTTGTGTGATATAAAACAGAAAAAGCAATGCCGCCCGAACTGAATGAAACTACAAGAAAAACTATCACATATTTCAAAAATGTATGAAGTGCAGTTGGTTTGAAGGCCATAAAAACCATAAATGAGGCTACCGTAACTTTCAAAAAGGCTTCCGCCAAGGGAGAAAATGGCACGAAAAAAGAAAACACGCCATATCCTGCACCTATAGTTGCAGATATAATAAGTCTTAGCTTCTGTGGTTTTCTTTTGACTATTTTTAAACTTATGTATAAAAGCGCATAATCCATAAGCAGATTAATTAAAAATAAAACATCTGCATAAACTTTTATCTCCATGCGCACCACCTCTTATGGAAAAATAAGGAAATTTGTTCCTGATGAAATTATACATCAAATGCGCTGAAAAAAATGTCGTTAACAGTTGTCGAATCGCCAAAAGTTAACGACATTTTCCTTGTTTTTATGATAGGTGCCGTGTCAAAAGCAATCTTATTCCGCAAGGGCTTCTTCAGTTTCTTCTGCAAGAGCAGCGTGGTATTGTTTTAAAATTGCTTTTTCCATAATATCGCGCATTTCAGGAACGATAGGATGGGCAATATCTTTATATTCTCCTTCAGGTGTTTTTCTGCTTGGCATTGCAATAAAAAGCTTTTCGCCGCCTGAGATAACCTTAATGTCGTGGATGACAAAGCAGTTATCAAAAGTTACGGACACAACGGCTTTCATTTTTGAGTCTAAATTAATTTTTCTGATTCTGATATCTGTAATATCCATATGTCTTCTCCCTGTTAAATTTTAATGATGATATTATTTTAAAAAAAATTATAGAAAATATACCTTTTATTTGTAAAAAGGTCTTTTATTTTTTTTTATGTTGTAATATAATAATGAAAGAGGTGACTGATATGAACAATTTTGATTTGAGTTCAATAGATTCAAAAAAACCAATATATTTTATCGGCATTGGCGGAATCAGCATGAGTGCGCTTGCTGTCATCCTTCATTCTGACGGGTTTTGCGTGAGAGGTTCGGATTTCAAAGAGAGTGACATTACATTTTCCTTAGAGAAAAAAGGAATTGAGGTTTTAATAGGTCACAAGTCCGAAAATGTGGGAGAGCCATCGCTTGTTGTTTACACGGCGGCAATAAAGGAGGATAATCCCGAACTGATAAAAGCAAGGTCGCTCGGAGCTCCCGTGATTGAACGCGCTGTTTTGCTGGGAGCCATAATGAAAAGATATAAAAATGCAATCGCAGTTTCAGGCACCCATGGAAAAACAACGACGACATCAATGGTAGCAGAGGTGCTCTTCGCGGCAAAGCTTGACCCGACTGTTTTAGTTGGCGGAATGCTGCCGAGCATTGGAGGGAACCTCTATGATGGCGGCAAGGAATATATGGTCACGGAGGCTTGTGAATATTGCGGAAGCTTTTTAAAGTTCTGTCCCACGGTTTCAATTATTTTAAATGTTGAGGAAGACCATCTTGACTATTTTAAAGATATAGACGATATAGTAAACTGTTTTTCAGAGTTTGTGGAGTTGACTCCAAAAAACGGAGCAGTCATTGTAAATTTTGACGATGAAGACGCTGTTAAAACAGTCGGAAAAACATCAAAAAAAGTCATAAGCTTTGGTGTTATAAACAAAAAGGCTGATTATGTTGCAGAAAACATAACATATTCAAATGAGGGCTGCGGAAATTTTGATGTTCTCTGCAAGGGTGAAAAGTTGATGGAGATTTCACTTTCAGTTCCCGGAGAACACAACATAAAAAATGCACTGTCGGTGGTGGCGATGGCGGATTTCTTGGGAATAGAAAAGGAAGCAGTTAAAAAAGGATTAAGTGCTTTTCGCGGAACAGGAAGACGCTTTGAAAGAAAGGGCGAGAAAAATGGCGTTAAGCTCATTGACGACTACGCCCATCACCCAACGGAAATAAAGGCAACGCTTTCTTCGGCGCGAAATCTTGGAGGCAGAATTTTCTGCATTTTTCAGCCACACACATACACAAGGTCATTTAAGCTGAAGGATGAATTTGCAGTCAGTTTTTATGATTGTCATGAAGTTATTTTTGCTGACATCTATGCAGCAAGAGAAAAAGACACAGGTCTTATTTCATCGAAAGACCTGGCAGACGCTGTAAATGAAGTGAGCAAAAATGCAAAATATGTTGGAGACTTTGAGTCAATTAAAAAATATGTTATGGAAAACGCTATGCCGGGAGATGTGATAATCACAATGGGTGCAGGAGACATATATAAAGTAGGAGATATGATAATTAAGGAATAAAAGATTGGGGCTATGCTCCGCTTTGGCAGGAAAGCATACACAGGTTTTGTCTCTTGCTTGACTTTTTTGCTCTCGCTGTTAAAATGTGTTACAGGTGATGATATGTTTGATGTTGAGAAGGATAAACTTTTTTTCCGCGACGAGAAATTTCCTGTTATATTGCATATGGGAAAAAGTATTGACGGGATTTATAGTCGTTTCCACGAGGAAATTGAAATCAAGCTTGTGAAATCAGGTCGTCTAACTGCTATGGTTGATGCAAAACCTATCACGGCAGAAGAAGGGGAGATAATTTTTATCAACCCATATGAAATTCATTCAAACCTTTATGTTAACGGGGAGGAGGGCATTTATGACCTGCTTATACTTGACATTGATTTTTTTGAAAAGGCAGGAATAAGCGGAATTGACCTCAGGAAGCTTTTTTCAGAGAAAAAGATGAGGTTTAATAATCTTATAAAAAATCAAAAAGCATCTGATGTGTTGCGTCGACTTGCGGAATGCTCTGCATTTGAGGCTGACTGCGAGAAACTCTATTTTGCTCGAATTTTTTGCTTTGCTAATTCAATCTGAAACATCAACTGTTGAGGTTGTAAATCAATATGAAAGTGTGAGATTTTTCCGCTCCATTGAGCCCGCTGTTATGAAAATCCGCGATGAATACTTTAATAAGTTATCAGGAGAAGAGCTTGCGAAAATGTGCGGAATGAGCAGATATCATTTTTGCCGTGTGTTTAAGCGCGTTATGGGAGCAACTCCCGTGCAGTATCAGACACAATATCGTCTTCATGTTGCCGATGTTTTATTGCAAAATCATGATTTGAGTATTTCGGAAATCGCGGCGCAGATTGGCTTTGAAGACGAGGCGTATTTTAGTCGTTGCTATAAAAAACTCAGGGGAATTCCCCCTAAAAAAGGAAGAAATAAGGATCTCAAATAAAAGTCAGTTTTGTGTGCTGGCTTTTATTTTTTTTGTCATATTGTAGCACATATGACCTTAAAAGAAAGATTTATCTTAATTAAAGAGCAAAAATGTCCAGACATACAGCAATTATGTGCATGGATTTGTAGGGTTAGCAATGATATAATATTAAAAAGTAAAGGAGATGTGCATTATGAAAGCGTTGATTATTGGCGGCGGGGTTGCCGCAGAAATACATTGTAAGGTTCTGACCGGTTTAAATGTGAAAATTGAAGCGGTTTTCGACATAAAACCGGATAGCGCAAAGGAGCTGGCAGAAAAATTTGGCGCTGTTGCTTATGATGATCTTGATGCCGCTTTGAAGACGGACATTGACTTTGCCGTCATCTGCACGCCAAATGGCACTCATCCAAAACTTTTAATTCAGGTTATGAAGGCGGGAAAGAATGTCGTTGTCGAAAAACCTTTTGGTCTGACCGTGAAGGAATGTGATGAGGTTCTGGATGTTTTGAAGGAGACGAAGGTTATCTGTGCGCCTATTTCACAACTAAGGTTTTTCCCTGTTTTTTGTAATATTGATGAAAACCTCAGCATGGATGTTGATGACATTGAAAGATGCATCAGTCCCCGAACGAAGGCAATTATGGCAGTCCATTATTGCTCCTATCCCTGCAATATGGACAGAATTATGGAAATTGCAAACAAACATAATCTGATTGTCATTGAAGATGTGTCTCATGCTCAGGGCGGAAGATATAAAGGCAAAAGGCTTGGAACTTTCGGGGACATTGCCGCAATGTCTATGATGTCATCAAAATCATTTGCCGTTGGTGAATGTGGAATGCTTATCACTGACAACATAAAATATTATCAGCGAGCGATGGCGTATGGTCACTATGAGAGAAATAATGAAAATTTCATTCAGGACAATGAAGAATTAGAGCCATTTTTCGGGCTGCCTCTTGGCGGAGTAAAGGCCAGACTCAATCAGGTCTCTGCAGCAATAGGAAGAGTTCAGCTTAAATATTATGATGAAAGAATTGAAGAGATAGATAAGGCAATGAATTATCTATGGGATTTGATTGAAGAAATTCCCGGCATTCGAGCAATTCGCCCTGAAAAGGGGAGCGGCTCAACAAATGCAGGCTGGTATGCAAATAAGGGAATATATGACCCTGCAGCATTCCATGGTCTTTCAGCAAAAAAATTCTGTGAAGCAGTGAGAGCTGAAATGGGAGACAATGGACATACTTATGCAGGAGGAAACTTCTGCCTGCACACACACAATCTTTTTAAAAAGCTTGATTTCAGAAATGCAGGGAAAGCATCAACAATTGAATATATGGATGCAATAGAATATTATGGTGCTGTAAATTGCGACAAATCCGTTGGGGACAATTGCATTTCAGGTCCATGGATCAAAAAATATAATAAAGAATTGATTGAAAACATTGCCGCTTGCTTCAAGAAGGTTGCCGACAACCATATGCAGCTTATTGAGGCATTTAAAGATGACGAGTCCAAAGTGAATGGGCGTTGGTATGGCTTAGTGGACTAATATTATATATAGTGAAAACATTTGATTTTTTCTTAAAATAGGTGTATAATTACTATAACAAAGATTTGACAAGAGGAGAAGAAAATATGTTTAAAATTGATGCCCACAACCATCCGGATTTTCACGGATATAACCATGAAAAAATATTAGCCAATATGGAACAGAATGGAATTAATAAGACTATTTTGCTTCCCTGGGAAAACCCGTGGGATGAAAACAGTTTGCGAAATAAAAGCGTTTGTCCAAGCCCTTTATGTGAGGATGTTCCCGTTTCCTTTGACAGGTGTTTGAATTACTATGAAAAATCGCCCGAAAAATTTATCCTTGGATATTGTCCTGACCCGAGAAAACCTGATGCTCTCTTTAAAATGAAGTCGGCAGTGGACACATATGGCGTTAAAGTTTGCGGAGAGGTTAAGTTCAGAATGATGTATGATAATCCTGATGCTATTGACCTTTTTCGTTTTTGTGGGGAACAGGGAGTGCCTGTTGTTTTGCATATAGATAATGCAACTGCTCACATGGCGCCACCGTTTGCTAATCGCAGGCACTATTGGTATGGTGGCGATATCTTCACTCTTGAAAGAGTGCTCGAGCTTTGTCCCGAAACAAACTTCTTAGGACATGCTCCGGGATTTTGGGGATGCATTTCCGGTGATGATGAATGGAAGACTGTGGCTTATCCAGAAGGCCCCGTTGTTCCCGGCGGTCATGTCGAGAGACTTCTTGAAAAATTTGAAAACCTTTATTGTGATTGCTCTGCGGGGTCAGCCTGCATAGCTTTAGGGCGCGATAAGGAATATACGAAGAAGCTTTTTGAGACATATCCCGACAGATTTGTCTTTGCCCGTGATGAATTCAGCTCTAAACTTGATGAACTCATTGATAGCCTCAAGCTTTCAGACGAAATTCTTCAAGGCTTTTATCATGGAAACATTGAAAAACTTATGGGAATGTAAAAAATTAGGCTGTAGCAAAATAAACTCATTTTGCTACAGCCCTTTTTTTGTTTCATTAGATATGTTTTTTTAGGCTTAAGTTCTGTCTAAGCTTCTGTATTGTATGGCTTCTGCAATGTGCTGGGAACAGATATCTTTGCTTCCGGCAAGGTCAGCAATTGTTCTTGCGACTTTAAGGATTCTGTTATGAGCGCGGGCAGAAAGACCCAGTTTTTCAAAAGCCACTTTTAAGAGCTCGGCTTCTCCTTCGCCTAAAGCACAATATTCTTCAACGAGAGCAGGAGTCATCTGTGAGTTTGAATATATTCCGCTTATGTCTTTAAAACGCTCAAGTTGAATTTGTCTTGCAGCAATAACCTTCGCCCTGATTGAATCCGAAGTTTCCTGAGGCCTTTTCGACTTTAAGTCAGAATATTTCACAGAAGGCACGCTGACATGAATATCAATTCTGTCGAGAAGCGGACCGCTTATCTTTGCAAGATATTGCTTAACCTGAGCTTCTGAACATGTGCATTTTCTTGCTGTGTCGCCATAGTAGCCACACTTGCAGGGGTTCATTGCTGCGATTAGCATTGTGTTTGCAGGATATGTGAGCGTTGCGGAAACTCTTGCTATTGTGACAACACCGTCTTCTAATGGCTGGCGCATAACTTCAAGTGTGTCTTTGGAGAATTCGGGAAGTTCATCCAAAAACAACACGCCATTATGAGCCAAGCTGATTTCACCCGGTCTTGGAACTCTTCCTCCTCCTGCAATGCCTGCAGCCGAGATTGTGTGATGTGGTGAGCGGAAGGGTCTTGCTGAAAGAAGCGGCGTCTTTTCGGGAAGCACGCCTGCTATGCTGTGAATTTTCGTGACCTCCAACGCCTCTTCAAAAGACAGCGGCGGTAAAATGGAAGGAATTCTCTGCGCAAGCATTGTCTTGCCTGAGCCCGGAGAGCCGATTAAAAGGGCATTATGTCCGCCTGCAGCTGCAACGGTTAAAGCCCTTTTTGCGTGTTCCTGTCCTTTAACATCTGAAAAATCCACGCCATATTTACTGAAATTCTCAAAAATTAAATCAACATTTTCTTCATATTTTTCGAGGAGCTTTTCCCCTGAAAAATGCGCAACAATCTCCCCAAGGGTTTTGGCAGGGAAAATTTCAGCACCTTTTATTGCGGCTGCCTCGTGCTTGTTTTCATCAGGAAGTATGATTTTTGTGATTCCGCTTTGAACAGCAGAGATAATCATTGGAAGCGCGCCACAAACTGGGCGGAGCTCTCCCGTTAATGAGAGTTCTCCTAAAAACATATAGTCAAAAACTTCTTTGTTTTTTATTTGCTCTGTGCACATTAGAATTCCCATGCATATCGGAAGGTCGTAAAAAGGACCTTCTTTTTTTATGTGTGCAGGGGCGAGATTTATGGTTATTCTTTTTAGTGGGAACTCAAGATAGGAATTTTTAACAGCAGCTCTGACGCGTTCTCTTGATTCTTTGACTGCTGTGTCAGGAAGGCCGACAACATCAAAGGCAGGAAGCCCTTTAGAGACATCGGCTTCTACATCGACAATATATCCGTCTATGCCAAAAAGACCGCAACTTTTGATTTTTGCTATCATGATGATACCCCTTTAAAATTTATTTCAGTTCAATCAACTCTTTTTCAGAAGTTGTAAGGTTTATGTGTCCGTTATATGTAACAACAAGCAAGTCCTCGATTCTGACTCCGCCAAAATTTTCAACATAGATTCCGGGCTCAACAGTCATTAAAATTCCGCTTTTGAGCTTATCTACAGACCTCTTTGAAAGAACAGGGCTTTCGTGGACATTAAGCCCTAAACTATGGCCTAATGCGTGGCCAAAGTTTTTTCCATAGCCTGCATCTTTTATTATGTTGCGGGCAACAGAATCGATGTAGGCGTTGTCAACATTGGGCTTAACCTCCGCTATAGCAGCTTTTTGCGCCGCTAAAACCGTGTTATAGATTTTTTTCTGCTCGCTTGTCGCTTTGCCGCAGACAACCGTTCTTGTCATATCGGAGCAATAGCCTTCATATTTGCAACCAAAATCAAGCGTTATAAAATCGCCTTTTTCAATAATCTTGTCGCTTGCGACTCCGTGAGGCATAGCAGAACGCTTGCCCGACGCACAAATTGTTTCAAAGGCAATCGCTTCCGCGCCTGATTTCAGCATATAATAGTCGAGCATTAGTGCGATGTCTTTTTCTGTTTTGCCGGGCTCAATTTTATCAAGAATAAATGAAAAGGCTCTGTCTGCAATTTGTGCTGCAGTTTTTATATGTTCAATTTCTTTTTCAGTTTTAATCTGGCGTTCACGCGAGATAATGCGACTGATGCCAACCAGCTCTGCACCATATGGTGATAAATCAGAATGAAGCTTGCTATATGATGAATATGTGATGAAATCATCCTCAAAGCCAATTGTCCTGTAGCCTTCTTCTATTATTTTTGAGGCTACTGTTTCAATTGATATGTCACATAAAGTGAAGAAGGGCGCCTGCTCTCCTGCCTGAATAAAATATCTTGAATCTGTAAAGATGAAACAATCAGAAGATGTCAAAAGGAGCACCGCATCAGCACTTTTAAAGCCGCTGAAATAAAAAATGTTTTCAGGGGAAGTTATAATTAATGCGTCTGTTTTGCTGTTTAAAAGAGTTTTCTGTATTGCTGCCGTGTTCAAAAAAATTCCTCCCAAGAAAAAATGCTATAGTAAGTATAACACTTTTTTCATATTTTTTCAACCATATTCATAAGATAAAACATCTGTTTTTTTGAGGAGAAAACGAAATGAAATCAGTTTTAAAAGGTGAAACAAACAAAATATTAATACTAATTTTGCTGACGCTTCTTTTTATCTTATGGGCAAGAGTAATTTCTTTCGAAATAAGGCAGGGTGCATTTACGCAAAATCTTGACACGGTATTAAAACGCGTAGCTTGTGCCGAGTGGTTTGGATGGGAGGTTGACCCGGGAAGCGAAAAATGTGAAAAAATAAAAATCCCAAATGAGTTTAGCGATGTTTATAAAAATTATAACAGCCTGCAGAAAAAAGGTGGATTTAATTTAGAGCATTACAAAGGGAAATCTGTTTTGAAATATACATATATAGTCTTAAATCCGCCAAAGGATTCAGGAAGCACATTCTATGTTAATCTCATTATTTATGAAGGCGAGATGATTGGCGGAGATGTGCAGACCGTGGAGCTAAATGGTGTTATGCTTCCGATTGTGAGAGCTCGTGGTGAATAGAAAGCCATCTTTTGGACATAATTCTTATAAGTTATAAAACTATTATGCCAAAAGAGGTGTCCTGATGCCACTACCAATGAACATAAACGAAAAAGAAAAACTAATGCATGATGCTCTTCCGTTTGGGAAAAGCTTTGATGCTGTGGAAAGAAAATTGATTATAGGAGAAAAAGAAGCCAGATTATATTTTCTTGATGGCTTTGTGAACGGAGCTATTTTAGATAAGGTTCTTGCAAATTTTATCAAAGTGACGAAGGAGGATATGAAAAAAGTTTCATCATCTGATGAGTTTGCGAGCAGATTTGTTTCGGGAACTGAAGCCGTAAGCGAAAAGGAGCTTGAAAATGTTGTGACATTTTTCTTATCGGGCTTTACAATTATAATGATTGACGGGCTCCGGGATGCAATTGTTCTTGACATCAGAGACTATCCCGCACGACAAACACAGGAGCCTGAAAAGGAAAAAGTTATGAGGGGTGCTCGTGACGGTTTCGTGGAAACTATGATAGCAAACTGTGCGCTCATCAGAAGGCGCATAAGAGACCCGAAGTTTGTCTATGAGCTTATGTGCATAGGCGAGCGCTCGCGTTCTGATGTGGCAATTGCCTATATCGGAGATTTGGCAGATGAAAAAGCCCTCCGAAAAATCAGAAAAAAGCTCAGCTCGATTGAGACACACGCGCTCACAATGAGCCTTCAGAGCATAGCGGAATGTCTCATAAGACAAAGATGGTATAATCCGTTTCCGAAAGTCAGAATGACAGAGCGTCCTGATGTGGCAGCGGCATCGCTTTTAGAGGGAAATATTATAATTATGGTGGACACATCTCCTTCTGTTATGATATTGCCAACATCAATTTTTGAGTTTCTTCAGGAGCCCGGAGATTTTTATTTTTCGCCCTTTGTAGGGACATATTTGAGATTTGTGAGAAACTTTTCCTTTTTCTCAACTCTTGTCATAACTCCTCTTTGGCTTTTGATTCTTGAAAACATCGACAAGCTGCCTGAATGGATGAAATTTCTTGATGTCAGGGAAGAGATTTTTGTGCCCATTGTGTTGCAGCTGTTGATTTTAGAAGTGGCGGTTGATGTTTTAAGGCTTGCCTCTGTCAACACGCCGAGTATGCTCGGAAACTCCCTTTCTATTATAGGCGCTCTGCTTTTAGGGGATTTTGCGGTGAAGGCGGGTTGGCTGAATTCCGACCCGATTCTGTATATGTCGTTTATTTCGATTGCAAGCTTTGCACAGCCGAGCATAGAATTTAATTACTCGTTAAAAGTGATGAGAATTATCCTCTTAATCCTTACCTATTTCTTCAATTTATGGGGGTTTATTGGAGGATTAATTCTTTGTGTTGTGCTTATTGCAACAAACAAAACAGTTACAGGAACAGGATATTTATATCCGCTCATACCGTTTAACTTTGAAGCTCTGAAAAAGTTTATAATCAGACCAAAAATAGAAATGAAAAAAAGTGATAAAAATTAATTGTAGGTTTATCTTCGTCTGCGCTTGTCGATAACATCCAAAAGGAGAGAGGAAACGACGCTTTGTGCAAAGAGATAAACGCTGACACTACACATTTCGATACCATATGTTTTAGAAAAAAAGGCGAGGAACAACAAAATTGTTGCAAAGATTGTTCCATATTTTAATAAAATTTTAGCTGCAGGATGTATTTCCTCTGCAATCGTTCTGAATTTTTTCACCTTTTACGACCTCCTTTTTGCATAATTTGATTTTAACATAAGGCAGAAGACAAAAACAATGCAAAAATTTTTCCAGAAGAGGTGCTCTAAAAAGGTCTGACAGAAAAAACTATGATGAATAAGCTATTTTAAAAATGAACATGAAAAAAGGGAGCGTTTAAAACTTTAAACACTCCCTAATTTTTTTAAACTATTCTGCAACAGGTGCATCTACAGGACAAACATTTGCGCAGTTTCCGCAATCAATGCAAGCGTCAGCATCAATAACAAATGTGCCGTCTCCTTCGCTGATGCATGATACGGGACATTCTGAAGCACATGCTCCGCAGCTGATGCAATCGTCTGTAATTTTGTAAGCCATTTGGTACACCTCCTTAATGATGTATAAAATCACTCTGTCGAGCTATTTTACCATAGTATAACATATTTAAATTAAGAAATAAATATGTTTTTAAAAAATTTTTTAAAAATTTGCTTTATTTTAGATTTGAACAACAATAAAAGAGTTAAAAAGATGCCGTTTTGCAACATAAGCAACTTTTTTTAAGATTTATGTTGCATTTTGCATCGTGTTATGTTATATTATAAGAACGAAAGGGGGGCTTTGTGTGGCAGAACAAAATATCGGTGAAAGAATTAAAAATATGCGAAAGCGCAGGGAGTTATCTTTGCAGAAGGTTGCAGACTCCCTTGATGTTAACCGCTCAAGCGTTATGCGCTGGGAAAGGGGAGAAACATCTAAGATTAAGCTTCCGATTATTGAAAAGCTTGCAAGCCTTTTCGGAACATCACCGCAATATCTCCTTACGGGGAAGGAAAGGGACAGAGAAAAAGAAGGCTGGTTTAAGGAAAATGCGCACGAATTGGGAGAGTTCTGTTCTTTGCCTCTTGTTGGGAAAGTTTGTGCAGGACACGGGCTTTTGGCTGAAGACAACATCATAAGATATGAAATTGCGGACAGGAAATATAATCAAAAGGAATATTTTTATCTTGAGGTCTCCGGCGACTCTATGTCACCGAAGCTTGACGACGGAGACCTGATTTTAATAAAAAAACAATCCTCAATTGACAACGGGGATGTCGGAGTTTTCCTGATTGATGGTTGTGATGGTGTTGTTAAAAAAGTTAAATATGATAAAAATTACATTGAGCTTCATTCCTTCAATCCATATTATCCCGTAAGACGATTTGAAGGGGCAGAGGTTCAGAGAGTCAGCGTTGTTGGAAAGGTTGTTGAAAGCAAGCGCATATGGTAGAGATGTGTGCTTTTAGAGGAGAGGAACAAATGAAAAAGCTTATAGACCTTCACACACATTCCATTTATTCAGATGGCTCTATGACACCTTCTGAACTTGTGTGTCATGCAAAAGAAGAGGGACTTTGTGCAATTTCTCTAACTGACCATGACACAATAGATGGAGTTGGCGAAGCGTTGGAAAAAGGAAAAGAAACAGGGCTTGAGGTTGTGCCGGGAATTGAGTTTTCCGTCAAGTCGGAAACTGAAACACATATTCTTGGTTATTACATCAACACAAAAGCAAGAGTTTTGGAGGAGGTTTTGCCTGAAATCCGAAGGGTCAGAAAAGAGCGAAGCTTAGAGATGGAGGAAAATTTAAAAAGACAGGGGATTGATGTCTCCTATGAGGAGGCGCTCAAGCTCGCGCCTGGAGGTTTGGTTGGCAGGGCTCATTTTGGAAGAGTTATGACCGAGAAAGGCTATACTAAATCAGTCAAAGAAGCATTTGACCTTTATCTTTCCAGCGGAAAAAAAGGATATTCTTCGCATCAATATTTAAATGACGAAGAGGCGATTAAGGTTATTAAAGAATCGGGAGGGGCTGCCTTTGTTGCTCATCTGCACCTCATTCGAAAGCCTGATAATGAGCTTTATGAATATTTAAAAAAATTAAAGGCTGCCGGTCTTGACGGAATAGAAGGCTACTACACGGAATATACAGATAAAATGCAAATGACATATCATAAAATGGCTCGGGAGCTCTCTTTGGGTTTTTCGGGAGGAACAGATTTTCATGCAAAAGCAAAGCCACATATTGCTATAGGCAAAGGTTTTGGAGAACTGGAAATTCCATATAGCATACTTGAGGAAATAAAAAATTTAGTAAAAAGATAAATTTTGATTTATTGAAGAAAGGATAGAGTAAGAATGAAAATTGTTATTGCTGCAGACAGCACATGTGATCTATCACCGGAGCTTATTAAGGAAAATGATATAAAAATCGTACCGCTTTATGTTAATATCGGAGAGCGTAGTTTAAAGGATGGAATAGACATTGTTCCGTCTGATATTTTTGACTATGTTGATAAGACGGGAAGTCTTCCAAAGACATCGGCTGTTCCGATTGGTGAATTTTCAGATGTTTTTGAAGAGCTGAAAAAAGATACTGATGCAGTTATATATTTTTCGATAAGTTCCGGCTTTTCAAGCTCATATCAGAATGCAGTTTTAGCTGCCGAAGAAATGGAAAATGTTTATGTCATAGACACCAAAAATCTCTCGACAGGCGAAGGACTGCTTGTTTTAAAAGCCTGCAAAATGGCAAGAGAAGGGGCATCTCCTGAAGAGATAGTGAAAGAAATGAATGTCCTTTCTGAAAGAGTTGATGCAAGTTTTGTTTTGGAAAACCTTGAGTTTTTACGAAAAGGCGGAAGGTGCAGCGCATTAGCTCATCTTGGAGCTAATCTCCTTGGAATAAAGCCCTGCATTGAAGTTGTAGATGGAAGTATGGCTGTAGGTAAAAAATACAGAGGGAAATTTATATCGGTCCTTGAAAAATATATAGAGGATAAGCTTGCTGATGCAGAGGTCGATGACGAATTTGCATTTTTTACATATTCAGAGACTAATCCCGATTATGTTAATGCAGGGATTGAAGCTGTTAAAAGAAGCGGAAAATTCAAAAATCTGTATATTACAAAAGCCGGTTGCACAATAACTACTCATTGTGGAGGAAACACTATGGGTGTGCTTTTCATAAGAAAAGACAGAAAAATAGTATAAATATTAAAAAGGACTTTTTACAAAAGTCCTTTTTAATTATCAAAACAGAAACGGGGATTATTTATGAAAAAACTGATTCGTTTTGTGATTTTCGTTGTTTTAGCAATCGTTTTGCTTGCGCCGTCAGGCAGCAGAGAGAAAGCGAAAGAAATCTTTAACGGGCTTGGTCTGAATGAGCTTAGCCAAAACAGGTTTGAAGACAAAAAAGGAGATCTGAAGGTCCATTTCATAGATGTAGGACAAGGAGACTCTACATTTATTGAGTTTCCAAACGGAGAAACGATGTTGATTGATGCGGGGGAATGGACGGAAGCAGAAAAGGTCATAGATTATATAAATAAATGCGGAGCAAATAAAATAGATTATCTTATCGTTACACATCCTCACAGCGATCATATAGGCGGACTTTCCTATGTTATAAATGAATTTGAGACAGGAAAAATGTATATGCCAAAGGTGAGTCACCAGACAAAGACCTTTGAAAATCTGCTTGATGCAATAGAAGAAAATGATCTCCCTGTCTTTTCGGCAAAAGAAGGCGTTGTGATATGTGAAAATGAACAGCTCAAAATTCAGATAATTGCGCCTGTTTCTGATGGTTATGAGAGCTTAAATGACTATAGTGCGGTAATCAGACTTGACTATGGGGAAACCTCGTTCTTATTCATGGGAGATGCTGAACAGATTTCCGAAAATGAGATAGAAGCAGATGTCAATGTGGATGTCTATAAGGTCGGACACCACGGCTCTAAAACATCATCTTCAAAAGAATTTCTCTATCGTGTTATGCCGGAGATTGCGGTTATCAGTGTTGGAGAGGATAATGATTATGGGCATCCATCAAAGCCTGTTTTAACACGCCTTAATGAAATTGGTGCAAAAATTTTAAGGACGGATGAATGTGGTGATATTGTGATTCAGTCTGACGGAATAAATATATTTACAAAGGAAGATTAAATATGGAAGCTATAGTTGAAAGAATAGAAAACGAAATGCTCATTTTAGAGCTTTCTGACAGAAGCATTATTAAATTTTCAAGAACACTTTTGCCTGAAGCGAAAGAGGGGGATGTTGTTAAAATTTCTGTTAATGACGAAAAAACCTCAGAAAAAAAAGACAAAATTATTGAGCGTATGAACAAAATATGGAAGGATTAATCTGCTTTTTATGTTCATTTTAGCCAAATTGTAACATAAAAGTAAAATGTTTGTGATTGACCTGTTATTATATTAGTGTTATAATGATATAGCAGTATAATACCGAAAGTGTCGTTTTAATCGAAACAAAAAGATTATGACTAAAAATTTTTTAACGGAGGTAGAAAATATGCAGAGAACAAAAAGAATTATTTCTGTCATTGTTGCAATGCTCATGGTGCTGACTGTTATGGTGCCGATGGCAAGTGCAGCAGATTTTTCTGATGTTGCTTCAAATCATAAGTATTACACAGCAATATCAAACCTTTCCGCCTATGGCATTTTAGACGGATTTGAAGATGGCTCGTTCCATCCGGATGACAAGGTGACAAGAGCGCAGTTTGCAAAAATCATTTGCTATGCACTCAATTCAGGAACATCTACAACAGGTCCTGTTGAGACAGGATTTACAGATGTTGCACCTGAACACTGGGCAGCGGGAAACATTAAGATGGCTGCTGCAAGAGGCATCATAAACGGTATGGGAGACGGAACATTTGCTCCTGAAGCCAACATCAAATTTGAGCAGGCTGTCAAGATGATTGTTTGCGCCCTTGGTTATGGAAATGTAGCGTTACAGGCAGGGGGCTATCCTCAGGGCTACATAAATGTTGCAAGCGACTTAAAGCTTTTAAAAGGGCTTGCCGCTGACGACAACAGACAGGGAACGGATGCAACTCGTGGAACAATTGCAAAACTTGTTGACACAATGCTCGAGACAGAGCAGCTCACAATGTCGGGTGAACAGGGTTCTTCACTTAAAGATCAGACTGTGAAAACAGATAGCCAGACAGGTCAGGTTGTTTCTGTTTACGGCTCAACAATCTTTGTGGGAGAGACAAGTGACTGCGCTAGAAACCAGATCGAGCTTTTAGTTGGCTCAAGAAGATATAAATATTCAGTTGAAGAGTTAGATAGCGTTAAGTCAAATGTTAATGACTATTTAGGAAAAAGAGTTACAGTTTATTATGACTCAGAAGAGGAACTCAGAGTTCCGACTTTGACAAACCTTTCACTTCAGGCAAGAAAAAATATTGTGACAGTTATCGACATAGTTGACATTGAAGATTTTTCTGATTCAATGGTAGAATATATCGTAGATGCTGATTCGGGAGACACGGAAGAAGTTTCTGTTGACTCTGATGCTAACATTTTAAAAAATGGCGTGGCTACAGAGGACGAGCTTTCAGAAATCATAGATCCTGAAGCTCCTGGTCAGATAACATTCATTGACTCTGATGCTAACGGAAGTGCAGATGTTGTTTTTGTTAAGATTTATTCAACAATGATTGTTAAATCTAAAACAGCATCAGCATTTAAGCTTCTTGGTGAGAATTCAGAACCCCTTGTTCTTGACGAAGACCTTTCAAGCATTACAATCAGCAAAAACGACAAGGCGTCAACTTTCTCAAGCATAAGCACAAAAGATGTTGTTTCCTATGCTGCAAGTGCAGGAAATACTGTTATTGATGTTTTGGTTTCAAGCAAATCTGTTTCGGGAACTATAACCCAGATGAGAACGAACGGACAGGTTAAGATTAAGACATCATCAGGAGAGACTACTTACAGAACATCAGCATATTTTGATGACAATTCAACTACAACACTCGAAGTTGGCTTAACAGGTAAGTTCTACATTGATGCATTTGGTAAGATTGCTAAAGTTGAAGTTACTTCATCAACAGCTTATACATATGCATATCTTGTCGATTTTGCAAACTTAGGCGGGGCAACAACTCCTGAATATGCAGTTCAGGTTATCAAAATCAATGGCACATCTACTGCACCTAAAACAACATATAATTTAGCAACAAAATTCAAAATTGACGGAGAGCCATTCTCTGACACAGATGAGTTTGAAGATATTGAAGAAGTATTTAAAACATCTGCTATAGCATATGACCCGGGCTTCGGAACATTTGTGCACGATTCAGAAGTGGGTCAGGTTATCAAATTCACGACAAACTCATCAGGTAAAATTGATAAAATATTCACAGTAGAATATGAAAACGATGATGACAATAAGCTCAGCATCACTGAAAAAGAAGGTGCTAAATGCACAACGGCAGGACAGAGACTTGACGGAACATATAACATAAGTGGTGCAAAGGTGTTGGTGCTTTCAGAAGATGGAGAAGGAAAAGACAAAATCACAGGAAGCTCAAATTCATACTTTGAGACAAATGCAGAACATAATGTTTTACTCATTGACCTTGATGAAAATTTCAAGACTCCTGTAGTTGTTGTATATGGTTCGAGCGGTTCATCAGCTGTTCAGTGGGAAGATCATCCTCCGATGGCTGTAGCAGAAGTGGGCGAAGAATATGTTGACGAAGAGACGGGCACAGTAGTTTATGTGTCTGTAATAAAAGCTTCAGGCGAAACAGCTAAATACTACGAAAGTGAAGACAGTGAAGGAATTCTCAGCGCTGTGGAAATCGGAGATGTTATCAGACTTACTCTTGACTCAGACGGCTTCATTGAAGCTATGAGAGTGACAACAACTCTTGATAAAATGCTCATAGCAGGTGAAACAGGCGGTCAGGATGCAGGTGCGTCAAATGAAGGCTCATATGACACTGTTGAAAATGCTGAATACAGACAGATTTTCGGAACAGTTAAGAGCATAACTTCAGAAACACTCCTTATCGCTAAGGTGTTTGGTGAAATTGCAGAAAACCCTCCGCAGGAGCTCATAACGATAAAAGATAGCACAAAGGTTATTCTTATTGATAGCTCTAAGATTGGAACAGCTGCAGAAGAGAGCACTGTTTCTGTATCTGATTTGAGCGAAATTGCAGATTCAACTGCCGGCGATGACGCTTCTCAGGTTTTGATTTACACATCAGGATCACAGACAGCAAAAGCAATATTCGTCTTTAAATAATAAATAATGGTTTATGTGCCGTCCGCAAATAGCGGGCGGCATTTTTTTGCGCTATGAAAGAATTTGACAAATAATAGTATAAAATGATATAATAAAAAAGAATATATGTAACTATAATTTGTGAGGTGTCATATGAAGAAGATTTTTAAAGCCTTAACTGTCTGGTTAATATTGAGCATAATGATGTTTTCATCTTTTTCGGGCTATGCAGAAGGCGAGCCGGAAATTTCTTCGGGGTCGGCAATTTTAGTAGATTTCAGGAGCGGAGAGGTTCTTTTTGAAAAAAATGCCGATGAAAAAAATTACCCTGCGAGCACAACGAAGATAATGACTGCAATTTTAGCTATTGAAAATCTTGACTTTGCTGCCGTTTTAACAGCGAGCGAGCAAGCGATAGATATTGACCGTGACGGAAGCAACATGGGAATTCTGTCAGGAGAAACCTTCACTGTAGAGGATCTTTTATATGGCCTTTTGGTTCACTCTGCAAATGACGCGGCAAATGTTTTAGCAGAAGGAGTTTCCGGCTCAATAGCAGATTTTGTTGTTATGATGAATGAAAAAGCCAAAGAGCTCGGCATGAAGAACACAAACTTCATCAATCCACATGGTTATCATCACGAGGACCACTATATGTCTGCAAGGGATTTAGCAACGCTCGGTGCATATGCGATGGGAAATGAGAACTTCAGAACAATCGTTTCAACAGCTACATATGAGATTGCACCAACTGAAAAATATAAGGAAATCAGATATTTATCAAGCAATAATATGCTCATCAACCCTATGAAGGGCAGAAAATATTTATATTCTCCTGCAAAAGGCATCAAGACAGGTCACACAGGAGATGCAGGATATTGTCTGGCATCGTTTGCTGAAAAAGATGGTGCTGAATATGTCTGTGTTACAATGAAAGCAGCTATTGACGAAAACGACAATCATTCTTTTAAAGACACAATAAATCTTTTTGAATATGGCTTTGAAAACTTTAAAATGGAATCTATCTCAAATGTGGGAGAAATTCTTGCGACATCACCTGTGAAATGGGCAAAAGGCGGCAAGCATGCTGTGCTCACGACGAATAGTGCGGTGGAGGCGCTCCTTCCCGTCGATTTTAAAGAAACAGACCTTAAGACAAACATAAAATTGTCAGAAAGGGTCACAGCGCCCGTGAAAGCAGGCGACATTCTAGGTTCTATAGAATATGTATATAACGAAAAAACATTGGGAATAACAGACCTTGTTGCGACAGAAGACATAAAGAGGAGCTTCGGCAAAATGATTTTCGGCTCTCTTTTCGACTTTATTTTCAGTATATGGGTTATGGGACCGTTATTTATTATAGTTATAATTTTGCTCATAGTTCGTTCTTATAATCTTCGAAAAAGAAGAAGAATGAGACAGATGAGAAGAAGACAAAACAGAGAGAATTTCTAAGGCGGAGATTTTTTGAATACGAAATATAAAAGCACAGCTTTTGCCTGCTACAGAGGATATATCACCCAGGCAATCATAGTAAACCTGACGCCTCTGTTTTTTGTGATTTTTCAGGAGCAATATAATGTTTCTTTTGTGATGCTTGGAAACATTGTTCTTCTGAATTTTGTAACACAGCTTTTAACCGATGCTGCATCAATCGGATTTATAGGAAAAATTGGCTATAGAGCCGCGGCACTGATAGCTCACGCGTTAGCGGCATTGGGACTGATATTATTAGGCGTTATGCCTCTCTATTTGCCCCTTGTTCCTTCTGTTTTTGTTGCAACATTTATTTTTGCTGTTGGCGGAGGACTTTTAGAAGTCATAGTCAGTCCGATAATTGATTCAATTCCCGGAGAAGCAAAGGAGTCGTCTATGAGCCTCCTTCATTCATTTTATTGCTGGGGACAAGTAGGCGTGATCTTAATCACAACATTAATTCTAAAGTGCGTTGGAAACAGAATGTGGAACATCATTCCTGTTTTATGGGCGGCTATCCCTATATATAATCTTATCGCATTTTTAAAGGTGCCGATAAGACCACCTGTTCCTGAAAGCAAGCGAACTCCAATTCGTATGCTTTTAAAATCAAAAGTATTTTTAGTGGTTTTGCTTTTGATGACTTGCTCGGGAGCGGCAGAGCTTGGCGTTTCGCAGTGGTCATCACTCTTTACGGAAAAAGCTCTTGGAGTGCCGAAGACTGTAGGGGACATATTTGGTCCTTGCCTGTTTGGTATTACTATGGGAATCGGGAGAACGGTTTATGGAATATATGGTCATAAGATTCGTATGTCACATGTATTGTTTATAAGCGCTTTGCTCTCCGTAATCTCATATCTTATGATTGCATTGTGTGAAAATGTCGTCCTTTCATTTTTGGGATGTGCACTTTGCGGACTATCGGTCAGCATAATGTGGCCGGGAGTGCTTAGCATTGCGGCGGCAACATTTACATCAGGCGGCGCGGCAATGTTTGGCATGATGGCGCTTTTCGGCGATATAGGATGTTCACTTGGGCCATGGTTCATAGGTCTGATTTCGGGAACGGCGGGCAAAGGAGAGAGTTTTTCATCACTGAGGATGGGCATTTTAGTCGCCGCTATTTTCCCTGTTATAATGCTTTTAGGAATCATTTGCTTTAATTTAAAAAGAAAGAAAACAAATTAATTTGGGATGTGAGTGGGTTGGAATTTAAAGACCTTTTGAAAAATAAATATGTAATGCTTGATGGAGCAATGGGAACGATGCTCCAGAAAAGCGGATTGGAGATTGGGGCGCTTCCCGAAATTCTGGGAATTACCAATCCCGAGCTTATTTGTGATATTCACAAAAAATATATTGATGCAGGAGCGCAGATTATTTACGCAAACACCTTCGGTGCTAACCGCTTTAAGCTTAAAGATGCCGCCTATAGTGTTTCTGAGGTGATAAAAGCCGCTATAAAAAATGCAAAAAAAGCAGCAGAAGGAAGAGATGTTTTAGTTGCTCTTGATTTAGGACCATCAGGAAAGCTGATGGTGCCATCGGGAGAGCTTTCTTTCGGCGAAGCATATGATGCATATAAAGAGCAAATTGAGGCAGGACAAGAGGCAGACATCATCGTCATAGAGACAATAACAGATTTATCAGAGCTCAGAGCCGCGCTTCTTGCGGCCAAAGAAAACAGCACAAAGCCTGTTATGTGCACAATGACATTTGAAGAAAATCTGCGCACATTTTCAGGTTGCTCTATTTCATCTTTTGCATTGGTTGCAGAGGGGCTTGGCGCAGATGCGATTGGAATAAACTGCTCACTTGGTCCTGTTCAGCTTATAAAAGCTGCAGAGGAGCTCGCAAAATTTACATCTCTTCCCATGATAATAAAACCAAATGCAGGGCTTCCTGACCCGAATGATAATTCATATGATATAACATCTGATGAATTTGCAGAGACGATGAAAAAATATGCTACTTTTGGCGTCAGCTTTTTCGGCGGCTGCTGCGGAACTGACCCTGAATATATTGAAAAGACAAAAAAGGCTTTAGAAGAAGCAGAGTTTGGCGAAGGGAAAAAGAAAGAAAGCTTTTCTGCTGTGTGTAGCGCAACAAAGACAGTTTTGCTTGATTCGCCGCGTGTTATCGGTGAAAGGATAAACCCGACGGGAAAGAAAAAATTCCGTCAGGCTTTAATTGAAAATGATATTGGATATGTTTTAAATCAGGCGATTGAACAAGAGGCGGCAGGAGCAGAAATTTTAGATGTTAATGTGGGTATTCCTGAAATAGATGAGAAAGAGATGATGGTAAGACTTGTTGAAGCGCTTTGCGGGGTGACAACTCTGCCTCTGCAGATTGATTCAACAAATCCTGAAGTGATTGAAGCGGCGCTTAGGATTTATCCGGGAAAAGCAATTGTAAATTCAGTTAATGGAGAGGAGAAATCTCTTTGCGAAATTCTCCCCATTGTTAAAAAATATGGTGCTTCCGTTGTGGCGCTGACTCTCGATGAAAACGGAATCCCGAAGGAAGCATCAAAGCGTGTGGAAATAGCAGAGAAAATCTTAAAAAAAGCGACGGAGCTTGGCATTAAAAAAGAGGATGTCTTTATTGATTGCCTGACGCTTACTGTTTCTGCCGAACAGGAGGCGGCAGAAGTAACGCTTGAGGCGCTTTCTGAAGTGAAAAAAAGGCTCTGCCTTAAAACAGTTCTTGGCGTTTCAAACATTTCTTTTGGCTTGCCTGCAAGAGAGCTTGTGAACAGCACATTTTTAACTATGGCTCTTTCGTCAGGGCTTGACCTTCCGATTATTAATCCGAATGCGGCTCAGATGATGGGTGCGGTGAGAGCATTTAAGGTGCTCAAAGGAGCAGACAAAAATTCTGCGGACTATGTTAAAGCTTATTCTGATGCACAAATAGCAATGGTGCAGACAGCAAATGCTAAAACAGAGCAGAAAAAGGATGACAAAAAAGATATTAAATATTGTGTGAAATCAGGCCTTTGTGAGGAAAGTGCGCGTCTTACTGAAGAAACGCTGAAAACAGAGGATGCTTTAAGCATAGTAAACAACCACCTCATTCCTGCCTTAGATGAA
Source organism: Clostridia bacterium (assembly GCA_045576235.1). Classification (GTDB taxonomy): domain Bacteria; phylum Bacillota; class Clostridia; order UBA1381; family UBA9506; genus SIG437. The sequence continues at coordinate 74,186 of JAZNGA010000007.1, forward strand.
GTGGGTGCAGAGTTTGAAGCAAATAAGGTTTTTCTTCCTCAGCTTATTCTTTCTGCAAATGCGGCACAGAGTGCCTTTGAGGTCATAAAGGCAGATATGAAAAAAAACGGAGAGCCGGGCAAATCTCAAGGAAGCATCATTTTAGCAACAGTTAAGGGCGATATTCACGACATTGGTAAAAACATTGTGAAAGTCCTTTTGGAAAACTATGGATATGATGTGATAGACTTAGGACGAGATGTGGACCCTGAGCTGATTGTCAGAACAGCAAAGGAAAAGAATGTTATGCTTGTGGGCTTGTCGGCTCTAATGACGACAACACTTCCGTCAATGGAAGAAACAATTAAAAGGCTCAGAGAAAATCACAGCTGCAAGGTTGTTGTCGGCGGTGCAGTTCTGACGGAAGAATATGCAAAAAAAATCGGGGCAGACTTTTATGCTAAAGATGCAAAAACTGCGGTGGATGTAGCTAAGGCAGTGTTCAATAAAGGGTGATGATTTTGGCAAAAAGGATTACACAGTGTGAAACATGCGCATATTATGATTATGATGAAGAGCTTGAGTGCTATGTGTGTGGAATCAATTTAGACGAAGACGAAGTCTCGTCTTATTATTCTGGAAGCTCACGCGATTGCGCATATTATCGGTTTAGCGATGATTATAAAATAGTTAAAAAGCAGAATTGATGAAAAAAGAATGTTGTTTAAACAACATTCTTTTTTTGTGAGAAAACAGAACCAGTCGATAAGTGAAATATCAACTTCGTTGATGTGAAATAATTTACTCGGTAAATTGTGAAATAGAAAGCCGGTGATTTCTGTGAAATGAAATACGCCTTTAACATTTGCGAAGCAAATATTTCACAGCGGAGCTATTTCACAATGCGACAGCATTATTTCACACGCCGAAAGGCGAATTTCGTTGAAAAAACCGTTAACTTTGTATCAAAGTTAACGGTTTTTTCTGGTGCCGCTGGCCGGAGTCGAACCGGCACGGTGTCGCCACCGGCGGATTTTGAGTCCGCTACGTCTGCCAATTCCATCACAGCGGCTTGTGATTACTAAAATATTTTAGCACTAAATCAGCAGTTTGTCAACAATTATTTTAACAAAGATTATAAAAGCTCTTTTCTTAAATCGTCTGCAGACTTGGGTGAAAGATATGCAGGAGGAACATCGAAAACAGATTTTGCACCAAAGGAACCCTCTTTTGCAAATCTATAAGCTGCTCTTGCATAGCACAGGAGAACGCTTGATGTGAATTCGGGATTTGAGTCGAGCTTTAATGAAAACTCCATAACATGATTTCTATCTAAATTTTCGCCTGTTTTTCCGCTTCTGATGACAAAACCTCCATGAGGAATTCCTGAATGATTCTTGCTGAATTCTTCTTCTGAAATGAAGTGAACTGTTGTGTCGTAGTCTGCAAAATAGTTAGGCATATTTTTGATTTCATTTTCAATTCGATTTGCATCTGCGCCTTCTTCTAAGACAACAAAACATTCGCGCAAATGTTGTTCTCTCTTTGAAAAATCAGGGTTTTCGCCGCTTCTGGCACCTTCCATGGCAGATTCAACGGGAATTGTGTATTGTTTTGCGTTTTTAACGCCTTCAATTCTTCTTATGGCGTCAGAGTGTCCCTGACTGACACCTTTCCCCCAGAAAGTGTATGTTTTGCCATCTGCAAGAACAGATTCAAAAAGCAGTCTTTCGAGAGAGAAAAGACCAGGGTCCCAGCCAACAGAAATTATACTTGTGGTTTTAGCGGCATTGCAGGATTTGTCGACTGCGTCAAAATATTCAGGAATTTTTGCATGCGTGTCGAAGCTGTCCACGCAGTTAAACATAGCTGAATATTTAGGGCCTTGTTCCGGAAGGTCAGTTGCCGAACCACCGCAAAGCATTAAAACATCTATCTTATCTTTAAAATTTTCAATATCATCTACTCTGTAAACAGGTGCATTTGCACTGACGGGCTTAACTGTTTCCGGTGCACGCCTTGTAAAGATGCCGACAAGTTCCATATCGCTATTTTGCGAGATTGCATTTTCAAGGCCTCTGCCGAGGTTTCCATAGCCCAAAATTCCAATTCTGATAGTCATTTAACTTCATCTCCATTCGATTTTTCAGTATAATTATAACTCTAATATAAATTCGTGTCAATTTATTTTTTTTGTTGACATATTATTTTTACAGTTATATAATAAATATTGACAAAAAAGCAGATACCATTAAAAAACACGAGGCAAAATAATAATTGAAGCAGGTGAAACGATGAACGATTTAAGACTTCCTAAAGTTTGGGATGAAATGGCAGAAAAACCAATTTATCTGCCCGCTGCTATCAAAACGATTGAAAAAATTCATGACACAAACTGGTGTGCGAATTTAAGCAAACAAGACTATTATTTACTGGTTTATCTAAAAAAAGGCACTGGTGTTTTTTATGTTGAAGGGGCAGAAGTAAATATGCTGCCTCATTCTGTGATAATAATAAAGCCAGAGAGACTCCATAAATTTCAGGCAAAATCAGACTCTTGCGAGATTGTTGTTTTATATTTTGCGCTTAAAAATAAAAAAAACGAAATTAACAGCTACGGTGATTTGGTGGATTTTACTGAATATGTTGAAGACGATGAAAACGGAGATTTTCTGTTTTTGAAGCTGGGAAGAAAAAATGATATTTTCCATGTTATGAACAGAATTTTAAGAGAAAGAGTTAAATATCAGGTTTGTGGAGATTTTCTGAGTGCAGTTTTAGTAATTGAGCTTTTTGTTTTGCTTTCACGCGCGCTCAAGCTTGAATGGGAACAGAGCGCAAAAAACAGAAATCTCAAGCTCTTTGAGCTTTTGAATGTCGCTAAAGAATATATAGACAAAAACTATTCCCACGATTTGTCACTTTCGCAGGTTGCTAAATATATCTATCTTTCTGACAGCTATTTTGCTCATTCGTTTAAAAATAAATTTGGAATAAGCCCCAAAAGCTACATTTTAAAGGTGAGAATAGATGCTGCAAAAGAGTTGCTTGAAAACACGGCAATGAAGGTTTCTGATGTGGCGGCATCTGTGGGTTTTTCAAGTCAGCAGAGGTTTAATGACATTTTCAGAAAGCATGAAAACATCACTCCGCTCAAATATAGGCAGATATGTAAAAAAGCAAGGCAGGAGAAGGAAAACGATAAAATTCATGTATAAAAATGGGGGTGTAAAAAACTTTGGTTTTTTACACCCCTTTAAATTTTCTTTGGGGTTTATGGAAACTAAATTTCATCGTGTTGTTCAGCAAGTTTTTTTTCTGAAAGCTCTTTATATTTATTAATTGCTGCCATTGCTTTTTTCTGGTGGAGAGTAGTTCCTGCGCCGCCGATGCAACCTCCGGGACAAGCCATACCTTCCAAGATATATCCGTCTCTTTTTCCTGCCCGTGCTAAAGAAAGCATTTTTCTGCAGTCTGAAAGATTGTCCGCACATTCTGTCTTTATCTGGCGGTCGGGTTCTTTTTCTTTGATTGAATTTATGATTGCTTCAGCCACACCGCCTGATTTAGCATAGCCTCTTCCTGCCGCTGTTGATTTATTAAAAGGTTCAGGCCGGCAACCAAAGTCGGAAACAATTCCCTTAGCCGTAAACATTCCTACCATTTCCTCAAAGGTTATAACAAAATCAACATCGCTTCTGACACTTTTTCTCATCGCCTCAAGTTTTTTTGCAGAGCAAGGACCAATGAAAACAATTTTTGAGTTGGGGTGTTTCTTCTTTATCATCCTGGCGGTTGCGACCATTGGGGTGAAGCCCTCGGAAACGCAATGAGCAATTTCCGGGAAAAGCTTTTTTGCCATAGATGCCCACGAGGGACAGCATGATGTTGCTAAAAACGGCTGCTTTGACGGAACATCTGACAAAAAAAGTTCCGCTTCGCAAACTGCAGAAATGTCAGCCCCAAGCGCAACCTCATAAACCTCTTTGAAGCCAAATTCTTTAAGCAGCGGAGCCACCTTTTCAGGCGGAATATTTTCCCCGAACTGTCCCACAAAAGCGGGAGCCACCTCTGCAATTATTTCGTCCCCCTTCATCATGGCATTAATGAGCTGAAAAATCTGAGATTTATCACTTATTGCGGCAAACGGACAGTTCACAAGACACATTCCGCAAGCGACGCATTTATCATAATCTATGTCGGCTCTGCCTAAATCGTCGCTCCCTATTGCATCAACACCGCAAGCTTTAGCACAGGGCCTGTCATAATGAATAATGGCATTATAGGGACAAACGGCAGCACATTTTCCGCATCTTATGCATTTTTTCAAATCAATGTGAGACTTTCCTTTTTTCATATAAACAGCGTTGGTGGGACAAGTAAAAACGCAAGGGTGAGCTAAGCAGCCTCTGCAGTTGTCGGTTACATAATATGATTTTTCTGGGCAGGCCTCGCAGGCAAATTTGATAATGTTAATAAGAGGGTGGTTATAATATGTCTCATCTATGGCGCTTTCTTCAATGCCTTCATCAAGTGGAGCGTGTCCGTTGTGTTCGCGGAGGTCAAGTCCTAAGGCGAGGCGTATGCGTTCACCCACAATCGCGCGTTCTTTAAAGACGCTGTCACGATATCTCGCCACTTCGCCGGGAATTATTTTATATGGGATTTTTTCTATTTCCGAAAATGGTGCTCCTGATAGGGCAAATTTTGCAACTTCCGTAAAAACTTGTCGCCTTATTTTAGTGACGGGCGTATATATTCCTCTCAAGAAAAAACTCCTTTCTAAGAACAAAAATCTTCCGTAAATGATAAAAGTTCATCCTTTGTTTTTAAGAAAACACCATCTCTAAGCATTGTGAGATCTTCCTGCCTTAAAGATGCAGGCTCTATGGGGAGCGTGTGACTGAATGTTTTTTTGTCTTCTGAAATGTTGAAAACTTTTGTTTCTCCGTCTTCATATCTGACGAGAAACATATATTCGTCCTTTTTGGGAGCAGAGTTTAAAGGTTCATCTATTGAGGATTTAGATGCAGCTTTACTCTCGCTGAGCTCAGTTTCTTGAGAGTGAGGGGCAATCGGCGTCTGCGCAAGTTCTTTTTCTGATGCTTGTCCTGACAGTTTAGCTCCTGCATAGCCGACAGCAAGTCCAAAGGCTGCAAGAAAAATGAAAGCTATCGTAAATTTTAAAAAGGACCAGGCTTTTTTCTGTTTTATTCTATACATAAATTCAATTCCTTTCTGATAGGCTGATTTTTTAAACATTCGACCTTTAATTTACAATATATATTTTTTGCCGAAAAAGCCTGTTTTATCCGTAACTAAAATAAATTGCTTTCGTAATAATTTTGTAACTATTATCATTTATAATGTAGTTGGATATACTTTATTTGAACGGAGGGATTTAATGGAAGAGAATAACAAAACCCGTAAACCCACGCAAAAGAAAAAAAGGAGAATTAAAATTTTAAAAAGAATTTTTTTAATCGTACTTATAGTTGCCATTTTTCTGACAAGTGTTGTTGCGGGAGCCTTTTTAGGCTTCGTCGATAACAGCACAGACCTTATCGCGCGCGAATATAATCTTGATTTTTCATCAATGGTCTATTATATTGATGAAGAAACAAATGAGGCGATTGAGGTTGACAGACTATATTCTGAGCAAAACAGAATATGGGTTGATATTGAAAACACACCGCCGCTTCTTCGTGACGCATTTGTCGCGATAGAGGATGAGAGATTTGACTCTCATAATGGTGTTGACTGGAAAAGAACACTAAGCGCCGTTATAACATATTTGTTTAAGGGAAACAAATCACACGGCGGCTCAACAATTACCCAGCAGCTCATCAAAAATGTCACGGGAGAGGACGAGCGTTCTCCAATCAGAAAAATTCAGGAAATTATAAGAGCATTAAACCTTGAAAAGAAAATGAGCAAAGACGACATCATTGAAATGTATATGAACACCATATATTTAGGTCAGGGATGTCACGGAGTTCAGGCGGCATCAAATGTATATTTCAGCAAGGATGTGTCAGAGCTTACATTGGCAGAATGTGCATCAATAGCGGGAATTACGCAATATCCGTCGAAATATGACCCGATTTTAAACTATGAAGAACATAAAAAGAAACAAGAGCTTGTTTTAGATAAGATGCTTGAAAGAGAATTCATTTCAGAAGAAGAATGTGCCTCTGCAAAAGCAGAAGAGCTAAAGCTCATTAAAGGAACAGCAAAGACGACATCGGCTAAAATTCAGTCATATTTTGTTGACCAGGTTGTAATTGATGTCTTAGATGATTTGATGACAAAAAAGAATATGTCTGAAAGTGCTGCAACAAAGCTTTTGTTTAAGGGTGGATTGAAGATTTATACAACGATGGACCCAAAGGTTCAGTCGTCTATGGAAAAGGTGTTTGAAAATAATGGGAATTTCCCTGGAGCAAGTGGTGCAAACGGACCTCAGTCAGCTATGATAGTTATTGACCCATACACAGGTCACATCAAAGGAATAGTTGGCGGGCGTGGTGAGAAAACAGGAAATCGTGTTTTAAACAGAGCAACACAGACAGTTCGTCAGCCCGGTTCTTCAATTAAACCCGTTTCGGTCTATGCTCCTGCAGTGGAATATGGAATTGTTACGCCGGCAACCATTGTTGACGACTCTCCTCTTAAAATAGGTGACTGGAGCGTAAGAAATTCAGATGGGAAGTTTTTAGAGAAAATCACTGTAAGGGTAGCTTTGGAAAAATCGAGAAATGTTCCTGCGGTCAGAATTATTGACAAGGTAACGGCTGAGAGGTCGTTTGATTTTCTGACTGAAAATTTAGGATTTACAACGCTTGTCTCAAGTGAAAAAAGAGCGGATGGCAAAATCTATTCTGATAAGTATTACAGCTGTCTCGGCCTTGGAGGATTAACAGACGGAATATCAATTAAGGAGCTTGCTGCGGCATATTGTCCGTTTGTGAATTCAGGTATATATACGAAGCCTGTTTCATATACTAAAGTTATAGACTCAGACGGAAAGATTATTCTTGAGAACAAACCTGAAACACATCAGGCAATGAGCAAGGAAACGGCATATTGTGTCGCCAATATGATGACAGGTGTTATAACGAGCGGAACAGGAACAGGCGCTCGGCTTTCAAATCCTGCTATTATGGCAGGCGGCAAAACAGGCACGACAACAAACGATATTGACAGATGGTTTGCCGGCTTTACTCCAAACTATGTTGGCGTTGTTTGGTTTGGATATGACACTCCAAAAAACATGTCAGGACTCGGAAATCCATGCGTAGCTAACTGGAAGAGAGTTATGGATCTAATACATGCAGACGAAGAAATCAAAACCTTGGCAGTTCCTGCGAGCATGGTTTCAACAAGAGTGTGTCAGGTGAGCGGAAAGATAGCGACAGCTAAATGCGAGAACACCAGATATGACTATTTTAAATCAGGAACTCAGCCGGTTTCCTTCTGTTCATCACACAACGAGACAGAGGCAGAGGATGAAATTGACGATAATATCGAAAATGAAGAATCAGCTGTGGGAGACACAGAGCCCGGAGCAGGAGCCGTAAATCCGCCTGCAGAGGGAGATGCCATAAATCCTGAAAATAGCACGACAACACCGAGTCCTACCACGAATGTTCCGTCTTCAGCACCCGATAATGCTATGAATGAAAACGATTTCTGGTATAGCGGGGAGTAAAATCACAGGAGGCTGATTTGAAATAATGAACTATAAAGAAGAATATAGATATTGGCTAACTAAAACTACAGACGATAAGAAAACCTATGAAGAGCTTTTAAAAATAGAAGGCAATGAAAGTGAAATTGAGGAAAGATTCTATAAGGACTTAGAGTTTGGAACGGGCGGTCTAAGAGGAATTATAGGCGCGGGCACAAACAGAATGAACGAATATACTGTCGGCCGTGCAACACAAGGGCTTGCCGATTTCATCAAGGCGGAAGGAAGGCAGGAAGACGGGGTTGTAATCTCTTATGATTGCCGTCACTACTCGGAGGAGTTTGCGTTAAGAGCTGCATCAGTTTTAGTTGCAAACGGAATTAAAGCCTATGTTTTTGATAAAATGAATCCTACGCCTGTGCTTTCTTTTGCAGTCAGACAGCTTAAAACTTTCATGGGAATTATGATAACAGCAAGCCATAATCCTGCTGAATATAACGGATTTAAGGTGTATGGCTCTGATGGTGCGCAGCTGAATGTTGCTGCTTCAAATGAAGTCATTAAAATCATAAACAAGCTTGATGTTTTTGATGATGTGAAATATTTATCTACAGAGCAGACAACAAAGAGCGAGCTATTTAAATTTGTGGGAGATGCTTTAATAGAGGAGTTTGAAAAAACAGCGCTTCATCATCAGGTGAGATATGATGTAGATAAGAAAAATCTTAAAATTGTTTATACTCCCTTCCATGGCACAGGGCTTATACCTGTAACTGAAGTGCTCGATAAAGCAGGCTACGAAAATGTTTTCGTTGTCACAGAGCAGGCGGTAAAGGACCCGAATTTTTCGACAGTCAAGTCGCCTAATCCTGAGGACAAGGAAGGTTTCTATCTTGCCATCAGTTTAGCCGAGAAGGAAAGTGCGGACATAATAGTCGGAACGGACCCTGATGCTGACAGAATTGGTGTTTTAGCAAGAAATGATAACGGTGCATATGAGGTGATTTCAGGAAATCAGATCGGCGTTTTGCTTGCTGATTATCTTTTAAGCGCTAAAGCAGAAAAGGGCGAGCTTTCCCCTGATGATTATATTGTTTCAACAATTGTCACAACTGACTTAATCGCTAAGCTTTCTGAAGCCTATGGAGTGGAATTTTATAAGGTTTTCACGGGTTTTAAATTTATTGCTGAAATTATCAAAATGAAGGAAAACCAGGGGAAAGGTAATTTGGTTTTAGGATTTGAGGAAAGCTATGGATATCTTCCAGGCACATATGCAAGGGATAAAGACAGTGTTACAACAGCGCTTCTGATTTGTGAAATTGCAGCATATCTTAAAAAGAAAGGCAAGACAATTTTTGATGCGCGTGATAGCATTTTCAAAAGATTCGGCTATTATGCGGAAAAAACAGTTTCTGTTTATATGCACGGCATAAGCGGAATGGAGGATATGAAAAAGCTTATGGAAAGTGTCAGAGAAAACCCTATGACAAAAATAGGGGAGGTTTCACTTTCGGCACTTAATGACTATAAAAAGAGCGTGAGATTTGATTTTGAGACAGGTAAGCAGACATCAATTGAGATGGATTCTGCAAATGTTCTCATTTTTGAAATTAAAGACGGCGGATTCTTTGCTCTCCGCCCATCAGGAACGGAGCCTAAGATAAAGCTTTATTATTCTGTTATAGCTGAGAGCGAAAAAGCAGGAGAAGAGAAAATTGAATATATTGACAGAGAAGTGAAGAAGCTTTTAAACTTTTAAAAATTTTTTCTGTCAGGGCTGTAGATAATAGCACAGACAGGAAACTTCAACCACTCAACTTCGCTAAAAATAGCTTGTTTCGTGGGAAGTTCTTGAATGGGTGTTGTTAGCGAAATCAAAGATTTCGACAACACTCCAACCACACAAGGCAAGAAAATGACTAAAAAACCCTTTATGCATATCGCTATTACTAAAATAACATAAAGCTTAAGGAAGAAATTCGTTATAAGACGAATTTCTTTTCTTTTTATTGCCTTGCGTTTCGAACAAACTTCACCTCTCGCTGTGCACACGCACAGCTTCGGGTAACCCCTTTGGGTTCAGTTTGTCCACTCTGCGCTATTTTCCGTCCAGCCAAAAAGAGCTATAGCAAAATGAGTTCATTCTGCTACAGCTCCTTTTTTTATACTATCACAAATTGAAAGAATAAATTTTACAAATTCGGAAATAATTAATAACAACAAAAGAAAAGGAGAGAAAAATATGGATTTAAAAGGTTCAAAAACAGAAAACAATTTAATGGCAGCTTTTGCAGGAGAGTCTATGGCAAGAAATAAATATACTTTTTTTGCAGCTGTTGCAGACGAAGCAGGCTACAAACAAATTGCAGATATTTTTAAGATGACAGCGGCAAATGAAAAAGAACACGCTGAAATATGGTTTAAGCTCTGGGGCGGATTGTCTGACACAAAAGAAAATCTCTTGGTTGCAGCTGAGGGAGAAAGAAGCGAATGGACTGAGATGTATGCAGAATTTGCAAAAACAGCTGAAGCGGAGGGTTTTTCAAACATAGCAAGGCTTTTTGAGAAAGTTGGAACGATTGAAAAAGAACACGAAGAGCGTTTCAGGGACTTAATAACAAATATAGAGAAAAATGAAGTGTTTAAAAAGTGCGAAACAAAAGAGTGGATATGTCGAAACTGTGGTTATGTTCATAGTGGAAACGAAGCGCCGCTAGCTTGCCCTGTATGCGCAAAACAACAGGGATATTTTGAGCTGAAGGTTAAAAATTATTAAGAAAGCTATAGCTTAAAATAAAGGTCTGCACAATCAAAAAACTGAGACAAAATCTTGTCTCAGTTTTTTGATTTATTAAAAATTATTTAAGACCTAAAGCACTAACCCAAACATCAGTTACAGCTTTTGCCGATGCCATATCGTCCATTTCGCAGAAAATTCTGAGAAGCGGCTCTGTGCCTGAGAAACGGGCAATAATCCAACCACCGTTTTTAAAGAACACCTTGCAGCCATCTTCATAGCTCACTCTGTCTATCTCATAGCCAAAGTCAGGAAGCTCTTTTTTTGTGAAGAGCGTGTCAATGAGCTCTTCCTTTTTTGCCTGAGAGAATTTTGTGTCAAATTCGCTCATTTGTGTCTCGCCGTATTTTTCGTGAATTTCAGCTAAAATTTCAGAAATCTTTTTGCCACACACGCAAATCATTTCAACTAAAAGTGCTGATGCAAAAATTCCGTCTTTTCCCTTTATGTGACCTCTTATGGAAAGACCACCGCTTGATTCACCGCCAATTAAAGCATCAACCTCTTCCATTTTGCCTGAGATATATTTAAAACCAACGGGAACTTCGTGGCATTTCTGACCAAAATCCTCTGCAATTTTGTCAAGAAGAGAAGTTGTTGCAACATTTCTTACAATGTCTCCTCTCCAGCCTTTATACTTAAGAAGATAATATGAAAGCAACGCCAAAATTTTATTTGGGTGAATGAATGTTCCTTTGTCATCTATAACACCAACGCGGTCAGCGTCTCCGTCTGTTCCGATACCAATGTCATATCCCTTGTCAACAACAAGCTCGCGGAGTCTTGTTAAAGTCGCAGCAGAAGGAGAAGGAAGCTTTCCGCCAAAGAGAGTGTCGTGTCGGTCGTTTATAATGTCAACCTCACAGCGTGCTGTCATAAAAATTGTCTGAAGTGATGTTTTAGAAACTCCATACATAGGGTCAAGCAAAATCTTAAGATGGGCATTTTTAATTGCATCCATGTTTATCATATCGATGATGCTGTCTAAAAAATCATTTGACGGGTCAATGAGCTTGATGAGTCCCTTTTCCACGCCTTCTGAAAAATCCATTGATTTAACAGAAACGCCTTTTTCAATTCTTTCTTCAAAGGTTTTAGTGATGGAAACATCTGCATCTCTTCCGCCTCTGATGAAAACTTTAATTCCGTTATATTCAGCAGGGTTGTGACTTGCTGTGACAGCTAAGCCATATTTTGTGTTCATCTGTTTAACAGTGAACATAACGAGCGGGGTTGGTGCAATTTTGTTGACAAAATGCACGGTGATACCATTTCCGGCAAAAACTTCTGCCGCCCATTTTGATGCAATATCAGACAGAAATCTTCTATCATATCCAATAACTATTCCGCCGTTGTCATCAACCATGTCATCTGCAATTGCCTGGGCAAGTGAAACAACATTTGACTTTATGAATTCGTCTCCTATAATTGCTCTCCAGCCGCCTGTTCCGAATTTTATCATTATTTATCTCTCCTTTTATACGATAAAGCTATTTCACACAATAAATATACAACAATTTTAAAAATTTGTCTTTATAAAATTCGAAAGTGATTTTATAATTTTCTTTACAAAACAAAAGAAAAATATTATAATTAAACCGTGTGAAAAAGAAAGGTGGAGGAAAAATGCTTGAAAACATAACACAGATTTCGTTTGCGCCATATGGAAATATAATGAAAGAGTCTATGGCGGTCTGCGCCGAAAGGCTCGGCTACAACATCATTAAAACGAGAGAAGTGAGCCATGGTAAATTTTCAAAGCTTTTTTTTCATCCTGATAAGAAAATTGTTCTCGATGTGATTGATGGAACTGCAATAATATTTGTCGGAAAATCACCGGAAGATATTAAACCTTTTCTTTTAGACAAAAGGCTTGAGCTTAAAGAAGGGATTTATTATTATGTTATTCCGCTGATAACGACGGCTGTCATTGCAACTGCAGAACCTGAAAATATGCAGACAGTGAGCGTTAAAGAGCAGAATAGACCTCGCGGAATTATCTCTGCTATAGAGCCAAAGGAAATATATACCTTATTCTATCACGAGAAGGAAAGAGGTTTTGTTTTCAAAGGGGAAAGTCACGATTTCTGGGAGTTCACTTATGTTGACAGCGGAGAAATGTATAATGTAGTTGATGGGGAGCGCTTTAAGCTTACACAGGGTGAAATGATGCTTTTTGCTCCCAAACAGTTTCACAGTCAGTATTCAGACGAGGATGCGACTGTCTGTTATGTCACAATAGGCTTTCAAATGGAAAATGCTGACATAGAGCTTTTCAAAGATGAGATTTTTATGGCGGACGGAGAGGTTAAAGCCTTAATTAAGAAAATTCTTTCAGAGAGAGAATCTGAAAAAATTTACGCAAATGATTTGATTCTATGCTACTTAAAGGAGATCATAATTTCCTTGGCAAGAACAAAGCGCTTAGAGAGTGTGATTAAAAAGGCATTTGCCCCTGTTAAGCGTAACATTGAGTCAAATATTGTTGAATCGGCAAGAAAGTTTATAAGACAGAATCTTTCAAAAAGGATTGGTGTGCCTGATGTTGCGGAAAGTATTCCGATTTCAGGAGGATATTTGTCAGCTCTTTTCAAAAAAAATATGGGAATTACTTTAAACAGCTATATTACTGATGAAAAGATGAATGCCGCCAAAGCATATATCAGGGAAGGGCGCTTCACATTCACGCAAATTTCAAATATGGTTGGATACAATAATGTGCATTATTTTTCTTCAAGCTTTAAAAAGCATTTCGGGGTGACACCCACCGAATATGCAAATTCAATAAATCAAAAATAGAAGGAGACGACATGAAAACATATTTTATTAAAAAAACAGAGATAACAAATGTGCCAGTTAATTCATCTGAATGGGAAAAAGCAAACATTGCTGAGATTAATGTTGTTTCACCTGACAGTGAGTCTGCACCGAATGCAACAGGAAGACTTTTATATTCACAAGAGGGAATAACCGTTAAACTTGAAACAGACGAAAAGCCGCTTTTAGGAAGGGAAGAAAGACGAAACGGCGATATTTATTTAGACAGCTGTCTGGAATTTTTTATTAAACCTTCCGGGAAAGAGAAATATCTTAACTTTGAGATAAACCCGCTGGGAACCCTTCATTTAGGTTTCGGTGAGGGCAGACACGGAAGAACTTTTCCTGAAATCGCAGACGAGGTTTTTGACATCAAATGCACATTTGAAGACGATAAGTGGCAACTTAAGTTTTATGTTCCATTTTCTGTTTTCGAAGAGCTCTATGGAAAACATACTGATGTTTTTGACGGTAATTTATATAATTGCGGAGAGGAAACAGAAAAAATTCATTTTCTTATGTGGAATAAAGTGGAAAGCGAAAAAGCTGATTTCCACAGACCTGAATACTTTGGCAGATTTATATTAGAGAAATAAATATATGGATGGGGCTGTAGCAAAATGCTGCAGCCCTTTTTTATAAGATGAAATTTTGACAAACAAAAAACCCCGAGAAATCAATCGGGGCTTTTCAGTTTCCTTTTATTTAAAAAGGAGGGAAATGAAAAAAGTTTTGTTTGTGTATTAGTTGTGGTATATATATATGATACCACAATATATGCTTAATTGCAATGAAAATCTTAAACAAATGTGCATAAAACTGATACTATCGTTTTGTGCAACTTTACAAAACCCGTGTTAGTTTGGAGAATCTGCTGTTGTGGGAAGCTTTGAATACCTTATGTTGAAGATGTTATCATCATCACACGACACGCCTTCGGGCAGGGTTAATTTGACTTTGGCATCTCCCGTTTCGTCGATGTTAGTTATTAAAACTGCATCAACAAAGGAAAGGTTTTCAAGCAGTTCGGCAGAGCCCTTTATGTTTATTTCGGGCAAGCTGTTTTTATCAAGCTGATAAATAAATTTACTTGTTATTAACTCTTCAATGTTAGGCTTGATTTTCACTGCCTTTGTTTTGAGAATCTCACATTGGATGCTGATATTTTCTGTGTCAAATTTCACATAAGACGAGCTGATTTCTTTGCCGTTGGAATCAAAGATTTTCGGGCTGATAGCCGCCGTGAAGTCAGCAGATGCATCAGTTACATCAACCTCGGCAACAACAGAATGAATTCCTCCAAGAATTGTTTTTGCTCCTGTGACTTTGATTTTTTCGGGAGTCGCCCGAGCCATATCAAAAACAAACCCATCTTTTGTGTTGCCGACGGGAGTTATGGTTATGGGGAAAACCTGTGTCGCTAAATCGTCAACCTCAACCTTGAGCGTTGAAGGTTTTTTGTTGACAACCTCTAAATTACCATAAGGCAGCATAACAGTTGTCACCAGAGTGTGAGTTCCTTTTTCCTCAATTGCACTTAAATCGGCTACAACGGTGATATCTGTTGGCGTGAGGCTCATTATATTTTTTCTGTTTCCCTTAATTTCAACATCCACAGTGATATCCTTATCGTTTAAAAGGGTGAGATTATTGTTTTCAAGGTCTGCTTTCTGCGAAAAAACAACAGGAATGCCCCTGAAGTTTTTTTCCATGTCAGGATTATGCACCTGAACAACATAGAACCACAGACAGATTGCAATTAAGGCAGAAAGAATTTTCAAGAAACTATCTTCTTTTAAAAATTTCATTCCTTGTCCCTCCCTTTAAACAAAGACTTAATGGCTACAGCGGGAGCTTGTTTTTCGGCGTCTGAATAGATAAGCAGCTTATTTAAAAGCTTGCTCAAGGAAGCAATCGAAAGGTTTCTTATGAGGTCGCCACCGACTGCAACAGAAATTTTTCCCGTCTCTTCTGAAACCACTAAAGCAACAGAATCAGACATTTCAGTCATGCCTAAAGCGGCACGATGACGCGTTCCGAATTCCTTGCTTAAATTTTTGTTTGACGAAAGCGGAAGGACAGTCGCCGCCATATAAATTCTTCCTCCTCTGACGACAACAGCTCCATCGTGAAGAGGCGTGTTGGGAACAAAAATGTTTTCTAAAAGCTCAGAAGAAAGGAGAGCATTTATCGGCGTTCCTCCTGTTAAATATTCATCAATTATATTTCTTCGTTCAAACACGATTAAAGCGCCTGTTTTTGTTTTTGAAAGCGTTGCCACAGCAACACATGTTTCATCTATCAGGTCTGCTGTTTCATGAGGCTCATCTGCATTAAACAGGCTGCGGAGTTTGGAGCGTCCCATATGTTCAAGACCGCGCCTGAGCTCAGGCTGGAAGATAATTAAAAGAGCAGTAGCACCGATTTGCATAGTATTTATTAAAATATAGTGCACAACGGAAAGTCTGAGCCAATCGCTGACAATCAATATGACAAGCAAAATACCAATGCCTTTTAAAAGCTGCTCCGCACGGGTTTTCCGAACAAATTTCATAAGAGTATAGACAGCGAAGGCAACTATGATGATATCAATGCAGTCAGACAATCGGATGCTTCCGATAAACGGATATATGTATGATGTAAATATATTCACAGACTGTCACCTCTTTATTTGATATTTATTTTCTATTAAAACTGTTTGAACTTCTTAACTGCTTCAGCAGGATTTTCGCTTCCAAAAACAGCTGTTCCTGCAACAATCACATTTGCACCTGCTTCTACAGGGATGTGAAGGTTCTCAAGATAAACTCCCCCATCAACTTCAATGTCAAAGTCGGGTCCGAAAAGCTCTCTTGCCTCTTTGATTTTAGAGTTCACATCGTTTATATAGCTCTGACCGCCAAAGCCTGCATAAACGCTCATAATAAGGACCATATCGAAAAGTCCTTTATAGGGAAGAATTCGTGAAAGTTCGGCATCGGGATTTAAAGCAATACCTGCTTTTTTACCGAGAGAGCGGATTTGCTTTAATGTCGCTTCAATATCACTTGAACATTCAATATGAATTGTTATAATGTCGGCCCCTGCATCCGCGAAAGCTTTGACATATTTGTGAGGCTCACTTATCATAAGATGAGTGTCGAAAATTATGTCGCTTGTTTTTCTCAGACTTTTAATAACGGGAATTCCAAAGGAAATGTTCGGAACAAGATGTCCGTCCATAACATCTAAATGGAGCATATCTGCTCCTGCATCTGCTATTTTTTTGATTTCGCTGTCAAGCTTTGTAAAATCTGCCGCTAAAAGCGAAGGTGATAATTTAATCATTTTTTTCTCCTTATTCGATGATATATTAAAATTGTTTAATCTATTATACTATGATATAACATTATTTGCAATAAAATGTGTTAATCTGCATAGTTTAATATTCAGGTTTTAAATTTTTCAGCTCCTCTGAAAGAGCCTTGTAGCTTTCATAGCGACACTTTGCAATGTCGCCTGCTTCGAGAGCTTTTTTCACTGCGCAGTCAGGCTCGCTGATATGATTGCAGCCTGCAAAACGACACGCGGAAGAATATTTTGATATTTCCGGGAAAAGAATAGCGAGGTTTTCCTGAGTAACAAGTGAAATATCAAAAGACGAAAAACCGGGAGTGTCTAAAATAAAGCCTCCGAAGCTGAGTGGAAAAAGCTCTGAGTGGCGAGTTGTGTGACGGCCTCTTTGAATTTTTTTGCTCAAATCGCCCGTCTTTAAACTCAAGCCTTCGTCGATAGTGTTAATGAGGCTTGATTTGCCTACGCCTGAGCTGCCCGCCAAAGCAGAAACCTTATTTTTCAAAACATCCTTTAAAAGCTCCGTGCCAACCATATCTTTAGTGCTTGTTAAAATAACCTTAAAGCCTGCCTTTTCATATGCCTCTTTATATTCTTCGGCTTTTTTTAAATCCAGGTCTATTTTGTTTATACATATCACGCAATCAACTTTCATAGACACAGCAGCCGCTGTCAGCTTATCTGCAAGAAGCAGGTTAGGTTCTGGATTTTTGACGGCAAAAGTAACTATTATGCTGTCGATGTTGGCAACAGGTGGACGGATGAAAACATTTTTTCTCGGGAGAATGTCTTCTATGCTGCCCTTTAGCTCCTCTCCTTCGGAGAGTTCTATTTCAACATTATCGCCAACCTGCGGAGATATATTCATTTTGCGGAACTTTCCCCGTGCGCGACATTCAACAAGACCGCAATCTGTCTGCACATAGTAGAAACCGCCTATTCCTTTTGTGATAACGCCATTCATTTATATTGTCATCCTTCAGTTATTAATTATGATTTATTCGTTTGCCGCCGGTGATGGTGATGAAGTCGGAGTTGGTGTCGGTGACGGAGAAGAAGTGGGAGCACTGGTTGGAATAGTTGGAGGCGGAGTTGTGACAGGACCTCGCGAAACTCTTAAATCTATGCTCGTTTTTTCTTTAACCTCTTTTCCAGGTTTGATTTCCTGTGATATAACTGTGTTTACAGGCTTGTCACTTTCAACAAAAATTATGCTGCCCCAGACAAGTCCTTCTTCCAACAGCTTTGACTTTGCATCTTCAAGAGGAAGGTTGATAAGGTCAGGAACGCTCACAATTGTTTCTTCTTTTCCTGTTGAGACATAAATGGTAACATAACCATCTTTTGAGACTCTGCTTCCTGCTTCGGGAGTCTGACTTGTGACATATCCTTCAGCCACAGTATCGCTTGGCTCTGTTCTGACAGAAACATGAAGGCCTAAGTCGGAAAGCATTTTTTCTGCCGCTTTTTCCTCTGCGTTCACAACGCTCGGAATGCTAAATTGCTTTGCGGCACCATTAATAACGACTTTGACTGTGATGTCAGGCTCTACCATTTCTCCTGCTTTCGGCGTCTGTGAAAGAATTTCTCCTTCATCCTTTGATTCGTCGCGCTCTTCGCGTTCCACCTCGATTTTTATGTCGGATTCAACAACTGTGCCCTGAGCCTCTTTAACGGTCATTCCTGAAAAATCAGGGAGCTCCAGCTGTCCTTTTGACTTGCCGTTAGAACATGAAATCGGGTTTAAAATAAACAATCCGATAATTGCGATTAAAAGAACTCCCGTTGCCACACCTGCAAGAATGCTCAAAATATCATTTTTCTTGGAAGTGTTGCCCCTCTCGGTTTTGACAGGATTCCCTTCGGCTTTATCCTCGTGCGATCTCTCGAGCTTAATCTTCGGAACTACAGTAGTATCTTTTGACACAACCTCAAAATCAGCCGGAATTTCTGCGCCAATATAAACTTTTTTCAGGTCAACAAGCATTCTTGTAGCAGATTCATATCGTGATGACGGCGACTTACACATAGCCTTTAAAATAACATTTTCAAAGGATGTGGGAATGTCTGGGTTTAAAGCTCGTGGAGGAGCAGGTGTTTTTTCAATGTGTTGCATTGCGATTGAAACAGCTGTGTCCCCTTCAAAGGGAAGCTTTCCTGTCACCATCTCATAAAGCAGAACACCAAGCGAATATATATCGGTTTTTTCGTCGGTGTAGCCGCCGCGTGCTTGTTCAGGCGAGAAATAATGAACAGAGCCTAAGGTTGTTGTGTTTGAAGCGATTGTTCCCGCATTCATGGCTTTTGCTATGCCAAAATCGGTTATCTTGAGCACGCCCTCACGAGTTATCATAATGTTGTGAGGCTTAATGTCTTTATGAACAATGCCCTTTTTGTGAGCGCATTCAAGCCCTGCACAGATTTGCGCCGCATAGTCAACGGCTTCCTTCCATGGAATGATGCCTTTGGCGTCAATATAATCCTTTAATGTGACACCTTCAACATATTCCATAACAATATAGTCAAGCTCACCATCCTGTGCAACATCATATATGGAAACAATGTTTGTGTGCGAAAGGCTTCCCGCGGCCTGTGCTTCTGCGCGGAAACGCTTGATAAATGCGGCATCGGTTCTGTATTCAGGTCGCAGGACCTTAATTGCAACATATCTGTTTAAAACAAGGCATTTTGCCTTATAAACAATTGCCATGCCGCCCTGACCGATTACTTCTGTGATTTCATATCTGTTATCTATGATATTATCATTATTCATCTTCGTTCATTCCTTTCTCATCTTGATGCAGGATGTCTGCGTATTTGAGCACGACAGCTGTTATGTTGTCCTCGCCGCCTTTTTCGTTGGCTCGGTCAACAAGATTTTTTGGAGAGATAATAACATTTTCGCTTTCCGAGACGATGGTTAATATTTCTTCGTCTGAAAGCATATTTGACAGGCCATCCGTACAAAGAAGAACCAGGTCTTCGTCTTCCAAATCAAATTCGCACATATCAATATCGACGATGGTATCTGTGCCTAAAGCTCTCGTGATAATATTTTTTTGCGGGTGATTGAGAGCCTCTTTTTCTGTGATTGTTCCTTCTTCAACAAGCTCTGCGACCAGTGAATGGTCCTTTGTGATTTTGTAAATCGTGTTTTTGCGAATAATATAAACCCTTGAATCACCAACATGGGTAACAATGACCTTGTTGTTTATTATAAAGCACATAACGAGGGTTGTTCCCATCCCTGCTTTTGACTTTGAATGCAGGCTTTCAGCATGAATTTTTGCATTTGCTTCTTCAACAGCCTTTAACAGAACAACCTTAATGTCATCATATGTGAGCTCGTCAGAATATCTCTTGTTTATGTATTCACTAATGACTGTTGTTGCGGTGCTTGATGCAACATCGCCTGCCTTATGACCTCCCATGCCGTCGGCAACGATTGCATAAAAGGCCTTGGAAATTGGTGAGGGCTCATTGGCATACCAGTTATCTTCGTTAGTTTTTCTCACCAAACCTTTGTCTGTGTATCCACTTGAAATAATCACGGGTTAATCACCTCTGCTTTCCATTGTTTGCTTTCTTAACTGTCCGCATGCCGCATTGATATCACTTCCCATTTCGCGACGAAGCGTTGCAGTCAGTCCATTATTGTTAAGATAATCCATAAAAAGCTTTATCTGCTTTTGTGAGCTTTTTTCATAGTTTCGTTCGCTGACCTTGTTTACAGGTATGAGATTAACATGAAACAAGTCGCCGGACAGCAAGGAGACGAGCTTTTTTGCAAAAATGAGGTCGTCAGTTTCGCCGTTTATCAGCGCATATTCTATGCTGACTCTGCGTCCTGTTTTTTTGATGTAGTCTTTAGCGGCGCTTATCAAAACCTCTATCGGCCATTTTTTATTCACAGGCATTATCTCGCTTCGCTTTTCGTTTTCAGGACAGTGGAGTGAGACGGAAAGAGTCACGGGAAGCCCCAAATCAGCAAGAGCGGGAATTTTATCTGCTATGCCGCATGTTGAAACCGTGATATGCCTTGCGCTGATAAAAAGACCATTTTCGCTGTTTGCGTTTTTTAAAAAAGATGAGACATTTTTAAAGTTATCTAAAGGCTCGCCAATTCCCATCATAACAACATTTGATATTTTAAGACCTGAATCTTTTTCTGCTTTTAAAATCTGGTCTGTTATTTCGCCTGTTTCAAGATTTCTGAGTTTGCCGCCAATGGCTGAAGCGCAAAAGCGGCAGCCCATATTGCAACCAACCTGCGAGGAAACGCAGATTGTGTTGCCGTGCTTATATTTCATAACAACGCTTTCTATGAAGCTTCCATCATATAGACGAAAAAGATATTTAATAGTTCCGTCTATGGACGAAACAAGTTTTTTTTCAATTTTTAGGTTATCTATGCGATACAGAGAAGAAAGCTTTTCTTTTAAAGCCTTTGAAATGTCGGTCATCTCCGAAAAGTCCTCCGCGCCTTTATGAAGCCATTTAAAAATCTGCTTTGCACGAAAAGACGCCTCTCCAAGCTCATTTATTATTAAAGCGAGCTCAGACTCTGTAAAGTTTCTCAGATTCGGTTTTGTGTTCATTAATTTGTCCTCCGCAATCTGCATATGAAAAATCCGTCGCTCATTCCCGGAAAAAAAGTTCCGCAACCTGACCTAAGCACAGATTCTGCATATTCGGTCAGCAAGCCTGCTTCAGGCTTGTCAACACAAAAATTTTTGTGAGTTTTCAGAAAATTATCTATCACTCCCATGTTTTCTGCGGGATTAATCGTGCAGGTTGAGTAAACCATTACTCCATTAATTTTAAGATATTTTGAGCAAATATTCAATATGTTCTGCTGGGTTTTCACTAATTGTCTAAAGTTAAGAAGGTCATCTTTATATTTTATATCGGGTTTTCTTCTTATTATGCCAAGTCCCGAGCACGGAACATCTAAAAGGATTCTGTCTGCTTTTTCATAAAACTGTGGCATAGGAATTTCGGCGTTGTGAGCTTTAGTGGTCAAAACAGAGCTGACCTTTAGTCTTTCCGCCTGGGTTTCCACATCAGAGAGCCTTTTTTCATATAAATCAAATGCAAAGATTTTGCCCTCATTTTCCATGAGCTCAGCTATGTGAGTTGTTTTTCCGCCGGGGGCAGAACACATATCTAAAACGAGGTCACCTTTTTCAGGTGCGAGCATCACCGCCGCGAGCTGAGACGCCTGGTCCTGAATTGTGCAAAGGCCGCTTTTGTAGGCTTTTGTTTTTGCTATATCTCCCCCTGATTTCACAAAAACAGCTTGTTTTGAAACAGGAGCGGCTTCAGCCTCAAAGCCTTCGCTATGAAGAAGAGATATGAGCTCCTCTCTGGTCACAAAAAGAGAGTTTGCACGCAGACAAACGGGCGGCGCGCTTAAGTTTGCCGAAAGAATTTCTTCTGTTTTTTCTTTTCCAAAGGTCTTTATATAAAACTCTGCAAGCTCCTGCGGGTGAGAATATTTCACAGAAAGCGCATCGTTGCCTTCAGGATAAGCTATCTCATCTAAAAGAGAAATTTTGCGCAAAACAGCGTTTACAAAACCACTTGATGCCTTGTGGCCATATTTTTTTGCGAGCTTGACGCCTTCATTTACGGCTGCACTTTTCGGAATTTTGCTCATGAAAAGCATCTGGTAAGCGCTCATTCTTAAGATGTTTAAAATGTAGGGAGAGATTTTTTTTAGTCTTACAGAGGAAAAACTGCTTATCACATAATCAAGTGTGATTTTATATTTAACTGTTCCAAAAACGAGTTCTTTTAAAAATGCTGAATCCTCTTTCCCGAGCTCGCTTGCTGAGAGCGCATTTTTAAAAGCTATGTTAAGATATGCATTTTCCTTATCGTAGCGATAAAGAACTGATAAAGCTGTTTCTCTTGCAGATTTCATTACATTTCTCCGTTTCCTGACATCTCTCTTTAATTATATCATATATTAAAGAAATTTTCCACTGTTTTTTTAAGTTTTGGACTGATTTTCAAACGCTTTCATAAAAAACAAAAAAAATCATATACTTATTACTACAAAATAGTAGAAAGGGATGATAATTTTGAGTTTGAAATTTCAGGCATTTAACCTAAGAAAATTTATAAGATTAATAGTTTCATGCGCAATTCCGCTTCTTGTCGGACTTTTAGCGCAGTTTTTTTCAGGAGGAACGGAGCTTTATGAAACAATAAAGCAGCCACCGTTATCTCCACCTGCAATCGTCTTTCCGATAGTGTGGACAATTCTCTATGTGCTTATGGGATTTGCGGCTTTTCTGATTTATGAAAAAGGGTTTGTGAAGGACTATGTGCGGGATGCGCTGAAATTCTATGCAATACAGCTTGCAGTAAATTTCATATGGCCGATAGTTTTTTTCAGGTTTGAAATGTATCTCACGGCTTTTTTTGTGCTTGTTCTTTTGTGGATTTTAGTCGGAATCACAACAGCTAAATTTTATCGGATTTCCCACAGCGCAGGAATTATTATGATTCCATATTGGCTCTGGTGCACCTTTGCGGCTTATCTGAATTTCGGAGTGTGGTTTTTAAACAGATAATTTTTTTAAAAAGAAAAAATTTGTAATAAAACAGTTTACAAACAGTGAAGAAAGCTTTATAATAAAGGATATAGCAATAAAATGCGTGTAGTAGGCTTTTATACGCGAGGGGGATTTTTAATGCAACTTGAAGCAAAACCCAAAATGAGAAATCTTAAGCTGATTATTATAATCGTATCTTCGATAATTGTCATATGCCTTGCTGTTTTGGCGGGCGTTTATGCAGTGAACTCATCTAAGCTTAACAACAATAAAATATATGACGGCATCTACGCAGGCGGAGAAAATGTCGGCGGCCTGACTGTTGAAGAAGCAGCCGAGAAAATCGAAAGCATAGTAAGCATAGATGAAGACAGAGTTTTAACTCTTTCGTGCGACGGGAAGGAAACCAGCTTTGTTCTGGGTGAGGCAGGAGTAAAAGTTGATGCGTTTAAGACTGCAGAAATGGCGTATGATGCAGGGCGAAACGGCACGAGAAAAGAAAGGCTTAATAAAATTGCGGACATTAAGAAAAATGAATTGCATATTGACATAAACTTCACTTATGAAAACGACCTTGTCTTCCTCAAAATAAACGAAATCGCAAATCAGGTTGATGTTCCTGAAAGAGAGCTTGCGATAGAGATTGTTGAAAACGAGATTGTTGCAACAAAGGGAGAAGACGGAGAAAGAATTATCGAGGAAAATGCAATAAAACTTGTGGAAAAGGCCATTTTAGACGGTGATTCTGATATCGTTATGCTCAAAAAGGAGCAGGTGAAGGCGCCTGAACTGACAGTTGATTATCTTAAAAAAGAGATTTGCAGTGAACCAAAGAATGCGACTTATGAAATTGTTGAGAACCGTCTCAATATAACCCCTGAAAAAACAGGTGTGAAAATTGACATGGCTACAGCTGAAAGAATTCTTAAAGAGGCATCCGGCAATGTTGTGAGGATTCCTGCTGAAATAATTCAGCCGGAGATTACAGCGGCAAAAATTGAAGCAGACCTTTTCCCTGATTTGCTCGGTTCATACAGGACGAAGTATAATGCAGGCGATGTTTCAAGGTCGCATAATGTAGCTTTGGCATCATCGAAAATTTCAGGAACAATCTTGGATGCCGGTGAGGTTTTTTCATATAATGACATAGTTGGTCCGAGAACGGCGGCGCGTGGCTTTAAAGAAGCCGGAGTATATGTAGGAAACAAGGTGGAGAGAGGTCTTGGCGGCGGAATTTGTCAGGTTTCCTCGACGCTCTTTAATGCTGTTGTGCTGTCAGACTTGAAGATTGTCTATAGGACAAATCATTCGCTCCCTGTGTCATATGTGCCTCTTGGAAGAGATGCCACAGTTTCATATGGAAGCATTGATTTTAAATTTTCAAACAACACAGATGGACCCATTAAGATTGTTGCTTCGGCATCAGGCGGTGTTAACGAAGTCAGAATTTATGGTGTTAAGAAGCATCCCGGAAGAACAGTTGAGATGCAAACAGAGTGCACGGGAACATATGCTCCGAAAACAGAGATAATTGAAGACCCGACGCTTCCTGTCGGAGAGATTGAGGTTGAGCAGAAGGGCGCTAATGGAAGCTCACATATTACATATAAAATCACGAAGGAAAACGGAAAAATCATAAAGACAGAAACGCTCACGAAAAGTAAGTATTCAGCGCAGGACAGAATAGAACGCGTCGGAACCTTAGAAGAGGTTCCGACCGAGGCTCCTTCAGGTGAAGAAACAGGTGATAATATAAATCACAATCAAGGCGAAAACGAAAAACAGAATGAAGATGATGATGAGAATGAACCTTTGCCTTCTGTAGCGCCTGCACCTGCACCAGAAATTGAAGATGGAGGCCAGCAAATTGAGGAATAAGACAGTTTTTGTTTGTTCGGAATGTGGATATGAATCGGCAAAATGGATGGGTAAATGTCCGGCGTGTGAGAGCTGGAGCACTCTCATAGAAGAGGTTCAGGTAAAGACAACATCAAAGAGCGCAGCTTTATCTAAAAGGAAAGCCGAGCCGATTAAGCTTTCAGATGTGACTGTGAGCGATTATGAGCGCACGAAATGCAACATAGGAGAGCTCGACCGCGTTTTAGGCGGAGGAGTGGTTAAGGGCTCGTTGATTTTAGTGGGTGGCGACCCGGGAATCGGCAAATCCACTTTGCTTTTGCAGCTTGCAAAATTTCTGGACAAGTCTGTTTCGGTGTTTTACATATCGGGAGAGGAATCGGAAAAACAGATTAAGATGCGCGCAGACAGAATATCTGTGAAAAATGAACTGTTCACAATTTTGTCTGAAACTGATATGAGCGTTGCACTTTCCTTTGCCCAAAAGGAAGAGCCTGATATTTTGATTATCGATTCAATTCAGACTATGTATAATCCTGAAATATCATCGGCTCCAGGCAGCGTTGCTCAGGTGAGAGACATAACTCTTTCACTTATGAGACTTTGCAAGGACTTAAAAACAGCGGTATTTATCGTAGGACATGTCACAAAGGACGGGGCAATAGCAGGACCAAAGGTTTTGGAACATATGGTAGATTGTGTGCTGTATTTTGAAGGAGAGAAAAATCAGACATACAGAGTTTTGCGTGCTGTTAAAAACAGATTTGGCTCAACAAATGAAATAGGCGTGTTTGAAATGATGGACGAAGGTCTGGCAGAAGTTAAAAACCCGTCTTTGATGATGCTTTCAGGGAGACCTGAAAATGCACCGGGTTCTGCAGTTTGCTGCTCTATCACAGGAACGCGTCCTGTTCTCTCTGAGATTCAGGCGCTCGTTTGTTCGTCAAATTTCGGCGTTCCGAGAAGAATGGCGACGGGAATTGACTATAACAGAGTTAATCTGATTATTGCCGTGCTTGAAAAGCGTGTTGGGTTTAACTTGCAGAATCAGGACGCGTATGTAAATGTTGTAGGCGGAATCAGGCTTGACGAAACAGCGGCAGATTTAGCCATAGCTGCAGCGATTGCCTCATCATTTAAAAACAGAGCAATTGATGCAAATACAGCGGTGATTGGAGAGATTGGTTTAACGGGAGAACTCCGCGGAGTGAGTCAGATTGAGAAAAGACTCTATGAAGTGGAAAAGCTCGGTTTTTCGCGATGCATAATTCCAGAAGCCAATGAAAAAACGGTTAAAAAAATGAAGAATCTGCAAGTGATTACAGCTAAAAATGTGGCAGAGGCACTTGCTCTTATTTTAATGTGAGATTATAAAGACAGAACAAATCTTTTTATAAAAGGGAGAATTCAAATGACAAGAAAAGATGCCCGTGAATGTGTGTTTAAATTTATATTTGAATATGAAGTGCAGAGGGATGAAAAAGAAGAGTTGCTTTCTATGTTTTTCAGCTTGAATCCCGCTGCAGAGGAGCAGGCAGAATATATAAAGGAGTTGTCAGACTGCATTTTAGACAACATAAACCAGATTGATATGCTGATAGCAGAAAATTCAAAAAACCGTGTTCACGACAGAATTTCAAGAGTGAGTCTTGCAGCTTTAAGAGTAGGACTTGCAGAGATGCTCTATTCTGACCTAGACGACAGCATTGCGATAAGCGAAACTGTCAGGATTGCAAAAAAATATGAAGGAACAAAAGCGTCGGCTTTCGTGAACGGACTTTTGTCAACTGTCTATAAAAAATCCGGGGGAAAAGGCGAATGAGCCACATATTTTTGGGAATAGACACGAGCAACTACACAACCTCGGTGGCAATTACGGATTGTGACGGAAATGTTCTTTCAGATAGGCGCAGATTGCTTGAGGTTAAAGAGGGGGCACGCGGACTGAGGCAGAGTGATGCCCTTTTTTTGCACATAAAAAATCTGCCTGAACTGATAGTTTCGCTTGATGTTAATATGAAAAACATTTCTGCTGTGGGGGCAAGCTTTGCTCCGAGAAATGTCCAGGGCTCATATATGCCTGTTTTTTTGGGCGGCAATGGAGCAGGAAAAATGATAGCAAAAACTCTTTCTGTTCCGTGCTATGAATTTTCTCATCAGGAGGGACATATCAGAGCAGGGCTTTATCAAACTGATTGTGACGAAAATGAGTTTTACAGCGTTCATATGTCAGGTGGAACAACAGAGATATTGAAGGTCAAAAGAGATGGAGTCTCGTTTGAGACAGAAATTGTCGGCAAAACACTTGATATCAGTGCAGGTCAGCTGATTGACAGAATCGGAGTCAAGCTTGGACTTGATTTTCCGTGCGGAAAGGCTTTGGACGAGCTTTGCGCAGAAGGTTCGGAGATTAAAACGCCTGCTGTTTGCATTAAAGGTTCAGAGATGAATTTTTCGGGAACGGAAACGCATTTTTTCAGGCTTATTGAATCGGGCGTGCCGACGCCAGAGATAGCATATCTTGCTTTTTCAGCTATAGCAGACGCCCTGATTAAAAGCATTTTGCACATATTTAAGGTCTTCGGCAGAAAGCGTGTGCTTTTTGTGGGTGGTGTTGCTTCGAATTCACTTATAAGAAATAAAATAGAAAACGCTCTTTGCGGCGATGCGCTGTTTTCAATGCGCGAATATTCAACCGATAACGCTGTCGGAATATCGCTTCTTGCAGGAGAGATGTTTAAGAGGAGTTTGTGATGGAAACTGCTAATGTAATGACTGTGACTGTCTCGGCGCTTAATAATTACATAAAAAGAGTTATGGATAATAATTCATATCTTAAGGACATTTGTGTCAAGGGTGAGATTTCTAACTATAAAGCTCATTCATCAGGGCATATCTATATGACCTTAAAGGATGAGGGCTCTGTGATAAAAGCGGTTATGTTTAAGGGTGCGGCTAAGCTTTTAAGGTTTAACATGGAAAACGGAATGAAGATTATAGCGCGCGGAAGAGTTTCTGTCTATGAGGCTGGAGGTCAGTATCAGATGTATATTGAAAGCGTGCAGCCCGATGGCGTCGGAGCTTTATATGTGGCTTTTGAGCAGCTTAAAGAAAAGCTGAAGGAAGAAGGGCTCTTTGACGAAAAGTTTAAAAAGCCAATTCCGAAATATCCTGAAATCATCGGGGTTGTCACGGCGGCAACAGGAGCAGCTGTGAGAGATATAATAAATGTTTTGGGCAGGCGCTATCCTTTAGCTCGCGTGAGAGTGCTTCCTGTGGCTGTTCAGGGTGACGGAGCAGGAGAAGAAGTGGCCAGAGCAATAGGCTATTTAAACGAACATAAGCTGTGTGATGTTATAATAGCAGGCAGAGGCGGAGGCTCAATAGAAGACCTGTGGGCATTTAACGAAGAATGTGTTGCAAGAGCGATTTTCAGGTCGGAAATCCCCGTTATTTCTGCAGTGGGGCATGAGGTCGATTTCACAATTGCTGATTTTGTGGCAGATATGCGTGCACCAACTCCCTCTGCGGCGGCTGAAATTGCAGTCCCGAGCACACAGGAGCTGATGAGCTTTATAATGAGTGCAAAAAGTGGAATGTTTGCAAATATGACATCACTCATAGAGAGAAAACGCCACAAATTGTCACTCTGTGAAAACAATCCCGCATTTAAACTTTTCAGGAACTTTATTAAAGATAAAGAGCTCGAGCTTGATTCTATGGTGACAGATTTGGAAAACGCCATAAAGGAGCTTTTGAAAACAAGAAAAGAAGCGTTTATGATGCACATAGGCAAGCTTGATGCATTAAGCCCTTTAAAAGTTTTGGAAAGAGGATATAGCGTTGCTTTTTCAGACAGCGGAAAGGTCATAAGAAAATGTGAAGATACAAAAAGCGGAGAAAAAATCAGTCTCAGGCTTTCAGATGGTGAAATAGGCTGTATTGTTAAATAGTTTTATGACTTTACTTTAACTGAAATTTGTGATAAAATAAACCGGTAAATTTATTTGGAGGAGAATTAGCCATGACAAAACGACCAAACAAAAGAAAATCAGCGACGAAAAAGTTTTTTATTTGCGGTTTGCTCATAGTAGCTGCATTGGTTGCGCTGTTTTTTGTTTCATTTTCTATAACTAAACTTGTTTTGAATTCAAACCAGAATCCTGGGCTTGGTGATAATGGGAAATATGAAGAAGCATCAGCGACACCCAAGCCGACCTATGAAGAGCTTGAGAAAATGGTGATTGAAAAGGACAAGAAGATAAAAGATTTAGAAGACGAGCTTGAGAGATATAGAGAAAATGCTGTTCAGGCGACAATATCTCCTTCTGCACAAAGCTCTGATGCGACTCAGACTTCGGCGCCCCAGCAAACAAAGGCACCGCAGGAAACAAAAGTGCCGCAGGAAACAAAAGCGCCGGCTCCAACGCAGACTTCAGCTCCAACCCAGATCCCTGCACCTGCGACTCAGACTCCCGCAACTGAGGCTCCTGCAGCGGCTGGAGTTCCAGCGGCTTAAAAAGAGGGCATATGAGCAAAATATTTGGCGAGTTTATAACAAACAACGAAGAAGAGACGGCTTCTCTTGCAAAGGAGCTTGCAAAAACATTAGAGTCAGGAGCGGTCATATGTCTTTTCGGTGACTTAGGTGTCGGAAAGACTGTTTTCACTAAAGGTATTTGCGCTTACCTTGGGACAAATGATTATATAAACAGTCCCACTTTTACCATAGTGAATGAATATGAGGCAAAGGATTTTAACATTTCTCATTTTGATATGTATAGAATAGAAGATTCGTCTGAACTTATAGAAATTGGTTTTTCAGAATATTTATCAAAGGATGGGATATGTATAATTGAATGGCCTGAAAATATTTTTGACGAGCTTCCGAAGAAAAGAATAGATGTGAAAATTGAGCGTGTCTCTTTTGATGAGGAGCAGAAAAGAAGAGTTACAATAGCAATGAGAGAGGCTTAAATTATGTTGATTTTAGGAACAGATACTTCTTCAAAAGCGGCGGCTGCCGCGCTTGCAGAGGATGGAAAAATTATCTGTGAATACACTTTAAATATTAATAACACACATTCGGAAAAATTTCTGCCGCTTATCGAGCAGATGCTTTCTGACACAGGGCATAGCTTTGAGGATGTTGATGTCTTTGCTTGTGGACTCGGTCCCGGCTCTTTCACGGGCATAAGGATTGGAGTGGCAACAATCAAAGGACTTTGCGGCGCTCTTTCAAAAAAAGCGGTAGGGGTTTCGAGCTTGGAAGCTCTGGCATATAATGCAATCGGCTTTTCGGGATTGATTGTTCCGACGGTGTTTGCGCGTGCTGATGAGGTGTTCTGCGCAATATATAAAAGTGATATGACGGAGATTATGGCGCCGTCTGTTTTGAAAATTGATGAGCTTTTAGATTTCTGTGCAGACAAAAAAGCATTGTTTTTAGGTGATGGTGCAGAAAAGTTTGCATCTTTAATAAAAGAAAAATCTGATGAATTTACTGTGGCAGGGCAGAATTTCAGCATAATGAGAGGCTCGGGCATCTGTGCAATAGCCACAAAAAAAGCAGAAAAAGATGAATTTACAGACTATGCCGAACTGATACCGATTTATTTAAGACAAAGTCAGGCGGAGAGAGAATATAATAAAAAATAATAAACAGTAAGGAAGGGAAAATAAGATGATAGTTATTGGAAGCGACCATGGCGGTTACGAATTAAAGGAAGTTATAATTAAACATTTAGAGTCAATTGGCAAAGAGGTTAAAGACTGCGGAACTTTTGATGGGGCATCAGTTGACTATCCTGACATTGCAGAAGAAGTTTGTGCTGAATATAAAAAAGGCGGATATGAGTTCGGCATTTTAATCTGCGGAACAGGTATAGGAATTTCTATTGCCGCAAACAAGATTAAAGGCATTAGATGCGCTCTTTTAAACAATGAATATTCTGCTAAAATGACAAAAAGGCATAATGACTCAAACATCATTGCATTTGGTGGCAGAGTCGTAGGACCTGATATGGCAATCGGGATGCTTGAGGCCTATATGTCTGCTGAATTTGAAGGCGGAAGACATCAGAAGAGAATTGATAAAGTGAGTGAACTTGAAAAATAATAAACTTGAAAAATATAGTCAGGGGGGAACACTATGCAAAGGCGCGATAAAATCAATTATTATCTGGACATAGCGCAGACAGTTTCTTTGAGGGGAACATGCTTAAGAAGAAACTATGGTGCAATTTTAGTGAAAAACGATGAGATAATATCAACGGGGTATAATGGTGCGCCCCGTGCAAGAAAAAACTGCGTGGATTTGGGTTTTTGTATAAGAGAAAAGTTAAACATTCCTCATGGCGAGAGATATGAAATGTGCAGAAGCGTCCATGCAGAGCAGAACTGTGTTATAAGCGCTTCAAGACGCGATTCAATCGGGGCGACGCTTTATTTGGCGTGCACAGATCCGAAAACAAAAGAATTGCTTTCGGGAACAAACTGCTGTGCTATGTGTCAGCGAATGATTATCAATGCAGGAATTAAAGATGTCATAATCCGTGACACAGAAGAAGAATATCGCATTATAAATGTTGATAAGTGGATAACAAATGATGACACTCTTCCGAAGGACATTTAAAGAATAAATATAAAAGGGATAAAAGGAGCTGTAGCAAAATGAACTCATTTTGAACAGAACCAGTAAAAACAGACAATAGAAAAAAAGAGCCTCCTATGGTATAATGAAACCAAAACCATAGGAGGTATTTTTTATGCCCAGAAGTTACATACACATAAAAGAATATGAAAAAGAGATATTAGAA
>JAZNGA010000008.1:0-55517 GCA_045576235.1 Clostridia bacterium
CGTTCATCATGTGTAAAATGAATATATGACGACATAGCAATCTCCTTTGTGTTAATTGTTTTGTAGCAAATTCATTTTACACAAAAATTGCTATGTTGTCTATTTTTATTTAGTGTTGCACTTCAAATGATAACATACCCCACTTCCCCTCAAGGGGAAGGCTTTTTTGTCCCTTGTATATCAAACTTTATAATTAGGTGATAGAAAAGATGCAACTCATTCTACCAGGAGTAAAAATGCTTGCTCGCAAGGGCATTTTTACGACGCCGTCAATTGTTACAGTGCTCAACCGAGCACAAAAGAGCGTCAGCTCCTGAGAATTTTATAAAATAAAATTCTGTATGTGTCGATTATATATCAATTATAAACTGATTTCAATAGTTTTCCCATAAAAAATACACATTTTTTGCTATTTTAAAAGCAACTTTCACACTGAAAAAGATGTTGACTTTCCAATATGTGTAGTATATAATATAATCAGTTGTTGACATTTAACGATGAAAGGATGTTTCGAGGAATGAACCACAAAAGGATTGAGTTGAAAGCTATATTGTTTTCTTTCCTGACAGCGCTAATTTTCATTACTTTATGCAGTAAAAATTCATTTTTATATCCCATGCAGGATTGGGTGGATGTAAATTGTTATTTTACTGTAGGTAAGACTATGTTAGATGGAAAAGTTTTATACAGAGATATTTTTGAACAAAAAGGACCCGTTTTATATTTTATTTATTGTTTAGTGTGCACAATCTCCACCAAAAGTTTCATCGGGGTTTACATAGTAGAACTGTGTTGCTTCACTGCTTTTTTATATGTAGTTTCGAAAATTTTCAGGCTGTATAATAAAAACAATGTTCATCTTTTCTGGATTCTGTTGGCTTTGGCATTTGTCATCACAACCTCTCGGTCGTTTATACATGGAGGTAGCGTAGAAGAACTGTGTTTTCTTTGCTTTGCCTATGTGTTGTATGTTGTATTAAAGTTAATCAAAAATCCCCAAGAACATATATCCCGCAAAAAGTTCTTTATTTGCGGAATAATGATAGGTTTGACCTTTTGGATTAAATACACAATTGTTGGTATTTATATAGGCTCATATTTAACCTTGCTTATCTTTCTTATTAAAGAAAAAAGAGCAAAAGATATTTTTCCTGTAGCGTTATATTCCTTTGCAGGTTTAGTAGTTGCTTCGATTCCGGTTTTCATATATTTTATTTACAACAATGCTCTGTCAGATTTAATGGATGTATATTTTATGCATAATATCAATGCTTATTCAGCAAAGGCTACCATTTTTTCACGAATAAAAAATATTGTAGAAGGCGTAGGCAGAACGGTTGTTAGTAATGTATTATTTTCACTGTTTGTTGCAATCGGAGGAATATGGATATTAAGAAAAAAGAACTTCGAAACCCTGCTCTTTTTGTTATCCACGATATGCTATGTTTGTCTTGTGTATATTGGTGATATCAGATGCATTTATTATGGCTTGCCCTTATGTATATTCAGCATGTTTGGATTTTTCTGCATCGCTGACATATTAGATAAATTTATAGATTCGTCAAGACGCAAGTTTATCAATATAGCTGTGCTTGTTTTGATTGTTATTCTGCCAATCATCAGTTTAATAATAAGTCCAAGTACTTATCTTATGAAATATAGCAAAGACGATTTACCTCAATATAAATTTGCAAAAATTATTAATAGCAAAAAAGATTCTACATTGTTCTATTACGGTTCTTATGATGCTGGTTTTTATTTCGCCGCTGACAAAATACCACAAAACAGAATTTTTTCTTTGCATGTTAGAATGACAGATGAAATGAAAAATAGTGTCGAATCTGTTGTAAAGGATGCCAAAACCGACTATATAGTTTCAAGAGATAAAAGACTTGAAAACGAATTTGATGATTTGCAATATAAATATATTGCTTCTGAGACATTCAGATTTGAAGGCACCAAAGGCACTATGTATACATATCATTTATATGAAAAAACGGAGAAATAATAAAAGGAGATAAGGATGTTTATTGAAAAGATTTTAAAATCTAATCTTTATATTAAGTATAAATCATCATTGACCTACATATTTTTTTCCGGTGTTTCGGCTGTCTTAGAATTCGTTTTGGGAACTGTGCTCATTTTATTTTTGATTGATAGCGTTGTAGTGGCAAATACAATCAGCACCATTTTATGTACTGTTTTTCACTACATATTTACAACAAAGAAAAGTTTTAATACGGAAGTATCTATTAAAAGTATGTCAGTTTATGTTGTAACCTTTTTTATCGGATTAGCAATACAGAATGGTGTTTTAGAGCTTATATATAATTTTTGTATAGGTCATATGGGAGAAGTTTTAAGCTTCAGTTTTGGGAAATTCATATCTTTAGTAGTTTCTTTTTGTGTGATGTATTACTTACGAAAGTATTTGTATAAATTCATAAAAAAAGAAAACTAGCTTCATTTTAAAAATTTAAACTTAAAAATTTGCGTTGTTTTTTCTGGAACTTGTCAGAGTTAGTTAAGTATAAACAAAAAAAGCAATTTAAAAATAAATAAATAAAGAAAGAAAGGAAAAGTATGATGCAATTATCATGAGAATGACGATAATTATGTTATACAAGAATTAAGATGAAAAAAGCATATGCAATTCTTCCGTGTTATAACGAGGCAGAGAACATAGGAGCATTAATTAAGGATTGGTTAAGCTATCAGGAAGATTTTTCTTCAATGGGATATGATCTTACTGTTGTAGCAATTGATGATAAAAGCAAAGATGAAACGAAAGCTATAATTTCCGATTTTGCAGAAAAATATGAAAATGTACTTCTTATAGCGCATGACACCAATCAAAATTTAGGTGGCGTTCTTAAAACAGGATTTAATTATTTTAAAGAATGTGGAAACGAGGGCGATGTATGTGTGGTAATGGATGGCGACAACACGCACGACCCACAGTTTTCGTTATCTATGATAGAAAAAATTGAAACCTCTGCCGATTGTGTTATAGCTTCCAGATATTGTAGCGCATCTAAAGTTGTAGGAGTTCCCGGGGTGAGGGAATTTTTAAGCACAGGGGCTAAATGGTATTACAAAATGGTGCTGAGCGTGCCAAAAGTACAGGATTATACATGTGGCTACAGAATGTACACTTACGAGATGATAAAAAAAGCAATAGAGGTTTATGGTGAGAATTTTGTTGAAAGAAAGACTTTTTCCTGCATGATGGAGGTTCTTTATAAATTACATAAAGTTGGTTGTCGTTTTGAAGAAGTTCCGTTTGTTTTGCGCTACGATAAAAAAGAAGGTCAGAGCAAAATGAGGATTTTAAAAACAGTTCGTGATAGTCTTATTACCGCGTTAAAATTAAGACACACTCTGAAATAATTATATTTTATTTTGGTGCTTTTTCGTTGATAGCAAATATATATTTCTTAAATACTTACATAAAAACAGTGCGGATATGGTATGCACCCCAAAAGTCAGACACTTTTGGAGTGCATATTTTTATGGGCAAAACAGAAAAAACAAAACACTTGTCGGAATTCAAAATATCCGTTAAAACATTGAAACAAGGCTTGTAAAGAGTCTGCTTTCTAATTAGCGCCCATAAAGAAACAGAGCTGTATGCATATCCATTGCATATATATAGCTATAAAATTATGCAAATAAGCCCTCCGCTTCCTTCATTGATAATCCTTGAAAGCGTCTCTTTGAGCTTTGCTCTGGCATCTTCAGGCATATGGGAAAGCTTCGTCTTTAAGCCTTCGTTCACAAGCTCGTGTAAGGATTTTCCGAAAATGTTTGACTCCCAGATTTTTTTCGGGTCTGTTTCAAATTCCGATAAAAGATATTTCACCAAATCCTCCGACTGCTTTTCCGTTCCCACGATTGGGGAAACTTCTGTTTCGATGTCAGCTCTAATCATATGTATACTCGGAGCAGATGCACGGAGCCTGACGCCATATCTTCCGCCCTGCTTCACGATTTCAGGCTCTTCCAACGAAAGCTCATCAATTGTCGGAGTGACGATTCCGTAGCCTTTTTGGCTGACATCGTCAAGAGCATCTTTGATTTTTTCATATTTTGCCTTGATTTCAGACATCTCTTTAAGCAAAAGCAAAAGCTTATCATCATCTTCTATGTCAAAGCCTGAAAGCTCTCTCACGACTTCATAGTAGAGCTTCTTTTTAACGGCAATTTCCACAGAAACAGTGCCGCGCCCCAAATCCATCTCGGAAATCTCGGCAGAATCAACATAGTCGTGCTCTCTCACCTTTTTTATGAACGATGTCGTGTCGTCTATTTTCTTCATTCCGTCTGCTGAAAGCGAAACAAGATTATAGACATCTGTCTTCAAATTGTGGCAATCATCGAGCGCCAGACACCACGACGGAAGAGAAACAGCGACAGAAACGAGCGGAAACTGATAAAGAATTTTTTTCATAATGTCATTTATTTCCTCTTTCGTGACAGATGCGCAGTCTGTTGCGATAACAGGAACGCCATATTCCTCTTCTAAAAATGAGCGCAAAGCCTCCGTCTGCTTTTCCTTGGGATATTTCGTGTTGAGCATTATGATAAACGGTTTGTTCAGCGCTTTAAGCTCGGAGACGACCTTCTTTTCAGCATCAACATAGCTTTCTCTTGCAATGTCTGTTATGCTTCCGTCTGTCGTGACTAAGAGCCCTATTGTCGAATGGTCGCAGATGACCTTTTTCGTTCCGATTTCAGCAGCCACGCTAAACTCCATCGGCTTATCATCCCAGGGCGTCATAACCATTCTCGGAGCATCCTCTTCCGTGTGACCCATCGCACCATCTATGATATATCCAACGCAGTCAATCATTTTGACCTTCATTTTTGAGCTGTCACCAAGCGAGATTAAAGCCGCCTCATTCGGTATGAATTTTGGCTCTGTTGTCATAATCGTCTTTCCGTTTCCGCTTATCGGAAGCTCATCTTTTGTCCGCTCCCTTGCATAGTCATCTTCGATGCAGGGGATGACAAGCTCATCCATAAACTTTTTAATGAAAGTCGATTTGCCTGTTCTCACGGGACCGACAACGCCAATATATATTTCTCCGCCTGTCCTTTCTGCAATATCCTTGTAAACATTATATTCACTCATCGCGTTTCCTCCATGTATATAGTTTTTTCAGTTTGTACATTCTATGAGGAAACTTTTTTAAATATGTTTATTTTTTTGCACGCAAAAACACCTGCCGGATATATTCGAGCATATCAGACAGGCGCTTTCGTTTCGTCTTATTATTTAGCTTGAATATATTCTACACGATTTTTTTCTCTTTGTCAAGTATTTTTTGAAAAAAATCATTTCGATAATTTCAAATCCTGCGATATTTTCCAATTGATTTTCATCACAAAGCCTTTTTTTGAAATCACATCACGCCAAAAATTCAAATTTTATCCGTAAAGGTCTCTTGCCACGCACATATCATAATAAAACTCCATTGTCTGCGGTGCATTATAAAGCGTTGAAACGAGATAGCTTTTAATGTTTTTAACATTTGATGTGTTTTTTGAAAGGCATTCAAAAACATATTCAATATGCAACGAATTGAGCATCATCATCCGCTTTTTGACAAGTGGCGAAGGAAGCCTTTCTTTGCCGATAAAGAAAAATTCGTTGTCAGAGCATACGCAGTCAGTTATGATGTCAACGATTGATGAAAGCTTCTCTTTGCTGTAGCGCTCCTTTAAGACATCATATTCAATGTTTTCTCTAATTTCTGCTGCTGTTTTTTCTCTTCTTATCATTTCATCTCTTCTTTTAATGTTTTCGTGATATGAATAGATAGGATGATTATTAGAATCAGTTTTATTTATTTTAGTCTTATTTATATTATTATTATTTAGGTTCGTTTTGTGAACCTCTAGAGGTTCATTTTTAAAACCTCTGGAAGTTTCATTTTCGGACTTCTTGATGTTCTCTTTTGAGACCTCTTCATCATTTTCGGGAGGAAAAACATTTTTAACATAAATCATCGATGCCCTTCCCTGACCGCGCTTTTTTCTCTCAATGAGACCTGCCGAGATGAGTTCTGCGAAAATGCGTATGCACTTTGTTTTTCCCACCTTTAAAAGCTCCATCGCATTTTTTAAGGTGAAAAATATGTAAATCCTGTTTTCTTCGTCTTTGAGCTCATTTTTAGCAGAAAGCGACATTCTGTCAAGCATCAGACAGTAGAGATTTTTTGCTTCCAGCGAAAGAGACGAAAAGCGTTCTTCCTTAAAAAGCTCCTTTGGCATCATTATAAAATTTTCGCGTTTTCGCTCATCGCTGTAAAAATAGTCTGCTCTCATGTTTTTCCTCCCGTTTTTTCTTTTGCTTAGTCCTTGTCTTCTTTGCCCAGCTGTTTTAAGATTGCAACAAGCTTTTCAGGCATAGGCACGCCGAGACTCGCTGTGTTTTCCAAAATGCTGATGCCTTCGTTTGCAATATAAAAGCCTATGACAAGCGACCTGACATCAGGAATTCCGCTATAGTCGCCGATGAAATGTGCCAAAGCTACAATCGAAAGCATGCCGACTTTCTTTAAAAGCCCCAAAAAACCTGTCTCGCTCGAAAGAGTTTTTGTCTTTATAGCGCTTAAAACACCTGTCACATAGTCAATCGTCATAAGACAAAGAAAAATCACAAACACAGCATCAAATCCGCCCCAGATAAATGTCACCAAAGTACAGATTGCACCCATCACGATTTTAGCTGAAGTTAAAAGTGTGTTCACTATAATCCTCTCCTTTTTATGTAGGCAAGCATTTTTTGTGCAAGATAAAAAATGTTTTTATCTTCTTTCATTTTAGCTTCCCATAGCTTTTTGTCCGTTAAAATTTCCTTTTTAAAAAGCTCGCCTATGATTTTGGCTTCTTCTGTCTCTTCTTCCTGCGCTTTTCCCGTGACGCCTTCAAAAATCGCTTTTGCAAAATCATCTGCCCTTCTTTTCAGCTTTTCTGCATCCTCTTTGTTATCTATGAATGCAGTTTCAATCAAGATGGCAGGAGAAGATGTGTTTTTCAAAACGAAAAGACTCTTGTTTTCTTTAACGCCGCGGTTGACTGTGCCGAGCTGCACGCAGATTGCTTCGGTTATTCTTTTAGCAAAAGGCAATGCTTTTCCCGATTTTGAATAGACGAAAGTCTCCGTTCCCTTTCCTCCGCCTGCATTCGCGTGGATGGAGAGAAACAAATCCGCGCCCCACTCATTTGACATTTCGCATCTTTTTTTAAGGCTTTCTTTTGTCGTGTTTCCGAGACTTTCTTCCTGTCTGTTTCTCGACATTTTCACGCTGTGACCGTCGTTTTCGAGAAGCGTTTTTAATTTGTTGGAAATGATAAAAGTTATGTTCTGTTCTTTCAAGCCATTTCCTATGGCTCCCGTGTCGCAGCCTGAAAAGTTGTGTCCTGCATCAATAAATATCTTCATATCAAATCCCCTTTCATCACACAAGACTTTCCTTGATTGCATAAATTCTGAATTTGCCAACCATTTTCACAGCTATCAAATCTCCGTTTTCCAAGACAACTTCCCCGTCTTGCCTGTTATCAAAATCGTAGTTATAGCCGACTGTGACAGAGCTTTTTGCAAAACTCTGCGAGGTTATCTCTTCCATTTCTGCTTCAGGATCAGAAAAATGCAAGAGATATCCGCTTTCAGCTTCAATTTTATATGCTCGTAAAATTCCTTCATTATTGTAATATGGTGTGATCTTTATGTTTTCAATTTCAGGCATATTTCCCCCTCCTTTTTCTACGCTGCCACATTCCAGCATATGTTTGTCATATATTCTCTCCAGCTTAAGCCATCAATCGTCACACTTTCACCATCGAGCAAATTAGCAGAAGCGCTTGAAAGTGTCAATGTGTAGGAAAATTCCTTATCGGTCCCTGTGAAATCTTTTAAGTGGCTTATGATGTTTTTTAAGCTTTCTTTGCTTAAAAGAACTGAATGTGAAATGTTCATGCTTCTGTCAAACACGCCTTCAAATCTGACTTCTTTCAGCTCAGGGCAATTATAAATCAGATAGTATAAATTTTGACAGCCGCCATTTGCAGGTGCGATGACTTTTTCTATCGTGTGAAGCTTGGAGCAATTGCCAAAAGTGTAATATGCGCCATCATTTACAGTAATCCCCTCTATGCTCACGGCAGGCGCTGTTGTTATTGACGTAGCAGCTAAGAAGGAATTAAGGTTTGTAGCCTTACTCGTATCAAATATAATTTTCTCAAATTTTGCTTTTAAATCCGTGACCGCAATGTTTCGGAAAAGACTTGAAGCCACGCCTTCAATTATAAAATCAAACTGCGGATTGAAGGTTTCATCATTCCAATATTTACTCGAAAAAGCATACTGTGTGTAGCTTCGTCTGTTGCCGTTGTCTTGCAGCATCCCCCAAAACCTTAAAAGCTCTGCCTTTTTACCTGCATCATAGACCTTTTGCGCATTTTCCGCTATTTCTGTAAGCTTGTCTGATATGCTCATTCTCCCTCACCCCCGATTAATGAATTCTGAATTGCTAAAATGATCTCTAAAGCCTCTTCAACATCTCCAAGTGTCGCCGCTATCACCTTGTTCTGCACGGGATTTTCGCTCTGAAAATTAAATTCAGAGTCAATGACCAAATTGTTTAAGCCGCCTGATGTGTCATTAATTAGATATGACCACTCATTGTCACTTGTGCATTTCAAGCGATAGCTCATCCCCGATAAATCTGCCATGAAGAAGATTACATTTTCTCCTGCCAATATTTCCGCAGTTTCGATTGTCTCATTATTTATTGTGGCGCGCACCGAAATAAATTTTCTTTCCGCAAAGGCAGTTGAAATTTCCTCATAAGTTTTGTTGGCTTCAATATTTCCTTCGGTGTTGCAAACTGCATCAACAATGAAAATATGGCTTTTGCTTTCAATTAATTTTGCGCTCTCTTCTGCCGCAAGCGCGCTAGTTTCCGCTATCTTTGCGCTCTCCTCCGCTTGTTTTGCGCTCTGCTCTGCTTGTATAGCACGGGAAGAAAGCGTCGCTAAAATCGGCGTCGTATCACATGCCTCAAGCTCTGCCTCTCCATAGCCCTCTCTGACATATGTGATGATTTCGCAGGTCGTGACATAAGCCCCTGTTTCATCCGTGAGAGCGATTTCAAACGAAAGCTCACCTGGGATTTCTGTCATACTGTTTTTTATGTCGGCGCAGAGCCTTCCGTCATAGTCAAATCCCGAATCTGTTATGACCACGCCATCTGCCCTTTTTGCTTTGATGCAAAGAGAAAGATTTTCTGTCTCAATGGGCTCATTTCCGTCTTTAAAACAGAAAACAAACCTCGCCGCGCTCTTATCACCGCTCGTGAAAACAACATCTGAATATTTCGTCTTTTCGCCTTTTAAATCAATTTCAAAAATATAATTTATCATTTAGTCCCTCCTACATGCAATATATCGTAAACTCAGCATTCCCCGACTCTCTTGTCTCAACAGTCAGCTTATTATTTTCATATGAAACAAACCAGATTCTGCACCCACTTGCACTCGTCACATGTGCCACATCTGTCAGGACTGCGAATCTGCCCGGTGTTTTTGTCAGATCATATGCTTCGATTCTGTCATCATTATTTGTTCTGTATCCTAACATGCTTTCCCAATCGAGATAGACCATATCAGAATTGCTCATTACCACCATTCTTCTAAAGTCCCCTCCAATGTCTATTTCCTTTTTTAAATATTCTGTGTTTGTAGAAGGGTTCAATGAAAATGTTATCGGCTCAGCATATAGGTTTGGAAGGCTCGAAGGATTTTTCATAAGCGCTATATCCTTTTTCATAGTGACTGTTCCTCCCGTGCTGATTTCGGCAAGCTTAACTGAGTCTCCCGTGGGAGCCGTCGTGGTGCATTTTGCGCTCACAACGCCCGTGACATCATCATTTGAAAGCCAGACATAATTCATTTCGCTTGTGCTTGCCCTTGCAAGCGTTATTCCCGAGCTGTCAATTTCCATTTTCTTGCCGTCGGCAAAAAAAGCAGTTCCCTGCGAAATGAAAACAGTGGTGCTTGTTTTCAATTTCACATCACACCCATCAGACACACCTTTTGTTATGATTGCTTTTGAAATGGCGTTTAAATCGCTGACGCCATATAACACTCCGTCAAAAAAGCTTGTCCCTTCATCTGAAAAGTCCGCTGCTATTGCATTTAAATCATCTGCCGAAATGCTTTGATTTTCCGTAAAATTAACCTTATATCCCATAATCATTCCTCCGTTTCGTTAAATATCGGTCTTTCGCCCATGCTCTGACTTTCCTCCCAGAGCTCCACGCCGATTATTCTATATTTTTTTGTTCTTTTAAGGCTCTCATTATCAAGTGAAACTGTCACAATGTCGCCTAAACTATAGTCCTT
This sequence comes from Clostridia bacterium, assembly GCA_045576235.1. Taxonomy (GTDB): domain Bacteria; phylum Bacillota; class Clostridia; order UBA1381; family UBA9506; genus SIG437. The sequence goes on from JAZNGA010000008.1 coordinate 10,414, forward strand.
GCCGAATTTGAGGTTTTTCAGCTTCTGACTCAGCTCTTCTTCTGCCCTGAAAGAAAGCATTTCTTTTTTCGCATCTGCCTCTTCAAAAGATGCAAGCGGTGTCACCCATTTATAAATTCCTGTCTTTTCTTCGGAATTAACTGAAGCTACCCCACCATCTTCTTTAGAAAACGCGCCTGAAGTAAAATAATTCTGCAAATCAAAATAATATTCCGTGTCATAAGCGTTTAATGCCCCTTCTGATATGACAAGCGAAAGCTCTTTTCCCTTTAAAACCTCAAAAACAAGCTTTTTATTTGCTATGTCAAGATAAACTCTGCGCCCTGCAGAGCATTCGGAGAGCGCATCCTTTAAAATGACAGAAAACGAAGTGATTTTGCTCACGGGGATTTCAATTTCCTTTGTGACGCCTGCAAGATCACCCAGACTGAAAAATGTTTCATCCTCAAAAGCCTGATTTTTAGCTAAATCCCTTAAAAGCGTTTCCGCTTCTCCTTCAATCGTATTCTGCGGCAAGATTACCCGCCTTGACAAAATCCAGTCGGGCGTTTTCCCGTAAATAACGCAGTCATCACCCAACTGTTTTGCTGTGACTATCGCCTGCTTTTCGCCCTGAGTTATGAAAAGATATTTGTTGTCAAAGAGCACAGGGACAGACTCAGAGTGCGGAGAGATGTGGATTTCGGCTTTGCCTGTGTCATTGAAAAAAATCTGCCAGTCTGATGAAATAAGCTTTGTTTCTATTGCAAGCAGATTAAATTCAAAATCGTAAATTCTCAAATCCTGCATCAAATCACCGCCTCAATAAATTTTGCAGAAAACTCTGAAAAGGCTGTCATCTCCGAGCCTTCCCCGAGGCTCATCGTTTCCACATCGTTTGCTCCCATATCCAGATAGAATTCACTCAAGAATGAATCAGTTGTCATAAACGGCAGAAGGTTTCCATAGTTATTTTTGCTGTCAGAGAGATTGCTTGATATTTTTCTGTTTTCAAAGTCGATGCAAATCTCTTCTCCTGCCTTCATCTTATAATCAAGCGCAAAGCACTTCCCTGTCGTGTGGTTTTTCAGCTCAACTCTTGTCGCAGAGCCTTCCGCGTGACAGACTATGTAAACCTTCGGCATGCACCTGACATCTCCCCTGTTCACTAAATTAACGCGCGAAACACGCCTTGAAAAAGCACAAGGGAGAGTGAATGAATTTTCAATCAGATTCTCTCTGTAAAATAGCGAGCATTTTTCTGCCTTTTCATCCTCGAAAAACGGATAGCCTGCTTCAAGCTGAAGCACAAACGGTTGAAATGACGCGCGTCTGTCTGTCTTTTCAGCTTTGAAATATGTGCATCTGGCCGCTATCTTGCGCTTTTTGTCTCCCGCATGGATTTTAAAAGTTCCGCTCATGTTAAGCACGCGAATTGCTCTTGCTATCTCTTTTTCCCCCGCATCCTTCAAATTAATATCACCTGAAATCGTGATTGTTCTGCTCTCTACCGCAGATGTTATGAGCTCGCTCCCGTCAATCCCGGGATAAGACGCCTTCGTCTCAAGCTTTTCACAAAGTCCGAGCCCTTCGATTTCCTTGATTTTCCACCTTCCGCTGTTTAAATCAATTCTGTCGCGAGCGTTTTCATATATAAATCGCATTTCATTCTCCTTTCTTTAAAAAAATCTTAATAACCGCCTCTTAACTTATCAATAAGCGCCTGCGATTTAGCCGCGTGAAGCTTTTCGGAAATCGTCTCACCGCTTCCGTAGAGATTATAGACAGGCGCGAAAACATTTCCCTTTTCCGCTTCTCTTTCATATGCCTTGAGAAGAATATCATTTTTCGGCATAAGGTCTGAAAATCTTTTGGAAATGCCCGAGACAACGCTCTCAATTTCTGCGACAAAACCCTCGCCGAATTTTTCTGCGCTCAGTGAACCGCTCAAAAAAAAGCCTTCAGGAATTTCAAGACCTGCATTTTCAAGGCTTTCCTTCATATGTTGAATGGCAGCATCTTCTGCTTTTTTCACATCATCTGAAAAAACAAGCTTTGAGATTCTGTCGTTTAAATAGGAAATGTCCTTAAAGTCGTCAACGAAGTCAACAAAACCTTCTTCATCTTCCTTTAAAAGCGTTTTTGAAAATCTGACGGCATCGTCAATCGGCATATCGCGAAGCATATCAAAAAACTCCTTAAATCCGCTTGAAGTAAAATTTTCTTCGCCTCGTTTTTTGACTGCAAGAAGAAGATTGAGATATTCAGAAAGCGCAGCCTTTTCGCCATCTAAATCGCCGAGCACAAGCTTATAGCTCGTGATGTCCTCTCCGTTTTCACCAACGCCCTTAAATGTCTGCTTGACCGTCTTATAAAGCTCTGCGTGCTCAGAAAGCTTTTCAGAAAAGCTTTCCTGCGCTTTTAAAAGCTCGTTCTGCGTCTTATAGACATGAGATGAAATGTCGGAATAGACCTCTTCAATCATCTTCTTCTGCTCTTTTAAAACCTTTTCGTCATAAGAGATAATCTTGTTTGTGTAGCTCCACCATTCCTTTGTTCCCTTCTCTAAATATGTGTCGCGCAGCTTTTCAATGGTCTTATAATATTCCTCCTCGCTTATTGCCGCGCGCTTTAGCTCTAACTCTATGTTACGGATAGCCTGCTTAAAGCTTTCAGACACTTTATAAGAATTGTTTTTCACGCTGAGCGGTGCTCCGTCAACCATCATGTTTCCAAATTTGTCATAGGTTATTCTGTTTGCCATAGCCCTCCTCCTTTCAAAAAAAATCAAAACAGCCCCGCCATCTTGTCTGCTATTTCCTCCGCCTTTTCTGTCTCATTTTTCCAGTCAGATAAAGCATAAATTCTCTTAAGCTTCCTGATTGAAGCTCTTTTTTCTCTGTCTTTGATTTCAGATAAGTTCATTCCCCTGATTTTCACGACATCAAAAAGCTTATGCTCGCCTTTGAGCGCAGAAAACAGTGCAAGAAACTTATGCCAGTGAAGCGGCTCATCTAAAAGGTCAATGCCATATTGAGAAAGAAAGGCAGCATAAATAAGCCGCCCGTCTTCTTTAAAACTGAAGCACCTCTGCTTATCTATGCCGCCACCTTTTTTAAAGCTCTTAAAAGCGCCGCCCGAGAGGAAATCAAAAACTCCTTGCATCGCCTCAAATAAGCTTTCAGGCAATTCAATATAGCATAGCAACAAAACTTCAGCCATGTTTTCCATGCCGTGCTCTTTCTCTTCTTCTAAAAGCTCCGCTATCTTAATCCAGTTTTTAAAGTCTGTGTGCACAGGATAAAACCTACTTCCGATGACGACGCCTTCAGGCAATGTTTGTGCTAAAAAGTTCAAATAAATTCCTCCCCGATAGTCATCAGTTCGAATCACCGATGACTACTTTTAAAAGCATTTTTCTATTCTGAAGCGAATGTGATTGTCTCCCACTCATCATCACTTTGAGCTATGCCTCTTCGTTTGACGCTGTTTGCCTTAAACGAGCCTGAATATGTGTAGGCGTCAGCCTCTCCGCCCTCTTGGTCAGGAATGACTGAAAAATCTCTGCTGATAGCTTTAAAGCCTTCATCATCACTTGTTTTCATATCAACCATGATGATTGTTCTGACCGCATCTGTTCCCAAAAGCTCATCATCTGTGATTTTCACAATGTCCTCATGGACGGGATTGTTTGAAAATCTGTCAAAGCTATAGGAAATTGCAGGACTGTAGCCAACAACATCTGTTGTTTCAAATTCCTCGTCAACATATTGACGCTTATATTCTTTAGGCTGTTTTGTCGTTGAAATCTCCGTAAAACCTGTCATTCTTTTAAATGTGACGGAACCGTCATCATTTTTAACACCAAAGAATGCAAGCTTGTCGCATCTTTTAAAAAGACTGTTCATGTCTTACCTCCTTTTGTAATATGTGGCTTTGAATTTCATCTCATAAACGCAGTCAGAAGCATTGGTGTTTCTGATTTTGCCGTCTGAAATTGCCTCTATAGTCTGAATTTTCTTCCCTTCTCCTAAGTCCGGAAACTGATTCGAGTCAGACCTTTTCTTCACACGGTCTGCCAGATTCTCAAAGAAAATGCTTATTTTCTTTGTTTCCTCGTCCTTTTTGCTGTAAGGAAGCCTCGCACGAAAGCTGAAAACAAACTGACAGAGCAAATCTCCTGAGACATATCTTTTCAAAACGGTTTCCCCGTCTTCTGAATAAATGGCATAATCAGGCACATTTTCGGAAAGAAAGCTGTTTCTGACTGTTCCCTCTTCTAAAAAAGATGAAAAATATTCCTTTAATCCTTCAATAATCACTTTTAACCCTCCTTTTATTCTGCAAGAAGCTTAAAGTGATGAATTTTCCCCGAGCCTCTGCGGTTGTCAGCTATGCCGACAATTGTGAGCTCCTTTTTAAAAAGGTCGCAATAAATCTTATCTCCGCACGAAACCTTGACATCATCGTCTGTCATAATGCGGACCGTATATCTGTTTTCTGCGCGTCTTCCATGGCTCAAATCGCCGATTTTTGTTGTTCCGTGGACTTTAGCTTTCGGGAAATAGAAGGAGAAGTCGCGCTTCTCCTCCTCGTCATAGTGATAGATTATCACGGGAAAGGTCAGTTTCAGTTTCATCCTCTCGCCCCCCGATATAAAAGTCCGCTCGCCGAGAGCCATGTGTGAACACAGCTTTTGATTTTGTCGTTTAAAGAAAGGCCGCTCTCATATGAAACCCAATATCCGTCATTTCGCTCATATTCTATTCCGCTGTGAGAATCTGCCTCACACAAAATGTCGCATATCTCGCAGACAGCATATTTAACCTCATCCGTGACCTCAAGCTCATCTAACCGCCCGCCAATGAATCTATCAAGAATGAAAGATGCCTTTTTTTCATAATGCAAAAAATCATCTTCCGAAACAGTGTTTCCGCAATATTGCTCGTTATAGAATTTATAGTCAGTATAACTCACAAGTCATCGCTCCTATCAGCCGTTTGTGATGAGTCTTGCCATCGCAACAGCCTTCGGGTCAAATTTGAGTGACCAGTTTGCGCTGTTTGCGAGCTGACTGTCAGTCGGGCTCATTGTAAAGTTTTCTTCAGGCGGAGTGAACGAAAAGCCGTTCGGGTGGATTGTCTCACGGATTCTTGTGTAGAGCGTGTCCTGACCTCCGTTTGTTTTCGGGTCTCTGTGAACCTCACAGGGAACATCGAGCTTCGCAGGAGCAAATCTGAGCGCGCCTTCGCCTAAAAGATATGTAGTATATCTGAATTCATCTCCATCCTTTTCGCAAGGAACGCCGTCATCAATTACAACGGTGTAGCCGTTTGCAGAAGCAAGCGACATAGGTCTCTGAATTCCGAAAGCATCAGTATATTTCCAGAATTCGAGCACTTCAAGATTTTCTAAAGTCTTTGCAACATTTGAATGCATAACGCAAAGAGCAAACTTTGATTTATTGTCGCCGAGCGCCGCTGTTGCCAGAGTGTTTAAGTCAGTTGCTCCGATTGAGTAGCCGCCTTCAGCTAAATCTAAAGTGTGATATTTAGCAAAGTCGCCTTCCTTTGTTCCGTCTTCGCCTGTGATGCCGAACACAGCATTTAAAATTCCTAAAAGAATAGACTGTCTCTGCTTTGCCCAGAATTTTCCGACAGACTGCGCGATGTGGCTCATCGGGTCAGCGCCTGAAAGCTCTGATGCAAAGTTTCTTGCAGTAAAGCCCATCGAACGACCATAAACAACGCCTGTCTGCGTTCCGCCTCCTGTTGAAACTGTCTCGATGTCTGTCGCTCCATCATAGTTTGACGGTGTTCCGCTTAAAACATTATAAAAAGGAACAGAATAGAGATAGCCGTCGTTTTGAATCTGCGATTCAATCATCGCATCGCGCACGAGCGCACCGCTTTCAATGAGCGCATTTTTAACGGGGTCGGGAGATGCCTCCCATGTGTTTGTGAAAATTTCAGCATCAAAAGGATAATTTAAGTATGTTGTCATTTTTCATTCCTCCTATTTTAATTTAGAATATAGTTCAGGTGAGTCTTTTTTCAGCTTCAGCTTTTCCATATAGCTGAGCTTTTTAAAATCGTCGCGCGTGATTTCTCCCTCTCCACCTGTGACAGGGCGCGCAAAACGGGGCGTTTCCCCTTCAAACAGAAAACTGTTTTCTCTTTTCACAGTCTCCGCCTGCTCTTTAAAACCGATAAGCTCACCATTTTCATAAGTGATTGAATCAATATCAAGTAAAGCCCTGACCGCTTTTGAGTTTTTCGGTTTTAAAGCTGAAATCGCAAGCTCTAAAGCATATTCCTTTTTGGAATTTTCATTTTCCTTTGAGAGCCTTTCGACTTCCTTTTCAAACTTTGTTTTGAGTGACGAATATTTGTCTTTGTCAACATATCCGCCCTCTGCGAGATTTGCAAGCTTTAATGCCTTTTCAGGATGCTCTCCGTTATAGCTGTCAATCATCATTGCAAACTCTGAAAACTTTTCTTTAAGCGCTTCTTTTAAAAAGTCCATTTCTGTTGCCTCCAAAAATATCGCATCAGTTTAAATCTCATGATGCAGGAGAAGTTTTTTGTTCATTTTGTGAAGCTAAGCTCTTTCTTGCCTGTTCCTCACTTTCGCCTAAAAACCATGCTCTCATTTCCCAGGGGGCAATTATTCCGGCGTCTAAAAGAGTCTTTCTCTCGCTGAATTCAGTCTCTCTGTCACAAATAATGCTGTCATCAAATTCAAAGCTCACATCAAAGCTTCCGCTCTTTGCAAGATTATAGATGTCTAAAAGCAAATCAATGCTTTCTGAAAGCGATAAAAGTGCGCATTTTAAGGACGCCTGAATGTCTGTAACTGTTGAATATGTCTTTTGCCTCATGATTTTAAGCTCTGTTGCTGTTTTTGCCGACAAATCAACATTTGAGAAAACTCCGTGTGAAAGCCCGCATAAATCCTCAATTTTTCTTAAAAGCTGTTCCAAGCCGCTGATAAAAGAGCTGTCACGGAGATTCGGAGCAAAAACGCTGTAGAGGTCGCCGCTTGAAAGTTCGATGTCAATGCCGCGAAATAACCTTTCATTGAGGCGCGGAAGAGAATAGCTTTTTCCGCTTTGCTTCAAGGCATCAACGCTTGCATCAATGGCAAGCTCACCGCCCTCAAATTCCCATAAAAGTCTTGAATATTGTCTGTCGGCCTCTTTAATCACATCTATCGCACGGGAATAAACAGAAACACCGAGCGGAGAATAGATGTCTATGTTGTTTGCAAACGGAATTTTAAAATAGGAAAAGAGAGGCTTTTTAACTCCTTCCAAAAATGTGTATTCTTCCAAATCTTCCCAGTCTTTAACACGCGAAAGCGGAACTTCGGAAAGCGAAGAAAACAGACCGCCTTGAAAAAATGCTTTATTGATGATTTCAACGCCGCCTTTTGTCATATTGTGATGCTCAAGCCTTAAATAGAGCTTGTCGCCCACTTTTTTCTGCTCAGCAAAAACACACGAGATAATGTTTCCGCACGCGGAGAAAGCTGTCGGGAAAAATCTGTCAGCTGCAACACATTCGACAGAGATTTTCTCTCCGTCAAAATATGGCTTAAAAACAACTCCGCCAAAAACACAGGCATATTCTGTGTGTCTTCTGATTGACTTTAACAGTTCCTGATAGCTTTTGTTGATAGCCTCAGCACGCTCACTTCCCGTGATACTCGAGCGGAACTCAATCGTGACAAGCCTTGCGACTTCCGCTGCAATCGCCGCGCATAAATTCATGCTCTTAACATCTTCGCTAAAAAGAGAGCCTGAGTCTTTATATGCTTTTTTCCATAAGTCAACAGCCTTCGTCATTTCATCAGACATTAAAACAGGAACAGAAAGTGCTTTTTCAATTTTCTTTTTCAAATTTTCTCACCTCCTTTCCGTTTCTCTCGCTTTCTTGGGTAACTCTTGCATGGGAGGGCTGCACATTTTTCTATATCCCCCTACGAGACCAGACTTCTTCTAAGGCATACCTCACAGCATCAATCGAATGGTTTGCCTTGTCGGGATATCCGCTGATAACCTCGCCCTCTGCATTATGCTCATATTCATACTCGGAAAACTCCTTATAGGCGTTAGGGCACCTTTCAGCGTCAATCACGATTTCATTGAGTGACGAAAGCCATTTCATCGAATATTCCACGCTTCCCGGTCCTTTTTTTGCTTTTCTCATCGAAAAGCCCATGTCTTTAAAATCACGGATGGATTTCGGACCTTCCCCTGCAGAATCTGCCGTTATTCTGTCGCTCTCTAAAACTCCGTGCTCTTTTAAAAGCTCTGCAATCATAAGATTTGTCAGCTTGTTTCCGCTCACCTCATCAAAAATGTAGAGCCTTCTTTCCGAAGGGAGATATGCTGTCTTGTGAAATCTGAACGGGTCAGGAAACCAGCCCCAGTCAATTCCCATATAGACTCTGTCAAAAACTGCAATTTCCTCGTCAGTTATTTTTCTTGCCTTAACATTTGGAAAAACAGCTCCTCCGTCAGAATTGGAAATTCCTTCATATTCGTGCTCATAGGCTTCGGGGCTGATTTTTTTTAAATATTCAGCCTCCTCTATGAAGGTCTCTCCCAGCCATTCAGGCGGCACATCTTTATATGTGCTTCTTAAAGAAAGTCTTGTCTCTTTAGGCGTTTTTAAAAATCTGTTTGTCCAGCTTAATGCAGTTTTCGGCGGATTGAACGACTTGAAAACATAAGCCCTTCCGCCTCTGATGACAGACTGCTCGATGCTTCTCACTTGCTCTTCTCCTTCAAACTGGTCAAGCTCTTCAAACCACAAAATGCCGATGTAGCCAAACGGAACTTTGATTGACTTTAATTTAGCGGGGTCGTCAGCACCTCTGAAATAAATCTTCTGCCCTGTTCTTTTGACACAGATTTCTAATGGGCTTGTCTTGAACTCAAATTCATCTTCAATTTTAAGCTCAATTGCCGCCCACTTGATTTGCGCATAAACACTGTCACGAAGCGTGTCTTTAACGCGTCTGCATATCACAGCATGAATGTTTTCATCATTTAAAAGAAGCTCTAAAATCATCATGCTTATAAAAGAAGATTTTGTGCTTCCCCTTCCGCCATAGAGCACATATTCCGTGTGTCCCCTTTTCAAAACATCACGATAGATGTTAACAAAAGGTGCGGCAATGCTTTTTGCAGGCAGCAAAAATTCCTTTTTCTCCTTTTCTTCTCCACTCTCTATAATCGACCTTATCTCTTTTATCGCCGACAAATCGCCTCCGCTCGCCTTTGAAATCAGAGCTTTGGCTAAAAAGGTCGAAACATCGCTTTCAGGGAAATTGATTTTGACGCTTCCTGATTCATTTTCGCCCGAGCAGATGAGCCTTTTTATGCTTTCTGCCATGCCGCCATTTTCCACTTTATCACACTCCTTCCCCCTGACACATTACATTTTAAATAGGAAAACTGTCCCAAAACATAATGTAAAATAAATGGCTAATAGCATAAAAAAAATCAGGACAAAGGATAAATTCCTTTGCCCTGACTAAAGCTTTATGCAATATAGATTTTTGTTGCTTTTTAAAAGCTATGACATGAGCCACAGTCAATTTTATGCTTCTCAAATATGCAAACTATCTCTTCCACCGCCTCAAAATCGGAATAATTTTCATTCCTTAACACCTTTTGAATTTCAGACAGCATAGCAATTGCAACAGTGTCCGCCACTTCAGACGCATCAATCTCAAAAATCTCCAGATTGTTCACAACATAGTCTGCAATGTGTTTTTTTAATAATTCGAGTTTTATGTTCATAATATCCCTCCAAAATCATCTCGGTACCGTTTGGTAACATAAGCATAATATTATAATACCGTATGGTAACATTAAAATCAAGAGGTGATTTTAATGTTTTTCAAAAGATTATACGATTTGCGAATTGATAATGACATGACACAGCAAGAGGTCGCTGATTATCTGATATGTAATCGTCAGGTTTACGCAAGATATGAAAGAGGCTTACGGGAAATTCCCGTTTCTATGTTGATAAAACTTGCAGATTTATATAAAACTTCCGTTGACTATATTATAGGCAGAACCGATACTTTTTAAAACATCGCCTTTATAAATGGTGTTCGTTTTTTTACAGTGCAAAAAAAATCAGGGCAAAGGATAAATTCCTTTGCCCTGCCTAAAGCTTAATGCAATATTGATTTTTTCAGTTCAACTTATTTATTTCTCAATTCCTTGACAAGCGAATAAATCGTGTCGAGCTGTTTGTCGCTTAAATGTTTCATATCTTCTATAATATGATTTAATTTCTCCGGATTTTCAAGTCCCTCATCAAAAAGTTCTTTTGGTGTTATGTTCAAATATTCACAAATATAAAATATTCCCGAAAGCGAAGGCATTGATTTGCCTGATTCAATATTATTTATGTAGCCTGCATTTTGTCCCATAGATAAACTCATATCACGGGCAGAAACACCTTTTTTATTCCTTAATGTTGCAATTCTTAATGCTAAAGCCTTCTCATTCATATCATCACCGCCTTATATAATATTTTAACCCATACAAGCCCAATTATTATTTGTTTTAAAGCTTTATTTTTCTTGATGTGTTGGTTTTTAGATGATATAATTGTTTGTAATAACACATTATAGATTAAAAGGGAAGAAAACTTATATGATAAAAAATAATACTTGTTGCTTTATAGGACACAGGAAAATTGAAATAACAGATGAAATTAAAAATCAATTGAAAAAAATTATTATTAACCTGATTTCAGAGCGAAATGTCAACACATTTCTCTTTGGAAGTAAAAGCGAGTTCAACGATTTGTGTTATGAAATTGTCAGCAAATTAAAGAATGGATACAAATATTTAAAAAGAATATATGTAAGAGCAGAGTTTCCATATATAAACGACAGCTATAAAAAATATCTGATGGAAAAATATGAAGATACATATTTCCCCGAAAAAATTGCAAAGGCAGGAAAAGTCTCATATATTGAGAGGAACTACGATATGATAGATAACAGCAATTTCTGTATTATATACTATAATGAAAACTATAGTCTGCCTGACAAAACTAATAAAATCGGATTCATAATCCGCGAGTCAAAAAGCGGCACTAAAATAGCATATGATTACGCTTTGAAAAAAAATATTAAAATTATAAATATATCTTCAAATAATGTGTGTTTTTAAAAGCTTCACCTTGAGGGGAAGCTGTCGAGCGCAGCTGACTGATGAGGTGTTTTCAAACAAAAAAACAAAGGATAAATTCTGCTCAAAGCGAATAAAATTTGATTATAATGAAAAAAATAAAAGGTGATAAAATGGTAATTTTTTTAAAAAAAAGAAACATAATCCTCTCTATGCTCGCTTTAGTTTTCTCATTAGTTTTAGCAGTTTCCCTGTTTCCCAAAGCATCTCCTGTGGCGGCAAAAAAAGCTAAAACAATAGTCATAGACGCAGGTCACGGAATGCCCGACGGAGGCGCAGTCGGCGCAAGCGGTGCTTTAGAATCCCCTCTTAATTTAGATGTGGCGATGCATTTAGCGCAATGTCTCAAAAAAGACGGTCACAAAATTATAATGACGCGAAAAGACGAAAACGGAATCTTTGACGAGGGCGCAGCTTCAACGCGCGAAAAGAAAGTCTCTGATATGCACGCGCGCGAAAAAATTATGAACGAAAGCGGCGCCGACCTTTTCTTAAGCATCCATATGAATAAGTTTGAAATCGCAAAATACAGCGGGCCGCAGGTCTTTTATGCTCCGCAATTTGAGGAAGGAAAAGCTCTGGCTGAAGCAATCCAGAAATCACTCATAGCCGATTTGAAGCCTGAAAAGGAAAGAGAAGCAAAAATGTCAGACGGAAATATCTACCTTTTGAAAAAGGCTCAAATCCCCGCCATTTTAATTGAATGTGGATTTTTGTCAAATCCCGATGAGGAAAAGCTGCTTCTTAATGAAAGCTACAGAAAAAAATTAGCCGAATCAATCGCTAAAGCTGTTAATGAACATTTCAAAAATCCATAAACGGAGGAATCAAATGGAAAAATTCAGAGTAAAATATTTAACTCTTCTTCCCGTTATCATAATCTCTTTTTTGATTTTTAAGCTGATAACGGAATCAGGCATCACATTTTCAGGGATTTTTTCATTTCTCTATTCGTGCTTTGCCTATTTCATCTGGGGCGGAGTTATCGCATATCTTTTCAACCCGTTAGTCGTTTTTTTTGATAAGCTGATTGCATCAAAAAAAGACTCGGCTAAAATGAAAAAATTAAAGCGCATTTTTGTTTTGGGCTTTATATATCTCCTGTTTTCAGGACTTTTGACACTCTTTTTCGTCGCCATAATTCCAAAGGTTTCAGACGGCATCAGGGAAATAACAAACAAAATCCCGCATATAGTGATATATGTCAGAAATTTTTCGGATAAAATAGCAGAAAACGCCTCTTTTCTCCCTTTTAAAAATTTGCTCGAAAAGCTGCTTGGCGCCCTCTATGATTTTCTGTCAGAAATCAATCTGACAGATTTCTATGAACCGGCAAAAAAGTTTCTCGGCGGTTCTGCTTTGGCTATGTTCAGATTTTTCTTCGGCTTTTTCATTTCCGCCTATTTTCTCTATAGCAAGGAAAGTCTGCTCGCCAGCTCAAAAAAGCTTCTTTTTGCACTTTTTTCTGACCGCACTGCAAATAAGATTTTAAAGGCGTCTAAAAGCATAAATGAAATTTTTTCTGATTTCTACGGCGGCAAACTCATAGAATCTCTCATCATATTTTTAATCGGCTATGTCGTTTTATGGTGGCTTGAAATCCCGCTTTTTTCCTTCATCAGCTTAATTATTGCAGTGACGAACGCGATTCCATATTTCGGCCCCATAATAGGCGCAATTCCGAGCATTTTGATAACTCTTTTATATAGCCCCGTAAAAGCTTTTTGGGTGCTGTTATACACTGTCTTTATTCAGCTTTTAGACAACTTCATAATCTCGCCGAAGGTTATGTCGAGCCATGTCGGCATAAGCCCTGTGCTTGTCATTTTGGGGGCGACAGTCGGCGGAGAGCTTTTCGGAGTCTTCGGAATGTTTTTAGGCGTTCCTCTGCTTGCCGCCTTCAAGCGCGTTTTCTATGACGCCTTCATCGAAAGACGCTCTAAATAAAAAATAAAATCTCTTTTCATAAACTCAAATAAATATCTTGATTTTTTTAATATTTGTGGTAAAATATATAGTGGTTACATTTTGGAATTAAAACAGGAGGAAAAAATGTTTAAAATGCTACTTAAAATAACAGCTATGGTGCTCTCTTTATGTCTGTTCTCAACAGCATGCACATCGCCTGCAGTTGATGATAAGGCAACCGAAACCACCGCGGCGACAGAAGAAGCAAAAGACGAATCAACGAAAGGAACAGATGACACTATGGAAAAAACAAACGAAAAACCGCGCGTTCGCCTGACGCTCGAAGACGGCGGCATAATTGAAATGGAGCTCTATCCCGACATCGCGCCACTTTCCTGCGAGCTTTTCTTAAAAGGCGTGGAATCAGGCTATTATAACGGAAAAGTGTTCCACCGCGCAATTTCAGGCTTTATGATTCAGGGCGGCTCTAAAAGCGGGACAGGCATCGGCGGCATGGACGAGGCTATCCGCGGCGAATTTGCGTCAAACGGCTTTGATAACCCATTAAAGCACGAAAGAGGCGTTTTGTCTCTTGCCAGAACAAACGACCCCAATTCAGCATCAGGTCAGTTCTTCATCATGCATGAAGCATCTCCCCACTTAGACGGAAACTATGCAGCATTCGGCAAAGTGACAAGCGGCATGGAAATCGTTGACGAGATTGCAGAGATGCCCACAACAGGCTATCCAAGTGACGAACTTATCGAAAAACCTGTCATAGAATCAATGATTATTATTGAAGATTAACAAAAATGAGAAATTTTTCAGAAAATTTAAAATAACACTTGAATATTTATGCAATATGTAATAAAATATATATATTGACAAAATAATAACAAAATTAGGAGGTTTTCCAAAATGAAAGCAAAAGTTGGTATTAATGGTTTTGGCCGTATTGGTCGTCTCGTTTTCAGAGCTGCTATGTACAACGATAAGGTTGATGTAGTGGGCATCAACGACCCATTCATCGATCTTGAATACATGGTTTACATGTTAAGATACGACACAGTTCACGGTCAGTTCAAAGGAACAATCGAAACAAAAGGGGACAAGCTCGTTGTAAACGGCAAAGAAATCGCTGTTTATGCAAGCATGAATCCTGCAGAAATTCCGTGGAAAGAATGTGGCGCTGAATATGTTGTTGAATCAACAGGTGTGTTCACAACAACAGAAAAAGCTTCTGCTCACTTAGAAGCAGGTGCTAAAAAAGTTGTTATTTCTGCTCCTTCAGCTGACGCTCCGATGTTCGTTATGGGCGTTAACAACGACAAATACACATCAGACATGAAGGTTATTTCTAACGCTTCTTGCACAACAAACTGCTTAGCTCCTTTAGCTAAGGTTATCCACGAAAAATTCGGCATCGTTGAAGGCTTAATGACAACAGTTCACGCTACAACAGCAACACAGAAAACTGTTGACGGTCCTTCAAAGAAAGACTGGAGAGGCGGCAGAGGTGCTGCATTCAACATCATTCCTTCTTCAACAGGTGCTGCTAAAGCTGTTGGTAAGGTTATTCCTGAACTCAACGGCAAGCTCACAGGTATGGCATTCAGAGTTCCTACAGCTGACGTTTCAGTTGTTGACCTCACATGCCGTTTAGAGAAAGCTGCAACATATGAAGAAATCAAAGCTGCTATCAAAGCTGCTAGTGAGAATGAATTAAACGGTATCTTAGGCTACACAGAAGATGCAGTTGTTTCATCTGACTTCATTTCAGATGCAAGAACATCAATCTTCGATGCTCAGGCTGGTATCGCTCTTAACGATAACTTCGTTAAACTCGTTTCATGGTATGACAATGAGTGGGGTTATTCAAACAAAGTTCTTGACCTTATTGCTTATGCTTACGGCGTTGACAATAAATAATAAAGAATAAAAAATTAAACGCACCGATTAACTTCGGTGCGTTTTTTTGTGTGTAAAAATGAAAAAGCCTTCTCATTGAAATTTGCGGCACAAAACAGGCTCCCTTGTGTAAAGGGAGCCTGTTTTTATACAAAAAAAATTATTTTCCCCTTATCTCAAAAAAGCCTTCAAATCTCCCATAACTTTCTTTGCTTCGCGATATCCGATTTCATAAACCTCTGTCAAAATCTCCTTATTCTTTTCAATGCGTGAGATTGCAAGCGGAGCACTTGGTCGGATGACGAAGAGATTGCCTTTTTCTTCTTCTTTTTCAATGAAATCAAGCGTCTCATTATAATTTAAATATCTGTTATTGATTTTCTCCACAAGATTAGGATATTTAAAATATTTCAGCTTCACAAAACCTGAAAGTGCGGAAGGCTCTTTTCTGTAGCCTTTGTGCTGAGTTAACACGACGACGCTCTTTCCGCTTCCCGAAGATAGCGAAAATCGTGCAGGAATTGAGTCTGCAATTCCACCATCTAAAAGCTTCTTTCCGCCCGCTTTAACAATCCTTGCCATAAACGGAAGCGAGCTTGACGCCCTGACATAGACGATGTCTTTTTTCATATCAAGAATTCTGACATATTCAGCCTCGCCTGTCTCGCAGTTTGTGACAGTGGCGTAGAATTCTGTCTCATTTTTGTTAAACGCGTCATAGTCATATAAGTTCAGCTTGTTTGGAATGTCGTCATAGACAAACTTCGCGCCAAAGAGGTCTCCCGTTGTGATAAGACTAAATGCGCTGCAATAGTTCTTATTTTTAAGATAGTCAACGCCGACATCATATGCCCTTTTTTTCTGCTTTGACAAAAAACTGCAGGCATGGCAGGCTCCTGCTGAAACGCCGATGCACCTTTTAAAGCTTAAATCTTCTTCCAAAAAGGCATCTAAAACTCCTGCCGTAAACATACCTCTCATTCCGCCGCCTTCTAAAACCAAATCCACATCAAACATCTGATTTATCTCCGTTTCTTTAAATTAGTTATCGCTTTTTGAAAGCACAATCGTTGAAGCAAGAATTAAAATTATTCCGATAAGCGGAAAAAATTCAAGCCTTTCCCCAAAAATTACAACGCTTAAAACAGTTGCCGACATCGGCTCAACAATTCCAAGCGCAGTTGCCGTTCCTGCAGGCAATTCCTTCATCCCTAAATTATAGAGAAAATATGGCATCACACAGGTACAAATTCCCATCAAAACCAAAAGCGCAATGCATAAAAGTGCGTTCCCTTCCATAATCGCAGACATAGCAAAAGCATCTGATGTAAAAAACGAAATAACAGTTGCGGTCATAAAGCAATAAAGCGTTATGGTTATCGGCTTACACTCATTTTTTGTGCTGATTTTTGCAAATATATTATAAAGTGCATATGAAATTCCCGACAAAAATCCAAACGCAAGTCCGAGCGGTTTAAAGACAAGTCCGCTGCACGCTCCTGACACAAACGCGCACCCTGCGAGCATCGCCATAATTGACAAAGACTTTAAAACCGTGAGCTTTTCGCCGAGAAAAAGCACAGAATATGCTAAAACAATAATAGGCGCGAGATACATTAAAACCACCGCAGTCGAAGGTGATGTCTCCTGCATCGCAAAATAGTAGCTCGTGGCTGTCACAAAAAACGACGCACCTGCGGCAACATTTAAAGCTAATTGCTTCTTCGTCACCTTAAAAAAGCTTCTGTCTTTAACCATCGCATATGTAAAAATGCAGATAAAAGAAACGAGCGCCCTTGCAAATGTCATCTGTAGCGATGAAAAGCCGAGCGGCGCCAAAAGATTTACAAAAATGACCGAGGTCCCCCACAAAATTCCTGCAAAAATAATATAGAAAAATGCCCTCTTTTTCAAAAAAATTTCCCCTTTTTTTGCCCCTGAATTCTTCATAAGCAAGTCTTAAACTCCGCAAAGACTAACCTTGCGGAGTTTAAGCACAAAATTTCTTATTTAAAACTATGATTTTAAATCTTTTTAGAAAAGACCTGTGATAACACCATCCTCTGAAACATCAATCTTTTCTGCAGCAGGCTCTTTCGGAAGTCCGGGCATAGTCATGATGTCTCCTGTTAAGACGGTGACAAAGCCTGCACCATTATAAACTCTCACATCGCTCACCTTCAAGTTGAAGTTTTCAGGTCTGCCGAGCATTGTCGGAATGTGCGAGAGTGAATATTGTGTTTTAGCCATGCAAACCAAAAGCTTACCATAGCCTTCTTCTTCAAGCTTGTCAATCTTCTTTTTAACAGCAGAAAAATCAACGCCGTCAGCACCATAAATTTCCTTTGCAACAGTGCTGATTTTATCATAAAGCGACTCATTTTCATCATAAATCGGCTCAAAAGCGCTGCCTGAATTTTCGTCTGATGTCTGCTCGACAATCTTGTTTGCCAAATCAATCGCACCATCTCCGCCCTTTGCAAAAGACTCATTTAATGTGACGGAAACGCCCATTTCTTTGCAATGCTCATAGATGAAGTCAAGTTCTTCTTTCGAATCCGTTGCAAATCTGTTGATTGAAACGATGCACGGAAGCCCGAACTTTTTGATGTTTTCAATGTGTTTATCAAGGTTAACAATGCCTTTTTTGAGCGCTTCCACATTTTCCTGCGCCAAATCAGGCTTTTTAACTCCACCGTTATATTTTAACGCCTTGACCGTTGCAACAATGACAACAACAGAAGGCTTAAGTCCTGCCACTCTGCATTTAATGTCAAGGAACTTTTCAGCACCTAAATCTGCACCAAAACCTGCCTCTGTCACAACATAGTCACCAAGCTTTAAAGCTGTTTTTGTTGCCATAATGCTGTTACAGCCATGGGCGATGTTTGCAAACGGACCGCCGTGAATTATGCATGGCGTGTTTTCTAAGGTCTGCACGAGATTAGGCTTAATTGCGTCCTTTAACAGAGCTGTCATAGCACCCTCTGCCTTTAAATCCTTCGCCATAACAATCTCGCCCTTATAACTTCTGCCTATGATAATTCTTCCGAGACGCTCCTTCAAATCCTTGAGGTCGCTTGAAAGACATAAAATCGCCATAACCTCTGATGCAACCGTGATGTTAAAGCCATCCTCTCTGCTATAGCCGTTGACTTTGCCGCCAAGACCGACAATTGTTTTTCTGAGCGCTCTGTCGTTCATGTCAACCACTCTTTTAAAGGTTATTGTTGTCGGGTCTATCATAAGCTCGTTTCCGTGGCAGATGTGATTATCAATCATAGCACATAGAAGGTTATTTGCCGCAGTTATGGCGTGCATATCACCTGTGAAATGAAGGTTTATGTCCTCCATCGGAACAACCTGAGAATAGCCGCCGCCTGCCGCTCCGCCCTTGATTCCCATAACGGGACCGAGCGATGGCTCACGGAGCGCAATGAATGCATTTTTCCCGATTTTGCAGAGCGCCTGCCCGAGCCCCACGCTTGTCATCGTCTTCCCTTCTCCTGCAGGAGTCGGATTTATCGCCGTCACCAAAATCAGCTTTCCGTCAGGTCTATCTTTAATTCTTTCCCACAAATCGCCTGAAAGCTTCGCCTTGAATTTTCCATAAAGCTCAAGCTCATCTTCCTTGATTCCTGCTTTTTTTGCAACCTCCGCTATGGGAAGCATCTTCGCCTGCTGAGCAATCTCAATGTCCGTCAGCATCTCATTTAACCCCCTTGCTGTTTGTCTTTTCCATGAATTTATCTTTAAAAATTATAAATCTTTCGTGCAAGCCTTCACCAATCAAGCCTGCTTCATCATAAGCTTCAACCTTAAAGACAAGTCTTCTTCCGTCTGCCTCTAACAGCTCTGATGTCGCATAAACCTCCATGCCCATTGGGGTTGCAGCGAGATGCTTTATGTTAACGACAGTGCCGACTGTTGCACATCCCTCTTCTAAATATGGTCTGACGCTTTCGTCAGCTGTTTTTTCCATGAGTGCAACCATAAACGGAGTTCCGAAAACATCCATTTCACCGCTTGCCGCGCGTCTTGCACTGACGCTTTCATCCACCACAATCACCGTTTTTCCTGTTATTCCTTTTGTCAATTCTTTTGCCATCTTTTTCTTTTTCCTCCTTCATTTCCTCTATTTGATTATATAGACATTTAAGCGCGTTGTCAATGCCGCCAATTTCGTCAATCAGCCCAATTTCAACTGCTTCTTTTCCTAAAACAATCGAGCCGACATCGTTGGCAATTTCACCTGTTTTCATCATAAGCTCCGTAAATTTTTTCTTTTTGATGGAAGAGTTATCAACAACGAAATCGACCACTCTTTCCTGCATTTTGTTGAAATATTCATATGTCTGCGGAACGCCAATCACAGTTCCGCTCATGCGGATTGGATGAATTGTCATGGTTGCAGACGGAACGATAAACGAGCGCTTTGCACAGACTGCAAGCGGAACGCCTATGCTGTGACCTCCGCCTAAAACGAGTGACACAGTCGGTTTTTTCATTCCTGAAATCATCTCGGCTATGGCAAGTCCTGCCTCGACATCTCCGCCGACCGTGTTTAATAAAATTATGAGTCCGTCTGTTTCTTCGTCCTTTTCAACCGCGACTAAAAGCGGCAGAATGTGTTCATATTTTGTGGTCTTATTCTGCGGCGGAAGGAGCATATGCCCTTCAATTTGCCCGACTATCGTGAGGCATTGAATGTTTCCGCCTGAATTTTTAATGCTCGAAACCCCAAAGTCTGTTATGCTCTGATTATTATTATCGGTGCTTGCTAAAAGCTCATCGTTTTTGTTGTTTTTCTCTTCTCTCATTGTCACACTCTCCAATAATTTTTTTTATTTTAGTATGACAACTCTCTTTATTTTATATTCCCATTTCGACAAATGACGCTAAAATTCCTTTGCTGATTGCCTCGGCAAGCTTTTGCCTGTAGGCATCTGTCATAAGCTTTTGCACTTCTTCCTTGTTTGAAATGAAACCTATTTCAACTAAAACAGCAGGCATTGAGGTCGTCTTTATGACAGCAAGCGATTTTCCGTTTTTAATTCCTCTGTCAACTGCATCAGTTTCATCTATCATCTCTTTCTGAATAATTTCAGCAAGGCGTTTTCCCGTCAATCCGTTTAATGAGCTTGCATTATCTTCAAGATATGCCCATGTCTCGATTCCGTTTGCGCTGCTTGCCACGGAGGAATTTGTGTGAATGCTGACAAAAAGCGTCGTGTCTGCATCGTTTGCAATTGAGCCAACCTGCTGGAAGTCAACATAGACATCTTCAGTTCTTATCATCTTGACTTCAACATCATTTTCCTCAAGAATTTCCTGAACTTTAAGCGCAATATCAAGATTAAAGTCCTTTTCCTTTGCGATTATCTTTCCGTCCTCATCGGTTGCAATCGCCCCGACATCAATTCCGCCATGTCCTGCATCTATCATAACAGAGCGCAGTTTTTCCGCCTTCTGCGCCATTATGTAAAGCGAGCTCTGTGTCTGCACAAGATTAAAATTATTATCCTTTAAAAGAAGTGTGACCTTTCCTTTTGTTTTGGACAAAGGCTCATATTTAACAGCCTTGACAAAGTTTGCGGAAAGAGGAGCATCAAAACAGTCTTCATCAATCTCATCTGCTGTGATTTCAAATGTCACGCTTGGCGGAGATGCAATTCTTGTCGCTTTTCCGACAGTCGCGCTTATCACTTTGACATAGTCTCTTCCGCCTGTTGCCTGTATCTTAAAACTAAACGGCTCTAAGGTTGGCTCGGCTGACGGCTCCAAAGTCTGACTATCATCAGGCTCTTTTGTCGGCTTTGGATTCTCTGCCGGCTTTTGAGTTTCTGCCGGCTCCTCTTCTGTCTTTTCATTATTAACTAAAATGACAATCTTGTTATCTGACGAAGTGACCTTATAGTCATCATTTTCATCAACATCAAAAACAATCCTCGCATCGTCATTTTGTCCATATCTGATTGCCCTGATGTTTCCTTCTTCAAATTTAACATCAGGAAGCATAGGCGTAAACTCTGTGCCTTTCACATCGACAACAATTCTCGATGGATTTTCTATGACAAACGAATTCACGACAGGCGCAGGGCCTTTTGTTGTGAGCGTCAGCTTAAGATAGTCATTTTGCGTTGAATATTTTGCTTTAGTTATGCAGGTGAGTTCTTCAACTTCTTTTCTTTTTATGATAACCGTGTCAGTGCTCGAATCAAAATCAACGAAATAGCCAAGCTCGTCTCCAACAAATCTGACAGGAATCATCGTCTTTCCGTTTATGAGCTTAGCCGCAATCTGCATCTTCTTTTTCTCTCCGTTGACTAAGGCTGTGTCTTCGTTTATTGTCATCTCTATCGTGGTCTCTCCATAAGAGCAAATCACGCGCTCGCTTGCAGCCTTCCAGGTCACCTTCGCGCCTAATTTTTCAAAAACATCTCTTGCAGGCACAACGGAATAGCCCCTAAAGACAATCGGGGGCATTTCCGTCTTTAAAATCTCCCCGTCAACTTTGAGCGCAAAAACATTTCCCTTATATTCATGCCATGCTCCGTCAAAATAATATTCTGTCGCCGAAAAAGCTGTCATAGGCATAAGCGATAATAAAAAAGCCGCAATTAATGCTATTAAAACTGTTTTCTTCATATTTTTCACCTGTTAAAAGCCGCCGCCTGAATTTTTCTGCATATAATTTTCAAGAATGAGCGCAGCAGCTATCGTATCCACTATTCCCTTTCTCTTTTTCCCTCTTATGTCTAAAGAGTTCATATAGGAATGAGCGGCTACAGTCGAAAGCCTCTCATCCCAGAAAACTATCTCGAGGTCTGTATATCCTTTAAGCTTTTCTGCAAATTCATATGTTGCTTCTGCTCTGAAGCCTTCACTCCCGTCCATGTTTTTAGGGAGCCCCAAAACAATTTTTCCGACTGAATTTTCCTTGATTATTTTCTGAATTTCAACAAACGGAGTCTCGTCATGTGTGTTTTTAAGCGTGCTATGTCCCTGGGCTGTTATTCCGAGCAGGTCAGAAAGCGCAATCCCGATTCTCACATCCCCATAGTCAATCCCCATAAGCCTAACCATATGTCTTTTCCTCCTTAACGGCGGTTTATAATCTCTGAAGCCAAACGCGCATCTTTTCCGGTCATCTCCTGAAGTTTTGCGCTGTTATTTAAAAGTTCACTTTTAACATTTTCATAGTTTTCCAAAAGCTGCAGAAATTCACCTTTAAGAGCTTCCTTTGTCACGAGAGAAACATCAATGTTTCTTTCTATCCCAAGATATTTTGCAATGTTTAAAACCTTCGGATCATATGAAATGTTAACTGTCGGAACTGCCATTTTAGCCGCATAAATCAGCGCGTGCAGTCTCATACAAAGCATGATGTCCATCTTTTTGACAATCGCCAAATGCTCACGCGGAGAAAGATTTCTTTCAATAACCTTGAAAGGAATTCCCATCTTTTCCCCAATTTCTTTTGAAATTGTCAAATCGTCAGGAGATTTAAGCGGAATAAAGACAGGAAACAAGCCATTATCTGTGCAAATTTCTTTTAAAGCCGCAGCGCAAACCTCTTTAAAGTCGGTTGCCGCTCCCTTCCATTCCCTCAGGCAGATTCCGACGCATTTTTTATCATCACCGATTCCCTCACTTCTAAAGATTTCCTCTGCTGATTCTTCTGAAGCCGGCTCAAGTGAAAAGGCAGGGTCAGCCGTCACGCATACCTTTTCCATATTAACTCCAAGTGATAAAAGCTCATCATATGAGCCATCTTCTCTTAAGGTTATTTTTTCGGCAAATTCCAAGACTTCCTTCGTTCTTTTTCTGTTTGACTCTTTTAAAACGGGACCGATTCCGTTTGCATAAATCATAATCGGAACGGAGCATTTTTTTGCAAGCTTAATCAAGCTAGTGTAGTACCATAGTGATTTTGAAGAGGTCACATCCTGAATGAGACTTCCTCCGCCCGAAATGAAAAGTCTTGACGACTTGATTGCTTTTTTAATCTTTAAGTAGTCATATCTGTTAACAGAATGAACTCCGTGCTCTTTAGCAGTTTCTGAAGGCGACTTTGAAAGCACACAGATTTTAATGTCTTCCTTTTCCTTTTTCAGATTTTCAATAATTCCCGATAAAAGAGCTTCATCACCTGAATTTCCAAAGCCATAATAGCCTGAAATCACAGCGTCATATTTATAGCTATCTGCCGCCTGAACATACATTCTGATATTATCCTCTGCCATTTTAGAAAGCGAATATCTCGACTTTATAATCTCCCTTGAAAATTCAGAAAGTCTCTTAATTTCCTGTTCATCAGCAGATAAAAGAGAAGACAGGTCTTCAAAAAGTCTTTCATCGCTTGAAGGCTCGCAGCCTCTGCAACAAAAATTTGTTTCAATGGAGACGGGGAGCTTATCAGAATCAAAAATGCCAATATAGCCCTCGTTTCCAGCAACAATAACCGGTTTAGCGCAAGACATCGCCTCAAGTGCCGAGCGCGAAACGCCGATAAAAACATCTGCCATAGCGGCAAATTTAAATATGTCCGTTCTTGCGCCCGTGAGCGTGACAAGTCTTTTGCCGACTCTTTCATTTAAGGCGTCTGTCTGCTGCTTAATCCTATCAAAAACATCTCCGCCGCCGACAATCACAATCTCGATGTCGGGAAAATCAGCGTAAATTTTCTCCGCTATGTTTAAAAGCCTGAAGGCAACCTCTGCTCTGTCGGAATCAAGCCTGCTTATGTAAACAACCTTGCGCGAATCAGGAGAGAGAGAAAACTCCTCTATTGCAGAAGAGAAGCTGGCATCAGGAGAAAATTTATCCGTGTCAATTCCGTTTATCGTGACGAAAATATCCATAGCATTTGTGCCATAGTTGTCCATAAGATATGTCTTGATGTCCTCGCTGACTGCAACAGTCTTTTCGCCCCAGTTTGAAAGATATTTAAGTCCATAGCCTGTGTTAAAAACCCAATGTGCAGTCGTGACAAAAATAAAATCCATTGATTTCCGCAAAATGCCGCACAAAAACGCGGGAATTCTGCCGTGAGCGTGAACGATGTCAATCTTTTCTTTTTTAATGATGTTTCTTAAAATTTTAAGCGACGACAGCATCGCAAGCGGGTTTTTTGTGTATAACGGGGCTTCATAGTGCTTTATTCCAAGCGCAGAAGAAACTTCTTCATATTCGCCTCCGCCCGACACAAGCACAACATCAAAGCCCTTCTTTTTAAGCTCTGCCGAAAGCTCTAAAACATGAGTTTCAGCTCCCCCGATTGAAAAGCTCATAAGTGCCATAAGAATTTTTTTGTTTTTAATGTCTTCCATAATGGCCTCCTGCACCCTGATTTTTAAAAAATAGTTAAAAAATCGATAAATTATACCATAATAATTCTACATTTTTCTTCTTCAAAAGTCAATGAATTTAACGGAATTGAAATGGAATTGAAACATAAAAAAAACAGGGATGAAAAATCCCCGTTTTCACAAGCTCAAATCTTCCTTTGCTGTCGCAACTGCCGCAGGAAGAGCCGCCGCAATGTTTTCTCCCGCGTTCTCTGTCACAACTGATGAAACGCTTTCTGTCGAAAATTCGAAAACTCTTTTAAAAACATCGTCTATGGTCTCTGCCGCCACGATTTCGATGTCAAACCGCTCAAGTGATTTATCGTAATTATCCTTCGGTATAAACACACATTTAGCGCCCGATGCCTTTGCCGCCGCAATTTTTTCCACGACTCCGCCAACAGGTCTGACCTTTCCTAAAATTGAAATCTCCCCCGTCATCGCAACATCGTTTCTGACGGGCTTTTTCGTAATGGCAGAATAGACAGCCGTGGCAATGGCAATGCCTGCCGAAGGTCCGTCAACGGGAGATGAGCCGGGGAAATTGATGTGAATGTCTAACTCTGATGTATCAATCCCATAAAGCCTTTTTAAAACGGTCATCATATTTTGGGCAGAGTTCTGAGCCGAGCTGCTTTTTGAAAGCGTCTGTGACGATGTCTTAATCTCCTGCCTTTCAACAATTCCCGTGACGGTGAGCTTCCCTTCTCCTTTTTCAGCACTTGCCTCAACATCAATCAAAACGCCTTGATTCCCTCCAAAAACAGCAAGTCCGTTCACAACTCCGACAAATTTGTTTTGAGAAACTTTTTTCTCCGCTTTTTTCGGAAAATGACCAAACTCCGCAACCCACTTAACATCTCTTTCTTCAATCTCATATCTTCCTTCAAGCGATGCAACGCTTCCTGCCGTCTGAATTATGTTAACTGCATCTCTCCCATTTTGCGCATAGCTGCAAACGAGATGCAGCGCCTCATCCGTGGCAGCAAAACTTCCTTTTTTTGCCGCATTTTTTGAAATTTTGTAAATGTGCTCTTCTGTAAGTGGCGAAAAAAATATTTCCACACACCTTGACCTGATGGCAGGCGGAATGTCTTCAGGCCTTTTCGTTGTTGCGCCGCAGAGCCTGAAATCAGCAGGAAGTCCTTGCTGGAAAACCTCGTGAACATAAGGCGGAATGTCTGAGTTGCCGCTTGAATAATATGAGCTTTCCAAAAAAACCTTTCTGTCCTCTAAAACCTTTAAAAGCTTATTCATTTCAACGGGATGCATCTCTCCGATTTCATCAATAAAAAGAATTCCCCCGTGAGCCTTGGTCACAGCTCCCGGCTTTGGGCGCGGCACTCCCGCAGGCCCATATGCCCCCGCCCCCTGATAAATCGGGTCGTGAACAGAGCCGATTAGCGGGTCGGCAATTCCCCGTTCATCAAAATGGAGCGTCGTCGCATCAAGCTCCACAAACTTTGCCATTTTGGAAAATGGTGACCTTTGCGACTGTTTTGCCTCTTCTAAAATCACTCTTGCAGCCGCAGTTTTGCCCACTCCGGGAGGACCATAAATCAAAACATGCTGTGGGTTTGGTCCGCAAAGTGCCGCCCGCAGAGCCTTGATTCCGTCACTCTGACCTATGACATCATCAAGCTTGTCAGGCCTTGTCTTTTCAGATAACGGCTTTGAAAGCTCAACTTTTTTTAAATTCCTCAGCTTTTCAAGCTCTCTTTTTGAATCGTCTTCAATAGAGGTTTTGCTCGTCTTCTGGGTTCTTAACATACTAAAAAAATACATTCCGCAAATGGTTGTGAAAAACATCTGTATCACAATTAAAACTGTGTTTATCATAGCTTGCCTCCTGCGCTTTTAATCTTTTAATATTATTGACTTGTTTGCTTCAATTATCCATCAACTTTTGAAATTTCGTGGCAGATTATTGCTTTCAAATTAAAAATAAGATTAATTGACAAATGTTACTGATTTTGCTATACTTAATTTGTCGCTTTTAAAAAAAGCAGGAGGTGAAGATGATGGAAAATTATAACAAAATAAAAGTCTATGACTATCTTTCTTTAAGCAAGATAGTGGCAATTTTGCCGCTTCTCATTTCAAAAGACAGCGTCTTCCAGCCTGAATCCCACAATTTCTGGGAATTTATCTATGTCCGCTCGGGAACTCTCCGTTTAACTGCCGACGACAAGGAATATGTCCTTTCAGAAAACAGAATAATTTTCTATCCTCCAAACACGGTTCACTCCTGGCGTGCAGAAACTGAAAGCTGCACGATTGATGTCTTAAGCTTTGAGACAAACTCCCAGGAAATGAACTATTTCTGCACAACACCAATCAAGCTGACAGATTCAGAAGCTCTTCTTCTGTCTAAAATTTTTGCAGAGGCTTCCGAAATTTTAACGACAATCCCCCCGGATGCGCCAATTAAAGGTCAAACGCTGAAGGCAGAAACACCTATTTATAAATTGCAGCATGTGAAAAAACAGATTGAGCTTTTTTTGATTGAAATTTTCAACAGAACAACGCCTTTTGATGCCCACGAGCTGCTCAACAGGAAAAGGCTTAAAAGCGCCGCTAAAATCAATGAAAGAATCATCAGATGCCTTGAGGAAAATGTTGACAAAAATCTTTCACTAGAACAAATCGGCTTGCTGACGGGAATCAGCGTCACCCACATGAAGCGTTCCTTTAAAAATCTCCATGACGGAGGAATCATCGACTATTTCATTTTGCTTAAAATTGACAAAGCAAAAAAACTGATAGCAGAAACCGAGCTTTTATTCACAGAGATTTCAAACCTGCTTTCTTTCAGCTCAAGCGCATATTTTTCAAGAACCTTTAAGAAAAAAACGGGGCTGACTCCGTCTGAATATCTCCGCAAGGTTAATCGCTAAAAGCATATAAAACAAAAAAGGAATTCGCAGATTAAACGAATTCCTTTTTTTGTTAACACTTCTTTTTATCTTTATCCTTCCTTAAAAACTCATCGTTCCTTCCAGTTATATGGCGTCATTTCATCCGTTATTGCAACGGGATAGTAGCCTCTGTTTTTTAAATATGTAACAAGTGAATCGAGGCAATAAACCACATTTGTCTTATCGTGAAACAAAACAACGGGCACGCCGCTTACCTTATTAATTCCGTTAACCGCATTATTATAAATCGTCTGCGAGCCGACATTTGCTCTCAAAGAATCCCCCGAATCAACATTCCAGTCCCACATCAGATAGCCGGAATTTTTAAGGTTTTCATATTGCGCGCGAGATAAATTAGGCGAGCTTCCGTAGGGCACTCGGACAATGCTTGAGCCATCTCCCAAAATGCTTTTTAAGGTTATGTTTGCAAGCCCCATCTCGTCTGCAGGCGCCCACGCCGAGCCATAAAATTTCGAGTGGACATGCGTCACGCCATGGAGAGCAACCGTGTGACCTTCTGCTTTAATTCTTCTGACGATTTCAGGATATTTTTTCATATTTCCCGAAAGCATAAAAAATGTTGCTTTGGCATTATGTTTTTTCAAAATATCTAAAATCACGGGCGTGTTTTTAGGACTCGGTCCGTCGTCAAAGGTCAAATATATCTGTTTTGAGCCTTTGGGAACAAACGGGGAAAAATTCCACTTCTCTCTGTTAATCCGAAGCAAAAACTTTGCTAAAACCTCCTGATTTGTCATTTTCTCCTTGCCGTTTGTGATTCGGAGGAGCTTTCCTTCAGGAAGATAAGACACGCCAAACCCAAGCGCCTCAGCGCAAGGCTCAAGCGGAACCATTAAAACATCATTTGAGCGATAGAATTTAATGCTTAAAGTTTTAGCTGGCATCTCCAAAAGATTTTTCGTTTCAAAAGCCTTGACCTTCCAGAGCCCTCTGCTTATGATAAGACACTTCTCTTTGTCTTCCCATTCTGTTTTGAAGCCGAATTCATCGCTGAGAATGTAGTCGGGGACATATGTGTAGCCCGCTATCGTGAATGCACGCTCATCTCCAAAGGTGACAGCCTCATCATTATTAACCACAAAAATATATTCATTCAGATTATCAGGATGAGCAACCGCGCTCTGAAAAAATGATAAAATTAAAATCATTGCTAAAATCACAGAAAAACATTTTTTCATAAAAGCTTAACCTCCTTTTTCTGCAACTCTTTTGCTGAAAAACGCAAAAAAATCTCACATTTCCAAAGCTATTATAATAAAAAACTGTTTTTTTGTCAACTATGGGCTTTTGTCAGCCTGAAATTATCATATTTCTTGACTTATGCGTGCCATTCATAGTATAATACGATTTGGAGGCGATGAAATGCAGAAAAAAGCACAACATCTGTCATATAACGACGATAACGAACAAATTGAATATATTAAAAGAGTCAAAGGCTATTATCTCTCAAGCGGAAAAAAGCCGCTGGCTATAGTCCACACTTTTGGCTGTCAGCAAAACGAAAATGATTCGGAGCGCATCAAGGGAATTTTGGAAAAAATGGGCTTTGGCTTTTCTGATGACGACGAAAATGCAGACTTCATTCTGTTTAACACCTGTGCTGTGCGCGAAGGTGCTGAAGACAGAGTCTTGGGAAATCTTGGCGCTTTAAAGCATTTAGCATTAAGAAAGCCCGGCATAATAATCGGCATCTGCGGCTGCATGATGCAGCAGGAACACATGGTTAAAAGAATAAAATCAAAATATAAGCATGTCAGCGTCGTCTTCGGAACGCACACGCTCCACAAGCTTCCGCAGATTCTTTTCGAGGCTATCAGCAGCGAGAAAGCCATCATTGATGTCTGCGATGCCCACGGCGACATAATTGAAGACATCCCCATCTGCCGTGACGCTTCTTCTCCAAAAGCGTGGGTGTCTGTTATGTATGGCTGCAACAACTTCTGCTCATATTGCATAGTGCCCTACACAAGAGGCAGAGAGCGCTCAAGAAAAGCAGACGATGTCATAGAAGAGATTAAAGGCATTGTTAAAAGCGGCGTGACGGAAATCACGCTTTTAGGGCAAAATGTCAATTCATATGGCAAGGATTTGAATGAAGAAATAGATTTTGCTTGTCTTTTAAGGCGCGCAAACGAAATCGAAGGACTAAAAAGAATTCGCTTCATGACATCTCACCCCAAGGATATGACAGATAGCTTGATTGATGCAATGGCAGAATGTGACAAGGTCTGCAATCAGCTTCATCTTCCATTTCAGGCGGGAAGCAACAGAATTTTAAAGCTTATGAACAGAAAATATACGAAGGAAGACTATCTTGCCCTCGTTGAAAAAATCAAATCAAAAATGCCTGAAATTTCTCTTTCATCTGATGTCATAGTAGGTTTTCCGAATGAAACAAAGGAAGATTTTGAAGAGACAATCGATGTTTTGGAAAAGGTTCGTTTTGACACGATTTTCTCATTCATTTATTCAAAACGCTCAGGAACGCCCGCCGCTATAATGGAAGACTCCATTTCAGACGAAGAAAAGCACGCAAATTTTGACAGACTTTTAGAAGTTCAAAACAGAATTTCGCGCGAAATCAATGAATCATATGGCGAAAAGACAGTTGAAGTTTTAGTCGAAGGACCAAGCAAAACGAACCACGAAATTTTCTCAGGAAGAACGGAAACGGGAAAAACAGTCAACTTCCCCGCATCAAGCGAAACGAAAATCGGCGACTATGTTTTTGTTAAAATAACTAAAGTGAACACTTGGTCTTTAGACGGTGAAATCGTCTGAGTAGGATGAGATGATAGATAATAGCGCAGTCAGTAAATTCCAATCACACGAAAAGAGGCTGTTTAAAAAATTTTTAAACAGCCTCTTTTTAGGGGATAGTTAAAAATGATTCAGAATGAACAAACTGAGCCAAAGCGAAGCTTTGGGTTACCCGAAGCTGTATGTTTATACAGCGAGAGGCGAAGTTTGTTTATAGCAAAAAGAATAGATTTAAATGAAAAATTGAATTTATGAAATTTTTCTACATTATTTTTCAACCTAATGCTTTCTTGAAAGCTTAAGCATTAACAATTTCGTTTCTTTTTGCGGTCTGGACTTTTTTAACATCCCCGTTTTTTATTTCTCTTCATATCCGCAAGCCTCATTAATGCAGTAAATCTTTTTACCTTTGCCTGTTTTCTTAAAGAGAATTCCTCCGCAATCGGGGCACTTCTTCAAAGCAGGTGCATCCCACGACATAAAGTCACATTTGGGATTTTTCTCACAACCATAATAAACCTTGCCGCGCTTTGATTTCTTCTCTAAAATCTTTGCTCCGCATTTAGGGCAATTCTCCCCTGTTTCTGTCACAATAGGCTTTGCATTTCTGCATTCAGGAAAGCCGGGACAAGCTAAAAACTTACCAAATCTGCCCATTTTATAGACCATGTTTCTTCCGCATTTATCGCAAATCACATCAGAAACCTCGTCTTCAATTTTAATCTTTGCAATTTCTGTCTCTGCTTTTTTGAGCTCCGATTCAAACGGTGCATAGAATTCATCAATAATTTTAACCCAGTCAATCTCTCCGCCTTCAACAGAGTCCAAATTCTTTTCCATATCTGCGGTGAACTCAATTCCGACAATATCTTTAAAATATTGAAGCATAATGTCTGTGACAACTTTTCCGAGCTCTGTCGGATAAAGCTGCTTTTTCTCTCTTCCGACATAGCCCCTTTGAGTTATTGTCGTTATCGTAGGCGCATATGTGCTCGGTCTTCCGATGCCCTTTTCCTCTAACGCCTTAACGAGCGTTGCCTCAGTATATCTCATGGGCGGCTGAGTGAAATTCTGCTCTCCTCCAATGCTTTTTAATTCCACTTCATCACCACAGGAAAGAAGCGGAAGGAGCATCTCCTTTTCTTCTCCGTCATCATCTCTTCCCTCGACATATAATGTGGTGAATCCTTTGAATTTAATTTTAGAGCCTGTTGCCTTAAAGAGATATTCTCCTGCTTTTATGTCAAGGCTTCTCGTTTCATAGATTACCGCCGTCATCTGACACGCAACAAATCTGTCCCATATCAGCTTATAGAGCTTATATAAATCTCCTGAAAGAACTCCCTTTAAATCGGCAGGATAAATATCAGGATATGTCGGTCTTATGGCTTCGTGAGCATCCTGAGAATTTCTCTTTGACTTATAGACCTGAGCGCTTTTCGGAAGATATGCCGCGCCATATTTTGAAGCTATCAGCTCGCGCACTGATGTAAGCGCCTCGTTTGAAATTCGGAGTGAGTCCGTTCTCATATATGTTATGAGTCCGACAGTCCCTTTTCCCGGGACTTCAACACCTTCATAGAGCTGTTGAGCGGCTGACATCGTTCTTTTAACGGTGAAGCCGAGCTTTCTTGCTGCCTCCTGCTGAAGCGTGCTCGTCGTAAACGGAGGAGCAGGCTTTCTCGTTTTTTCACCCTGATTAACATCAGAGATGATAAATTTCTCACCTTTAACATCACTAACTATTTTGTTTGCTATAGTCTCCGTCGTCACCTTAAGCTTTTTTCCGCCTTTTCCATAAAAGGATGCGGTGAATTCATCGCCTGTTTTCCCATAGGAGATGGTGGCATCAATGTTCCAGAATTCTTCAGGAACGAAGCTGTCAATCTCATTTTCTCTGTCGCAGACAAGCCTTGTTGCAACTGACTGAACTCTGCCTGCAGACAAGCCTTTTTTAACTTTTTTCCACAAAATCGGGCTTATCGTGTAGCCAACAATTCTGTCTAAAACTCTTCTCGCCTGCTGCGCATCAACTAAGTCCTTATCAATCACCCTCGGCTCTTTAATTGCATTCTGCACCGCATTTTTAGTTATTTCATTAAAGGTTATTCTGCATTTTTCGCCGTCATCTATTCCCAAAAGGTCGGCTAAATGCCACGAAATCGCTTCTCCCTCGCGGTCAGGGTCAGTTGCAAGATAGACTTTTTTAGCATCCTTTGCAGCTTTTTTCAGTTTGGCAATCAAATCGCCCTTGCCTCTTATAGTAATATATTTTGGTTCAAATCCGTTTTCAAGGTCAATTCCCATCTGACTTTTCGGAAGGTCGCGCACATGCCCCTGAGATGCAATCACGCTATAGGACTTTCCCAAATATTGTTTTATTGTCTTTGCCTTTGCCGGCGACTCCACTATAACTAAATTATTCGCCACCTTTTATCAAGTCCTTTCTCTTAATAATCTATATGCTCAAGGAAAACATCATTCCAGGATAAGATTTAATCATCCCCAAAATTTCAAGCATAATCATAATTCCCGAAAGCTCATCTGCAGAAATTCCTGTCTTTTCCATAATTATATCAATATGCATCGGCACAGAAGACATAGCTTTTAAAATTTTCTTTTCAGTTTCAGATAAGCTCTTATATTTTTCATTATATAAATAAATCTCTTCCTTGCTTTCCTTTTCTTCCTTTATTAAATGCTTCTTCTTTTTTAAAACATCCTGATATGCCACGCTGAACTCATCGGAAATCGTTTTTGCATCTAAAGCCATCTTTGCACCAAAGCGGGCAATCAATATGTTAGAGCCTTCCGACTCCTTGCGCGTTATGTTTCCGGGAACTGCATAAACATCTTTGTTTTGCTCCATTGCAATTGATGCAGTTATGAGCGCACCGCTCTTTAGAGGAGCCTCGGTCACAACTGTCGCAACGCTGAGCGCGCTTAAAATTCTGTTTCTTTGAGGAAAGTTTTCTTTTAAGGGCGGAAAACCGGGAGGAAATTCCGACAAAACAATTCCTTTAGCGCAAATGTCCTCCATCAGCTTTATATTTTCTGAAGGATATGTGACATCAACTCCGCATCCTAAAACGGCGACAGTTTTACCTGAAACTGAAAGTGCCGCTCTGTTTGCGATGGCGTCAATTCCCCTTGCCATTCCGCTCACAATCGTAAATCCTTCTATAGCAAGCTCTTTTGAGAGCTTTTCCGTGACAAATGCTCCATAATCTGTCGGCTCTCTTGTTCCGACAATCGTGATGCAAACCTGCTCATTAAGGTTTAATTTTTCCTGAGATTTCACATATAATACATATGGCGGATCGTAAATATCCTTTAATTTCAAAGGATAAAAAGCAGAGTCGAATGTCAAAATGGTTATATCCTTTTCGCCGCACTCATCAAAGACCTTCTCTGCTTCTTTCAGGCTTTTGTCTGAAAGCGCTAAAATGTCCTTATCTGAAATCTTCGGAATCTGTAAAAAGTCTGCTTCTTCGGCATTATAAATATCTTCTACCGAATCAAATTTTTCAAGCAGAGAGCTGATTTTAGAGCTTGAAATTCCTCTCTTCAAAGTCAGCCACAGCCACAATTTGATTCCTTCCATATTATTCCTCCAAAGCATACTTACCTATATAACACTACTACAAATTTTATCTCTTGTAAAGAGTTTTTTCCTAAAAAATATATTTTTTTTAATTTTAAATGTAATAAACATTTAATAATCATTTGAGTTCTGACCTATTGACAACCCACCCTAAAGATAATATAATACAATAAAATCAGACTGAAAAAATTTTTAGAAAGGGCGTTCATATTATGAAAAAAATGCATGAGAATGAAGGCACTAATCAGACTCTGAATGAAAACGAATCAAAAAAAGAGGTTAAGTTCTGGCCCACCCTGCTTAAGTTTGCAAGAGGCGAAAAACACCATCTCCTTGTCGCCTTGATTTTATCTGTCATAACAGGCGTGGTGGTTGCTCTCCAGCCTCTCGTGATTAGATACATAGTCGATGAAGGCATCTCGGCTGTTGATAAGCCTGACGATTTAAGACTTAAGATTGCCGGCTTTTTCTGTATAATATATGTCATAATCTCTGTAATCAGAGTTGCTTGCTGGGCTGTGGGCTATAACCACACGCTAAAGGCGCTTGAGGGAACAGTTTTTAAAATTCGTTCAAGCTTTTTCTATCATGTTGAGCATCTTTGTATGCGCTTCCATGAAAAGATTTCAGCAGGCGAGTTATATAACAGCCTCATGGGAACGCCCATAGAAAACATCAAAAGCTATCTTCAGAGCATGGTCTTAAACATTCCCTATCAGAGCGTTTCCTTTGTGATTTCTCTCACCGCTCTTTTGACATATGACTGGCTACTCACACTGGTCTTAGTCGGTGTTGTGGCAACCATGATAACCTTTAACAGACTTTCGAGAAAGAGAGTGCGTATGCTCTCCCGCGAATATCTCAAAAAAGAGGCAGAAACAAGTAAATATGTGACAGATGTGCTTCACGGAATGGACGCAATCAAGCTCTATGCCATAGAAGATGATGTCTTCAAAACCTTCAACGACTATGTCCGAATGATAAGAAACGAAGGAATCAGACTCATTTATTCGCGCTATGCAGAAGGAATAAAGCCTGAGCTTGCAAACTTCATAGGAACAGCTCTCATCTATTTTGTCGGCGCAATTTCCTGCATCTACAGAGGCGTCTCAACAGGAACGCTGTTTGCTTTCATTTCGAGTATGTCAATAATTTTAACAACGCTTTCCTCGTGGCTGAATATCGGGCTTTCCCGCCAGAGCGCAGAGGCTGGTTTAAATAAGGTTATGGACATCTTAAATTCCGAGTCGTCAACGCCTGAGGTTGAGCTTGGAAAAAAACGCAGCACAGATGTTGAAAAAAGGTCAACTCAAAGAGACAACAAGCCTTGCATCGAGTTTAAAAATGTTGAGTTTGCCTATGCGGAAACTCCTGTTTATAAAAATCTGTCGTGCTCCATCGGCTATAATGAAAGCATCGGTCTCGTTGGCTCATCAGGCAGCGGCAAGAGCACCTTCACCAAGCTTATAATGCGTCTTTACGATGTACAAAACGGTGAGATTACAATTCACGGAAGAAATGTCAAGGACTATCAGCTCCACGACCTGAGAATGACCTTTGGCGTCGTTCCGCAGAATCCATTCATCTTCCAGGGCTCAATTATGGATAACATCAGAATTGCACGACCAAATTGCGAAAACATCGACATCATCAACGCCATGGAAATCGCCCATGTCCACGAATTTGTCAATGAGCTCCCAAAAGGATGGCACACGATAATCGGCGACGGCGGCTTAAACCTTTCAGGCGGACAGAAGCAGAGAATTGCCATTGCCCGTGCTGTTTTAGGAAACCCCGACATTTTAATATTTGACGAAGCAACATCAGCTTTAGATAACATCTCCGAGCGCCACATTCAGCAGGCAATGGAAACGCTTATGAAAAACCACACAGTCATAATTGTCGCTCACAGACTGTCAACAATCAAAAATGTTGACAGAATTATGGTTTTTGACAAAGGCGAAATTGTCGAACAGGGCTCATATGATGAGCTTGCAGCAATAGAGGGCGGAATGTTTGCAAATCTTCTTAATAATTAATCGACAAAAATTATGGCTGTAGCAAAATAAATCTATTTTGCTGCAGCCCTTTTTTTTCTATCAGATTTATTCTTTATGGTTTACTGCACTTCACCGTCTGACAACAGAATCTCGTCACAGGTCACGCCCACAGTGTGCTGAAAGAGAAGCCTTTAAAAATATATATCATCAGCCTTCTCCACAAAGCCCTCCTTGCCTAAAGGAGGGGGGACCGCTTGCGGTGGGAGGATTTTGGGAGAGAAGGACCGTCGTAGACAGTGGAATGATTCCGGAAGATGGCGACGCAGCCGACGGATGAGGTGGAACGAACTTTTTTTGCATCACTTAATATAGTCTCATCCTATCATTTTTTCTGACCTTCAAAAGCTCGCAGAACATATTTAAGCTATCCCTCAAAACGCTAATCTTCGAGCCTTCCTTATCGTGCGAAAGCTCAACGCAAACACGCTCAATTTTCATGCCATATTTTTTAGCAAGAAAGAAAATTTCAACATCAAACCCCCAGCCTTCGAGCCTTCCTTTTGAAAAGATTTTTTTAGCGCTCTCTGCTTTAAAGCCTTTAAAACCGCATTGAGTGTCTTCCTCCCAAATGCCGAGCACAATTTTAACCATGAGCGAAAAGCCTTTTGAGAAAAAAGTTCTATACCACGGATATTTCTTTCCGTTTTTCGCCTGCTCTCTTTTTCCCAAAACAACATCTGCTCCCGTTTTTTCAAAAACTTCAGCCGCAACCTCAACATTTTCTATTCCATAGGGCATATCAGCATCCGTGAAAAAAACATGGTCCCCCACGGCATTTTCCACGCCAAATTTCACAGCTCCGCCCTTTCCTCTGTTTTTTTCATATGTCAGCACCTTAAGACAAGGCATATTTTCCTGATATTTTTTCAAAAGCAAAAGCGTGTCATCTGTGCTCCCGTCATCTACAACTATCATCTCAAATTCAGAAAATGTCTTTTGCATATAGTCATAAAACACTTCTAAAGTCTTCCCAATTCTGTTTTCTTCATTATATGCAGGAATTATGAGCGACAACATAAAATCTCCCCCAAACTTAAAATCGTGCCTCTGAATGCATTTTAAAATGCACAAAGAAGAGCTTTGCGCGCTTTAAAATGCATACGCGTGTGCTTAAAAAAGCACACGCGTATGATAAATAATTTAAATCTTATTTATTCTTTAAGTTAAACCATGCATCAAGGCCAGGATACTGTGCATATTCACCGAGTTCTTCTTCAATTCTGAGTAACTGGTTATATTTTGCAACACGGTCTGTTCTTGACGGTGCGCCTGTCTTAATCTGTCCTGAGTTTGTTGCAACTGCAATGTCAGCGATTGTAGCATCTTCTGTCTCACCGCTTCTGTGTGATGTAACAGCTGTGTAGCCTGCGCGGTTAGCCATCTCGATAGCTTCTAATGTTTCTGTCAAGCTACCAATCTGGTTAACTTTGATGAGGATTGAGTTAGCAACGCCAAGGTCAATACCTTTTTTAAGTCTTTCAGTGTTTGTAACAAAAAGGTCGTCACCAACGAGCTGAATCTTGTCACCGAGTTTATCTGTGAGGATTTTCCAAGCATCCCAGTCTTCTTCAGCAACACCATCTTCTAAAGAGATGATTGGATATTTGTTTGCAAGGTCTTCCCAATATGCAACCATTTCGTCTCTTGTCTTGAAGATGTCTGTCTTCCAGAAATAGTAGCCGTCTTTGCCGATTTTCTTAGCTTCTTCATACATTTCTGTTGCAGCAGCGTCAATAGCAATTCTGAAATCGTCTCCGGGTTTGAAGCCTGCTTTTTCAACAGCCTCTAAGATAACCTGAATAGCTTCTTCATCGCTCTTTAAGTTAGGAGCAAATCCGCCTTCGTCACCAACAGCTGTGCTGTAGCCTTTAGCTTTTAAGACGCTCTTTAAGTTGTGGAAAACTTCTGCGCAGCTTCTTAAAGCTTCTCTGAATGATTTAGCGCCAACAGGCATAATCATAAATTCCTGAATGTTAACAGAGTTGTCTGCGTGCTTACCGCCGTTTAAGATGTTCATCATCGGAACGGGGAGAATTCTTGTGTTGCATCCGCCGATGTAGTTATAGAGGCTAACGCCTAAAGCTTCAGATGCAGCTTTAGCACAAGCAAGTGAAACGCCTAAGATTGCGTTTGCACCGAGTCTGCCTTTGTTCGGTGTGCCGTCTAATGCAATCATTGTCTTATCGATTGCAATCTGGTCTAAAACATTCATGCCGATAATAGCTTCTGCAATCTCGCCATTAACATTATCAACTGCATTTTCAACACCTTTTCCAAGGTATCTTGACTTGTCGCCGTCACGAAGCTCAACCGCTTCAAAAGCACCTGTTGATGCACCTGAAGGAACTGAAGCGCGGCCAACATAACCGTCCTCTGTGAACACTTCAACCTCAACTGTGGGATTTCCTCTTGAGTCCAAGATTTCTCTTGCAACTACATCAATAATTTCGATGTACTGTTTCATTGTTTTTTCCTCCTGATATTATAAAATATTTTTAAACTTTATTAAAATAAAATTTACTGATTAAAACAGCGCCTTTCCCGTCATTTCTTCGGGCTGCGGAACGCCTAAGATTTTGAGCATTGTCGGAGCGATGTCAGCTAAGCATCCGCCCGCTTTAAGCTCAACCTCTTTTCCGCAAACGATAAACGGAACGGGATTTGTTGAGTGAGCTGTGAATGTCTCATTCGTTTCAGGGTCTAACATCTGGTCAGCATTACCGTGGTCAGCAGTGATAAGCATAATTCCGCCCATCTCGCTGACAGCGCCATAGACCTTGCCGACACATTCATCAACAGTCTCAACTGCTTTAACTGCGCAATCCATAAAACCTGTGTGACCAACCATATCGCAGTTTGCAAAGTTCAATATGATAACATCATAATCACCTGATTTAATTTTGGGAACTATCGCCTCTGTCACTTCATATGCGCTCATTTCAGGCTTTAAGTCATATGTCGCAACCTTCGGCGAACCAATCAAAACTCTGTCCTCGCCTTCTGAAACAGCTTCAACACCGCCGTTAAAGAAGAATGTCACATGAGCATATTTTTCAGTCTCTGCAATTCTTAATTGAGTCATGCCGAGCTTGCTTAAGTATTCTCCTAATGTGTTGTTTAAAGACTGCGGTTTAAACGCAACTGAAACATTAGGCATCGTCTTGTCATATTGAGTCATGCAGACATAGAAAAGCTTCTTATAGTCTCTCTTAAAGCCATTAAACTCAGGGTCAACAAAAACTCTTGTGATTTCTCTTGCTCTGTCAGGTCTGAAGTTTGCAAAAATAACGCTGTCTCCCTCTTCAATTTTGCCTACGGGAGCGCCATTTTCGTAAATAACAACAGGAACAACAAATTCGTCTGTGACCTCGCCTGAATATGACTGGCTGACTGCATCTTTCGCATCTTCTGCAATAACGCCCTTTCCGAGCGCCAAAGCATCATATGCCTTTTCAACACGGTCCCAGCGGTTATCTCTGTCCATCGCATAATATCTGCCCATGACAGTCGCAATTTTGCCGACACCGATTTTTTCGAGCTCTTCTTCCGCTTCTGCCACATAGTCCTTGCCCGATGACGGAGGAACATCTCTTCCGTCTAAGATGCAGTGGAGATAAACCTTAGAAAGTCCTTCTCTTTTGCAGAGCTCAAAAAGAGCAAACATATGTGAATTATGGCTATGAACACCGCCATCTGATAAAAGCCCCATAACATGAAGCGCAGAATCATTCTTTTTGCAGTTCTCCACCGCCGCTTTAAATTCAGGATTTTCGAAGAAGTCTCCATCTTTGATAGATTTGGTTATTCTCGTCAGCTCCTGATAAACAATTCTTCCCGCACCAATGTTCGTGTGACCGACTTCCGAATTTCCCATCTGCCCGTCAGGAAGTCCGACAGCCATTCCGCTTGCATCTAAAAGCGTGTTCGGGCAATTCTCAAAAAGCTTGTCTAAGTTCGGGGTTTTAGCAGCTTTAACTGCATTTCCGTTTTCAGCAGAATTGATGCCGAATCCGTCCATTATACATAATAAAAGTGGTTTTTTCATTAAAAACTCTCCAATTAACAATTACTTATAGTTTACAATTCCTTCAAAGTCAGCAGCCTTTAAGCTTGCACCGCCAACGAGACCGCCGTCGATGTCTCCTGCTTCAAAGAGCTCTTTTGAATTTGAAGGCTTAACGCTTCCGCCATACTGAATTGTGATAACATCAGCAACATCTTTGCCAAAAACCTCACAAACACAGTCACGGATAGCTTTGCAAACCTCCTGCGCCTGCTCTGTTGTTGCAGTTTTGCCTGTTCCGATTGCCCAAATAGGCTCATATGCAATAATTGCTTTTTTTGCATTTTCTAAAGAAACATCTTTTAATGCAATTTTTGTCTGAAGTCTCACTAAGTCGTTTGTGATTCCCTGCTCACGCTGCTCTAAGCTTTCGCCAACGCAGATTATCGGGATAAGTCCTTTTTCAAAAGCTTTTAAAACTTTTAAATTAACTGTTTCATCAGTTTCAGCAAAATATTGTCTTCTTTCGCTGTGACCTAATATAACATATTCCACACCTAAATCAAGGAGCATATCAGCACTTATCTCGCCTGTGAAAGCACCGCTCTCTTCATAGAACATATTCTGTGCGCCGACTTTGATGTTTGTTCCTTTCACGGCCTCTGTTGCTGCAGCTAAACAAACAGCTGTCGGGCAGACAATAACTGTGTCAGATGTGTCTTTAACGAGCGGAATAAGCTCAGCAATCAATGCCTTTGTTTCAGACGGAGTCTTATTCATTTTCCAGTTTCCAGCAATAACCTTTTTTCTCATCACTTTAATTCCTTCCAAAAATTATTTATCATTTAAGCATGCAACACCGGGAAGCTCTTTGCCTTCTAAGAATTCAAGGCTCGCGCCGCCGCCTGTTGAAATGTGTGACATATCTTTAGCGAATCCAAGTGTGTTAACAGCAGCCGCACTGTCACCGCCGCCGATAACTGTTGTTGCATCAGTTTCAGCTAAAGCTTTAGCAACAGCGATTGTTCCTTTAGCTAAAATCGGATTTTCGAAAACGCCCATAGGTCCGTTCCAGACAACTGTTTTAGCGTTTTTAACTTCTTCAGCATAAAGCTCTCTTGTCTTTTCGCCGAT
This sequence comes from Clostridia bacterium, assembly GCA_045576235.1. Taxonomy (GTDB): domain Bacteria; phylum Bacillota; class Clostridia; order UBA1381; family UBA9506; genus SIG437. The sequence goes on from JAZNGA010000008.1 coordinate 51,283, forward strand.
GTCAAGTCCCATCATGTCAGCAGGAATTTTGTCGATGTCAACATCAGCAACTTCAATTTCAGCATCAATCGGGTCAGGGAAAGCTTTAGAAACAACTGCATCAACGGGGAGAAGAAGCTTTTTGCCTAATTTTTCAGCTTTTTCCATCATCTCTTTGCAATAGTCAATCTTTTCGTCATCAACAAGTGATTTACCAATTTCTAAGCCTTTAGCTTTAGCAAAAGTGTACGCCATGCCGCCGCCGATGATTAATGTGTCGCATTTTTCAATTAAGTTTGAAATAACATTGAGTTTATCTGCAACTTTAGCACCGCCCAAAATTGCAACGAAAGGTCTTTCAGGGTCTTCAACAGCTCCGCCTAAGAACTGAAGCTCTTTGCCCATGAGATAACCTGAAACGCAAACATCAATGTAGTCTGTCACGCCTGCTGTTGAGCAGTGAGCTCTGTGAGCACTGCCGAAAGCATCGTTAACATAAACTTCAGCGAGGCTTGCAAGCTCTTTTGAGAATGTTTCAATGTTCTTTGTTTCTTCTTTTCTATATCTTGTGTTTTCAAGTAAAACAACATCTCCGTCAGCCATTTTATTGGCAGCCGCTTTTGCATTTTCACCAACTACGCAATCGTCAGCAGCGAAAACAACTTCTTTTCCAAGATGCTCTGAAAGTCTTTTAGCAACAGGAGCGAGGCTCAGAGTCGGAACAACCTCACCCTTCGGTTTTCCCATATGTGAGCAAAGGATCACCTTTCCGCCGTCAGCAACTAATTTTTTAATTGTAGGAAGAGCTCCTAAAATTCTTGTTTCATCTGTGATTTTACCATCCTTAATCGGAACATTAAAATCACATCTTACCAAAACTTTCTTACCCTTAACGCAAATATCGTCAACAGTTTTTTTTGCCATTTCTATTCACCTCTTAAAATTATTTTTGTAAATAATAAACATTATCGTATATATTATATTAGATTTTGGCAAAAGTTTCAAGTATTATTTAGTTAAAATTTTATCAAATTAACAAATATTTTTTCTTTTTTGTTTATATAGATTTTACTAAAGTTACATTTTTATATATTATTTCCACTTTTGTCCAAAAAATACGAAACCGAAAAACCGATTTCGTCAAATTGAACCCTCTCAAAAAAATCCAAACCACTCCACTTGACAAAGAAAACTTTTTGTTGTAAAATGATTCAGTGTTGACAGACAACCAAATCGTCTCAATAAATAAGGAAAAGTATCGAATCGGTCATAACGGGGCGCACTCGAAAGCTTCTACGTCTAACGGAACTCCCGTAGCCTGAAACCCTTGATTTTATGCGGTTTCTGTAATTTTATTTTTAACTTACTTTTGCTTGTTTTGCCCATGTTTTTGCCTTAAATATCATTTTGCCAAATTTGTCAGGGCTGACATATAAAACAATTTCATATCTGGAGAAGTATCGAAGTGGTTATAACGGCCTCGACTCGAAATGAAGTAAGATTATAAGAAATTTGTTGATAAAAAAGTGTTTGAAATCCGCATTATTGCTGGATTTTATGAAAAACTGAATATTTACGATTTTAGCAGTTCCCAAAGAAAGTTCCCAAAAAAATTCAAACTATCTTTGGCTGTTAAATATAAATTTGGAGATGTACCCAAGTGGTTGAAGGGTCCGGATTCGAAATCCGGTAGGTCGGTTTTGCCGGCGCTAGGGTTCAAATCCCTACATCTCCGCCAACGTCTGAGCAAGGATTATCTTTGCTCAGATTTTTTATTTGTTGGGAGTTGCCGGGCAACTCCCATATATTTTATAAGGTTACTGCTTTTTCTAAAGCACTAAGTGAAAATCCTTTTGATGTTGCATCAAGGTGCGAAAATGTATTCGCAGTAGTTGAAAAGTCGCTGTGTCCAAGCCATACCTGTATATCTTTTAATGTTATCCCCTCGTGTTTGCCTTTGTTGAGCAGTAGCGAGGCACAGGTGTGACGAAGATCATGAAATCGTATCTCGCGCAGTTCGTTTCGCCTTAAAAATGATTTGAATGTTCCGGTAATGGAATTCGGCATAATCAAATTTCCCAATTCGTCAACTAACACATATTCAAGCCATTCTTTGTTATACGAGCGTTTGAACTTCCTGCGATATTCTTCCCGCTTCTGTTTATGTGCAAGAAGTATTGATTTGATTTCTTCATTAAGTGGTAATGCTCTTAAACTTGATTTAGTCTTTGCTCTGTCCTTTGCAACAATTTTTATTTTACCATCAATCTTTGGTGTTGTTACTGTGTGGTTGATGTAAAAAACATTGTTTTCAAAGTCAAATGCCGACCATCTGAGTCCTACTATCTCACTTCTGCGAAGCCCGTAGAACCCACCCATAATAACGGGAATTTCAAGTTTAGTTCCTTTGGCTAATTCAATAAGTTTACTCAATTCGTTAGCCGTATAGAACTTACCTACAAATTGATTCTTTTCAGGTTTTTCACCTTCCTCAATGGGATTAACTTTGATGTGTCCCATCTTCCTTGCGTAACATAATGAAAGTCTTATAATTGCATGGTATCGTATAACCGTATTTGCCTTTACCCGTTCAAGCTGCTTGTCATAAAAATCTTGTATATCTTTCGCTGTCAAATCCTTTAGTTTTATCTTTTTCTTTTTAAAATAAGGAGCGACAACGCTATTTACACTTGCCTCGTAGCCTGAATATGTAGTATCCTCAATTTTTCTGCGTCTTTTTCTTGTCAACGGCAAATACTTTTTGATGTAATCCGAGAACAACAAATTTGCAATCTGAGATTCTGTCAAATCTTCAAGTGCAGCATCTGCAATGCAATTCTTACTTACCTTTGTAATTTCCTCTGTTAAATATAAATCTTCTGCAGGAATTTCAAATCCAGCAAGAATCTGATCTGCCATTGTTTCAGCTTTCTTTTTGTTTCCCCGAATTGGCAATTTGGTTGGAAACCATTTTTCTTTTCGCTTATCTAACGCATTTTTATATACTACAACTGCATAATAAAAGCCCTTTTTCTCCCTTACATAGACTTTTATATCTTTTCTTTTCATTGTGTTTTACCTCCTAACTAAATCCTCCTTTCGGGAAGTAAAGCACCTGCTATTATGTAATTATTATACCAAAAGCAGGTGCTTTTGTAAAGATTTTAGCCGTTATTCGTTATGAAATCTATCAAATTTATTTTGGCAATCTTGTATTCCCGACCTACCTTTATGCTTTCAATTTTCTTCTCTTTGATGAGCTTATACCCAGTCTTTGTACTGATTCCGCCCAATGCCTCACACATCTGATATACATTTAGTACATCAGGATAATCTCTAAGCATTTTCGTATGAAAATTTTTCTTTTTCGTCATACATCATCACCGCCCGACAGATAAATTCTCGTTACATCATCACGATGATGACCGAGTAGCTCCGATACCTTTTTACGAGCAACAAATTCTGAACATCCTTCTTTTATGAACTTCTCATACTGCTCGTGAGCATATGTATGGCGAAGTCCGTGAAAGGTTATTCTGTTTTCGGTAAATTCTTTTCGGTGGTATGCAATAAAGCATTGTAGTCGTTTCATAGCAAGATGCGTCTTATCAGCCGGATCAACAAATAACTTTTGACCTCTTGGTGTAATTTTTAATATGTCCCTAAAAGTGATTCTGATTGTTTCATTGATAGGAACATATCTTGTTAATCCGCCTTTGCCTTTTACGAACAATTCACCACTGTCTAATGCATTTTGTGCATCATTTGTGTCAATCCTGAAGCATTCCTCAAGTCGCAGTCCTGCGTATCTTGCCAATGCTAAAATTGCAAGATAGTCTTTATGATCTGTTTTCATTGCTGCCGCCAACATAAGATTATACTCACGGCCATCCCATGTTCTGTCAACACCGCCAAAAGTTCTTCTTTCAAGCTCTAAATTTTCATTAGTTGGAAGATTTTCTCTTGTGTATGACATATTATCATGGAAAAATCTGATAGCGGCAAGTTCCGTCTTGATTGTAGATGCGGACAGACCTTTACCTTGCATATATTCCACATAGGCAAATATATGTTTAGGTGCAATGTTGGAGAGTTTTTGGAGATTGTACTCACGAGCAAGAAAACGCATAAATCTTTTAAATGCTTTTCCGTAACGTTCTCTTGTTTTGAAACTGCCTACTTTTATGTGGCGGAACAGTTTCTTATACTGTATCTCCAAATTGTTGTATGTATAACGCATAGTTACTCCTTTCTAA
>JAZNGA010000009.1:0-6364 GCA_045576235.1 Clostridia bacterium
AGCCTGTTTATATTACCACATACTCCACCCCTTTGTCAAGCACTTTTTTTACTTTTTTATTATTTTTTCTTCTTTTTTCTTTTTTCAGGCTTTCAGCATCAATTTTAAACTCATAATTAACATTTTATGAAGATTTTTTCCTATCCATTGAAAAATGATTTTTTTAAAAGTATAATTTTTTAAAAGTATAATTTTTTAAAGAAAAATTTCAAGGAGGAATTTATGTGACTATACTTAATAAGGAAATAAAGCTAAACTCATTCTTTAGCTCTTTTCTTAAATTGATAAAGGAGAATAAAAAGAAGACAATCACTATTGCTGCTATAGTATTGCTTATTCTTTTGTTTTTTATACTTCCTAATTTATTTAAAAAATCCGCCCCACAAATTACTACAACTCTTGCTAAAGTTGACCGTGGAGACATAACACAGCTCATCGAAGGTAGCGGCACAATTGAAGCAATTGACCAATATGAAATCACATCGCTTGTTTCCGGCGATATATTGGAGGATTATTTCAATGAAGGTGATGTTTTAGAAAAAGGAACGCTTATGTATAAAATCGACACATCTGACATTGATAACACCATCAAGCGTGCAAATCTTTCTATTGAAAAATCCAAACTATCATATGATAATGCCGCCGAAAGTGTTGCAAATTTAAATGTTAAAAGCACCGCTTCGGGCACAATCACTAATATTTACATAAAATGCGGAGACCAGGTTTCAAACGGCTCAAAAATTGCTGATGTTGTTAACAATCAGACTATGAAACTGACAATTGATTTTCTGTCTGACTTCGCAAACAAAATGTATATTGGGCAATCTGCACAAGTTGAGCTAATCGGCTCATTTTCCACCACAACAGGCACAGTTGCAAGCATTGCATCAGGTTCTATGCCAAACAGCTATGGTGTTTCCGTGACAACGGTTGAAATAGATGTTAAAAATCCCGGAGGCATTTTAAAAGGAGACAAGGCTACTGCAATCGTTGGAGATTATGCTTGCAATGCCCCCGGAACATTTGATTATTCAAATGAAATAACTGTTTTTTCAAAATCAAGCGGAACTGTTCAAAATGTTAACTGCACTTTAAATGATGAAGTGAGCATTGGAACTGTTCTTGCTGAACTTGAAAACGAATCCGTACACGACAATTTAAAGCAAAGCTCTATATCTCTTCAGGAAGCTCAGCTTTCCCTTGACAATTATTATGACAATCTTGAAAACTACAATATAACTGCTCCGATTTCCGGAAAGGTTATCCAGAAAAATATTAAAGCAGGCGAAAAGCTTGACAACTCAAATTCTATGGCACCAATGGCTATTATATCAGACCTTTCTTCTTTAGTGTTTACAATCAGCATTGACGAGCTTGATATTTCTCAAATCAACCTTGGTCAGCAGGTTATTATTACAGCAGATGCTCTTGAAGGTCAAAGATTTACGGGAGTTATTGATAACATCAGCATTGTCGGAACCTCGTCAAACGGTGTTACATCATATCCCGTTCGTGTGCTTATTGATAACAGCGCAGAATCTGCATTAATACCCGGAATGAATGTTGATGCAACCATTGTTATTGAATCAAAAGAAAATGTTTTACGAGTTCCCGCAGCTGCTGTTAACAGGGGAAATACCGTAACGCTTGCCGACGGCACGAAGACTCAGGTTGAAATTGGTCTTTCTGACAACTCTTATGTAGAAATCATCAGCGGACTCAGTGAAGGTGACGAGGTTGTCGTTCCTGTTATTGATGTCTCGTCTAACTTTTTTGAAAAAATGATGTCGGGTGGTATGCCCGGGGGTATGCCCGGGGGTATGTCAGGCGGTATGCCGGGTGGTATGTCAGGCGGCAGTCGCACAGGTGGCACTAATCGTTCAGGCGGCGGTATGGCGGGAGGAATACGATGACTCCCATAATTGAATTCAGAGATATTTATAAAATATATTCAGCAGGCGAAGAAGAGGTCAGAGCCGCAAATGGTGTTTCGTTCACTGTATGTCAAGGCGAATTTGTTGCATTAGTCGGTGCATCAGGCTCGGGCAAATCAACATGCATGAATATTATCGGCTGTTTAGACACCCCAACATCAGGGACATATCTTTTAGATGGCATTGATGTCAGCACCATGAATGAAAAACAGCTTGCCTCTGTGCGCAACAAAAAGATTGGATTTATTTTTCAGCAATATAATCTTATTCCTAAACTTACAATACTTGAAAATGTTGAGCTCCCCTTATTATATAAAGGAGTGAAAGAAGCCCATCGCAAGGAACTTGCCAAAGCTGCATTAGAGCGCGTCGGCCTTATTAGTCAGCTTGCAAAATTTCCCTCACAGCTTTCAGGCGGTCAACAACAGCGTGTCTCAATTGCAAGAGCTTTAGCAGGAAACCCATCCATTATTCTTGCAGACGAGCCAACAGGAGCATTAGACTCCAAGACAGGCAGAGATGTTCTTGATTTTTTAAAAACACTTCATTCCGACGGAACAACAATCGTGTTAATTACGCATGACAATTCAATCGCCGACCAGATTCCACGAGTTATCAGAATCCACGACGGTGAAATTGTTTCAGACATTGTGAAGGAGGGATTTTAATGGGTTTAAAACAAGCCTTCATATTAGCATTAAAAAGTCTCTCTTCAAGCAAGATGCGTTCTTTTCTGACAATGCTCGGTATCATAATTGGCGTTGCTTCAGTTATCACATTAGTCAGCATTGTATCAGGCTTCAGCGACCAGATGATCTCCTCGTTTGAAAGCATGGGAACGAATAAAATTACAGTTAATGTCATGGGGCGAGGCAGCTCAAGAAAGGTTGAGCCAAATGAAATGCATCAGCTTGCAGCAGAAAATCCTGAGCTGATTGAACATGTCACTCCGACTGTTAATCTGCAGAATGCAACCGTCAAAAACGGAAGCGAAAATATCTCTACTTCGGTTGTAGGTGCAAACGAATTTTATGATGAAATAAACTCCAAGAAAATGGGCGGAGGACAGTTTTTGACATATCTTGATGTTGAGCAGCGTCTAAAAAAATGCGTTATCGGAACATATGTCAGTCAGGAGCTTTTCGGCACAAACAATTCTGTCGGGCAGACCATCAAAATTAACGGAACAAAATTTACTGTCGCAGGTGTTTTTGAAGAAACAGCAGACAGTACAGACGGAAGCACAGATGAAGTTATCGTAATACCATATACAGTAGCGCAAAAAATGTCATATATGGGCACGATTTCAAGCTACACCTTCACGGGAGCCGATAAGGATAAAATAGATATGGCAAAAAGCACCATCGAGAATTTTCTTTACTCAAAGTTTGAAGACACAAATGCATATCTTGTTATCAGCATGGCTGAAGCAGTTGACACAATCAACGAGCTCATGGGCACGATTTCATCAATTCTTGTCGGAATTGCCGCTATTTCGCTTTTGGTTGGCGGAATCGGAATTATGAACATTATGCTTGTTTCCGTGACTGAAAGAACGCGTGAAATCGGCATAAGAAAAGCCTTAGGCGCTGCCCCTTGGGACATTTTAAGTCAGTTTGTCGTTGAAGCAATCACCACAAGTGCCGTTGGTGGAGTTATCGGAATCATACTGGGCATTGCCTGCGCGAAAATTTTAGCAGGTGCTCTTGGACTCCCATCAACCATCTCTGTTTTTGCAGTTATAGTTGCATTCAGCGTTTCTGCAGGCATCGGTGTTGCATTCGGATATTTACCTGCTAAAAAAGCAGCTAAAATGAACCCCATTGATGCACTTCGTCACGATTAAAAGAAAGGAAGATAAAAATGATGAAAAAAATTATTGCTCTTCTCCTGATTTTCATATTCTTAATACCAACTATTGTTTTTGGAGCAACAGAAAACGATTATATTGGAATGCTTCAGACATTAGGTGCGATTGACTGGAATACTGAATTTGCAATGGATTCTCTCCTCACGAGAGCACAGTTTGCAAAAATGGCAGTGATGATTTCAGGCCACAGAGATTCAGTCGCAACCAACATTTCAGTTTCCCCATTTGTCGATGTGACTCATAAATATTGGGGTGCTCCTTATATTCACGCTGCCGTTACAAATGGCTTGATAAATGGTTATATTGACGGAACCTTCAAGCCTGAAAACCCTATAAATTATGAAGAAGCTCTCACTATTGCCCTCAAAATTTTAGGATATACAAACGAGGACTTTGGTTCGTCATGGCCAAGCGGTCAGCTCGGAACTGCAAATAAAATCGGCCTGACGGATAATTTAGTTGCAAAAACCGGCGAAAACATCAAGCGTGCCGATGCTATAAACATTCTTTATAACACGCTCACCACTCCTGCAAAAGGAGAAAACAATAGCTTTATAAATAAGCTTGGCTACTCCATTTCAGATGATGTGACAATAATTGCAACAAGCAAAGAGGATTCTTCAATTTCTCCAAACAAAGTCTCCACCTCGGCGGGAACTTTTAATATAAGTTCATCTTTTAATCATAGCATTGTCGGAATGAAAGGAACTGTTGTGACAGAGCAAAATGACTTTGTTCTATTCTTCCCCGACGGAGAAAACAGAACTCACTCAAGCTATGCCGTTTATGCTCCGCTTGCAAACGATGTTTTGGTTTATAAAAACGGCGAAATTAAAAATCTTGGTCTCACAGCAGACACAACAGTTTATATGCGCGGTCAGCAGACAATGCTCAAAAGCGTGATATCATCTCTTGACATAGGTTATATTATTTCTGTAAGCTATAATGAAAACGGTTCTGTTGATTATGCGACAATTGAATCAAAAGGACTTAACGGCCCCGAAATCGCCACTCCATCAGTTATAAACAGCTACAAAAATCTTAAAACAGTTATTCGTGATGGCAAAAAAACGACTATTGATTCACTCAAAGAAAATGATGTTTTATATTATTCCGATGCGTTAGAAACAATCTGGGCATATTCAAAAAAGATTACGGGAATTTATGAATCTGCAACACCAAATAAAGACACGCCCACGAGCGTCACCGTATCAGGTGTTACATATGCTTTAGAAGGTGCAGATGCTTATAAAACACTTTCATCAGCAGGAAACTTCCAATATGGTGACACAATCACATTGCTTTTAGGAAGAAACGGCGATGTTGCAGGTGCTGTCGCCCCATCTGCGAGCAAATCAGACACTTTTGTTGCAGGATATGTGATTGATGCGGGGCAGAAACAATTTTCCAATTCGGGCGGAGATGAATATACATCTCTTTATGCAACGGTTGTTCAGCCCAACGGAAAGGCATATGAATATGCCACCTCTTCAGATTATAAGTCACTTATAAATTCAGTTGTTACAGTTTCATTTTTAAATGGAAAAGCTGTTTTGAAAAGGGCATCTTCAAACAACATCTCTGGAAAAGTCAACTATCAGAATATGACTCTCGGAGACAACCAATTAGCTGATAACATTGAGATTCTTGACGTTTCAACTGTCACGGAAAATGATGTGGCGCTTTATAAATCTGTGTTTGTGCAGAGGCTTGACGCTATTGACATAGGCTCTCCGAGTGTTTTATATCACAACAAAAATTCTGCAGGAGAGATTGACAAGCTAATTTTAAAAAATATCACAGGAGATATGTTCACTTATGGCATTGTGACGCAAGCTGATGTTTCTGCAAACGGCAATATGGCTTCATATTCATATGTTGCAAACGGAACTTCATCATCTCTTTCATCATCTTCCGTTTATTCAATATCGACAGGTCAGCCCGCAAAGTTTGTTATAAACGGTGGCAGAATAGATTCAATCACTCCACTGACATATATTGACAGAATTGCGTCAGATGTTACATATACATCAGTAACAGCCGGCGGAAAGACTTATCCTTTAAGTGATAAAGTCGTGGTTTACGAAAAAGCGTTTGCAACAACATACACATATCTCGACACTCCGCTTTCAACTCTGATTGAAAATCAGGATAAATATACAATCAAGGCCTATGTTGACAGAGCTGTTTCAGCAGGAGGCAGAGTGAGAGTTTTAGTAATTGAAAAAATCAATTAAACCACTGCGACAGCAAAATGGAATGATTTTGCTGTCGTTTTTTTAAGGTTTAAAATTATTTTATTTTTTCTCAATTTTATATTGACAAACACAAAACTTTCGTATATAATATCAATGTTGTGTAGATGTGAAACAGATTAATATTATTTTATAGGGGTATGATGTAATGGTAACATGCCGGTCTCCAAAACCGTTCTTGAGGGTTCGAGTCCTTCTACCCCTGCCAACGTCGGAACAAGTTTCGCTTGTTCCGATTTTTTTATGCAAAAAAATCAATCACTGCTTCACTGTTCCTCCTTCTTCCCACAAAATCGCTGATTTTG
>JAZNGA010000010.1:0-25930 GCA_045576235.1 Clostridia bacterium
GGTAGTGTAAAGTTAAAATGAAAGAATGGCATAATAATTTCACAAAATATCGCAGATTTTCGCCTGAAAGCTTGTAAATGCTCGTCTGCGATTAGTCAAGGGTAAAAATGAACGTGCTAAAGCACGCCCTATGACAAATCACAGAGCGACCATTTGAATATTAACTAAGCGAAAATCAGGATACGAGCAATAAAGAATTTTGTTGCCGTTCTGAGTATTTTAAGCCAGCAACCTGAGCAGGTGTAAGATTAGATAAGGAACTATGAGGTCTGATGAAATTGTAAAAGAATACAAACATCATAATCATAGAATTAGCACTTTCAAAGGAGTTAAAGCCGTACCTGGTCTTGTACCAATATTTAAACTGTTTGTTAAAGGCTTCAATAACATTGTTAGAGATGTCATCTTTAAAGCTTGCAACTCTAATATGTTTAACACCAAATATTGACTTAGTTGGTACTTTGTAAGCAGAATAACGGTCAGTAACAATAGCATTAGGTTTGCCATATTGTTTTACGCTATCAAACAAGCTAAAAGCTTGTGGAGAATCCCTGTGAGGTGATAGGTGAAATCCTAAAACAAACCTTGTTTCACTATCGATAATAAACCAAATGTAATACTTTTCACCTAAGATTTTGACAACGGTTTCATCAGCGTGCCATTCATCAGAGTCAAAGTTCATAGCAGGCATAAGGGTAAGCATTTTTGAGTGAAATATTGGTGCAAATTTTTTACACCAATCACTGATAGTAACGTGAGAAACTTTGATGTTATACAAAATTTTAAGCATTAAAGCTATCTTGCGAAAAGATGTGCCACCAATGTAAAACATTGTTAGAGCAGTAATAACTAAATGTATGCTGTGACGCATACGTTTGAAATTGTCTTTGCCAATAATGTTAGACATGGATGGTGGCAGTTTCACAGTAGGCTTAGCTTGAAAAAAAGAATGATTACATTTCTTATCCGAGCAACGATAATTAGAATAATCGTCATAATCGTGATGAAGAAATGAACACTTGCCACAAATAGGGCAAGATGGATATTTGCGAGGATTATCCTTTTTAGGAGTATCCGGAGCAAATTGATGTAAACAATCACGGCATTGGTATTTTTGATTACCAAACTTATCTTTGCCGTATTTATAAAGTGAATGGGAGTTGCACCGAGGGCAACAATGTGATATAATTTTTACCATGAGATCTTGCATTCCTTTCTCGAAAATTTCGGGAGGTATAGGTTTTAGGGGTAAAACTATTATACCACAAGGAGTTCAAGGTCTCAATTTTCATTTAACTTAACAAAACGGCATTAAATAAAAGGAGGAAATCATTATGAAAAAATTATTGGCATTATTAACAGTTTTTGTGCTTGCAGTTAGCATGCTCGCAGGTTGTGCCGGCGAAAATGCTGCAAACACAGCAGACAAAGGCACTATCGCAGTAGTTGCCAAAGGTGAGTCCCACGCTTTCTGGCAGTCTGTTAAAGCAGGCGCAGAGGCAGCAGGTGCTGAATATGGCTACAAAATTACTTTCAGAGGCCCTGCAAGCGAATCAGCAAAAGACCTTCCGTCTCAGATGGAAATGGTTCAGACAGCTCTCTCAAGCGGAGCGAACGCTCTCGTTTTAGCAACAATTGGTGAAGGCTTCGTTGATATGCTTTCACAGGCAAAAGATGCAGCTATTCCTGTTGTTCAGTTTGATAGCGGTATCTGGGCAAACGATGTTGCGGCACTCGATGCAGCAGGTAAAAACCCAATTGTTTCATCAGTTGCAACAAGCAACTATTTAGCAGCTCAGATTGATGCTGAGAAGTTCTTTGAAGCTTTAAAAGAAGACATCGCAGCAGCTAGTGACAAATATGTTGTTGGTGTTATTCAACATGACGAAACACAGACAGGTATTGACAGAGCACAGGGTTTTATTGATAAATTCAACGAGCTTGCTGAAGCTGATGCTTCAACAAAAGGCAAATTCGTTATCGAAAAAGAAGTTAAACCCGGAGACGCTGACAATGCATATAAAGCAGCACTTGAAGCTTTAGCAGAAAAAGGTGCAGCTGCAATCTTCATGACAAACGAAGGTGTTGTTAAGCAGGTTTATGATGCAATCGCTGCAGCAGGTGCAAAATATGATGCTATCAAGTTCTGCGGTTATGATGCAGGTTCAAAACAGATTGAATGGATGAAAGCAACAACAGGACCGAAGCTCGTCGGCGCTGTTGCACAGGATTCATTCCAGATTGGCTACAAGTCTGTTGAACAGGCTGTGTTTGCTTTGGAAGGAAAAGAAATAACAGAAAAAGTTGACATTTCAGGCGCTTGGTGGGATGCTGCAAATGTTGACGAAATGATTGCAAGCAATCTTGTTTACGAAGGCTAAAAGTCATTATAGCAGGGAGGGGTCGCTCATGACCCCTTTCGATTTTTTTAAATATAAAAAAGCAACAGAATCATTTTCTGTTGCTTTCTTTCATATATGCTGTCGGTGTCGTGCCTGTGAATTTCTTGAAAACCTTTGAAAAATAAAAGGGGTCGGAAAAGCCGCACTTTGCAGAAATCTCAGAAATTGTCATATCGCTGTCTTCCATAAATTTGATTGCTTTTTCAATTCGTTTGCTATTTACATATTCTGTGAATTTGATGTCCATTTTCTTTGTGAAAAGCGAAGAAAAATATTTCTTGTTATAAAAGAAAAGGTCTGCAAGTTTTTTAATTGAAATGTCGGGTTCTGTGCAGTTTGTGTCAATGTAGTTAAGGATGGTTTCAAATTTGTCGGGCGTTTCCTCTTTTGAATTATTGATATAAGACAAAGAATACATAAAAACGCTTTCTGTGAGCGATGCGGCATTGATTTTGTTAACTCTTCTGATGGAGGTCATCCAGAATTCAAAGAGATGCTCAAATCCATAGTAAATGAAATTGTCTTTATTAATTTTAAACTCTTTTAAAAGATTATCCACGCCATATCCATCGAAGCTTATGTAAAGGTAGGTTAAGTCATCGGTTCCTCTGATTTCAAAAATCTGGTCGGGAAATGTGAAAAAAAGAGTGCCTTTGCTTAATGCATATTCGTTGTTTTTAAGCTTAAGCTTGCCCCTTCCCTTAAAAACAAGATACATATAGTAGCTCCCTTGCATAAATGGTTGACGGAGCTTTTTGTAGTTTGCTTCGTAAACAAAATGGAAATATTCAATGTCGCCCTTGTTTTCTTTTGTTGGTATGAAATTACATATACCTCGCATGCGCACTTACCCCTTTCGTTTTCAGTATAGCACTATGTTTGTCAAAAATCAAGAATATAAGGTTTTTTTACAGTATAAAATGGGTTTTTTCCATTTTGTAAAAATTGGGCTATGATATAATTATTTGTGTATGATGGGGTTATCCTTGATTGCGCTTTGATTGGGAATGTTTTTTTATCATATTTCCTTACATAGCGACAGTTGTGATGATAAATTTAAAATTCTGATAAAAGGAGATTTTATTTATGAAAAAATTAAGAATTGGTGTTGTCGGTCTCGGTCACAGGGGTAGAGCAATTGTCAAGATTGCGGCAGAATTTGACCAGATTGAAATTGCTGCTGTGTGCGATTTGAGACGAAGCAATTGGTATGAGCAGCAATGGTTATCTCCTGCGGCTTTTTCTGAACTGTTTCCTGAAACTGTGTTCTATGATGATTATGATAAAATGCTTGATGAAGGAAAGCTTGACGCTGTTATCGTAGAAACAGGCGCAGACATCCATGCGGAATTCTGTGAAAAGGCGCTCCAAAAAAACATTAATGTTCTTTCAGACATCCCTGTTGTTGCAAGCCTTAAAGAAGCTGAAGATTTATGGAAGGCTTTGCAAAAATCAAAGGCAATGTTTTGCACAGGTGCAAACCCGAACTATCAGAGATTCACGGTTTTCTTAAATGATTTCTATAAGAAAGGTCTTTTGGGAAAGCCCTATTGCATGGAAGCAGAATATATTCACTGGAGTCTGCCCGGAAGTGAAGAAGATGTTCACTTAAACGAAAACGGAGACTGGAGAAAGCTCTTAATTCCAATTCGCTATTGCACCCATTCTTTAGGACCGCTTCTTTCCATTGTGGAGGAGGATTTGAGAAAGGTGAGCTGCTTTGGAACAGGTCAGCACGCAGACCCGTCTGAATATGGTGATGTTAAAACTGATGATATGATGTGTGCTCAGTTTAGAACAGAGTCGGGAATTGTTATCCGTTTTATGAGAAACAAAAGATGCCGTGCAGACATAGGCTGCCATACATACAGAGTGTTTGGCACAGAGGGCTACATGGAAAAAACTGAAAGATTTTCAAAGAATGTTATCAGATATAATTCAATGAAAGAGCTTGACACAAGCTTAAAAGAAGTCAACGGAGAACGCATGCCTCCAGCATATGAAAATAACCCGAAGGCTAAAGTCGGTCATGGTGGCATTGACTATGCAATGCTCGATAATTTCTTTAAGGTTTTAGCAGGAGAAAAAGGAGAAGTTATCAGTCTTAAAGATGGTCTTAGAATGACTCTCCCGGGCATTTATGCAGAAGAATCTGCAAAACGCGGCGGCGAAGTGCTCACTATGTATTATCCTTGGGATGAGGAATGGAGCACAGAGATTAAATAATTAAACAGATTTAAAAGGGCGGTTCAATCAGAACTGCCCTTTTTTATGCTCTAAAATGATAGAAAAGATGCTTTTTTACATAACACCTATTAAATATTTTAAAATGCTTTACAAGGAAGTTTTTTTATATTATAATAAGATGTGAATGTTTGAAAAAAATCTGCCCAAGTAAATGTGACAACAGAAAGGAAGAAATTTATGCCTATAACTGTAAAATTGCTTCAACACACACCTGAGCCTGAGAAGGTTGTCTCGGCTGCTGCCAAGCTTTGTTATTCGAGCGCGGGAGTGGAAAACATTTTAGATGGTTTAACGGAAGAAAAAACGGAAAAATTTCTTAATATGCTGATGGATATGGGGCACGAAAGCCCGACGGAGCATGTTTCGTTCACATTTGGAATTGAAGGCGTTTCAAGAAGTCTTTTAGCGCAGATAACGCGCCACAGAATTGCAAGCTATTCTGTTAAATCGCAGAGATATGTCAAAGAAGGACAGTTTGAATTCATTGTTCCGCCTGAAATCGAAAACATTCCAGAGGCTAAAGAGCTCTACATAAAAGCTATGGAAGATGACCAGAAAACATATAATGAGCTTTCCGAAATTCTTTTCAAAAAGCATTATGACAGACTGATTGCAGATGGAAAAGATGAAAAAGAGGCTAAAAAAGCAGCAGAAAAGCAGGCGATAGAAGATGCGCGATTTGTTCTCCCCAATGCCTGTGAGACAAAAATGGTTGTGACAATGAATGCAAGAAGTCTTATGAATTTTTTCAGGCACAGATGCTGCATGAGGGCGCAATGGGAAATCAGAGAGCTTTCTTATCAGATGCTTATGCTTGTCAAAGAGGTTGCACCGAGCCTGTTTAAATATGCAGGACCTGCGTGCGTGCACGGAAAATGCCCCGAAGGCTCAATGTCGTGCGGAAAATCTGCCGAGATGAAAAAACTCTATAAACAGGAGAAAACAAATGGGTAAATTGATTGTTATTGAAGGCGTTGATGCAAGCGGAAAGCAGACACAGACAGAATTGCTTTTTAAAAGACTTGAGAGCGAGGGCTTAAATGTCAGATGTGTTTCGTTTCCTGACTATGAAAGTGATTTTTCGCTTCCCGTCAGAAGATATTTAGCAGGCGATTTAGGGGCTGACCCGAAGGCCGTAAATGCATATGCCGCGTCAACCTTTTATGCGATAGACAGATATGCAAGCTTTAAAAGAGACTGGGGCGAGTTTTATAATGAGGGCGGCATAATAATTGCTGACCGATATGTGACATCAAACATTGTTCATCAGGCATCAAAGGTGGAAAAGGAAAAAAGGGAAGATTTCATAAGCTGGCTTTCTGATTTGGAATATGGTAAGCTCGGCCTGCCCGTTCCGGATGGCGTGATTTTTCTTGATATGCCCCCTGCTTTTGCCCGCGAGCTGATGAAAGCGAGAATGAATAAAATAACGGGCGATGCTAAAAAGGACATTCACGAAAGCGACTCAGGTTATCTTGATGCATCATATAATAATGCTGTTTCCATTGCCGACCTTTTAAAATGGAACAAAATTTCCTGCGTTAAAGACGAAAAAGTCAAAAAAAGGGAAGAAATAGCGGAAGAAATATATGAAAAAGTGAAAATCATAATCGAGCATTAGTGAGATATAGAGAGAAAAAAGAAGAAAAACGAAGTTCATAAAACTTATTTTAAAAAAGTTTAAAAAACCTCTTGACAAACTTTTTAACTTGTCGTATAATATCGTCTGTACGATTTTAAGAAGAAAATATTGTGAATAACTTAGGAGGTTATAAATTTATGAGTACATTTATGGCAAAAGCACATGAACTCGACAGAAAATGGTATATCATAGATGCTGACGGCAAGCCTCTCGGTCGTGTTGCAGCTCAGGCTGCTGCAATCTTAAGAGGAAAGCATAAGCCGGAATTCACTCCTCACTGCGACTGCGGTGACCATGTAATTATCCTTAACGCATCTAAAGCAGTTCTGACGGGAAAGAAATTGCAGCAGAAAGTTTACTACAGACACACAGGCTATGTTGGCGGCTTGAAAGAAGTTAAGTATGACAAGCTTATGGCAGAAAGACCTGAATTCGCTGTGACTAAAGCTGTTAAAGGAATGCTCCCGCACAACACATTAGGTGCTAAGGCATTGACAAGACTCAGAGTTTATGCAGGTGCAGAGCACGACAACGCTGCTCAGAAGCCTGAAGCATGGACTTTGGAGATTAAATAAGGAGGGAATTTATAAATGGCTGAATTTTATTACGGTACAGGAAGAAGAAAAAAGTCAGTTGCAAGGGTTCGTCTTGTTCCCGGTAAAGGCAACATTACAATAAATGAGAGAACTATCGATGACTATTTTGGCTTAGACACATTAAAGCTCATCGTTAATCAGCCTCTCGTAGCTACAAAAACTCAGGATAAATACGATGTTTTGGTTAAAGTTGTTGGCGGTGGCTTCACAGGTCAGGCAGGTGCTATCAGACATGGTATTTCAAGAGCGCTCCTTGAAGCAGACGAAGAAGCATATCGTCCAATTCTCAAAAAAGCAGGCTTCTTAACTCGTGACCCGAGAATGAAGGAAAGAAAGAAGTATGGACTCAAGGCTGCTCGTCGTGCTCCACAGTTCTCAAAGAGATAATTATTATCTACTCAAATCCCACAACCATCAGGGTTGTGGGGTTTTTTTTTACAAATGCAACTTGTTGCATTTTTTATTTTTGTGTGATATAATGAGTTTGCAAAGCAAACTCAATGAATTGCCTGACGGCATGAATTGAAACCTGCAGTTTCATGAATTGAGTCTGCGACTCATGAAACGCACCTGTCGGTGCATTAAAGGCAATTCAATTCATGGAGCGAAGCGAGAAATCATGGCGAAGCCAATTCATGACAACGGAGTTGTCAATTCATTAAAATGGAGAATAAGTATGAAGGAAAATAAGCTTGTAGAATTGTCAAAGCAATTTGCGGTAGATGTAGTTAATTTGTGTGCAGAGATTAAAGAAAAAAGAAAAGGAAATGTATTGCTCAACCAACTTTTAAGAAGTGGCACAAGTATAGGAGCTAATATACACGAAGCAAATTATGCTGCAAGTAAACCTGATTTTATAAATAAGTTTCAAATTGCACTCAAAGAGTGTTATGAAAGTGATTATTGGTTAGGATTATTCAAGGACACAAAAATGATTACTGAGCAAGAATATAAAAAAATGTATGATAAATGCAGTAAAATTCGTAAACTGTTAATATCGTCGGTAAATACCGCAAAAGAAAATACAAAAGGAGATTAAAAATGATTGATTTCAAGAACGCAACATTTTTTAAGTTAAAAAAGGTGGAGAACGAAAAGGCAGAGCCGTTAGTTGGACCATTACTGATTTCAGATGAAAGTATTATTTCTACATATAAAGGATTACGCGATCAGGTTGTTTTTACAAATAAAAGAATAATATCCATGAATGCACAGGGAATAACAGGAACAAAACAAGATTATACGTCGATGCCATATTCTAAAATTCAGGTTTATTCTGTTGAAACAGTAGGTTTGGGTGAAAAATTATGGTATGGGAATATGTCGGATTGTGAATTAGAACTATATTTTTCTGGTGTAGGAAAAGTTAAATTTGAATTCAGAGGAGAATCTGACATAAAAGAGATTTGTAAAATGATTTCTGAGTATGTGCTAAGATAAACCGATTGGCATCTAAATCGTTCACTGATTCTATAATTGACATATGCAGAATTTTATTTTATAAAATTCTTAAAAATGTCGTTGACCGGATAGGTGCAATCAATAGTTTAAACGACAGATTAGATTTTGCAATTGAAAAGGCAGATATTACCGAGAATGCAAAAACAGGTTGCAAAAAGGCAATGGAAAAGATTGAAATTATAGCGGGAAACTGAAAAAAGTGTGACTGTTTTATTAATAAAAGAGAAGGAGAAATTAAAATGAGTAGATTGTATATCAAGGCAAAAGCTGTATTTATGAAAACTAGCGTGGGTAAGATTGCACGCAGATTGAAGCATTATGTTTCTTACAAAAAAGAAGATGCTATGAAATATGTTAACAAAACATGGCCTGATGCTTCAGAACAGGAAAAGGAAAAAATTGCAAAAGATATGATGAAAGAAGCGAGAAAACACGAAGTTGTGTTTGAGGAATATATTTTCCATCATTTCAGAGAAAAATCAGAAGAAGAGCGTCGAGCATATATTCCAATTTTAGAAGGTGTGGGATATTGTGAAAGATTAAATCAGTCTAAAAATCAAATAATCTTTGAGGATAAGGGAAATACATATAAAGTATTTAAAAAGTATTATAAAAGGGATCTTGTTGAAGTTTTAAGTTGGTCAAGGGAAGAAACAAAAGCATTTAAGGATTTTGTTGAGAAACATCCTCGTTTTATTATCAAACCTTTTAATGGAGCAAATGGTATAGGTATACGCATTGTAAATTTGGAGGAAGAGGGACCTGTTGATAAATTGTGTAAATCACTTAAAAATGAATTTAAGGGCGGATTTGTAGCAGAAGAACTTATAATTCAGGCAAAAGAACTGTCTGCTGTTAATGCAAGCTCTGTTAATACAATGCGAGTAATTACAATAAGAATGGATGATAGAATAGAGATTCTTCCTTGCGTTTGGAGAGTAGGTCAGGGTGGTAAATGTGTTGACAACGGCGGCTCAGGTGGGATTTTCTGCCTTTTGGACGACAATGGAGTTGTTATTTCAACTGCAGATGAAAACGGACAAGCATACGACATTCACCCTGATTCAAAAATTCCTTTAATTGGTTTTCAGGTTCCAAAATATCAGGAAGCAAGAGAATTTGTAAAGGAATTAGCAACTGTTGTTCATTCAAATCGCTATTGCGGATGGGATATTGCTTTGACTGAAGACGGTTGGGTACTTCAGGAAGCAAATTCCCGTGGCGGAATAGTTGCAATTCAATGTCCATTAGGAAGAGGATTGAGAAAAGAAATGGATGCACTTATGAACGAATTGGGATTATAAGGAGAATTGTTATGCAGGAAAAACTTCAAAAATTATATTTCGGATTTTATGAAAAAATTAAAAAATTTCTCATTTCCCGTCATGTAAAGTCAATTGCAAACAAGGACATTATTAAGAAAAATATCCTCACAGCAGAGGAAAGAAAGCAGGCAATAGATTTTTTTGGCCCATATGTGAAAATAAATCCTGTCTTTCATGCATTTTATAAAGAAAAAACCGGGAAATTTAATGCTGAAAATTTGCCGATAGATTTTTACATAAATTATGCAGATGAATATTTTAATGACAGAAATGCCTCTCACATTCTAGACAATAAGTGTTTATATCCTAGGTTGTTCCCTGGGGTGCCAATGATAGAAGTAATAGCAAGCCGTATGGGTGGATTTTGGTATGACTCTGATATGAAAATAATCAGTAAACGAGAATGGCTTGAAATTTTGGGGAAAGAAGAGGCAGTTTTCGTTAAGGTAGCGACAGATTCTTGTGGAGGAAAAGGTGTTAAATTTATTGAAAGAAATAAATTTGGCGAATTAGAGGAATTTCTAAAGAAACAAAAAGGTGATTTGGTTGTACAACAGCCATTTGTGCAGCATGAGTCATTTGCAAAACTTAATCCTGCCAGTGTAAACACATTAAGAATACTTTCGTTGCTTACAGAAGAAGGTGTTAAATTCTATTCTTCAATCGTTCGTATGGGTGTAGGAAATACAAAAGTGGATAATGCATCGCAAGGTGGTATATTCTGCGGACTTGAAGATGATGGCACCCTTAAAGACACTGCTTACAGATTAAGTGGAGAAAGTTTTAAAAAGCATCCTGACAATGGAATTGTGTTTGATGGATATAAAATTGTGGGACTTGATAAAGCCAAAGAACTTATCCTGAAAGCTCACCCGATGTTACCATATTTTCGCATGGTTTCATGGGATGTGGCAATCGACCAGAAAGGCGATGCATATATGCTGGAAACGAATTTTGCAAAAGGAAGTGTTAGTTTCCATCAACTTTCCAATGGTCCTCTTTTCGGTGAAGATACAAAGAAAATACTCGATGAAATATTTGAAAAAAATATGTTCTAAAAGGTGTTATTATGAATTTAAAAAACAAAACACTGCTTTTAATGGGCGGAAGTGCTTATGTTAAAGGTATTAAAAAATATGTAGATGAAAAAGGTTTCCGCATTGTTGCGTTGGGACGCGATGCAAACACTCCTATTGCTAAAATCGCGGATGCTTTTTACAACATTGACACACAAAATGTTGATGAGGTTTGTGAAGTCGTTGAAAAAGAAAAGGTTGATGGGATTTTTGTCGGTTCATCAGAGGTTAACATTAGCCCTGCTATTACAGTGAGTGAGAGAACGGGTTGCAATTTTTATTCAAACAGAGACCAGTGGGATATAATTTCTGATAAGGCTGAATTTAAAAAGCTTGCGCGCAAATATGGCGTACCCGTAACAAAAGAATATAAGGTTACAGAAGAGTTCTTAAGAGAAGACCTTGATAAGATTAAATATCCTGTTATTGTAAAGCCTGTCGATTCAAGTGGGGCAAGAGGAATGAATGCCTGCTATAATGAAGAGGAGCTTATAAAACATTATAAAGAAGCTCTCAAATGGTCAAAAAACAAAAAAATAATCGTTGAGGAGCTTGTTAACGGAGGAAGAGAAGTCTTTATTCACTATACAATTCAGGATGGTGAATTCTCACTTTCTATGGGATTTACGAAGTTTAAAGTAAACAGTCCTGAAAAGGAATATGTAAGCCTTCCGATTTTTCATATGTATCCATCATCACATATTGATATATATATCGACAAGGTTGATAAGGCTGCGAGGAAAATGTTCTCTGAAATAGGTCTTAAAAATGGTGTTGTAATGCTTCAGGGATTTGATATTGATGGCGAGTTTAAGTTTTTTGAATCAGGTTTCAGACTTGGCGGGGAACAGATGTATATCTTTACTGACCATCAAAACGGCTTAAACTCTCTTGAGATGATGATTAATTATGCGTTGACGGGAAAAATGGCAGATTTTAAAGTCAGTGACAGAGATAATGCTCGATTTAAATGGCCTTGTTGTAACTATTATGTTCCTCTTAAAGCGGGAATTATTACCAAGGTTGAAGGTCTTGAAGAAGTTGAAAAAATGGAAAGTGTGTTAAACATTACAGAGATGTTTAACATTGGTGATGAAATTTTGGACACTAATGCATTAGAGCGCGTTTGTATGCGTATTCATGTTTATGGAAAAACTGCAGAAGAGCTTGCAAGGAGTCTTGTTGAAATAAGTGCAACGCTTAAAATTTTAGACCAGAATGGCAATGATATGCAGATTGAACATTTAGAATACGAAAGATGCATGGCGGCAATTACGGAAGGCTGTCTTTTGTCTAAAAGATGATAATCAGAATGTTTTTGTATTATGCAACATAAGAGATTTAAATAAAAATTTAAGAGTTTAGTGGAGGAATATTTATGGACATAAAGAAAGTTGTTGATTATGCTCTAGATAAAATTCATATTATAAGCAGAAAGATTGGTGTGCAAAAGAATAATAAACATTATTTTAAGATGCTTTATGATAATGGTATAGAAATAAGAAGATTATCAAAAGAACAAAAAAAGGAAGTTGATGCTATTTATAAAAAGTATGGGTTTAAATATAGTTATAAAACTCATGAACTCGTATATTCAGTAACCGGAGAGTTTAATCCTGAAATTGTTCCCGAGGATCTTTTCCGCACAGAAATAGAAATTTATCTTAACGATTATGATAGCAAGTATGTTTTAACAGATAAAAGTTATTTTAATATTTTTATGCCAAAACTGAAATTTCCTCATACAATTGTAAGAAATATTGAAGGATATTTTTATGACCATGATTATAATCTAATTACTTCTGAAAAGGCAAAGGAGCTTACTGCCTCTTATGACAAAGTTGTCTTTAAGCCGTCTGTCGAAAGTGGATTTGGAAGAAGTGTCGAACTTGTTTATACAAAGGAAAAAGATCCTCTCAAAATCAGTAAAAAGAATTTTGTGATTCAGGAAGTCATAAAGCAACATCATCAATTAGCGGTTCTTAATGAATCATCAGTGAATGTATGTAGAATGAAAACAATCTTTATTGATGGGGAGGTTCATATTATATCGGTAGCACTAAGGGTTGGTGGAGTAGGAGAGTTTACTGACAATGGAATTTCAGCTGATGGTAAAGGAATGGTTGTTGTTGGAGTTGATAAAAATGGAAAACTCCGCAAAAAAGGCTATTATTCCTGTGGTTTGTCAACAGAATGTAATCCTGCAGGGATAAAATTCGAAGGGTTTGAAGTGCCGGGATATGACAAAATGGTTGAAATGGCGAAAAAGGGCCATCAGCTATATCCGCGTGTAAAGTTTGCCGCATGGGATTTCTCTGTAGATGAACAGGGAGAGATTATTTGTATGGAATATAACTTAAGAGGTCCTGGCATCCTCTATTATCAATATGTTAATGGATCGCTATTGGGAAAATACACAGATAAAGTATGTGAATTTGCAAAAAAAGAAAAGAAAAGAAGGAGTATTTTCAGATAATATAGAGTATGCATTAATTTATGCTTATATAAAAAAGATGAGAAAACTGATTTTGCTGAGTTTTCTCATCTTTTCTTATTTGCTACATCAATATCCCAAATCTTCATTAATTAAAACGACTTCATATTCTGCGCCGCCGGGCTTTGTGAAAAGAACAGAAAAAATTTTGCAAATTCGCTCTTTTGAAGAACAATCGTAGCATTTTTCGGCGCTTGCTGCGCAGGGCGTGTTCCTTTCAAGCCTTTTAGCGTTAAGCGGAGCGGCGATGTTTCTTGCGCGGAAAAGTGTTTTTTCAAAATCGGGCTGAAGCTTGTTTTTTCCTGCAATGATATAAACCTTTTCGTGACCGAAGGAGATAGCGGCAACGCGGTTTCCTGTTCCGTCAATGTTGATGATTTCGCCTGTTTCGGAAATTCCGTTAGCAGAAGAAATGTAAATTTCTGCTGTTTTTGCCTCATCTAAAATTTCTCCAGGAGTTTTTCCCTCGGGTGCAAACCAGTGCCAGAAAACAGTGTTGTTTTTTAAAAGACTGTCATAAAGTCCCATGTCTTTAACTGTGACAGAACCGCCGATTCCGACTGTCTTATTATTAATTTCGCCTGCAAGATAGTCTTTAGCCTCTGCCGCAGATTCAAAACAACTGACTTTATAGCCCTTTTTTTCTAAGTTTTCTTTCGTTTTTGTAAAATCCATAATGTCCTCCTTAATCAATCCCTGAACATATCTGTTGACAAATAGCGCTCTCCCGAATCGGGAAGCAGAGCGAGAATTGTTTTGCCTTTGTTTTCAGGAAGAATGGCAAGAGAAAGAGCAGCCCAGACTGCAGCGCCTGATGATATGCCGACAAGCAATCCTTCAGTTTTGGCGATTATGTTTCCCATTTCTTTTGCATCTTCTGTTGCAACAGTTATGATTTCATCATATATATCTGTGTCAAGCGTCTTTGGAATGAAGCCTGCGCCAATGCCCTGAATTCCGTGAGCGCCGCTTTTTCCCTCTGAAAGAACAGGGGAGTCTTCAGGCTCAACAGCAACAATTTTGATTTTTGGATTTTTGGATTTTAAAAATTTACCAACACCTGAAATTGTTCCGCCTGTGCCGATTCCTGCGACAAAAATGTCGATGTTTCCTTCTGTGTCTTCCCAGATTTCAGGGCCCGTTGTGAGAAAGTGGATTTGTGGGTTTGACGGGTTTTCAAATTGTCCCGGAATGAAGCTGTTTTCAATTTCTTCTTTTAATTCATTGGCTTTTTTAATGGCTCCGTTCATACCATCTTTTCCGGGAGTGAGAACAATTTCGGCGCCATATGCTTTTAAAAGCTTTATTCTTTCTTCAGACATTGTTTCGGGCATTGTGAGAATGATTCTCAAGCCCTTGACAGCGGCTATGGCTGCAAGACCAATCCCTGTGTTTCCGCTCGTTGGCTCGATTATAACGGAGTCTTCATTCAAGATTCCCTGTTTTTCTGCTTCCTCAATCATTGAAAGAGCAACTCTGTCTTTTGAGCTTCCGGCGGGATTGAAGCTTTCGAGCTTTGCTAAGAGCTTGCCTTTTAGCCCCTCAAGCCTTTCGATGTTTGACAGTTCAATAATTGGTGTTTTACCAATCAGTTCAGCTATTCCTTTATATATTTTCATTTTTTTCTCCTTGTGTTTTGATTTCAGATATATTCTAACACATTTGTAAACTTTATTCAACACCTGATGCGCCTTGACATCAAAAATTTTGATTGATATAATATAAATATGAAAGTGAGGGAGCGCTATGAAAAAAATTAAGGGCGCGATTTTTGATTTAGACGGAACAATTCTCGATTCTATGCACATTTGGCCTCAGATTGACGAAGACTTTCTGGGAAGAAGGGGAATTGCTCTTCCTGATGACTATGTTAAAGCAATCAGCACGATGGGGTTTCACGAAATCGCAATATATACAAAAGAAAGATTTTCGCTTACGGAGACTCTCGACGAAATAAAAAATGAGTGGAATGAAATGTCGATTATGGCATATACGACTGCAATAGGCTTAAAGCCGGGAGTAAAAGAGTTTTTAGAGCTTTTAAAAAAAAGCGGAGTTAAGATGTCTGTTGCAACGGCGTCAAACGAGTTGCTTTTCATGCCTGCGCTTGCAAATAACGGAATTGTTGATTTTTTTGATGCATTCACAACTTTAGCAGAGGTTAAAAAAGGCAAAGGGTCAAGTGATATATATTTTAAGGCTGCTGAAAAGATTGGCGCGAGTCCTTCTGAATGTGTCGTGTTTGAGGACTTATATGACGGGCTCCGCGCAGCGCGAAAGGATGGTTTTTTCACGGTGGGTGTGAAAGAGAAGCTTGCTGTGGTCTCTGAGGAGGAAATTAAGAAAGAATCAGACATCTATATCAGCGATTTTTATGAGCTTATGAATAATAAGGAGTTTATCGAAAGGTTAAAAACAAATGCTTAAGAAAAATGAAATTTTAGAAGTGACTTTTGATTCGGATTCGGGAAATGGAGCAGGTGTTTGCAGAGTGGACGGCTTGGCAGTTTTTGTGAGCGGAGCAACTCGTGGAGACAGAGCAGAAATTAAAATTGTTAATGTGAAATCAAGCTATGCGGTGGCAGAGCTTAAAAAAATAATTGAGCCATCTGCTGACAGGGCAGAGGAGTTCTGCATTTCTTCTGCAGAGTGTGGTGGTTGCGATTTGGCGCATGTGAAATATGGCAGACAGCTTGAAATTAAAAAAGAGCATGTTTTGAGCTGCCTGGAGCGCATTGGAAAGCTGAAAGCAGAGGAATTTGATTTTTTTGATACAATAGGAATGGAAAACCCTTGTAAATATCGTAATAAAATGGTTTTTCCCGTGGGCTATGACAAGAAAAAAAGGATTGTCGGAGGCTTTTATAAGCGTGGGACACATGAGATTAAAGAGCTTAAATCGTGCGCTCAAGGGCCAAAGGAAGCAAGCCTTTTTTTTAATGTCGTTTTGGAACATATGAGGGAAAACAATATATCCTGCTATGATGAAAAAACCCACAAAGGTCTCGTCAGACGCGTTTTTGTCCGTTTTGGATTTAGCAGCAAAGAGGCTATGATTGTGATTTCTGCAAACGGCAAGAAGCTTTCGAAAGCAGAAAAGCTGATTGAAAAGCTGATTTCAATGGAAAATAGCGGGTTTTCTGTTAAAAGCATAATGCTGAATGTTAATAAACAAAAGAATAATCTCGTTTTAGGAGAAGAAAACATAACTCTTTACGGAAATGATTACATTTCAGACACACTTTGCGGAGTCACCTATAAGATTTCACCAAACAGCTTTTTTCAGGTGAACCCCGTTCAGACCGAGATTTTATATAATAAAGCGATGGAGTTTGCAGACCTTAAAGGAAACGAAACTGTGATAGATTTATATTGCGGAATCGGAACAATTTCACTTATGGCGGCAAAATATGCTAAATCTGTTATCGGCGTTGAAATTGTCGAGCAGGCAATAAAAGATGCTGAAAAAAATGCGAAAGCAAACGGAATCACTAATGCAGAGTTTATTGCGGGAAGCGCCGAAACAATTGCTTCTCAGCTTGCAGAAAGCGGCAAAAAAGCTGATGTCATCTTCATTGACCCGCCAAGAAAGGGGAGCGATGAAACAACCTTAGATTGCATTGCAAAAATGTCGCCCGAAAAAATCGTTTATGTCTCCTGCAATCCTGCAACGCTTGCACGAGATTTGTCATATCTGAAATCAAAAGGATATGAGACAAAAAAAGTTCAGCCTGTGGATATGTTCCCTAACACGAGCCATGTCGAAACTGTTGTTCTTTTAAAACGAGCAGATTCCACAACTAAGTTTGCCTGACGGCAAGTGAAGTTATCTAAAGATAGTGAAGTTTACTTTGTAAGTGAAGTTGCACCTTGCGGTGCAGTGGCAAATTTAACTTCACTTTGTTCGCAAGAACAAAACTTCACTGTGAGCAAAGCGAACTACTTCACTTTTGCATAAGCAAAAACTTCACCAAAAGGAGTGTGCGGAAACTGAATATTGGATTGAGAAGCTTGTTGGTTTTGCGAGGGTGATTTCAGATTTTGCAACAACATATTATCTCTGTGATGTCGTTATCGACAAAAAATATCAGAACCGTGGTCTTGGAAAAACCTTGGTTTCATATATTGTAGAGTCGAAGGAATATTGTGGCTTAAGAGGAGTCTTAATAACCCGCGACGCCCATTCTCTCTATGAAAAATTTGGTTATCAGACAATTGATGGCAGAGCCATGGTTAAAGAAGTGAATTGATAAAACAATGAAATTATTGCTTATATAAAAAATAACGGACACACTCTTTTTGTGTCCGTTGTTTTTCATCACACAAATTTTAAAATGTCATCAACATTTTCGGCGATATATGTTGCGCCTGCTTCTGTCAGCTCGTCTTTGCTTCCGTAGCCATAGAGCACGCCGATTGAATCTATTGAAAATTTTTTTGCGCCCTCTATATCGTGATATCTGTCACCGACCATCACGGCAGTCCGTGCATCTCTGATGCCGAAGGAGTCAATTGCATATTTAATCACGGCATCTTTTTGGTTTCTTGACTCATCCATTGTCGCACCTGCAATAAAATCAAAATAGTCAAACAAGCCAAAATGCTTTAAAATTCTGATGGCAAATTGCTCGGGCTTGGCTGTTGCTAAAACAATGTTTCTATCCATGGCTTTGAGTTGTTTTAAGATATCCTCCACACCATCGTAGACGATGTTTTCAAAAATGCCTTTTTCTGAAAAATATTCTCTATAGAAAGCAAGCGCTTTTTCGCTCTCATCTTTTGAAAAACCATAAAATTCAGAAAAGGCGTCAAGGAGCGGAGGACCGACAAATCTGAAAAGCTCTTCCCGTGATTTAGCCTCTATGCCAAATTTTTTCAAAGCATAGGAGACAGAGTTAGTTATGCCTATTCCTGAATCTGTGAGCGTTCCGTCTAAGTCGAAGAGAATTGTTTTATACATAAATTACCTCATAATTAAAAATGCAGTAATCAGCAGATAAAACTGATTACTGCGTTAATTTTTTTGGTTAGTCGTCGATTGAGTTATCAGTTGCCTTTTCAAAAATTGCCACAACCTCATCAGAAGGAGCTTTATCAATTAAGGTAACAACAACACAAGCTAAAGCACCAATGATGAAACCAGGGATGATTTCATAAACTCCCGTGATTGCAGTGAGCGTTGAGCCTGCAACAGGAAGCCATAGCCAAAGCATGTCAACAACTGCGCCAACGATGATGCCGGCAACTGCACCTTTATATGTAAATCTCTTCCAGAAAAGTGACAGTAAAACTGCGGGGCCGAAAGCGGCACCAAAAATTCCCCAAGCATTTGACACAAGGTCCATGATAGCCTGAGCAGCCTTGCCTTTGCTGCTTGCGATAAAGAAAGCAATAACAGCGATGATAAGAACAATTATGCGGCTAACCCAGAGCATTTCTTTGTTTGAAGCATTTTTTCTGACGATTGGTTTATAAAGGTCAGAAGAAAATGACGATGCAGCAACGAGGAGCTGTGAGTCAGCAGTTGACATTGAAGCTGCAATAATTGCTGCAAGCAAGAGGCCTGCGATGAATGACGGGAACACATCACGAGCAAGCTCAACAAAGATGAGCGACTGTTTTCCTTCGCTTAAGAGTTTAGCTGAAAGGTCTGTTCCGTCAGCATAGAGGAACATTCTTCCAAAATATGCGATAACAATTGTTGCTGCAAGTGAAAGAACAACCCAAATGATTGCAACTGTTGCTGATTTTTTAACCATTGAAGGCTTTTCGATAGCCATAAATCTTACGATGATGTGTGGCATTCCGAAATATCCGAGTCCCCAGCCTAAGCCTGATAAAATATCCTGCCAGCTTGCGTTGAAGAAGTTTGCAACAAACTTAAACTCTTCGCCGTTTGGTCCTTTGTAAATTGTTGAAAGAGCAGAGGGGTCAAGATCTTTGACAAATCCTACAACAAGCGGAACAATCAAGAGTGCGGCAAGCATTAAAAGCCCCTGGAAAAAGTCAGTCCAGCAAACTGCGTTGAATCCACCGAGGAATGTATATACAACAACGATTGCCGCAAATATGAGCATTGCGTTCGTTCTTGTGAGCTCAGGAACAAGTGTTGTGAAAACATCAGCGCCTGCGACAAAAGCAGAAGCAACATAAATTGTGAAGCACACAAGGAAAACTGTTGCACAGATTATGCTCACCGCATGGCTTTTTGACGCAAAACGGTTTGATAAATATTGCGGAAGTGTGATTGAATCGTTTGCAGCTTTTGAAAATTTACGGAGTCTTTTAGCAACTAAAATCCAGTTTGCTGCTGTTCCGATAGCAAGACCGATGCCAATCCATGCCTGACCAAAACCAAAAGCAAGGATGCTTCCGGGGAGGCCCATTAAAAGCCAGGCGCTCATATCTGATGCCTGCGCGCTCATAGCGGTTACCCAAGGGCCCATGGCACGACCGCCGAGGAAATAATCTTTTTCAGATACGCTTTTAGACTTAATGAAAAAGAAAAGTCCTATGAAAATCATAGCTACAAAGTAAAGTGCGAATGCAAAAATGTCCATTAAAAAATCTCCTTTTTTTATATTTTTTTATTTTCTTTTGCTATTTTACCACAAAAAAATAAGAAAATCAATAGAGAACTAAGTTTAGACTATATTCTATACTATGGTCTCCTGTGATTTTCTTTAAATACTGTTAAAATGAGTATTTTTTTAAAGACTATTTTAAAGACGAATTCCTGATAAAATTATGGGCATGGTTGTTTTTGCGTGTGCGCAAAGCGAATATTCCCCGTTGCACAGACACCAGTCATAAATCAGGGCGCGTTCACACATAGCATAAAGCTTGACAATTTCATTTGCGGTCACTGTATCAATGAGTTCGCCTTTTTCCTGACCTTCTGAAACGATTTTCCTGAGCAGTTTATAATAAAGCCTTTTATTATCAAGAAGATGTTTTTCGCCTTTTGTGATGAGCTGAGTTGAGTAGAGCTTAGTGAGAAGCTCAATGTCAATTCTGTCTTCAATTATTGTAAAAAGTTCGCGGTTTAAGTGCAGAAGCTTATCAAAGCTCGACATGTCAGACGGAAGACTTTCTTTAAGTCTTGCATATTCTTCATCAAAAATGTAGGCAAGTGAACCCAAAAGAGCGTCCTTTCCTTCAAAATAGTGATAAAATGAACCCTTTGAAGTTCCTGATTTTTCGATGATTTCTTCAACCGTTGTGTTATCGTAGCCTTGTTCATAAAATAAATCCCACGCGGCTGTGATAATTTTGCCCTTTGTGTTTTTTTCATTTTTTCGTGACATATTTTTCATCCTTTAAATAATTGTAAAAACTAAAAAAGTTCAGATGCTTCCATTCTAACATACTAAACGAAAAATTACAACAATTAGATATCTTTAATTTCAAGTAATATTTTTTTCAAATTGCACAAAAACTATTGACATTTTTAAGAAAATAATGTATATTTTAACATAGATAAAAACAAGTCAGTTTTTATCAGAAAATATCAAAATTATTAGGGGGAATTTTTTAATGAAACTGATCTATGGTGTTGAGGACAAACCTAAATTCAATCAGATTTTGATTTTTGCTTTTCAGCAGCTTTTGGCTATTTTAGCTGCAACCATCGCTGTTCCGGCAATCATCGGAAACGGAATGTCGCAGTCTGCGGCGCTCTTTGGTGCAGGTGTGGGAACAATTATCTATCAGCTTTTCACAAAGTTTAAAAGCCCTGTTTTCCTTGGCTCTTCGTTTGCGTTCATCGGCTCAATGTTTGCCGCTTTTGCAGGTGCCGCATCCATTGAAGCAGGCTATGCGGGACTGATCTTAGGTGCTGGTTTTGCAGGCCTTGTATATGTTGTAATCGCTTTAGTAGTTAAATTTGCGGGTGTAAACTGGATAAACCGTCTTATGCCGGCTGTTGTAATCGGTCCGACTGTTGCA
Organism: Clostridia bacterium; assembly: GCA_045576235.1. Classification (GTDB taxonomy): domain Bacteria; phylum Bacillota; class Clostridia; order UBA1381; family UBA9506; genus SIG437. The sequence continues at coordinate 21,191 of JAZNGA010000010.1, forward strand.
ATCATAGGTCTTTCTCTTGCAGGAAATGCTGTTGGCGATGTTTTGAAGTTCGCTGAATTTGATGCGGCAAATTCTGTATATATGATGGGAGCAAAGGGCTGGATAGGCTTTGGCTGTGCCATGATTACAATCTTAGGAGTAATCTTAAGCTCTGTTTATGGTAAAAAAGGATTAAAGCTGATTCCTTTCATCATCGGTATTTTAGCAGGTTATGTTGTTGCTGCAATCTTCACGGTTATCGGCATAACAACAGGAAATGAAACTCTTCAGATAATTAACTTCGGTCTCTTTGAAAACATGCAGTGGTATCCTGATTTCACATTCTTAAAAGCTGCAAAGGGCTTCTCGGAAATTGACGGTCAGTTTATCGCAACAGTTGCAGTTGCATATATTCCTGTTGCTTTCGTTGTTTTTGCAGAACATATTGCAGACCATAAAAATCTTTCAAGCATCATAGACAGAGAGCTTTTAGAAGAGCCCGGCCTCCATAGAACACTTCTAGGTGATGGTGTTGGTTCAATTGTGGGTGCTTTCTTCGGAGGATGCCCGAATACTACATATGGCGAATCTGTTGGTTGTGTTGCAATCACAAAAAATGCTTCAATCGTGACAATCATCACAACAGCAATCATTGCAATAATTGCTTCGTTCATTGCTCCGTTTGTGACATTCTTAGCAACAATTCCTGCATGCGTAATGGGCGGTGTCTGCATCACACTTTATGGATTTATCGCAGTGTCAGGTCTTAAGATGATTCAGAATGTTAATCTTTCAAACAACAAGAACCTTTTCGTTGTATCAATTATTCTCATAACGGGTATCGGTGGAATGGCTATTCAGATTGGTGCAGTTAAAATCACAACAATCGCATGTGCATTAATTCTCGGAATCATCACAAACCTTGTAGTTTCAAAGGGTAAGGAAGAAGAATAATCTAAGGAGAAAATCATGAGCAACATAAAAGTATTTGACCATCCGCTGATTCAGCACAAAACAACAATTTTAAGACAAAAAGACACAACAAACAAAGCATTTCGTGAGTTGGTGGAAGAAATAACGATGCTTATGTGTTATGAAGCACTCAGAGATTTGCCTTTAGAGGATGTTGAGATAGAAACACCTATCCAGAAAACAACTCAGAAAATGATAAAGGGCAAAAAGCTCGCAGTAGTGCCGATTTTAAGAGCAGGTCTTGGAATGGTTAACGGTCTTTTAAGACTTGTTCCTTCCGCTAAAGTGGGACATATTGGAATGTATCGTGATGAAGAAACGATGCTTCCGCAGGAATATTATTGCAAGCTCCCGCCCGACATTGACAAAAGGCTTATCGTGGTGGTTGACCCGATGCTTGCAACAGGCGGTTCTGCTATTGATGCCGTGAGACAGATTAAGTCTTATGGAGGAAAACACATCAAATTCCTTTGTCTGATAGCGGCGCCTGAAGGAATTGAGGCTTTAAAGAAAGAACATCCCGACATTGAAATCTATTGCGCTAATGTTGACGAAGGTCTCAATGAAAACTGCTATATAGTCCCCGGTCTTGGTGATGCAGGTGACAGAATCTTTGGAACAAAATAACTAAATTTACAAAAGGGATTAAGACAACTGTTGTCTTAATCCCTTCGTTTTTTATTATAAACTGTTCACGAGCTTTTTAAAATGGTTTCCTCTTTCTTCAAAATTTTTAAACATATCAAAGCTTGTGCTGGCGTTTGAAAGAAGAACGACATCTCCGCTTTTTGAAAGCGATTTTGCTAAAGCAACGACTTCCTCATATGTTTCTCTGCGGTAGATTGGGAGATGTTTTGCGCGCGGTGACAATTTCTCTGCATCTTTAACTGCCTTTTCAATTGCATCTGCAGTTTTGCCGATTAAAATGAGCGACTTTGCCTTTTCCAAAATCGGAGCCCCGATTTCATCATATGAAATGCCTTTGTCTTTTCCGCCTGCAATTAAAATGACAGGCTCGGAAAAAACCCTTAAAGTGTTTATCGTTCTGTTGGGGCTTGAATCAATCGAGCTGTTATAATATCTCACTCCGTCGAGCGTCCTCACGAGCTCAATTCTGTGAGGAACTCCGCCAAATTCCCTTGCAACTTTTTGCGCAGTTTCCTTTGAAACGATGGGATATGTTGCAGCTAAAGCCGCCATATAATTTTCGACATTATGATGACCGGGAATTTTAATGTCAGAAATGTTTAAATATTTTTCGCCGCCTATGCAAATATAGTCACCGTCTAACGAAACAAACGCATTTGATTTTGATGAGAAGCCTCTCCAGATGCCTTTAGCCGCTTTTCCAATCGGCTCTGAATCTTTGTTTGACAAATTGGTGACTAAAATGTCATTTTTTCCCTGATAAAGCATAATGCTTTTTTTTGCATCAATATATTCTTCGTAATCTTTATGCCAGTCAAGATGATTTGGCGAAAGATTTGTTATAACTGCAACATGGGGAGATGTCTTTATGGTATGCAGCTGAAAGCTGCTCAGCTCTAAAACAACAATGTCACTTTCTTTGATTTCATCAATTTTGTCAAGGAGTGGAGCACCGATGTTGCCGCCTATGTGACATTTATAGCCTTCCTCTTTAAGCAAAGTGTGAATGAGAGTCGTTGTGGTTGTTTTTCCATCGCTGCCCGTGACAGCATAAATTTTCGCGGGGCAAATCTTCATGAATTCTTCCATTTCAGATGTCACAACAGTCCCTTTGTCGCGAAGGGCGCAAAGCTCAGGAGTGTCATAGCGCATACCTGGAGTTTTAAAAACAATGTCAGCAGCTATGTTTTTCAAATAATCCTGCCCGAGATTTAGTGTGACGCCGAGTGAAATCAGCTCGTCTGCAATTTCTCCAAGTTCAGCCTTGGTTTTTTTGTCGCACGCCGTAACGATAGCGCCGTGCTTTAACAGAAAACGGATTAAAGGAGTGTTGCTGATTCCGATTCCGATAACGGTGATTTCCTTTCCGTTTATATATTCCTTAAATGACTTGATTTTATCTGTCAAAAAAATAACCTCTTTTCATTAATGGTTAAATATAATTATAACTTATTTCATCTTATAAGTAAAGCAAAATTTGACATTAAATTGCGGTTGTTATATACTATATATATTATACGGTAAAAGGGATGTTATGAATTGAAATATGAAGAAGCATTAAAATATATCACAACAACAAAGAAATTTGGGGAAAAACATGGTTTGGACGGAATAAGCAGACTTTGCAGACAGCTTAAAAACCCTGAAAAAAATCTGAAGTTTGTCCATGTTGCAGGAACAAACGGAAAAGGCTCCACCTCTTCCTACATTGCCACGGTGCTTTTTAAAGCGGGATATAAGACGGGACTTTTCACATCGCCTTTTATTTATGAATTTAATGAACGCATAAAGATAAATGGTGAAAACATCTCAGATGATGACCTTGCTCAGATTATGACAGAGGTTAAGGCTGCAATTGATGAATTGGTAGATGAAGGAAATCCTCATCCGACAGAGTTTGAAGTGATAACAGCAGCTGCTTTTCTATATTTTTATAGGAAGAAATGCGATATTGTTATCCTTGAGGTTGGATTAGGCGGTCGATTTGATGCAACAAATGTGATAGAAGCGCCGCTTGTGTCTGCGATATGTTCAGTTGGATATGACCATATGCAATTCCTTGGAGAAAGCCTTGCAGAAATCGCCTTTGAAAAATGCGGAATAATAAAAGAAGGAAGACCTGTTGTCTGTTACCCGTATCAAGATAATGAGACGATGGAGGTAATTAAGGAAATCTCAGCAAAGAGAAATGCCCGCCTGATAGAATGTGATAAGGAAAAAATCACAATTAAAAAAATAGATTTGGACGGGGCAGTTTTTGACGCCTGTGGAATTTGCGATGCCCAAACAAAACTGTGTGGAAAGCATCAGGTTTATAATGCCGCAGTTGCAATAGCGGTTTTAAAAGAACTTGCAAGGCAAGGCTTTAAAGGCGTCGATGAAATGATAAAAGAAGGAATAAAGCAGACTGTCTGGCCTGCGCGAATGGAAAAAATGTGTGAAAAGCCATGCCTGATTTTTGATGGTGCTCACAACATTGACGGAATGAAAGTCTTTGTCAGAAATGTCAGGATGCTGGCAGAGAACAAGAAAATAATAGTGATTCTGGGAATGGTGAGCGACAAAGAATATGATAAATGCATAAACGAACTGAATAGAACTGTTGATGTGCTGATAACAACAACTCTTGAAAATCCACGGAGAGAAACAGCAGAAAATCTGATGGAAAGAGCAGAGCATATTGCCTGTGAAAAACACATAACTAAAAATGTGGGCGAGGCTTTAGAGAAGGCTTTTTCGCTATGGAATGAAGATAGCATAATCTTTGCAGTCGGCTCATTATATATGGCAAACGAGATAAAAATGAAAATTGAGAAAAACGGAGATATTATTAAATAAAATAAGAAAATAGAAGTAAACATATAGATAAATTAAAGTAATAGCTTAAAATAACAATTTTAAAACTTGAAATAATTGTAGAAAAACAGTATAATAACAAAGTCGCCTCGAAAGGGGAGCGGACTTGGAACTTGAAAATTGAACAGTGCAGGCTCTATGAATAACAATTCACTTAGAGTAATTTTGGAAAACAAGACAATAAGCGTCAAGTGGACAAAATGAGCTTAATTAAACTTTTAGATATGTACGGTGAGGGAACTCACTGATATATATACCATTTAATAAAGAGTTTGATCCTGGCTC
>JAZNGA010000011.1:0-40924 GCA_045576235.1 Clostridia bacterium
GACAGTTTACAGCCCGAACGCCAAGTTCACACAAAGAACCGTCAGTCCATTACCTCCCCATTATAACAAAAATAAGCATAGCTTGCTAAACTACAATAAAGTAATTTAGTGCTATGCTTATATAGTACCAAACAAAGAAAAAGCAAAGTTATAGATGTGTTGTAATTATATAAATTGTTTTAAAGTATAAAGTATTAATTGGTCCATGGTTCAAATCTGGGAAGTGGAGTCAAAAAAAGCGACTTGTTTCGACAAGTCGCTTTTTCAATGAATTGCCTGTCTGCACGAATTGAAATCTGCGATTTCATGAATTGAGCCTAACGGCTCATGAGTTGCATCTATCGGTGGATTAAAAGGCAATTCAATTCATGTTGCGATAGCAACAATTCATGGTGAAACCAATTCATGACAACGGAGTTGTCAAATCATTATAAAAATAAATATCTCTTTGGTTCTGCTCTTGCAAAAAGAAACGACAATTTTCGACAGAAGATTGTCGTTTCTTTTTGTACTATTATCTTTTCACTTTTTCCTCTCCACTCTTCTCTAAAATTGTCGTTTCCAGAGAATAGATAAGAGAGAATAGAGAAAAGAAAAGGAAGTTTTGCTCCGCAAAACAGAATGATTTAGATGACATTTTCTTTATCATTCGGTTTTTATATTGCAAAAAATAATTTATCTTAAACTATTGAAAAGTTTCTTAAAATGTGATATAATTCTTCTAAACTTAATAAACGGGAGCTTGTATTACATGCTGAGAGGAAGGTGAGACCTTCGACCGAGAACCTGATTTGGATAATGCCAACGTAGGGATGCCTGATACATAGTGTTAGGAGGAACGGAGAATCTTTAGGAAGCTACCAGATCGGTAGCTTCCTTTTTTTTGTTTGGTAAGGTTTGTTATTAAGTTAATAAACAGCCGATAAATCACGGCAGAAAGAGGCAAAAATGTATAGGACGCAAATGGAAGCTGCAAGGAATGGTATTATTACTGAGCAAATGAAAACCGTTGCAGTGTATGAACACAAAAAGCCGGAAGACATAAGAGAGCTTGTAGCAAAAGGACAGGTTGTAATTTGCGGAAACAAACTGCATAAAGGTATAGAACCAAAAGGAATAGGTTCAATGCTTAAAACAAAAATCAATGTAAACTTAGGTGTTTCGAGAGATTGTAAAGATTATGATATTGAAATGGAAAAAGTACAAGCATCAATAAAGCTTGGTGCAGATGCTATTATGGATTTATCATCACATGGAAACACTCAACCATTCCGAAGGAAGCTTATAAGCGAATGTCCTGCGATGATTGGTACTGTTCCGGTTTATGACAGTGTTATACATTATCAAAGAGATTTAGAAACACTTACTGCAAAGGATTTTATTGATATTATAAGACTTCATGCCGAGGATGGCGTTGACTTTGTAACCATTCATTGCGGTATTACAAGAAAAACAATTGAACAGATAAAAAATCATAAAAGAAAAATGAATATTGTGTCCCGTGGTGGTTCACTTGTATTTGCGTGGATGAGTATGACAGGTGAAGAAAATCCGTTCTATGCATATTACGATGAGATACTCGACATCTGCCGTGAATATGATGTTACCATTTCTCTTGGAGATGCTTGCCGACCCGGATGTCTTGCAGATGCAAGTGATGTTTGTCAGATAGAGGAACTCGTAAGACTTGGCGAGCTTACAAAACGTGCGTGGGAAAAGGATGTTCAGGTTATGATAGAAGGTCCGGGACATATGCCTCTTGATCAGATTGAAGCAAATATGAAGCTTCAGCAGACAATCTGTATGGGCGCACCATTCTATGTGTTAGGACCGATTGTTACTGACATTGCTCCCGGCTATGACCATATAACTTCTGCAATCGGCGGAGCGATAGCAGGATCAGCAGGTGCAGCATTCCTTTGCTATGTAACTCCTGCAGAACACCTTGCTCTACCAAATGTAGATGATGTAAAACAAGGAATTATAGCATCAAAAATTGCGGCACATGCAGCCGACATTGCAAAAAAGATTCCTCACGCAAGGGATATTGATGATGCAATGGCAGATGCAAGAAGAAGCTTTGATTGGGAAAAGCAGTGGGAATGCTCCATAGATCCTGAAACTGCAAAGAAAATTCGTGATGACAGGAAACCTGAAATTGAGGAAAGTTGTTCTATGTGCGGTAAGTTTTGTGCAGTCAGAAGCATGAACAAGGCATTAAATGGTGAGCACATTGATATATTGTAAAAACGAAAAGAGGAAAGCGAAATGAAAAACTCAAAAAATAGTTATGGCATCCTTACTTGCGGCTCTCTGCTGTGTCGCAACAATAATTATCAAAATACCATCACCGCTTAAAGGGTATTTGAATTTAGGTGACTGCGTTGTACTTCTTTCAGGATGGCTTTTATCACCAGCGTACGGATTTGCGGCTGCAGGTATTGGTTCTGCTCTTGCAGACATATTTTTCTGATATATTGTGTATGCTCCTGCAACATTTGTTATTAAAGGTATTATGGCTATTATTGCACATTCCTGCTTCAAGGGTCTGTATAATAAGCTTGGTAACACACCTTCAAGAATTATCGGCGGTGCTTTGGCTGAGATTGAAATGATACTTGGATACTTCATATTCGAGGGATTTATGTATGGATTTATGCCATCTGTTGTAAATATTCCTGCAAACGCATTACAGGGTATTGCAGGTCTTATCATAGGGTTAATTCTTGTCAAGATTTTTGAAAAAACAAAGATGTTTTAATAGTCGTCAGTGGCATCTAAATCATTCGGCTCTTCCAAAAAGAAACGACAAATTTCGACAGAAAGTTGTCGTTTCTTTGTACTCTTATCTTTCTACTCTCATCTGTTCACTATTTTCTCCTCGCTTTTCACCAAAATTTGTAGTTTACACACAAAAAAACATAAAAGTTCTGATTTCGATTGACAAAAGCCTGTAAAAAATGATATAATATATATGATTATTATGCTTTTTAAGGTGATGCTATGCCTAAATTTTTTGTTGACAGTTCAAACATATGCGGCTCCATTGCAAAGATATATGGCACAGATGTTAAACACATCACAAAGGTTTTGCGTTTACAGACGCAAAGCATCCTGATTTTGTGCGATGGGGAAGGCTATGACTATGTGGCGCGCCTTTCAAAGATTGAAAGCGATGCTCTGACGCTTGATATTGTTGAGAAAAAACCGTGTATAGCTGAGCCGGAGCTTAAGGTCACTCTTTTTCAGAGTGTTCCCAAAAATCCTAAAATGGAATATATCATAGAAAAATGCACGGAGCTTGGAATAGATTCAATATGCCCTGTTGTGACGGAGCGGACAGTTGTTAAAGTTGATTCAGCTGATGCGGCGGAAAAAAAGCTTGAAAGATGGAGAAAAATTGCCGCTGAATCTGTTAAACAATGTGCCCGCGGGGCGATTCCCTTTGTCTATGACATTTATTCACTCGACGAAACTGTTGGCCTGATTAAATGTCTTGACCTTGTTGTTGTTGCCTATGAAGGGGAAAAGGAAGTTTCGCTTAAAGAGGTTCTTTCTGAAAACAAGGATGTTTCTTCAGTCGGAATTTTTATCGGACCTGAGGGCGGCTTTGCTCCCTTTGAAGTTGAATTTTTAAAATCGTTAGGCGCAAAAACAGTCACGCTGGGGAACAGAATTCTCCGCACAGAAACAGCGGGACAAGCAGTGTTGTCTGTTGTTATGTATGAATACGATGAGATGAAGTAAATAATTTTGAAAGGAATGAATTATAGAAATGACTAAAGAAAGAAAAGAACAACTTTCAAACAGACTGGTGCTTAATTTCGGCGTGCTTCTTTTCGGTGCGCTTTTAATGCTTTATGTAAACAGCTCAATTAAAAGCATCTATTCAGAAATTGCATACATAGTGATTCTTGTTCTTGGAATTTTAGGAGCGCTTTCTGCGGTTTTGCTCTTTGTTTTAGGCAAGAAAAAAAACCTGAAACTTAAAAACTATAGTGTGGTCGGTGTCTTTGTTTTTGCCTCTAGCGCTTTGATTTACTTGTCTAAGTTGAATTTATATTCAAAGAACTTTGCAGTAATCACAGTTTACATTTTAATGCTTGTTTACTTCGTGGTTTTAGCTGTCTGCACTGGAATTTTGCTGAATAAGCCTGTTGTGAAAGACATTGCGGCTATCGAAAAAGCAAAAGCAATTAAGAAAAATAAGAAAAAGAGAAAAAAATAATTAACAAAATATAAAGGAGTGTTTTTAGTGTTTTCATTTGAGGACATAGTAAAAGTTGATCCTGAGATTGCGAGCGCGATGAATCAGGAAATTGACAGACTTAACAACAACATTGAATTAATAGCATCGGAGAATGTTGTGTCTCCTGCTGTTATGGCGGCGATGGGTTCACCGCTGACAAATAAATATGCAGAGGGCTATCCGGGTAAGCGCTATTATGGCGGTTGCGAACATGTTGATGTTGTTGAGACTCTTGCAATAGAGAGAGCAAAAGAGCTTTTCGGTGCGGAGCACGCTAATGTTCAGCCACATTCAGGAGCTCAGGCTAATATGGCTGTTTTCTTTGCGGTTTTAAATCCAGGGGACACAGTTTTGAGCATGAACTTAGCTCACGGCGGACACTTAAGCCATGGCAGTCCCGTTAACATTTCGGGAAAATATTATAATATCGTTCCATATGGTGTCACAAAAGAAACAAAAACAATAGATTATGATGAAATCAGGAAATTAGCTTTAGAATGCAAGCCAAAGATGATTTTGGCGGGCGCAAGCGCATATCCGCGCACAATCGATTTTGCTAAATTTGCAGAAATTGCAAAAGAGGTTGGAGCATATTTTATGGTCGATATGGCTCACATTGCAGGTCTTGTTGCTGCCGGAGAGCACCCGAACCCTGTTCCTTACGCTGATTTTGTCACAACAACAACCCATAAAACATTAAGAGGTCCCAGAGGCGGCTTGATTCTCTGCAAGGAAGAGCACGCAAAGCTCATAAATAAAGCGCTTTTCCCGGGAATTCAGGGCGGTCCTTTGATGCATGTGATTGCAGCTAAAGCTGTGTGCTTTAAAGAAGCGCTTTCTCCTGAATTTAAAGCATATCAGGCTCAGGTTGTTAAAAATGCCAAGGCTTTAGCTGAAGGTCTTATGGCTAAAGGCTTTGATGTTATATCAGGCGGAACTGATAACCACCTTATGTTAATTGACTTGACCTCGATGGGCGTCACAGGAAAAGAAGCAGAGCATATGCTTGACGAAGTGAGAATAACTGTTAACAAAAATTCAATTCCTTTTGAAACAGCGAGCCCGTTCATAACGAGTGGAATCAGAATTGGAACTCCTGCTTCAACAACACGCGGAATGAATGAGGACGACATGAAGGAAATTGCAGAGCTCATTTATCTTACATTAAGCAATTTTGAAGCAAACAAAGACGAGGTCAGAAAACGCGTCGCAGCCCTTTGCTCTAAATATCCGCTCTACAGATAATCACAAAAACATGAAAAAGCCGGAGACGAGGGTGTTCGTTTCCGGCTTTGATGTTTTCAGAGTTTATAATTTTCTGCTAATTAATTAATAAAAATTAACTATCATATTGAAAATAATGCATTTTTTATTTATAATATAATAAATAAAGGAATAATATTTAACATAGACTGGAGATGACTTTTATGAGAAAAATAGGTGTTTTAACAAGTGGTGGAGATGCCCCGGGCATGAATGCGGCTGTCCGCGCGGTGACGAGATTTGCTATAAATCAGGGCATTCAGGTTGTTGGATTTAAAAAAGGTTATCGAGGTCTTTTGGCATGCGACTATGTAGAACTGACAGAAAGGTCTGTTTCTGACATTCTTCACAGAGGCGGAACAGTGTTGCAGACAGCGAGATGTCCTGAATTTAAAGAGGAAGAAAGTGTTAAAAAAGCAGTTAACATTGCCAAGGCACTCGGGATAGATGGAATGGTTGTCATTGGCGGCGACGGTTCATTCAGAGGGGCGCGTGATTTGAGCCTTAATGGGCTTCCAACAGTCGGAGTTCCTGCAACTATTGATAATGACATCGGTTGCTCCGACTATTCAATTGGTTTTGACACAGCTTTGAACACAGTTAAAGATGCGATAGATAAAATCAGGGACACTGCGCGCTCTCACGAGAGATGCTCAATAATTGAGGTTATGGGCAGAGGAGCGGGCTATATCGCGGCATATGTTGCAATGGCATGTGGTGCTGAGGCGGCTATTGTTCCTGAGCAGGAATATGATTTCTATGAAGACATTATAAAACCCATCGAAAAAGGCCGCGTTCGCGGAAAAGAGCATAATCTTTTCGTTGTTGCAGAAGGCGTCGGTAATTCTGTTGACATAGCGGCAAGAATTGAAAAGGAAACGGGAATTGCAACAAGAGCAACAATTTTAGGCTATATTCAAAGGGGCGGCAGTCCGACTGTTAACGACAGAATAATCGCGAGCCGAATGGGAGCACACGCTGTTAAGCTTTTGGCTGAGGGGTTAGGCAACAGAATCGTTGCCATGAAGGATAATAATATGGTGGATTATGACATTTACGAAGGCTTGGAAATGAAAAAGACAATGGACTCATCTTTTTTGGAACTTTTGGAAATTTTGAGCATGTAGTTTAAAAATTTTTATTATTATCAAAAAAATTTTGTATGTTTTTCCAAATTAAAAAAATGAAATTTTTCTTGCAATCAGTTTCATTTTTTGATATAATAGACCACATAGTTATTAATTTTTTTAGGGGGAGTGTAATTTATGGAGCTTAAAAATCCATATTTGCAAAAAGTAATGCAAACAGTAATCAGCAGAAATCCCGGTGAAACAGAGTTTCATCAGGCAGTTCAGGAAGTGTTCTGTTCAATTGAGCCAATCGTTGAAAAGAGACCTGAATTTGAAAAAAACGGAATAATTGAAAGAATTGTTGAACCTGACAGAATGATTTCTTTCCGTGTTGCATGGGTAGATGACAACGGAAAACCGCAGGTTAACAGAGGTTATCGTGTTCAGTTTAATGGAGCAATCGGACCTTATAAGGGCGGCCTCAGATTCCATCCCACAGTTTATCCCGGAATCATTAAATTCTTAGGTTTTGAGCAGACATTTAAAAACAGCCTCACAGGCCTTCCGATAGGCGGCGGTAAGGGTGGTTCAGACTTTGACCCGAGAGGAAAGAGTGACGGAGAAATTATGAGATTCTGTCAGGCGTTTATGACAGAGCTCTACAGATACATTGGTCCTGATGTCGATGTTCCTGCAGGCGACATCGGTGTTGGCGGAAGAGAAATCGGATATCTTTTTGGTCAATATAAGAGAATCAAGGGCTGCTGGGAAAACGGAGTTTTAACAGGAAAGGGCATAGAATATGGCGGCTCATTAGTCAGACCTGAAGCAACAGGATTCGGTGCTACATATTATGCAAACGAAGTTTTAACACATCTTGGTGATTCTATTATAGGTAAAACTGTTGCAGTTTCAGGCTTTGGTAATGTTGCGTGGGGTGTTTGCCAGAAGGTTGCTGAGCTTGGTGGTAAAGTTGTGACGATTTCAGGTCCTGATGGATATGTCTATGATGCTGACGGTGTGACAACTAAAGAAAAATTTGACTTCATGCTCGAGATGAGAGCATCAGGTCGCGACAGAGCGCAGGATTATGCTGAAAAATTCGGTTGTGAATTCCATGCAGGTGAAAAACCTTGGGGAGTTAAGGTTGACATTTGTATGCCTTGTGCAACTCAGAATGAAATTAATATGGCAGAAGCCGAAAAGATTGTTGCTAACGGCACGAAATATTACATTGAAGTTGCAAATATGCCGACAACAAACGAGGCTATGACTTATTTGAGAGAAAAAGGCTTGATTGTTGGTCCGTCTAAAGCTGTTAATGCAGGCGGTGTTGCTGTTTCGGCGCTTGAAATGGCACAGAACTCAATGAGATATAGCTGGACAGCAGAAGAGGTTGATGAGAAATTAAAGGATATCATGGTTAACATCCATAGAGTTTCTGTGGAAGCTGCTGAAGAATATGGTCTTGGCTATGACCTCGTTGCAGGCGCTAACATTGCAGGCTTCATTAAGGTTGCAAATGCTATGATGGCGTTTGGCGTTGTTTAATAAATAATTAATTAAAAGAGAACTGTCTCACTTTGATGTGAGACAGTTTTTTGTTGTTGAAGCTAAAAAACCGTTTTATCAGAAGAAGTAAAAGAAAGATTCCTGACGCTTTGTAAACTCTGTTTCTCTTGACAAAATCTGACGGAGTTGATATAATGGTGCAGATGTTGTTTTAAAATGAGTTGATAATGAAGGAGTGTAAAATAGTGTCGCTTACGAAAAAAAAGAAGCACATCATTAACATAACCATTCTTTCTTTGATAGGAATAGTTATGTTTGCCTTATTTGTGCACATCTTTTGTTTTCAGATTTTAAAGGACGATGGAAACAGACTGACAGATCTTCAGGCTCATATTAAGTTTGCAATAGGAGGACGCGGATATTCATTATTATACAGCATTATAAGAGTACTGATAAGAGTTTCCGGCAGTGTTATTTCTGTTGCTTTTTTGGGAGGAGCGATGATTGTTGCTACATGGCTTGCAACTGCGAAGCTTGTTTCTATGCTTTTGAAGCAAGTAAGCTTTTTTGAGTCAGCGCTTATTGCTTTGCCATTGCTGATTTTAACAGGTATATATCTTCCTGCTATTTATCCGCATTTTTATTTGCAACAGCTCGTCACACAGCCATATCATAACATCACTTATTATGGCATGCGTCTTTTTTCTGTTTTTGCAATGTTGTTTTTCTGCAAAATATTTAACAATTATCTGAATAAAATAAATGTTTTTTATTGGATAATTCTTGCGTTAGTGCTTGCTGCATCAACTTCGGTGAAGCCAAGCTTTTTATATGGGTTTGCGCTTTGCTTGTTGATTTTCCTTATAATTGACTTCTTTAAGTCGGGATTCAAAGCTAAGCCATTAGGACATATTATCCTTATGGGGCTTGTCGTTATTCCGTCTGTTTTGATAATGCTGTCTCAATATGTTTTTTTGTATGTTGGAAAAACGCCGGGCGTTGAGCCAAGCAGCTCTATTGCTCTCGTTTGGGGGGCGAAATTTGTTAAAAAAGGCCTTATAAACACGGTTTTAAAGCTTATTTGCAGCATTGGGTTTCCTTGCCTTGTCGCATTTGAAAACAGAAAAAAGCTGAGCAGATTTGATAAATTCTGCTATGTTATGTTTTTTGTGGAGCTTGTCATTGCTATGATGTTTGTTGAAACAGGAAAAAGAGCATATCATGGAAATTTCTATTGGGGAGTTTATTCTGGAGCATATTTTATGTTTCTGGTTGCTGTGACTAATTTTATAAAAAATTTAATTGATAGAAAAAATACAGGGGAGCTCTTGAAACCATATCCGATACTTGGGTGCTCCATGTTGACATTACACGCGTTATCATCGGTTGCATATTTTGTTGCCATAATGACAGGAAAAAATTATTTTATTTAATTAAATTGGTATTTAAGGTTTTAAACATAGGGGGTAATTGTGATTATGAAAAAGATTTGGATTTTTTTAAAAAATTATTATTACATTTATTTGCCTGTTATTATAAGTCTTGTCACTGTGCTTGTTTTCAAACCGTCTTATGACATAGGCAGAGATGATTTGGTTCTTGCTAATATGGTGCATAGTGCATCATATAATATCCATAGTGAATATTTGGTTTTCATATCCTATATTCTTGGATATTTCTTGCGTTTTATGGCGCTTGCTTTTCCGACACTTAATGTCTATTTTATCTCGTTGCTTGCAGCTATGACTTTTGGTTTTGGGGTGTTTTTCTATAACATAAAGAAATATGACGGTAAAGCTAAAGCTCTTTTCGTTTTGCTCATTTCTTTTTCCCAGATTTATATGATCTTTGGCATCACCTTCACTGTTGTTGCATTTGTCTGCAGTGCGGCAGGTGTTGCGCTTGTTTTAAGCAATGTAAAAAAATTAGATAAGAGCTCAATTAAATATTTCATTTTTTCGTTTGTTTTGATTTTCATTGGCTTTTCCTTCAGAAGAAGCAGCGTGTTTATTGCTGTGTTAATGCTGTTTGTTCCCATTTGTTTCTTTGCCGTAAAGCATAAGAGAATGACTATTTCTGCAATTCTGGTTCTGGCAATAATTTTTACGGGGACTTATCAGTTTCTGAAAATGTCGCAGGAGAGCTACAGAGAAAAGCTGTTTGAGGGAACGGATTATTTAGAATTCAATAAATATAGAGGCATAGCAACAGATGGTGGAAAGCTATCATACAATCTGCATGCAGATTATTTTGATGCCAATGGCATATCAGAAAATGATGTTCAATTATGTGATTGGTTTTTCTACAACGATAAAACCGTTATGCCGACTGAAAAGATAAAAATTATTTCTGAAAGCTTTTCTTTTAAAGACAAATATAATTTAAACATCAGTGAAATCTGGCAATCTGTTTATGATAGCCGTGATATGTTTAATTTTCTTTTGACATTTGTCATAGTGTCAGTTGTTCTTTTGATTTTTGCTAAAAAGAGCAGAATGGAAATCTTGCTATGTCTCCTTTTTGTCTGCGGAGCGGTCATATATTTACATATCAGAAAAAGAGGTATTGACCGTGTTGTGAAGCCAATTATTTTTATCGGCTATATGCAGATAATTGAGATTTATCTGAGAGATAAAATTGCCATTTTCCCCAAAAAGCAGTTTGTTGCACGCGCGACGGCGGCTGTTGTCACTTTAGTATATGTAATAGGTTTGTGTAACTATATGGTTCCTGAGCAGAAAATGAATGACGATGCTAAAAACTGCATTGAATATATCAAAAATGACGGTGCATATAAATATGTACCTATCAGTGCGGTGAAAAGCGAGGCTTTTTTGTCATTTAAAAGACCTGAGCCTTTGGCAGAAAACATAATTTCCAATGTTTATACAGGCTGGATGGGATATTCGCCATATTGGTATAGTCTGCTGGAGCAATATGGGATTCAAAAATATAAAGACAGGCTTTACCTGTCTTTAACAGACAGAGACATCAAGGTCGTTTGCGGATATCAGAAAAATCTTAAGAGACTTGTTGAGGCTATAGAAGAACACTATGGTATGAATCTCAGGGTTAGGGTGGAAAAGGTGTTTGGAAACTACTTTATCTGCACGATAAGAGAAAGACGCAATTAAAGGAGCAATTTAAATTAAGAGAACCGATCATCAAAAGTCAGATTTTGGTCTGGATTTTTGATGGTCGTTTTATTTTTCTCTTAAAACCTGATTAAAAAAGTGAAGAATAGAAACTTAAAAGCATAAACTGTAAAAGTGGAGATATGTTTTTAGTGAGGTATAAAATGAGGCTTGGCAAGGAAAAAATAATATACATAAGAAAAAGCAGGCAATCAAAAAAAAGATTCTCTCTTTTGCTTGTTGTTTTAATATCATCTGTCATTATCATATATTCGGGAATATATTTTTTGGAAATAGTGAGACCTGTTATTATAAACAATGCGAAATTCAAGGCGCATCGCATTGCTCAACAGGCAATAAACTCTGCAATTATAAAACTGTTCACGGAAAACGGTGTAAGCTATAGCGATGTTATTGAGATTAAAAGAGCAGAAGACGGCACGGTCATAGCAGCAGAGTCAAATTTAGAGGGAATAAACATTTTAAAATCAAAAATTATAATGGAAACTCAAAACTACATATCAGAACTTGACACGGCAGAGATTCAAATTCCGCTCGGTGCATTTTTGGGAACAGATATTTTAGCGGGCGTGGGACCGATGGTTTCTCTGGAATTTATGCCTGATGGAATTTCTGAAGTGGATTTTATCAGCAAATTTGAAGATGCCGGAATTAATCAGACAAAGCTGTCGATAGATTTAAATGTTTCAACAACAGTTTCGCTCTTGGTTCCGGGAGCAGACACTAACATCTATGTTAAAACAACTGTGCCTGTCGTGCGGACCATCATAGTTGGTGATGTTCCAAACAGCTACACAAATGTTGAGAGGGAAGGCGAAAGCTATGAGGATGATGTGCTTGAGCTTGCAGAATGATAATGTGGTTAATGATTTAAAATAAAATATTAAAAAATGTAATAAAACTATGGACTTTTTATTTGTTATATGGTAAAATAATGTTGTGGTATTATATTTTGTGATGCTGCAGAAGATTATGAATTGGAGGAGATTGCATTGAACATAGCACTCATAGCACACGACAAGAAAAAAGAACTTATGATACAGTTTTGCATTGCCTATAAAGGCATTTTAGAAAAGCATATGTTATGTGCGACAGGAACAACAGGCAGTCTCGTCTCCGAAGCAACGGGGCTCACAATCCATAGATTTTTATCAGGTCCTCAGGGTGGTGACCAGCAAATTGGCGCAAGAATAGCTTATAATGAAATTGACCTTGTTCTGTTCTTTCGCGACCCGCTGACAGCACAGCCCCACGAGCCTGATGTTTCAGCACTTTTCAGGCTTTGTGATGTACATAATGTTCCGCTTGCAACAAATGTTGCAACGGCAGAGGTTTTAATCAAAGGCTTAGAGCGTGGCGATATTGATTGGAGAGACATAGTTAATCCCAAGAATGAAGAATAAAAAAATTATGACGCGGCGTATGTTGCCGCGTTTTTTGTTAAAGGAATTTAATTATGAGCATTGAAAGATTAAAAGAATTAACGGAAAAACTGAATTTCTATGCACATCAATATTATGTTCTGGACGAGCCTGTCATTTCTGATTATGAATATGATATGGCACTTAGGGAATTAAGTGCTTTGGAAGAAAAATATCCTGAACATAAAGACCCTTTGTCACCGACTTCCCGCGTTGGCGGAGAGGTGTTAAAGGGCTTTGAAAGTGTTGAGCACGCCGTTCCGATGCAGAGCTTAAATGACGCGTTTTCCAAAGAGGAGATTTCAGATTTTGATGAACGCGTTAAAGGTGCGATTTCTGAAAGCTATGAATATGTCGTAGAATATAAAATAGACGGTCTTTCTGTTTCTCTCGAATATGAAAATGGAGTTTTAGTCAGGGGTTCAACAAGAGGAGACGGAAATGTCGGAGAAGATGTGACTCAAAATTTAAGAACAATTAAATCAATTCCGTTAAGACTTAAAGATTCTCTTCCTAAATTGGAAGTCCGCGGCGAAGTCTTTATCGGTAAAGAAGATTTTGAAAAGTTAAATAATGAGAGAGAAAATGCGGGCGAGCCACTTTTTGCCAATGCAAGAAACGCGGCGGCAGGAAGCCTTCGCCAGCTCGATTCTTCTGTTGCAAACGAGAGAAAGCTCGATATTTACATTTTTAACATTCAGTCAGTCGAAGGAAAGAGCTTTAAAACTCACCACGAAGGACTTATGTATTTAAGAGAACAGGGTTTTAAGGTTGTGCCAAAAAACGAAGTCTATGAAAACATAGAAAAGGCATTTGACAGAGTTTTAGAAATTGGCAGAGAGCGAGAAGAACTGAAATTTGACATTGACGGTGCAGTCATTAAAATCAATGACCTTTTGCAAAGGGAAAAGCTCGGCTCGACAAGCAAATGTCCAAGATGGGCTATAGCATATAAATTTCCTGCTGAGACGAAAAAAACGAGACTTTTAGACATCGTTATTCAGGTGGGAAGAACGGGAGTGATAACTCCTAATGCTGTTTTGGAGCCTGTCCGAGTCGCAGGGTCAACAGTCAGCCGTGCGACGCTTCATAACATTGATTTCATAGAAGAAAAGGGAATTTTGATTGGTGATAATGTTTATGTCAGAAAAGCAGGTGACATTATCCCTGAAATCGTTGGAGCTGAAATTAAAGACAGAACCGGTGACGAAAGAAAATTTTTAATGCCTGCTTTCTGCCCCGAGTGCGGAGCCCCGCTTAAAAGGGAAGATGGAGAGGCGGCGCATCGCTGCACGGGAGACAGCTGTCCTGCGCAGCTTGCACGGCAGATAATTCATTTTGCATCAAGAGATGCTATGGACATTGAAGGTTTAGGACCTGCAATAGTTGAACAGATGCTTGAAAGAAAGCTCATATCATCTTGCGCTGATTTATATTTTCTCAAAAAAGAAGATATAGCGCAGATGGACAAGATGGGTGAAAAAAGCGCGGAAAATCTCCTTGAGGCAATTTGTGCATCAAAAGACAGAGGACTTTCTAAACTGCTTTTCGCCTTCGGAATCAGGCTCAATGGAAAAAGAGCATCGCAGGTCTTAGCTGAAAAATTCTTAAGCCTTGATGAGATAATGCGCCTTGAAATTTCTGATATGGCAGAAATTTATGATATTGGTGAAAAAATGGCAGCAAGCGTTTATGATTTCTTTAAAAATGAGAGAAATCTTAAAATGGTCGCAAGACTCAAAGAAGCCGGCGTTAAAATGACTCATGAAAAGGAAAAAGCAGCGTCTGAAAGACTTAAGGGAAAAAGCTTTGTGATAACTGGGAAATTTGATGAATTGTCAAGAGATGAAATCTCTGATATGATTGAAAAAAACGGCGGAAAAGTTTTAAGTGCAGTGTCTAAAAATGCCGATTACCTTGTCGCAGGCGAAAAGACAGGAAGTAAACTTAAAAAAGCGCAGGATTTGGGAATAAGCATTATTGACTTATCTGCAATTTATGATATGATAAAAGAATAGAAAAAACGGAGGGAGAAAATATGAAAAGATTTTTATTTGCTATAGTTGTTTTGTGCCTGATTTTTTCGGGATGTGCAAAGCCTGCAGAAAACGGTGAAAAAAACATAGAAAGTGCCACGGCGGAGGCTGAGATTATCAAAAGAGCATATTTTTCTGTTGCTGTGCGTGGTGAAGACGAGTTGATTTTAGATTTGACCGTTGTCGAACTGGAAGAAAATGAAACTGTTTTGGAGATTTTAAAAAGACTGATGAGGGAAAATAAAATCCATATGGAGACATCGGGAAAAGGCGATGCAGAATATGTTAAAGCAATCAACAACATTTATGAATTTGACAGAGGACCTCAAAGCGGATGGACATTTTATGTAAATGACGAAATGCCGAATGAAGGAGCAGGTAAGCTCGTTGTTAATGACGGAGATATGATTGATTGGGTGTTTGTCACTGATTGGGGGGAAACAGAGTAATATTATGAGTTTATATGAAAAAATTTTAAGACGCGAAGAAAAAATTTCGCTTGTCGGACTTGGTTATGTGGGAATGCCGATAGCTGTTGCCTTTGCAAAAAAAGTGGATGTTATAGGCTTTGACATTAACAGAGAAAAAATAGAAACATATAAATCAGGAATTGATCCGACTCTTGAAGTTGGAGACGAGGCCATTAAAAAAACAACGATTGATTTTACTTCTGACGAGAAAAAATTAAAGGATGCAAAGTTTCACATTGTTGCCGTGCCGACACCTATAAATCAGGACAAGACCCCTGACCTTTCGCCCGTTATCGGCGCAAGCACAATTTTAGGAAGGAATCTTTCAAAAGGCTCAATTGTAGTCTATGAATCGACGGTTTATCCGGGCGTGACAGAGGATGTGTGTGTTCCGATTTTAGAGAAGGAATCGGGCTTAAAATGCGGAACAGATTTTAAGGTTGGTTATTCTCCTGAAAGAATTAACCCCGGAGACAAGGTTCACCGTTTGGAAAACATCACTAAGATTGTTTCGGGTATGGACGAAGAATCGCTTGAAGAAATTGCAAATATCTATGAGCTTGTTATAGAGGTTGGAGTTCACAGAGTTTCGTCCATTAAGGTTGCAGAGGCGGCAAAGGTTGTTGAAAATAGCCAGAGAGATATTAACATTGCTTTTGTGAATGAACTTGCCATAGTGTTTGACAGAATGGGCATAGATACAAACGAGGTCATTGATGCAATGAACACAAAATGGAACGCTCTTGGTTTTCGACCAGGTCTTGTGGGAGGCCATTGCATTGGAGTTGACCCATACTATTTCATATATGAAGCCGAAAAGCTTGGCTATCATTCTCAGATTATTCTTTCGGGCAGAAAGGTTAATGATGACATGGCAAATTTTGTTGCCGACAGCGCTGTTAAGCAGATGATTTTAGCAGGAAAAAAAGTCAGAGATGCGAAGGTTTTTGTGTTTGGAGCGACATTTAAGGAAAATTGCCCTGACACCAGAAATAGCAAGGTTGCAGACATATATGCGCGTCTTAAGGAATATGGAATCCAGCCTGAAATGATTGACCCGCATGCTTCAAGCGAGGAAACTAAAAGAGAATATGGCTTTGAGTTGAGCGGAAAAGACAGCGTGAGCGATGCTGATTGCATTATCTTTGCAGTTGGACACAGTGACTTCAGAAAAATGAGTTTAGATGATGTCTCCAAGATGTTTAAAGCTAAGGCGGATGAAGAAAAAGTTCTGATTGATGTTAAAGGCATATTTGACAGAAAAGAAGCGGAGACGAAAGGCTTCAGATATTGGAGCCTGTAAAAAATTAATATATAACTCAATATTTCAAACTTGTTTAAGGAAAATGCCGTGGCGAAGTGATTTCATTTTGCTGCGGCTTTCGTTTTTTTTAGATAAAAAGGTAATTACAGTTAAGTGTGAAAAAACCTGTAAAATAGTTAGGTTTATGGCGAATTTTCTCCGTTGACTTTCATGGCTTGCTATGATAGAATGTTATCGAAAAAATATGGATTATGAATAATGGGAGAGTTGATTATGGCAAAAATTAAATTTGGTGTTGTGGGAACAATCAGAGGACTGACCTTCATCAAGCTTTTGCAGGTTATGGAAGATAAAGCTTGTCTTTATGCAGTTTGCGAAAATGATGAAACAAATCTTAATGAGGCAAAAAAAGACATTCCCGGCGATGTGAAAATATATTCAGATTACGACGAGTTTTTAGATTCGGGAATAGAAGCTGTGGTGCTTTGTAACTTTTTCCACGAACATGCATCATTTGCAATTAAAGCTCTAAAAAAAGGGATTCATGTTTTAAGCGACACAACAGCGGCACCAACGCTTGGTGATTGTGTTAAGCTCTGTGAGGCAGTTGAAAACTCCAAAGCTAAATATATGCTCGGGGCAAACGGACCTTATAAAAAATGTATTCAGTTTATCAGAAAACAAATAAACGAAGGAAAGCTTGGTACGCCTTTTTATGCAGAAGCTGAATATCTTCATTATTCGCTGGACGGAAAACCTTGGGAGGACAGTTCAAATCATTGGAGAAGGTTGATGCCCGGCACATATTACAACATGCACACACTCGGAACATTAATGTATGCAACAGGAACAATGCCGAAAAAAATAACGGCTCGTGTTGTAAGAGTGGGTGACAGAGCTGAAAAGATGAATAGATGCATAGACCACGACGGAGCGAAAATGCTTTGCGAAATGGATAATGGTGCAGTTTTTGATGTGACAGGCTGTGCATATTATGGCCCGACAAGTAAATGGTTCAGATTAATCGGCGAAAAAGGCATGATGGAGACGAAACGATATGACGAAACAGAAGTTTTGTTTGCATCAAGTGATGTCCACTTCTATCCTGATGAAGAAATTCCTGAAATTGAGCACTATAAACCACAATACAGTGAGCTCCAGATGGCACCGAAGGAAGAATTTGAGGGCTACACGGAAGAACAGATGAAGCTTGGTCACGGCGGAATTGATTTCTGGATGCTTCTGAACTTCATCAAATATATAAATGGGACATATGAGCCATTCTTTAATGTTTATCGTGCGACAGCGCTTTCTGCAGCTGCTATCTTAGGTTGGAAGAGCGTCTTGGATAATTCAAAAGAATATGAAATTCCTGACTTTTCAAAAGCCCATGACAGGAAAAAGTTTGCAAATGATTTCTTATCACCTTTTGCTGAGGAAGAAAGCGAAAATTGCTTGAAGAGAACAGAAAAATAATGTGAGGTAAAACAGATGAGAGAAATTAACAGCGCAATAGAAAAAAACGCCGGGCTGATTTTAGACGCAGAAAGATTCATATGGCAGCATCCCGAAACGGGCTATAAAGAATTTGAAACATCAGCATATATGGCAGATGCTTTCAAAAAACTTGGATATAAGCTTGCTATGGCAGAAGGCATAACAGGCTTTTACACAGTTTTAGACACAGGCAGACCGGGTCCTGAGGTCTTGATTTTAGGAGAGCTCGATTCAATAATTTGTCCTGAACATAAAGATGCAAATTCAAAAACAGGTGCGGTTCATTCATGCGGACACAATGCGCAGTGCGCTGCACTTTTAGGCATTGCTGCGGCTCTTAAAGAACCCGGCATAATAGATAAATTCTGCGGAAGAATCAGGCTTTGTGCAGTTCCCGCAGAAGAGCTTTTAGAAATCGAATTCAGAACCCAGCTGAAAAAAGAGGGGAAAATTAAGTATTTTGGCGGAAAAACAGAGTTCTTGTCAAGAGGCTATTTTGATGGCGTTGACATAGCATTTATGGTGCATACGGATCTTGAATTTAATGTATTAAACGGAATGGTAGGGTGCATGGCAAAGCAGGTTAAATATAAAGGAACCGCGGCTCATGCAGGAGGCTCTCCGTGGGACGGAAGAAATGCTCTTTATGCGGCAACCTGCGGACTTAACGCTATTAATGCCATTCGTGAAACATTTAAAGAAAAAGATGTTGTAAGGGTGCATCCGATTATAACAAATGGTGGTGCGATGGTTAATGCCATTCCCGAGACAACAGTTTTAGAAAGCTACATTCGAGGCGCAAGCTTTGATGCCATAATAGGCGCAAATAAAAAGGTGAATCAGGCGCTTTGCGGTGCGGCGCTCTCTCTCGGAACAAATGTTGACATAATTGATAATCCTGGATATGCACCGCTGATAAATGACGAGAATATGATTCAGATAGTTGTTGATGCGGCAAAAATGGCAATTCCTGAATATGAATTTACAAGAAAGGACATTTTGTCTTCGGGAAGCACAGATATGGGAGATTTGAGCTGTGTCATGCCTGTTGTTCATCCGACAGCAGGTGGGGCAATAGGAAAAGGACATGGCAATGACTACGAAATCAAAGACCCTGTTGCTGCTTGTGTTGCAAGTGCTAAATTACAGCTTGGGATGCTTTTAATCCTTCTTTCAAACGGGGCTGAAAGAGCAAAGAAGGTTATCAGAGACTTCAAACCACGATTTGCATCAAAGGAAGAATATCTTTCATTTATGGACAGCCTTTGCGTTTCTGGTGACAGGATTGACTACGGAAATGAAAATAAAGTCACAGTTAAGTTAGATTGATTTTTGAATTTTGGAGATGTAATATGGAAAACAAAATACTTTCATACATTGACGAAAATAAAGAAGTTCTGTTTGAGCAATTATCAAATTTAGTTAAAATAGACACGCAGAATTTTTATTCTGATGGCAAAGAAAACGATGGTCAGGATTATTTTGAAAAGATTTGTCAGGAATTAGGCCTCAAAACTGATAGATTTGCTCCTGACAGCGTTGAAGGATTGACGGAAAACGAGGACTATAACCACGGCAGAAACACTGATAAAAGGGAAAACCTTGTTGCCATCTACGAAGGAAAAAACAAAAAAGGCGGGATAATGCTTGCTGCTCACATGGACACAGAATCGGTCGGTGATTTATCCAAGTGGAAAGAGTCTCCGTTTTCAGGTCTTATAAAAGACGGCAAAATCTATGGCAGAGGTTCAGGAGATGATAAGTTTGGCCTGGCTGTGGCGTGGTTTTTAATCAAAGCTTTTAAAGAGTGTGGCTTTGTTCCTGAAAGAAACATTTTGATAGGGTCTTACATAGATGAAGAAGGCGGCGGCGGCAACGGAGCGCTTGGTTTGGCGCTTAAATATCCTTGCGATTGTGTTTTAAACCTTGATGCAAGCAGATTTGAAACGGAGGCGCTTGGCGGCGGATGTTTCAAGTTTAAATTAAACTCGACTAAAAATGACATAGGCATAGCGTCTGTTTTTGATGTGTTCACTGGAGTGAAGCTTGTAGTTGAGAAGCTTGAGGAATTAAACAAAAGAGAAAAAACAACAATTCGTCTTGCAAACGCTCAAGCAGGAGCAGGCGGCATCAAAGAAGGCACGATAAATATTGCTATCTACACAAATATGACAAAAGAAGAGACGCAAGGAGAATTAGACAAGATATGCCGTGAGCTTGCACCACGATTTGACGAATTAAATCTTGCAACAGACGGATTTGAGCTGACAACAAGATTCTTTATTTATGGAGAAACAGATAGTGGCAGCAAGGAAGCGAAAATTTTGTCGGAGTTAATAAAAGAGGAAACGGGCAAATATCCTGACACGACAGGAACCTGCCTTTCAGACCTTTCTCTGATTTTAAAATATGGATGTAAGAACAGCTTTAATTATGGTTTAATGAGAGGGTCAAACGGGGAAGGCGGAGCGCATCAGCCCAATGAACATATTTTCTGCGATGACCTTTTGAGATTTACAAAAACAGTTGCTAAAATAATTTTAAGAAGCGACGGAAAATAAGGGGAGAAAAAAATGAAAAGAAAAATCAGAACACCATATTTCGAGATTGGAACAAAAAACTATGTCTATGGCGATAAACTGTTAGAATATGCAATAGCGGCTGACAAAGCGGCTGAGAAATATGATATTGATGTGCTTTTCATCTGCCCTGCAGTTGAAATCCGCAGAGTTGTTGAAAACACTAAAAACTTAATCGTTTTAGCTCCATATATGGACACACTCCGCCCCGGAAGAGGAATGGCAGACATTCTTCCTGAGGCATTAAAGGCTGCAGGAGCAGAGGGCGTTGTTGTTAATCACTGCGAAAAGCCAATGAGCCTTCCGCAGATTAAAGCAACAATCGACAGAGCAAACGAGCTTGATATGCTTGTTTTTGCTTGTGCAGACTCTGTTGCCGAGACAAAAGCAATAGCGGAGCTTCATCCTGACATAATAAATCCGGAGCCTTCCGAATTAATCGGCGGAAGCGGCGGCGGAGTCAGTGATATGAGCTATGTCATGGAAGTTATAAGAGAAATCAGAAAAATTGACGATAAAATCTTAATAGAGCAGGCTGCAGGAATCACAAATGGTCAGCAGGTCTATGACTTCATTATGGCAGGCTCGGAAGCTGCCGGTGCCGCATCAGGCATCATGAATGCAGATGACCCGATAGCTATGATAGATGAGATGATAGCTGCAACAAGAAAAGCTGCAGATGATTTAAAGAAAAAGGAGAGATAACAATGAAAGTTTATAGAGAATCCTTTAAAGTTCAGTCTCGTGACAGAGCAATCTCTTTTCACGATGTAACAGCTCAGGCAAAAGAGATTGTTAAAAAATCAGGAGTTAAAGATGGAATATTGGTCGTTTATTCACATCACACAACCTGCTGCGTAATAACGCAGGAATGTGCTTTTGATATGTCGATGACAGGTTTAGAGACGCTTCAGCAGGATTTAGTTAATGTTATGGACAAGATGGTTCCTGAATGTAAATATGAAGGAATGTATCTCCATCCGGGTCCGAAAGCATTAAAGTTTGCAGAAGAGCACGATGAGGATGCGTGGGGTTGTCATAACACAGATGCTCACCTTCGTTCATCAATTATTGGAAGAAGTGAGACAATCGTGATAGAAAACGGGGAAGCAGATCTTGGCGAATTCGGTTTCATTCACTTTATCGACTTTGATAACACAAGAGCAAGACAGAGAACTGTTCAGGTCATGGTAATGGGAGAATAGTATGGAATACTTAATAGGTTTAGATATAGGCACATCTTCCGTTAAAGGTGTTCTTCTGACAACAGAAGGCAAGGTAGAAGCTAAAGCACACGAAGGCTTTGATTACATCAGCTATGATAATGGTGGCTTGGTTGTTGAAACTGAAAGCTTTTTAAACTCTTGCTTAAAAGCTGTAAAAACTCTGTCAGATAGTGCAAAAGGCGAAAAAATCTGTGCCATTTGTGCATCATCTGCAAGTGGAAATTTAGTTGTGCTTGATAAAAATTTAAAACCATCAACTGATATTATCAACTGGCAAGACAAAAGAGTGACAACGGAAGCTAAAGAAATCCTTGGCGAAATGGATGATTATGCAGTTTATAAGAAAATAGGCTGGCCGTTTGGCTATAAAGCCTTTCCGCTTGCTCAGCTGTGCTACATAAAAAAGCATAATACCGAAATTTTAGATAATGCAGGTATGGTAGCAATGAGCACGGAATATCTCTATTATGTCTTAACAGGCAAATGGGGAATCAGCGGCTCTGCAGGCACGCCGTTTTTCCTGATTGACCAGGGTAAAGGGGAATATATCCCTGAATTTTTAGAAAAGCTCGGAATAGATGAAAGCATACTACCACCCATAAAAAAATGCGGAGAAGTTTTAGGATATGTGACAGAGCAAATATCAGAGCAAACGGGAATACCTTCAGGAATTCCTGTTATTTTGGGAAGCTTTGACCATCCTTCTGCTGCGCGTGGAGTTGGGGTTTTAGACGAAGGCGAAATGCTCCTTTCCTGCGGAACATCGTGGGTGGGATTTTTCCCTGTGAAAAGCCGTGAGAAAATAGCTGAAGCTAAAACTTTGATAGACCCGTTTTTGTCAGATAGTGGCGGATGCTGGGCGACTATGACATCTGTAGCATCGCTTTCTACCCGAATAAAGCTATATGTGGAAAGATATATAGACAATTCTAAAAATGCTTTTAAAATCTTTGGAGAACTCGCGTCAAAAAGTATGTCAGGCGCAGATGGACTTAAAATAAATCCGCAAGATGAGCCTGATGATGATACTATCATAAAATATCCCAAAGAGCATATTGCAAGAGCAATAATGGAAGGCACAGTCAAGCTTTTAAAGGACAATCTTGACAAATTAAAAGAAAAAGGAATTTCGGCAGATTCTGCTATCATGGTAGGCGGACCTTCTGAAAATCCAATGTGGATTGAGATAATTGAAGAAATCTGCGATATTCCCGTTAAAGTGATTCACGGTGAGGTTGCAGGGGCAGTTGGCGCTGCGGTCTTAGCGGGAATCGGAGTGGGAATATATGACGATGAATACCATGCAAAAGAAGTTTTTAATAAAAAAATAAATTTATAAAATCTAAGGAGGAAGAAAATGTCATTTTATAACACATTTAAATTTGCCCCTGCTGAGTGGCTGCCTTTTCAGGACAGAGAAGTTTTAGACAGCGTTGTTAACGAAGATATGTATGCTCGTCAGGGTAAAAACTTTGAAAACCCCGATTTTGAACTCAAGGTGGTTTATGATGTTCATAACTACTTTGCAATTGACCTTATGCAGAGAATCCGTATGTCGGATATAAACGATGAAAAACTTGTCGTTATTCTGCCAAGCCCTGAAAATGCCGTATTTTTAAGCATAACAGAAGCAATGAACAAATTGCAGATAAGCGCAAGAAATGTGCATGTTTTCTTCTTGTATGAATATGCAAACGAAAAGGGCGAAGTAGCTCCGTGGCAGAGCCCATTCTCAAGAAGCGGACACTTCATGAAACATTTCTATTATGAACTCGAGGAGCATTTAAGAATGCCACTTGAAAATGTTCATTTTTGGACAAATGATAATATTGATACATATTCTGATGAATTAGCGGCTTTAGGCGGTGCTGATGTTGCTTACACTGCGCTTTCCTGGTCAAGCGGAATTGGTGCTATTGACCCTGAAAGCTTCCCTGCAAAAACTTTGGAAGAATTTATCGCAATGGGATCTCGCTTAGTGACGCCAATGGCAGAAATGATTGCTCACGACTCACTCCGCGGAATGTTCGGCTGTGCGGGTGACATTGCAAATGTTCCGCCTAGAGCTGTAACGGTTGGTCCTAAAGATTTAATGGCATCAAAAGAATGGATAGATGTTGAATATTTAGTGGGCTGTGGGGGAACTGCTCATCAGAAATTCCCGCTTCGCTTAGCTATGTTCGGACCAATCTGCCCTGAAAATCCTGGCTCAATCATGAGACTTCATAAAGGAACATGTTATGTTTCAGAAGAGGTTGCAGTTGCTCCGCATTCATTACCTGACTATGATTGGTTAACAGAAAAGCTTGAAGAAATAGCTAAAAAAGAAGCGTAAGGAGGAGAGAGAAATGAATCGTAATTTATTTGATTTTGCACCTGCTGCATGGCTTCCTACACAGGATAAAGCAGTTTTAGAATATTGCAGAAACATTAAAAGAGAAGAAATGGAAACCACAAACGAAAATGGTTATTCTATCCGCGTGGTTCAGCATCCGTCAAGTGCAGTTGCATGCGAGCTTTTTGACTGGATTTACAGATCAGATGTTGAAGATAAGAAAACAGTCATTGTTTTCCCAAACTCATGGAGAAATATTTATGTAAGTGTTGCAGAGATGTGTAATAAGTTTAATGTTTCAGCAAGAAATATTCACGCCTTCTGTATGGATGAGTGGGCAGATGAAGATGGTAATGTTGCTCCTATCACATGGCAGCACTCACTCGGCGGCCACTTCATGACAGAGTTTTACATGAGCTTCCGTGAAGACCTTCGTCCACCTCTTAAACAGATGCATTATTACACAAATGAAAATATAAATTGCTATTCAGATATGATAGCAGAATGTGGAAACGGCGGCGCTGACCTTATCGTTTCAGCAACAGGCTGGATAGGTCACACAGCATTTATCGATCCACACACAAAAGCTTTTAAAGCTGACAATTTAGAAGATTTCTTAAAGATTAAAGCAGGCTTTGTTGATAATCATCGCTTAACAATTCAGCAGAATGCAAGCGCCTATGCTTCACTCTGGCACACGCCGAGATATTCTGTTTCAATCGGACCTTGGGATGTTATCAATGCCCGTGACCACTTAGAGCGTCATGATCTTCATGAAGTTGGAGAATATGCATCTTGGGAAAGAATGATTTCGCGCCTTCAGCTTTATGGACCTGTTTGCATGGAAGTTCCTGCCTCAATTTATCAGCTCACAAAAGGAACAATCTATGTCAGCGAAGCTATGGCACGCCCGATTGAGCCAATGGATTTATTGGCTTTATAATACTGAATAAACACTTATAAGGAGATGTTACATTTTTGTGCCATCTCCTTGTGTGCTGATTTTAGACTGTGATTTTCAGTGATTGAAAACGAGGTGAAAACTAATGAAAGCAATTGTTAATACAAAGCTCGTTATGGAAGATGGTATCATCTGGGATGGTGCCCTTACATATGAAAACGGGAAAATTGTTCAGGTTGGCTGGAAAAAAGATGTAAAAATTCCCGATGGTTGCGAAGTTATTGACGCAGGCGGCTTATATACGGCTCCCGGTCTTGTTGATATTCACAATCACGGAAGTCAATATCATTGGTTTTATGAAAACCCCGAAGAAGCTTCTAAAGTGTTCATAAAACACGGCATAACAACGGTGCTTCCGACTTTCTATCATACAATTTCCAAAGAAGATATGATAAAAAGTGCTGCGAAAATCCGAAAGCTTTCAAAAAGTGGTGTTTGCAGAATTATGGATGGGTTATATATGGAAGGTCCGTTTATGATGCTTGGCGGAAGCTTTTCAAACCATATCAAATGGTCTGACCGCATTGAAAAAGAAGATTATGTGGATTTGATTGAGAATTTTGGTGACATGGTTCGTGTCTGGGCAATAGCACCTGAGAGGGAAAACATTGAAGAGTTTATGGCATATGCCAAAGAGCACACGCCACAAGCTGTTTTTGCTCATGGACATTCAAGGTCATCTTTTGAATCTATTCAGTCACTAAAACATTTTGGCGTTAAGATTCGCACACACATTACAGATGCAGGGCAGCATCCAGGTAGAGCACAGGGTACTCCGGGAGCAGGTGGAGACCAGTTCTGTTTGTATGACCCTGATATGTATGCCGAGCTTATTTGCGATGAAACAGGTATCCATGTTCCACCGGGACTTGTCAAGACAATCATAAGAATAAAAGGCGTCGAAAGAATTTGCCTTATTTCAGACCACACCACTTGTGGAGATGTGTTATATAAAAATAATGAGGAAAAGGGAATCTGGTATGGCCCTGACCTTAATTATGATGATGAGGGAAAGCTCGCCGGAAGTCTTATGACGCTTGACAGCGGCGTGAGAAATGTAATGACACATAGCGGTTATGGTCTTTGTCATGCAATACGCATGGCAACGCTTACGCCTGCTCAGCTTTTAAAGATGGATGATGATATCGGAAGCTTAGCACCCGGCAAAAAAGCAAATATTATAATAATTGATGATATGGTAAACATAAAAAAAGTCATCTTGGAAGGTGATTTAGCAGTGGAAGATGGCGAGATTTTGATATGATAAATATAGGAGGAGAAAACTATGGCACTTTTTGAAGTAACAGATTACGACAAAAAAATATGGGAAGAAGAATTAAAAGATTTCTTGCCTGAAAAAATCATTGACTGTCATACACATGTGTATAAGAGAGAGTTTTTTGATCCGGAACCTAAAAAAGGTCCACACAAAACTGTTTCATGGACAGCAACAGTAGCTGAAGATAATCCGATTGAAGATTTGAAGGAAACATATGATTTAATGTTCCCGGGAAAAGATGTTAAAGCATTAATGTTCATTTCAGGCAAAACCGGTGTTGCAGAAAACAATGCTTATTTATCTGAAAAATCTGCAGAATATGGCTGGCCGGCACTTTATTATTCTCATCCGACAGAAACAGCAGATAAGATTGAAGCAGAAATCAGAAAAGGCGGATTTTTAGGCACTAAATGTTATTTAAATGTTGCAGCCGACTATATTCCGACAAATGAAATCAGAATTTTTGACTTCTTCCCGAAGCATCAGCTTGAAAGACTTAACGAAATGGGTGCCATCTGCATGTGCCACATTCCAAGAGACGGAAGACTCAAAGACCCTGTGAATATTGCGCAGATTTTAGAAATCAAAAAGCTTTATCCAAAACTTAGGTTTATCGTAGCTCACATTGGCAGAGCATACACTAAAGAAGATATTGGAAACGCTTTTGACTTGCTCACACAAGAGCCTGAAACAATGTATGATTTTTCTGCTAATTGCTGTGAATATGCTATCACAGAGGTTATCAAGCGTTGTGGTGTTAAACATGTGATGTTCGGAACAGATATGCCGATTCTTCGTATGAGAACACACAGGATTGAAGAAAATGGCACATATATTAACTTAGTGCCTCCGGGACTTTATTTTGACCCGCTTGGCGACCCGCATCTTCGTGAAGTTTCAGAGGAAGAAGGAAAGAAAATAACATTTTTTGCATATGAAGAGCTTCTGGCATTTAAGCGTGCGGCAAAGACATTGGGACTTTCAAAACAGGATGTTGAAGACATTATGTATAACAATATAAACAACCTGATTGAAGGTGCAAGAAAAGATATCTACGGCACAAAATAAGCCAAAAAGGAGTAGAATATGAAAAAAGCAGCATTACAAGCGGCAAAAGACGCATACATAATTGAAAGAGACTGCATAGCGGAAATGCTCAATTATTTTGACGAAGAAGCATTTTCAAATGCGGTGGAATTGCTTAAAGGAGCCGAGAGAATCGGAGCAAGCGGCAGTGGTCATTCAGGCATAATTTGTCAGCATTTCTGCCACCTTATGTGTTGTATTGAGCGTCCTGCAAGATTCATATCTCCTGCCGAGGCAATCCACGGTGCAACGGGATATTTGCAGGAGGGTGATGTTTGCGTTTTTGCATCAAGAGGCGGAAAGACAAAAGAGCTTTTGCCCATAGTTGACATATGCAAACAGAAAAAAGTCAAAATAATCACAGTGACGGAAAATTTAGAATCGCCTCTGGCGAAAGCTGCAGATGTTGTGTTAAAGCAATATGTTAACCGCGAAACAGATAAATATAACGCGCAGGGAACAACTTCAACAACAGCACTCTGTATGATATTTCATGCACTTCAGACGGCATTAATTGAGGAAACTGATTATAAAAATGAACAGTTTGCTCTCATTCACCCGGGCGGTGCAGTGGGTGAAAGATTAAATAAAGAAAATAAATAAGGAGAATTAATTATGGAATTTAAAGTTTATCAGAAAGAATTAGAACTACAGTCAAGAGGATGGATACCAACATTTCACGATGTTTCAAAAGAAATCATGGAGATTGTCGCAGCATCAGGCGTTAAAAATGGAACAGTTTGCATAGCTTCACATCACACAACATGCTCTGTTATGATTCAGGAATGTTCACACGACATCGATTCATTTGATTTAGAATATCTGCAGCACGACTTACTCGATATCATGAGAAAAATGATTCCTGACTTTGCAGAAGAGCATCAATATCGTCATCCGGGCCCGATTCATTCGCAGTTTGGCAGATATGTTGATGAGCCTGGTGACTACACAAGCATGAACACAGATGGTCATCTCCGCAGCGTGTTCTTTGGCAGAAGTGAGACAATGACAATTAAAGACGGTGTTTTAGACGGTGGAGAATTTGCTCATATTTATTTCATTGACTGGGATCATGTTCGCGCTCGTCATCGTCAGCTTAATGTAACTGTTATGGGAACAACAGATGATGTTGAAGACAGAAAATGGAACAACGGTGAAACAATCAACACTCTTCGCAAATATACAGACGAAGAAAAGGCATATGATGTTCACTATGACCTTCAGCAAAAAAGATAATTGAGATTATTATTAACATAGGATGATGAATCGACAATAGCTTAGGCATAAAAATGCTTAAGCTATTGTTTTTTTGTTGTGTAATTTGTTTTTGTGTTTGTTGATTTTATTATGTTTTTATGTTAGAATGAGTTTATCAGAAGACAAAAATATGCGCTTAAGAGTAATGGAACTAAACATACATATAGTTTTTCTGAAGCTGGAAGTAATCTAACTATAACATTTAACTATGTTTCTGATGGTCTCGACGGGTGGGTAATTGACGAAATTTCTCATTATCAGTTAGCAGAAAAATATTAAGTGCAGAGGAAAGACATGTTGCATTTTTGCTATTGCCAATCTCTAAATTTAATACAATAGTTTGCCGATTTTGATATTTACATATACTATCGGGAGCAGGAAAAGCTAATCTTCTTGCGGTTTTTGATGGATTTTGTTCGGAAAAATAAGAACAGAAAATAGTAGGTCCTATTATTCACTGTTATCCTGTCTTGACATGAGTCGGGTGGTATGGATGTTATTTTGCGAAGAAGTGGAGCGATTGAGTTTGAAAAAGAAGAAACTTTTACTCATAATGAATCCTTGTGCAGGAAAAAAGAAAGCAAATAAATATTTAACCGATATTTTGGTGTTGTTTGGTCATTACGGATACAGTTGCACAGTGCATTTGACTGAGGCAACAGGAGATGCCAAAACGTGCGCAACGGAAAATGCCAAAAATTTTAATTTAGTGGTTGCTATTGGAGGAGATGGCACTTTTAACGAAGTCGTGGAGGGCGTTATAAAATCCGGCGCTGATGTGGAAATTGGCTACATTCCGGCAGGTAGCAGCAACGACTTTGCGAACAGCTTAAAATTGTCCAAAAATATCTTAAAAGCCGCAGAGGATATTATGGAGGGCACTGCTCAGCAAATTGATATCGGCTCCTTTAATGGTAGGAATTTCTCTTATGTAGCATCCTTTGGTGCTTTTACTGAGGTTTCCTATAAAACACCCCAGAACGCGAAAAATACATTGGGATATTTAGCGTATGCACTTGAGGGGATTAAGGATATTGCCAATTTAAAGGGCAAGCATCTTCGATTTGTGGCAGATGATGTTGTGATTGAGGATGATTTTATTTTTGGCGCCATCTGTAATTCCACATCAGTAGGTGGCGTCATTAACCTTGACCCCGAGCGTGTGGATTTAAGCGACGGTCTGTTTGAGCTTTTGCTTATTAGACTGCCGAAAGACCTTTTTGAATTAAACGAAATCGTAATGGCGTTAGGTTCTAAAAAATATAATAAAAAAATGATTACTTTTATGAGGGCAAAAGAAATTTTAGTTGAAAAGTCGAAAAATATTGACTGGACCTTGGATGGCGAGTACGCCTGCGGCGTGGAAACAATTAAGGTAGAAAATCTTCATAAGGCAATCAGGGTTATTACGAATAAGGGTAAAACTTGATAAAATGTTTAGCCCTGACTTGAGAAAAGTCGAATGATGGGGAATTATATTGAAAAATAAGCCCCTCCCATTGAGAGAAAGGTGTGGTGAGTAGCAACTCGGATGAGGTGAAAAGAATAATGATTGATTTAGCAATTTATATCTCACCACTGATTGCGGTGGTGACTTTCTTCATAGGAAAGCCATTGAGGGAAAGTGAAATATAAAGAAAATATTTTAATTGGAATTTCTTCACCGTTGCGTTGCTTTTTAGTGGATAATATTATGGGATTTACCTTCAAGGAGGACGGCAATGTGAGCATGAAGTGATATTTTTTTGTGAAGTGAAATTTAAGGAGGAAATATATATGTGCATCCTGATGACAATTGTTTCATTTTTGTCTTTGTTATTGCTGCTTGTGCCGGCATCGGTAACAAGAATAATTGAAATTATGATACTGTTTGCTTTTGGCGTTGTGTTGATTGTGCAAAAAAAGCCGATGTGCAGAAGTTCTTTGAAGGACAAGAAGTCTCTTGTTGTTGCGATTCCTGTTGTGGCTTATCTGAGCTTCTGTTTTTGCAAACGTTGGATACCGAATAGGTCGATTCGGACCATATTTGCAATGTTTCATATGTCTACAGAGATAACTGTGGCAATAGGTTCTGTGATCATATCCATTTTAGCGATATACTTTTTATGTTGTATGATACAGAAAATCAAACATGTGATATCTGAACCACCTGAAGGCAGAGAAATCGAAAGAGATCTTTGGTGTTGCCTGATTGCAGCGGTGATAACTGTTATTTTGTCGCAGATAATGATTGGTGTGGAAATTTTTTCTATGGGGATTTTTAAATTTTTAGTGGCAACATTAATTGTATCTGTTGTGATTCTGGTTCTATACTGTTTATCAGGAAATATGAAAATTTCGGTCGTTTTGGCAACCTTGATATTTATTTTTATATCTACGATAAATGTGTATGTATACAGTTTTAGAAGTCGTCTATTTGAGCCGGTCGATATATTTTCTGCTGGTACAGCGCTGAATGTTGCTGATAACTATAGTTTGCTTCCTGTTCCAACCAGCATTATTGTTTGTTGGATATTGTGGGGCGTATTAATGGGCTGTTTGATTTTTTGCTATATGAAAGAAAAAATACATATCTCGCACAAATGGAGAATGATATTATCTCTGTTTTGTGTGATTACTGCCATTGCTGTTTCTTTCTACACCGCAAACCTAGAAACATATCCTTGGAAGAAGGATGGTGCCAAAAATAATGGTTATATTTTGGAGTTTTTTTCAAAATGGAAGGAAATGCGCCCTACAAAACCAGAAGAATATAGCATACAACAGATTAATAAACTGGCAGAACAATATGCACCTGACTATGAAATTGTTAATACGGAAAAAGACAATCCGCATTTGATTGTAATTATGAATGAGGCATTTTCTGATTTGAGTGCAGTTGGCAAAATATCAACCAACACGGAAGTTACACCATTTATTTCTTCAATGAAAAAAGATGTGATTTCCGGATATGCATTGGCATCTGTATATGGTGGAAATACCGCAAACTCAGAGTATGAATTCTTAACAGGAAATTCCATGGCGTGGTTGCACCTGAATGCTGTTCCATATCAGCAATACATACGCTCCTCGATGTATTCAGTAGTATCATATCTTAAATCACGCCACGGATACCGCTGCATAACAATGCATCCGTATCTGTCCAACGGATGGAGCAGACCGAATGTGTACCGGCATCTGGGATTTGATGAAAGTTTTTATGTGGAGGATTTTCCGCAAAAAGACTATATCAGAAAATATATAAGCGACCGGGAAATGTTCGAGAAAATTATAGATACATATGAAAACAGACAAGAAGAACAGTTGTTTATATTTGGGGTAAGTATGCAGAATCACGGTGGGTATTCCTATAGTGGTGACAACTTTAATCAGACAATCTCACTTGTTGGATATGAAAAGAACTATCCTGAAGTGGAACAATATCTTTCATTGATTTATGAAACAGATAAAGCAGTAGAACACTTGATTTCTTATTTTGAGAGAGTAGATGATGATGTTGTAGTTGTATTTTTTGGTGACCATCAGCCGAAATTTAATAAAGAGATTTATAGTGAAATATGTGAGAATAATCTTGATTCTTTAGATGAAAAACAGGACATATATAAGGTACCTTTCTTTATATGGAGCAATTATGATATTGATGAAAAATATATAGAATGTACAAGTCTTAATTATCTGTCATCTTATATGTATGAAGTTGCAGGAATTTCTCTTCCGCCGTACAATTGCTTCCTATCCGACATGGAGAAAGTGATTCCGTCGATGAACGCCAACGGTTTTTATTCAATGGAAAACGGAGAATATCTACCTTTTGATATGGCATCGGAAAAGGAAGAGAAATGGTTGAAGAGATATGAGATGCTACAATATAACAGCCTTTTTGATAATAAAAATCGAAACAGAAAATTATTTTATAATTTAGAGTAGGGAAACACGAGAGGGCGATTCTATTGTGTTTTGGTACTGTGCCAATTCTCAAAAATTTAATAAAATAGTTTGCCGATTTTGAATATTCACATATACCATCGCGAGCAAAAAATCCAATATTCTGGCAGGTTCTAATGAATTTTGTTCAAAGAAAACAGTTGAAGAAATAGGTTGGAAATGGTAGGTCCTAATACGAGTTTGCGAGTGTCAAGGCTCTCGGGTACCCAACAGAAATCTTAGATTTCGTGTTGAGTGATGCTTCTTATCATTCGCTGTTCACCTGACTTGGCACGAATGGGGTGACATGGGTTTCAACTGAATCGTCTATCACTTGTATACAAACCCTATGAAATAGAGCTTGCGCAGACAAAGGAACAACTGATAAATTATGGAGTACGTTATGCAATAGGTGCTACCCATTGGAGAACTGATGTCTATAATGAAAAAACTTTCCTGGGGACAAAGATGCAATGATTAAGGAATGGTATCGTCAATAAATGTGGCTTGCCTGTGACGAAAGAGTCACAATACTTGGCCATCCGTGGTACAATGGCAATGCTGTATGATTTGCTTGTTTTTGTGTGTTGATTTTATTATAACTTTATGTTAAAATAATAATGCAAAATTTAATACATTCACACAGAGTGTCGATTATGCGCATTGTTCTTTTATCCGGGCATAATCGGTGAAAAGGGAATGGGGTGAGAATCCCCTGCGATAACTGTCGGTGTGTGCACCAAATGTTTTTATATCCGTTATCGAAAGATAGTCATTGGGAAACCGAGAAGGCAGGATATAAAAATGCTGATTTTTTATCTATATGGTGCGAGTCACAAGACCTGCTTTGATATTATTCTGCAAGTGCGAAGTCTGCATAGGAATAATTTTTTCAGATTGGGGAGCCAAAATATATATTTTAAGGCGCTGTGCCATAGTCTCATCTGAATTGTGATTCATCACAGGAAAACTCAGCTGTGGTAATTTTTCTTTTTGAAAAATTGCTGCAGTTTTTT
The DNA here is from genome assembly GCA_045576235.1 of Clostridia bacterium. Lineage (GTDB taxonomy): Bacteria > Bacillota > Clostridia > UBA1381 > UBA9506 > SIG437. The sequence goes on from JAZNGA010000011.1 coordinate 33,601, forward strand.
TGTTGGCTTAAGATTTGCTAATTTCAGAAAAATGAGGTAAATATTAAAATGAGTGAATTTAAAAAATATCACCCGATTGTGAATTTCACATATTTTGTTTTTGTAATTGGTTTTTCCTGCTTTTTTATGCATCCAATAGCTTTATGTATTTCACTTGTAAGCGGTTTTACATATTCGGTGATGTTAAAAGGCAAAAAACAGATTAAAAATAATTTGATATATATGCTTCCGATGATTATCCTGACGGCCGTTATCAATCCTGTCTTTAATCACGCGGGAATGACCATATTAGAATATTTGCCAAGCGGAAATCCATTGACGCTTGAGGCGGTCATTTACGGATTTTGTGCGGCACTTATGATAGCAAGCGTTATCTGCCACTTTTCTTGCTACAACGAAGTTATGACAAGTGACAAGTTTATTTATTTGTTTGGAAAAATCATTCCGGGGATATCGCTGATAATCTCTATGACTCTTCGTTTTGTGCCGAAATTTGCCGCACAGCTGAAAATCGTTGCAAGCGCAGGAAAGTGTATGGGGCGTGATGCATCAAAAGGAAGCATTATCAAACGAGCGAAAAACGGACTGAATATTTTATCAATTATGACAACATGGTCACTTGAGAGCTCCATTGAAACTGCAGACAGTATGAAATCACGAGGGTATGGCCTGCCGGGAAGAACATCATTTTCAATTTTCTCTTTTGATAATCGGGATAAAAAAGCGCTGATGTGTATTTTGATTCTAGGGCTATATGCACTTGCAGGTAAATTAATGGGCGCAATAGATTTCAGTTTTTTTCCAAGCGTGGAAACGGCTGATATTACACTGTTTAATATAAGTATATTTGCAGCATATCTGCTGCTTTGCATATATCCTGTCATAATCGAAATTTGGGAGGTGAGAAAATGGAAAGCATACGCATCGAAAATTTGAGTTTTAGTTACCCCAAAAGGTGTGATAAAACACTTACAGATATCAACCTCACAGTGAATCAAGGTGAGTTCGTTCTGATTTGCGGCAAGTCAGGATGTGGCAAGACCACGCTTTTAAGACTTTTAAAATCATCACTTGCACCATTTGGAGAAAGAGCGGGAGATATCTATTTTAACGGTAAATATCTATCTGATTATGATGCCAAAGAGCAAGCATCTGCCATCGGTTTTGTGATGCAGAGTCCTGACAACCAGATTGTTACCGACAAAGTGTGGCACGAGCTTGCTTTTGGACTCGAGAATCTTGGCTATAAACAAACAGAGATAAGAATGAGAGTCTCTGAAATGGCATCGTTCTTCGGCATTGAGTCTTGGTTTTATAAGAATGTGACACAGCTTTCGGGCGGTCAAAAGCAGCTCTTAAATCTTGCAGCTGTCATGGTGATGCAGCCATCGGTTCTTATGTTGGACGAGCCAACAAGTCAGCTCGATCCAATCGCCGCAGGTGAGTTTTTGAAGACTTTGGAAAAGATTAACCGCGAGCTTGGTGTGACCATTATTCTCACAGAGCATCGCCTGCAGGATGCTTTTTCGATGGCAGACCGTGTTGTTGTTATGGATGAGGGGAAAATTATTGCAAATAGCGCTCCAATTGAGGTTGGAAAAGTTTTGAAAGCCCAGAACCACGATATGTATAAAGCGCTTCCGACTCCAATGAGAGTTCACGGATGTGTTGAAAATTCACATCCTTGTCCAATAACAGTTCGAGAGGGAAGACTCTGGCTCGAAGAATATTCAAAAGAGAATGCTTTGAATCCTGATGTGATTCCTCGTGATGTCATAAAAGAAGATGATGACATCATTATCGAGATTAAAGATGCATATTTCAGATATGAAAAGGAACTTTCTGATGTGGTGAAGGGGTTTGATTTATCCATAAATAAAGGTGAACTGTTTTGCCTTTTGGGTGGCAACGGAACAGGAAAGACAACAGCGCTTTCACTTATATCAGGACTTAACAGACCATACAGAGGCGATGTGAAGATAAAAGGGGAGAGTATATCTGAAATAAAAAATCTCTATGACGGACTTTTGGGAGTTCTTCCGCAAAACCCGCAGAGTGTGTTTGTTAAAAAGACAGTTTATCTTGATTTGATGGAGATGCTCTCGGAGAAAAAAATGTCTGAAGAAGAAAAAGAGAAAAAAATATATAATATGGCTTTTCTTTGCAGAATTGAAAATCTTTTAGAGTCCCATCCATATGATTTATCAGGTGGTGAGGGACAGAGAGCAGCTCTTGCGAAAATTCTCATCATGGAACCTGAAATACTTCTTCTTGATGAGCCTACAAAGGGAATGGATGCTCCATTCAAAGAGGAATTTGCCGATATCCTTATGGACCTTAAAATGAGTGGAGTCACTATTTTAATGGTGTCCCACGATATTGAATTCTGTGCGGAATATGCTGATAGATGTGCGCTTATGTTTGATGGGAGCATAACATCGGTGGGTGGGCCGAGAGAGTTTTTCAAAGGAAAGAGTTTTTATACTACATCTGCTAACCAAATGGCAAGAAATTGCCTTTCTGATGCAGTTTTGGCAGAGGATATAATCCTTGCCTCAGGTGGTAAGGTGGAAAAAAGAGAGAGAGGATCAAGGAAAACAGAATTTAAAAAAGTGCAAAACGAAACTAAACCGAAAGAAGAAAAATCACGAAAGCTTACTCCTGCAAGAATTGTCGCGGGAAGTTTATCTGTTTTTCTTTTCATATTGATGTGTCTTCCGCTGAAATTTGATATAGATATATTAAATATTAATGTGACAAGCTTTGTCGGGCTTGGCATTTATCAGCTGTTTATGATAACAGAATTGTTTGTTGCGTGCTTCTGCTTCTTTCCACAAAAAGAAATTGGAATTGAAGTCTCGCGAGCTATATCATCTGACCGGAAGCTTGCAAAAAGAACGATTATGGCAACCTTGTTGATAATGCTTTTAATTCCGCTGACAATTTATGTAGGAGTTTTTTTCTTAGACAACAGAAAATATTATTTTATTAGCATTTTAATCATTTTAGAAACAATAATACCGTTTTGTATGGCGTTTGAAAAGAGAAAACCAAAAGCAAGAGAGATTGTAGTGATAAGCGTGCTTTGCGCCATTGCATCAAGCGGGAGAGCAGCGTTTTTTATGCTTCCGCATTTTAAACCAGTAGTTGCAATTGTTATAATTGCAGGAGTGTGTCTTGGCGGTGAAACGGGATTTCTGGTTGGTAGCGTCACAGGATTTGTTTCAAATCTTTTTTTTGGACAAGGTCCGTGGACACCATGGCAGATGTTTGCCTTTGGTATTATAGGTTTTATTTCAGGAATTCTTTTTAAAAAAGGATTTCTCCATAAAAGCAGGTTGTCACTATGTATTTTCGGCTTTGTTGCAACGCTTGTAATATATGGTGGAATTATGAACCCCGCTTCAATAATTATGTGGCAAGACAAAATCACTTTGGAGATGGTGCTGTTAGCCTACATCACGGGACTGCCATTTGACATAATCCATGCGCTTGGAACAGCATTTTTTCTTTGGTTTATATCAGCGCCTATGATAGAGAAACTTGAGAGAATTAAAATTAAATATGGGTTGATTGAAGGATGAAAATCATATTAGATATATCAACTCTTTAAAGTTGCCTTTCGTTAAAAAAACCGCCAATCTTGATACAAGATTGGCGTTTTTTTTCTGGCAGGGGTAGAAGGACACAGGCGCCTGCGGCGTCTTACCTGCTCGACCACCCAAAGGCTTCGCCTTTTGGTACCGGTCTCGCATCTTTTTGCTAAAAACAGTTCACCGAACTGTTTTCTTCACGCAAAACCCCCCAAGAACGGTTTTGGAGGTCATGTCAAATTAAAAAGACCGTCCAAATTGTTCCCACCGTTGAGCCTTGTTTGAGGCTTCCAACATTTCCGATTTCCAATTTTGATGCTTTATTGATGCTATTGAAAATTCTCTGCAAAATTGATGCCCAACTGCCAAAAAATCGACTCGCTTAATTTTATTTAAGTATAACATACATTCCGTGAAATTGCAAATAGAATCAAGCGCAATTGCCAGTGTAAGACGATAGAATGAATTAAGATAAAATTATTCGGCAATTATTCTTGGAAGCACCACAACACATTTTTGAGCCAATTATAACAAAGCAAACTGTAATTACTATATTAAAATATGACACGCCTTAAACAAAGAAAAAAGCCTATGAAGTTTATGCACGAAATCAAGATTATGAAAACCGTATATTTACACGAAATCAAGATTATCGTATAGAAAAATAACACTTAAAGGGACATTTCTGCATAAAATCAATAGTTATAACCCTTTAACTCGCATTTAACTAAATTTTATAACGGAAAATTGTGAGGACAGTGTTTGCACAATTATGCTCTGTGATATATGACAAACTACATGAAATTACTATATCAAAAAAATTATACACCTTGGATTGCATTATGTAACATAAGGATTAAGGAGACAGAACTAAAAACGGTTCTAACTCCTTGTTTATGCAAGGATTTGATTCTATTTTACAGGCTTGCATTTTACAATCATTTCAGTAACATCCGTCAGCACTAGTTCGCCATTTTGATTAAATACTTCAAAGGTAAGCTCGACAATGCCGTTTTTCTCATTGCGTTTAGTAAGCTTCGATACCGTGCAGGTGCTTGTAAGAACATCCTCTGCAAAGACGGGTTTAAACCATTCAATCTTAGTGGACTTTCCTGCAAGAAGTTCATCACCTGCTAAATCATTCTCAAGATATTTCGCCCATACGGACATAAATGACATAACTCCCGGTGCAATAAGCTGACCGAAAATAGTTGACTTGGCATAGTCTTCGTTTGTATGAAGCGGAATAGAATCATACTTTTTTGCAAAATCAAGCATATCGTTTTTATGTATGGTAGCAGGCTCAATTTTTATTTTAAAGCCCAAAACAAAATCTTCAAAATACATTTTTCTTATCCTTCAAATAACGTAACTTTTTATAGGATTATAGCATAGAATGATAACAAAATCAATAAATTAAGTTTCAAATCAGAAAAAATTCAAAAAAAATATTGACAAATCAAAAACAGAGTAGTATAATACATTTTAAAATTTGAATATCACAAAAAACGACTATGACGAGGACGGTCGGATTGTGGAGCCTGGAGAGAGTTGCCGGTTGGTGCGAGGCAATGGTGAGACTTTCCAATGACTTATCACCTCTGGGTCGAAGGACCGAAAGGCTTAGCTTAGTAGATTCCTTCCGTAATGCTGCGTAAAGGCAAAGGGCTTGTTGGAGCCCGGAAAGTGACGGGATATTTATATTTCGTAATTTGAGTGGTACCGCGGGTTATTATAACTCGTCTCAAAGTTATCTTTGAGGCGAGTTTTTTGTTTTATTCAAATTAGTAACCAAATATCAAATTTGTCAGAATTGAAAGGAGACAAAAACAATGGATTACAGTTTGAAAGAAGTAGCAGGCAGAATCAAAGACCTGCGCGAAGCAAAAGGCTACACACAAGAGGAGCTTGCAAAGCTTTGCGGTGTGTCAGCCCAAGATTACAAAGTATTAGAAATGGGCGAAACAGACTTTAGCTTCACATTTATTTATAAGTGTGCAAAAGCTTGTGGCGTTGAAGTTGTTGATTTGCTTGAAGGAACAAGCACAACTCTTACCTCCTTTGCCATCACAAGAAAAGGCGAAGGTCTTAAAATCGTTAAAAAGCATGGTGTAGAATATAATAACCTTGCTCCTAAGTTCAGAGAAAAACTTGCAGAACCATTTTTGGTTAAATTCCCTTATATCGAAGAACAACAAAATAAACCACTTGAGTTAAATACTCACAATGGTCAGGAATTTGATGTTATTGTTAAGGGCTCACTTAAGGTTCAGGTTGGAAATCATATTGATATCCTTCACGAAGGTGACTCCATTTTCTATAACAGTATCATTCCGCATGGTATGATTGCAGCTTCAGAGGGTGGTTGCGAATTCCATGCAGTTGTATTAAACCCACAAGACGGCAAAGTAAGCGAAGAATATCCTGAAGCTCCGATGATTGTGGAGAAGCTTTCTAAAAAGAAAGCAAAAACCCAAACTGTTGCAGATAAATTTGTTGAGTCTTCTTATGATGAAAACGGTGTGTTCAATGGCATCACCTTCAAAAATGAGGACACATTCAATTTTGCATTTGACTGTGTTGATGCAATTGCCCAGAAAAATCCTGATAAACTTGCAATGATGTGGGTTGCAAATGACAAGACTGATAAACGCTTCACTTTCAGTGATATGAAAAAGTATTCTAATAAAACTGCGAACTACTTTGAGTCCCTTGGTATCAAAAAACGCGACACTGTAATGCTTGTGTTGAAAAGACATTACCAATTCTGGTTTTGTATGCTTGCACTTCATAAAATCGGCGCTATCGCAATCCCTGCAACCAATCAGCTTGTAGAGCACGATTTTACATATAGATATAAAGCTGCAAAAGTTAAGGCAATCGTTTGTACTGCAGACGGTGAAGTTTCTGATGAGGCAGAAAAAGCAGCAAAAGAATTTCCCCAAATGGTTAAGGTGTTGGTTGGCGGAAATAAAGATGGCTGGAATGATTTTAATGTTGAAATGGAACGCTTCAGCACCCACTATAACAGGACAGATTCCACACCTTGCGGAAACGACCCAATGCTTATGCTATTCACATCAGGAACAACAGGCTATCCAAGAATTGCAACTCATTCATATAAATATGCACTTGGTCACTATCCAACTGCAAAGCATTGGCATAATGTCAACCCTGACGGACTTCACTTTACAATTTCCGACACAGGCTGGGGTAAAGCACTCTGGGGTAAGCTATATGGTCAATGGCTATGTGAGGCAGGCATATTTACTTATGACTTTGACAGATTCCATTCAGATGATATATTGCCGATGTTTGCAAAATACAACATTACAACATTCTGTGCACCGCCTACAATGTATCGTTTCTTTATCAAAGAGGATTTGTCAAAGTATGACCTTTCTTCTATTGAATATGCAACAACAGCAGGTGAAGCACTAAATCCTGAAGTATTTAATCAGTTCAAGAAAGCAACAGGACTTACAATTATGGAAGGTTTTGGACAGACCGAAACAACACTCTCCATCGCAAACTTTGTTGGCTCAAAACCAAAAATTGGTTCAATGGGCAGACCAAGTCCTTTGTATGATGTAGTTGTTTTGGACCCTGATGGAAACGAATGTAAGACAGGTGATGCAGGCGAAATCTGTATCCGTGTAAAGGATGATATTCCTTGTGGTCTCTTTATCGGATAAGTCGGATCGTAGCCATGTCGTTCTGTGAGCCAAGGA
>JAZNGA010000012.1:0-2925 GCA_045576235.1 Clostridia bacterium
CCAACGTCGGAACAAGTTTCGCTTGTTCCGATTTTTTTATGCAAAAAAATCAATCACTGCTTCACTGTTCCTCCTTCTTCCCACAAAATCGCTGATTTTGCGGGATACCCTTTGTTATCTTGGCTCAAACACTGGGTTTGATCCATTTTTTATTGTCAAAAATTGAGAGCAGCAATCTTCATTTTTTTGAGCATCAATAGCAATTTTTAATAATTTTAGGTTATATTTCTGATAACGGCGCGTGGTCTTTTGATTCAGACAATTTTGCCTGAAATGAGCATCAATTTCGCATACGGTCGCATCTGTTTCCAACGATTCCGTCTGCTACATCATCATTTTAGCATCACTTGATTTCGCCAATTCTGCCAATTTCGGTTATAGAGAGCAATTCTGCAAGAATATTTTTTAATTCTCGCAGAATATTTTTTTACCCCAAAATAAAAATCTCTTTTCTTTGTTTATGCGTATCAAATTTTGATACAGTCAAACTCTGTAATCTATATATTCAATAAACTTTTTAACTGCTAATGACAGTTTTGTTTTTTCTCTGTATGCAATACCGATTTTTCTGTGTGCAGGAACATCAAGCTCCTTTGCAACAATTTTATAAGGTATTCTGTGAAGAATAAGCTGTGGCAGTATTGCAATGCCAAGACCGCCTTCAACCATCGACATAACGGCATAATCATCCCAAGTTGTAAAATGCACATTGGGGGTTATGTTGTTTCTTTCAAATATTTCTGAGATTTCCGCTTTTGCTCCTTTTTCCAAAAGCATAAACGGATAATCGCATAATGCTTTTACAGGAAATTTATCACATTCAGCAAGCGGATGATTTTCCGGTAAAACAACAAGCAATTTATCTTCTTCCAAAAATATTGTTTCAAATTCTTCTGTTGTAGGGAGTCTTAAAAAACCTAAATCAACTCTGCCTGTCTTTATCCATTCTTCAATTTCGGTATAATCTCCGAGCAGAAGCTCGTAGTCTATATTGGGGTAGTCCTTTTGAAATTCTTTTATAATCTTTGGCAGCCAATGTGTCGCAACAGATGAAAATGTACCTATGCGTATAAGTCCTGATCCAAGTCCGTTTATTTCATCAACCTGCTCCTGTAAACGATTAAATTCATTACATACGCTCTGTGCAATAGGAAGTATTTTCATTCCGTCAGAGGTCAGTTTTACCCCTGTTCGATTTCTTTCAAGCAATGACACATTCCATTCTTTTTCTAAATCATTTATCATACGGCTTATGCCTGATTGAGAATAATTTAATATTTCTGCTGCCTTTGTAAAGCTCCCGTATTCCACCGTTCTAATAAATGCCAAATATTTCTGTATATTCATATCCATTTCTGTTACCTCTTGTATCTGTTTTTGTAATGCTAACTATGAAATATATTCGCTTGTGTAATGTATGAATATATGATATACTATTTGCAGAAAAAAGTCAATAACAGGTGGTTTACAAAATGAAAACAGCATATTTTAAGTACATATTTGCATTATTACTCTTTGGCTCAAACGGAATTGTGGCAAGTTTCATTGATTTAAGCAGTTATGAAATTGTACTTCTCCGAACACTTATAGGCAGTTTATTACTGATAGCAATTTTCTTTTTAACAAGAGAAAAACTGACATTTTATAGACACAAAAGTCAATTTGTCTGTTTAGCTTTATCGGGTGTTGCTATGGGGGCAAGCTGGGTATTTTTATATGAAGCATATAGTCAAATCGGTGTTAGTCTTGCTTCGCTCACATATTATTGCGGTCCGGTTATTGTGATGATGCTGTCCCCAATATTATTCAAAGAGAAATTAACTAAAACCAAAATAATTAGCTTTGTTTCGGTGCTTGTCGGTATATTCCTTGTAAACGGTACAGCCTTCAATAACGACAAAAATATGTGGGGAATTTTTTGCGGATTAATGTCTGCTCTCTGTTACTCATTTATGGTTATATTCAATAAAAAAGCAAGGGACATAACAGGGCTTGAAAATTCCATGTTACAGCTTTTCATCAGCTTTATTACCGTTGCAATTTTTGTTTTAATAAAGCAAGGATGTAACATTCAGATACCTCAATCAAGTATAATTCCGATATTTATTTTAGGTATTATAAATACAGGCATAGGTTGTTATTTTTATTTTTCATCTATCGGCAGATTGCCCGTTCAAACGGTTGCAATTTGCGGATATTTAGAGCCACTATCTGCCGTTATATTTTCTGTGATATTCTTAAAAGAAATAATGCTACCGATACAGGTTATCGGAGCAATTCTTATTATAGGTGGAGCGATATATGGGGAATTGAGACAATAACCGCAACAATTTCCTTTTCTTTGTTTATGCGTATCAAATTTTGATACCCCTGAGAGTGATTTAATTTCATTCTCAGGGGTATTCTATTCTGCGGTTTCGTCATATCTCGAATCCGTCTGTGATTCCGGTCAGCCTTGAGGTATCCTTCTTTACATAGTACCTTTCGGTTATCTCGGTAGTGGTGTGTCCGAGGATGTCGGCTACCGCTTTTATGTTTAGTGTTTTTATGCTTCCGTCAGCACACTTTGTTCCGTTGATTAGCTTGGTGGCGAAGGTGTGTCTGAATGCATGGAGCCCTTTTGTTTCTATTCCTGCAGCATCTTCTATTCTATATAGTCGTTTTCGTAGGTTAGTTGGGTTTGCATAGTCACCGTTGGCATCGCACACCAGTGGAGTGTCTTCTCCGAAGTAGAATTCTTTCCGTAGATCGTGTATCATTTCTATTGCCGTGCTGTTTAGCGGTACGACTCGTTTGCTTGTGGTGGTTTTGGTTTTACCTACTTTTTTAACTTTACCGCCTATGAGCTTGGTTCCGTCTCTTTGGTCGACTAATTTTACCGCTTGTCTTATTGTCATTGTTTTATTCTCAAGGTCTATATCACTG
>JAZNGA010000013.1:0-60966 GCA_045576235.1 Clostridia bacterium
TTTACAACAATGAAAGAATACAAATTAAAACAAAACTGACACCGTTGGAAAAACGATGTCAGTATGTTGCTTAAAATTTAATATTAACTACCATAGTAGCTTTTTTGTGCTGTCTGCACAAACTGGTGCAGTTCATTTTGCTACAGCTCCTTTTGTGCTTCATTTATTTAGCTTATCTTCTCAAAGCCTGCAATTTCGGCAAATATATCAATGTGGTTTTCATAGTTTTTTGTTCTTCTTTTGTTGCCCTCAATGTGTGAAGAATAACGGTCTCTGATTGTTATATAGTAGTCATTTGTTAAAAGAGCAGGACTTTTTTCAAAAACTGAAAGCGCGGAGAGGGGGATTTTGACAAGCTCGTCTTCGCTTTTCTCTGTGTTATAGCCCGTAAATTCCTTATAAGTTCCCACGATCTCTTCATTTTTTAAGTAGTCAAACATGTGTTCATCGACAATCTGAATAATATATGCATCAGAAGCAAGCGTTGCAGTCAGCTTCTGGCTTGCGGCAGTGTAATGCTCGAAGTCGATTTCATTTGAAGAGTCTAAAATTACTGTGTTTAAGTCTATCATCGTTTTTTTATCGCCATTATAATCCCTTGTGACACTATGAAGCTCTTCCTCAAGCATCTCAAACGACTCTAAAGTTTCAACGCCGCTGCTTATAAACAAAACAGAAGCATCCGGCTTTGGAGCTAAAAAGATTGAATATATAAAAGAAATAATAATAACTGCAATGACTGCGGTGAAAATTGCGGGGACTTTGTAATATTCCCAAAAGTGTGCAAGACGCTGTTTTTTGGGAATTTCTGAAAGCTTATACATATGGTCTGCCATAAAAATTCTCCTTTTACCATTTTATAAGAGAATTCTAATATATTTAGAGAGATATGTCAATTCTAAAGAATATTTATTTACAATTTTTTAAAATCAGAGGAGGCCTTATATCACATTTTTTTTAACAGGTTAGCCAGCGCTTTTCCGATATATTCACCTGAGCGTGCGGCTTCATCTATTGTGTTGCCAGAGGAACCAACCTCTATTATCATTGAACCCTTTGTCGTGTGATGATTAAATCTTTCTGTTCTGATGTTTATGGCGCGGCAAAGGTTTGGTCGGGTTTTTTGAAGCTCGGATTGCAGTTTGACAGCAAGACTTAAGTTTTCGCGCCAGTCGGGGTGGTAAAGTCCCATGGCATCAGTGCCGACAACAAACATAATTTGAGCAGCTTTTCCGTCATCAAATTGTGCTGTGGGCTTGAGTTGATTTGAATCTCTTTCGATGTAGTCACGATGAATGTCGAGAACAATTTCAATGGAGGGATATTTTTGAAGATTGTTTTCAACAGTTGAAAGACATTTTTTATATGAACCATTATATGAAGGATAGTCGTTTCGCGTTTTGTCGTGAATTGTAACAATCCCGTTTTTATTAAGTGTTTCGGCGATTTTCTCGCCAACCTTCACCACGCTGAGCTCCTGATTTTCATTGCGGGCATTTGGCGAGTCAGAATAGGCTTCGCTTGTGTGCGTGTGAACAATGAGGACCTTAGGATGCTCTTGCGGAGCAGAGATGGAGAGGGGTGCTTTAAGCAGAGCTTCTGCATCTACGCTATAATCGGTGGGATTTATAAAAGATATTCCTTGTGAAGAAAGGTCAAGCTCTAAAATGTGTTCTGAAACCATCCTTTCCGCAAGCGACGAGCCGTTTGAATCTTTTTCTTTTACAAAACTGTATCTTGTTGCATATTTTTTTCTTAAGTCTTCATTTGCCTTCAAAACGGGCATTGCTGAGCTTAAGACTTTTATGTGATTTATGTTTAACATATTTTTGCTTTCTCTGATTCCAGTGGCGGGAACGGAATGAGAAAAACACTCCATAAGAAACTCTGTTTTCATATTTTCCGCCCATGAAGAAGGGAGTTGCCCGATTATAAAAATGAGCATAAAAGCAGCTAAACCTGTGAGATAGAGCTGTTTTTTCACAGTTGTAAATCCTGAGCGAGCAGAAAGTCTTCTTTTGTTCATTTTATCACATCCTTTTCGTAAATTATATGAAGAATATTTGTCCCATATGACACAAAACGCATATTATTTTAGGAGAAAGTGCACAAAAACCAAACTTTTAAACGCTTAATTTTTGTGAGATTTTAAATTGTCAGTTTCCTCAATTATCTATTTATTTTATTGTGTAAATGTGTTATAATAATAAATTAAAGGATTTGAAAGGTAAGAAGTAAGAAATAAGCCGCAAAATCTTTGCGTTTTATTTCTTATCTCTTGCTTTCATTCCTTTAATATAAAATTTTAGGAGGTACGATATGTACAAGCGTTTTGAAACAGAGATAGCAGGCAGACCGTTTGTTGTCGAAATTGGAAAATATGCCTATTTAGCAGGCGGCGCCGCTATGGTAAGCTATGGCGATACTGTGGTTTTATCAACAGCTACAGCATCTGCTAAACCAAGAGACGGAATAGATTTCTTTCCTTTAAGCGTAGATTACGAAGAAAGACTTTATTCTGTAGGTAAAATCCCGGGCGGATTTATTAAAAGAGAAGGTCGTCCTTCAGAAAAAGCAATCTTAGCATCCCGTGTTATTGACAGACCTATAAGACCGCTTTTCCCGAAGGATTTGAGAAATGATGTGGGCGTTGTCAACACGATTTTGTCTGTTGAACAGGATAATTCTCCTGAAATTACAGCGATGAATGGTGCATCAGTTGCAATCTCAATTTCAGACATTCCTTTTAACGGTCCTATCGGCGGTGTTGTTGTTGGCTGCGTTGATGGCGAGCTCGTTATCAATCCGACTTGCGAACAGAGAGAAAAGAGCACTCTTTCACTGACTGTTGCAGGAACAAAAGAAAAGGTTGTTATGATTGAGGCAGGCGCTAAAGAAGTGTCAGAAGAGGTTATGTTTGACGCTATTATGTATGCGCACGAGGAAATCAAGAAAATCTGCGATTTTATTTCTGAAATTCAGAAAGAAGTTGGCAAGCCTAAGTTCAGCTATGAAGCTCATATTGTTGATGAAGCATTATATAACGAGATTAAAGAATTTGGTGAAGCTAAATTAAAGATTGCTTTAGACACAGATGATAAAAACATCAGAGAGCAGAACTTGAAAGTTTTCTATGAAGAGCTCTACAATTATTTTGACGGCAGATACACAGATGAAGAAAATGGCGCAGAAGTGACTGAAGCTGTTGAGAAATTGCAGAAATATATTGTAAGAAGATGGATTTTAGATGAAGGAAAGCGCGTTGACGGCAGAGGAATCACAGCCATTCGTCCGCTTTCGGCAGAAGCAGGAATTCTCCCGAGAACTCACGGTTCAGGTCTCTTTGCAAGAGGACAAACGCAGGTTTTAACAGTTGCAACTTTAGGTGCTATGGGCGATGCTCAGGCGCTTGACGGTCTTGACTTAGACGATCAGAAGAGATATATGCACCACTACAACTTCCCGTCATACAGTGTTGGTGAAACCCGTCCTTCAAGAGGTCCGGGAAGACGAGAAATTGGTCACGGGGCTCTCGCTGAGCGTGCTTTAGAACCTGTTATTCCGTGTGAAGAAGATTTCCCTTATGCTATAAGACTTGTTTCTGAAGTTTTAAGCTCTAACGGAAGCACATCTCAGGGCAGTGTATGCGCGAGCACACTTGCTTTGATGGATGCAGGTGTTCCGATTAAGGCTCCTGTTGCCGGCATTTCTGTTGGTCTTGTGACTGAAGGCGAAAGATTTATCACAATGGTAGATATTCAGGGCTTAGAAGACTTCTATGGCGACATGGACTTTAAGGTTGCGGGAACAAAAGATGGTATTACAGCGATTCAGATGGACATCAAGATTGATGGTCTGACACCTGAAATCATTAAAACTGCCTTAAAGCAGACTAAAGAAGCAAGATATCACATCATTGACGATATCATCTTAAAGGCTATTGAAGCTCCGAGAGAATCGCTCTCGCAGTATGCACCGAAAATCTTCACAATGCAGATTGACACAGATAAAATCCGCGATGTCATCGGTTCCGGCGGAAAGACAATTCAGAAGATTATCGCAGAAACAGGCGTTAAGATTGACATCGAAGAAACAGGTAAGATTTACATTTCAACGCCTGATGAAGAGATGGCAAACAAGACTATCGAAATCATCAAGGGAATCACAGGCGACATTGAGGTCGGCTCAATCTTTAAGGGTAAGGTTGTTAACATTATGCCGTTTGGTGCGTTTGTTGAGTTCTTACCGGGCGTTGACGGAATGGTGCACATTTCCAAACTTGAAGACAGAAGAGTTGAAAAGGTTGAAGATGTTGTTTCGGTTGGCGATGAGATAATGGTTAAGGTTATTGAAATTGACAAGCAGGGCAGAATTAACCTTTCAAGAAAAGACGCTTTAAAGGATATGGGGTTATTATAAAATAAGTCAAAATGCCGCGCAGCAGTTTTTTTGCTGCGCGGGATTTGTCATTTTTAATATGCTGCCGTTTGCTCTGTTTCCGTTAGATAGGAGGTTGTGATTTTGGCAAGGTTTCTATTTGTTGCACTAAATGCTAAATATGTTCACACTTGTCTTGCGGTGAGATATCTTAAAAACAGCCTGAAAGCTCCGTCTATGATAAAAGAATATACTATAAATGATGAGATAAACAGAGTTTGTGCAGAAATTTTTGAAACGGGAATTAAGAACATTCTGTTTTCGTGTTACATATGGAACATAGACTATGTCTTAAGAATGTGTGAGATTTTAAAAAAGGCAGACAAAAGCATAACAATTGCGCTTGGAGGTCCTGAGGTGAGCTTTTCGCCTGAGGAAATTTTTGAAAAAAGCGCATATGTGGACTTGATTATTTGCGGTGAAGGGGAGCCTGTTATAGAAAAGGCGTGTCGTCTGATGGAATCGAAAATAGCCGTGCCGCAGATTATAAGGAATGATTTACCGGCAGATTTAAACGCCCTTGCTTTTCCGTATGAGGGAGAGGACATAAGTCTGCTTGAAGGAAAAATTTTATATTATGAGACCTCAAGGGGATGCCCGTTCAGATGTGCATTTTGCTTGTCAGGAGCTCATGGTAAGGTCAGATACCTTGATTTAGAGCGCGTTAAACGCGAGATAGAGTTTTTTGTCAGCAATAAGGTAAGGCTTGTGAAGTTTGTTGACAGAACATTTAATTCCGATGCAAAAAGAGCTATCGAAATCATTGATTTTGTGAAAAATATTTCCGAAGAAACAACTTTTCATTTCGAGATAACGGCGGAGATAATGACGCCTGAGCTGACTTTGGCACTTTCTTCTGCAAGAAAAGGACTTTTTCAGGTTGAGATTGGCGTTCAGAGCACGAATGAGGCTACGCTAAAAAAAATTAACAGAACATATAATGCAGAGAAGCTTAAGAGTGTTGTTTCGAGTCTCATGAAAAATGATAACATAAATGTTCATCTTGATTTGATAGCGGGGCTTCCCGGTGAGAGCATAGAAACATTTATTCAGTCATTTAACGAGGTGATTTCGTTAAGGCCTCATGTTCTGCAGCTTGGTTTTTTGAAGAAACTGAAAGGAGCGGCGCTGAATGCTCCTGCAAGCAAATTCTCGGATTTTCCGCCCTATGAAGTTATTTGCTCAGACAAAATGAGCTATAAGGACTTGCTGAGGCTGAAATCGGCAGAAGAGGTTTTAGAAAAATATTATAACAGCGGTTCGTTTAAAGAGTCGATGTCTCTCATTCTTGATAAACACTATAAAGAAAATCCATTTGATTTCTTTGATGGCTTCGGAGAATTCTATAAAAATGAGTCAAAAATTCCGCTTTCAAAAAAGGCTCAGTTTGAAGTCCTGTTTAAATATTGCAGCGGAAGGCTTTGTGACGAAGAAGTAGCAAATGCGATAATAATTGATTATTGCAAGCTATCAAGAGATAATTTAAGCTTTATGAAGCAGAGAGAAAGCATTAAGGAAAGAGCGTTTGGATTTTTACAGAACGAAGATAATGTAAACAAATATTTTAAAAGCTATGCCGACAGATTACCCACGCAGCTTTATAAGAAACTGCGGTTTGCAGAGGTTGGCGGGAAAATATATGTTTTTGATTATATAAATAATGATTATTATGATATAACAGATGATATGCCGAAAGGATGATAAGTATGTATAAGATTACGCTAAAGGACAATTCACAGCTTGAATTTTCCGAACCGAAAACAATTATGGAAATTGCGAAAGAGATAAGCGAAGGTTTAGCCCGTGTTGCTTTGTGCGCACTTGTAAACGGAGAAGTTAAAGACCTTTCTTTCACTATCTGCTCCGATGCGTCGCTTGAAATTCTGACATTTGATGCAAAAGAAGGAAAGAATGCATTAAGACATAGCGCATCCCACATTTTAGCACAGGCTGTAAAGAGGCTTTATCCTGATGCAAAGCTTGCAATCGGACCTGCGATTGAAAATGGTTTTTATTATGACTTTGACTGTGAAACATCATTCACTCCCGAGATTTTAAAAAATCTTGAAGATGAGATGAAAAAGATTGTGAAAGAAAACATAAAAATCGAAAAATTCACAATGGAAAGAGCAGAAGCTCTTAAATATTTTGAAGAAAAAGGTGAAATATATAAGCAAGAGCTGATTTCAGACCTTCCTGAAGGTGAAGAAATTTCATTTTACAGGCAGGGAGAGTTCACTGACCTTTGTGCAGGTCCTCATGTGCCTGACACGGGCAAAGTGAAAGCATTTAAGCTCACAAGTGTTGCAGGGGCTTATTGGCGTGGAAATGAAAAGAACAAGATGCTTCAGAGAATTTACGGAACAGCATTTACGAAAAAGAGCGATATGGAAGAATATCTTGCTCAGGTTGAGGAAGCAAAAAAGAGAGACCATAACAAAATCGGAAGAGAGCTCGAATTCTTCACAACATCAGAAGTAATCGGACAGGGACTTCCTATTCTTTTACCTAAGGGCTCAAGAGTGATCCAGACTCTTCAGCGTTTTGTTGAAGACGAAGAGGAAAAGAGAGGCTATCTCTTAACAAAAACGCCTTTGATGGCAAAAAGAGATTTATATAAAATTTCAGGACACTGGGACCACTATCGTGACGGAATGTTCATCATGGGCGACCCTGATGCTGAAGGTGAGGTTTTTGCGCTTCGTCCGATGACTTGTCCTTTCCAGTTCCAGGCATATCTTACTAAGATGAGAAGCTATCGTGACCTTCCGTTAAGATATGGTGAAACATCAACGCTTTTCAGAAATGAAGCATCGGGCGAAATGCATGGATTAATCCGTGTGCGTCAGTTCACAATTTCAGAAGGACATATTGCGTGCCGTCCTGACCAGCTTGAAGAGGAATTTGCAGATTGCTTGGAACTTGCAAAATATATGCTTGAAACATTAGGCTTAGATGAGGATGTTTCCTACAGATTCTCAAAATGGGATGAAAATGATAAAGAAAAATATATTGGAAGCGCAGAAGAATGGGAAAATGTTCAGGGCAGAATGAGAGAAATCTTAAATGAGCTTAAGATTGATTACACTGAAGAAGCAGGCGAGGCTGCATTCTATGGACCTAAGCTTGATATTCAGATTAAGAATGTTCACGGAAAAGAGGACACATTAGTCACAATCCAGATTGACTTCCAGCTTGCAGAGCGTTTTGGTATGGAATATGTAGATTCAGACGGAACAAAGAAGTTCCCATATGTTATCCACAGAACATCAATAGGATGTTATGAAAGAACTTTGGCTCTTCTGATTGAAAAATATGCAGGAGCTCTTCCTACATGGCTCATGCCGACACAGGTTAAGATTCTGCCTATTGCAGATAGTCATTTTGAATATGCAAAAGCATTAAAGAAGGAGCTTATGGATGCAGGCGTGCGCGTGGAGGCAGACCTCCGAAACGAAAAGATAGGCTACAAAATCCGTGAGGCGCAGCTTGAAAAAACACCATATATGTTAATTATAGGTGACAGAGAACGCGATGAAGCAGCTGTCAGCGTTCGCTCAAGAAAAGAGGGCGATTTAGGTCAGGTTCCGAAGAATGAATTTATTGACGCTATAGTTAAGGAAATCAGAGAAAGAAGAAAATAATTCGGTGTTTAAAAGGGAGCGTTAAATTATGTGGATGGTTGTGTATGTTGCGCAGACAAAGGAACAGGCTGAAAAAATTCGGGGGCTGTTGCAGGCTGCGGGGATTTTGGTTAAAATCCGCGGGTTGAATCAGAGTGAGAATGAAAAATTCGGATGTTTAGAGGTAATGGTTCCCGAATCGGAAATGAAAGAGGCTCACGATATAATAATTTCCAATTTGTTTTAAGGAAAGGCAAAATGAAATGAGAGACTATAAAGCTGAACTTGAAAAAAGAGTTGAGTTCATAAAAGATGCGCTTAAGAGCAGCGGAGCAAAGGGCATAATTTATGGAAACAGCGGAGGAAAAGACTGCACTCTTGCTGCAATTATTGCAAAGCATGCGTGCGAAAATGTTTTAGGCATTATTATGCCTTGCCACTCAAATGTGAATTACGGACAGGACACAGAGGATGCTTTAAAGGCAGCGGAGCAGTTTGGAATTGAGCAGATGACTGTTGACATATCAAATGCGAGAACTGCGCTTGAGACAGAAATCAGAAAATGTGTTGACATTTCTGCAGACAGCTTAAAAAACATTGCGCCGCGCCTCCGTATGACAACGCTTTACACGATTGCCCAGACTAAAGGCTATCTTGTTTTGGGAACGGGCAACAGAAGTGAAATGTTTATGGGATATTTCACAAAATGGGGCGATGGAGGCTATGACTTAAATCCTATTGCTGATTTGACAGTCAGAGAGGTTTATGAATTTTTAAGATTTTTAAATGCGCCTGCATCAATAATTGAAAAAGCTCCTTCGGCGGGACTCTATGAGGGGCAGACAGATGAGAAGGAAATGGGATTTACCTATGACGAAATAGATGATTTCATTCTCTATGGCAAGGGCGAGGAAGAGACAAAAACAAAACTGGAAAGTATTTATAAAAGAACGGCTCACAAGAGAGAAATGCCCAAAAGATATGGATATTAAAATCAGACAGAATTCAAAGAAATTTGAATTCTGTTTTTTTAGATATGAAGCAATTCAAAAAAATGCAAAAAAAAGATAAGCTCAGCAGAAATATTTTGTGCAAAAAACTATGCTTATAAAAGTAAAAAACAGTTGAAAAATTTGCCTTAATCTGTTAAAATAGATAGGAGGACTAGAAGGCTTTTTTTATGGGGATAAGTCTGAACAAAAAACAAAAGATGCTTACAGGGGTGAATGTGTCTTTAGTGATTTGCGCTTTGTTTGCTCGTGCAGGAATATGAAACTTTATGCATAAAAAGTGAATTATATGCATAAATATTCGAGGGAACTCGTGAAATCAAACTGAAACCCGTTGGCAAAAAGCAAGGCTTTGTGCGAAATTTATATGATTATACAGGGTTTTTGAACAAAATAATAATATTTGCATAAAAATGCAAAAAGGCCTTGACATTTAAGATTTAAGGTGTATAATATATGTATAAATATACAAAAGGGAGACGATTTTAATGGAGAAAAAATTTAAAAAGGTTGTTTTAGCATATTCAGGAGGTCTTGACACATCAATTATCATTCCGTGGCTTAAGGAGAACTACGGTTGTGAGGTTATTGCTGTTGCAGCTGATGTGGGTCAGGATGCTGAGCTTGAAGGCTTAGAGGAAAAGGCTATAAAAACAGGTGCATCAAAAATATATATTGAAGACCTTAAAAAAGAGTTTGTTGATGAATTCATCATTCCAACAATGAAGGCAGGCGCTGTTTATGAAAACAGATATCTTTTAGGAACATCATTTGCGCGTCCTATCATTGCAAAAAGAATTGTTGAAATTGCTCTCAAAGAAGGCGCAGATGCTATATGCCACGGTTGCACAGGAAAAGGAAATGACCAGGTGAGATTTGAGCTCACAATAAAAGCCTTTGCTCCTGAAATGGCAATCATTGCTCCGTGGAGAATCTGGGACATTAAGAGCCGTGAAGAAGAAATTGCTTATGCAGAGGAAAGAAACATTCCTTTAAAAATAACAAGAGAAACAAACTATTCAAAAGATATGAATCTCTGGCATTTGTCACACGAAGGTCTTGATCTCGAAGACCCTGGCAATGAGCCTGACTACGATAAAATTTTAGAGCTTTCAGTTTCTCCTGAAAAAGCTCCCGACAAGGCAACATATCTCACGCTTTCGTTTGAAAAGGGCGTTCCCGTTGCTTTAGACGGAAAGAAAATGGATGGAGTTTCAATAATCAGGGAGCTCAACAAAGTTGGTGGTGCAAACGGTGTCGGACTTGCTGACCTTGTTGAAAACCGTCTTGTCGGCATGAAATCGCGTGGTGTTTATGAAACACCAGGCGGAACAATTCTCTATCATGCTCATGAGGTTTTGGAGACAATCTGCTTGGATAAAGACACGCAGCACTACAAACAGCAGATTGCGATTAAGTTTGCAGAGCTTGTTTATAACGGTCAGTGGTACACGCCACTTCGCGAAGCGCTTTCTGCTTTCGTTGACACAACTCAGGAAACTGTGACAGGCGATGTTAAGCTTAAGATTTACAAAGGAAACATCATAAACGCAGGTGTTTGGAGTCCATATTCACTCTATAACGAAGAAATTGCAACATTTGATGAAGATGATGTATATAATCAGAACGATGCAGGCGGCTTTATTAACCTTTTTGGTCTTCCGATAAAGGTTAAAGCAATGGCTGATAAGAAAAACAAATAAGATTTACGGAGATAATCATGTATAAAGTATTTATAGACGGTGGCGCAGGAACAACAGGCTTAAGGCTTAAGGAGAGACTTCTTGCAAGGAAGGACATTGAGCTTTTAACGATAAGTGAAGAATTGAGAAAAGACGATGCTGAAAAGAAGAGAATTGCAGAAAGCTCGGACATAACATTTTTATGTCTTCCTGATGATGCAGCTAAAGCTGCGGTGAAGAACATATCACCCGATGCAAATGTTAAAATAATTGACGCCTCGACAGCACACAGGACAAACTCCGCATGGCTTTATGGATTTCCTGAGCTTTCAAAAGAGCACAGGGAAGGTCTTAAAACTGCAAAGAGAGTTGCGGTTCCCGGATGTCATGCAAGCGGCTTTAATGTCATTTCATATCCTTTGGTTAAGCTTGGAATCGTTAAGCCAGACTACCCGTTTGTTTGTACTTCGCTCACCGGATATTCAGGGGGCGGAAAAAGCATGATAGCAGATTATGAGGCTCAAGAAAGAAAAGCTGAATTTGATGCACCGAGAACATATGCCCTCGCACAGAAACACAAACATCTTCCTGAAATGCAGGCAGTTCCAGCTCTTGCAGCTCCGCCGATATTTATGCCTGTTGTTGGTGACTTCTATAGCGGTATGGCAGTTTCTCTTCCGATTTATGCAAATCTGATGGAAAAGAAGATGACAGCATCAGACATTCACGAAGTTTTATGTGAATATTATGCCGGTCAGAAAATGATTTCCGTTCTGCCTTTTGGCGGAAAGGAAGAAGAGGGCGGTTTCTTTGCAGCCAATGCCCTTTCAGGAAAAGACAACATGGAGCTTTTGGTTGCAGGAAATGACGAAAGAATTCTGATTATGGCAAGATATGATAATCTGGGAAAAGGTGCATCAGGTGCAGCCGTGCAATGTATGAACATTATGCTTGGTTGTGATGAAGCAGAGGGTTTGGTGCTTTGATGACAGAAAGGATTGGTAAAATGAAGCAAATATCAGGCGGTGTTTGTGCGGCAAAAGGTTTTTTGGCAAGTGGTATCCATTGTGGAATCAGAAAGAACAGAACAAAACGCGATTTAGCGCTAATAATATCTGAAAAACGAGCAAAGGCAGCGAGCGTTTACACGCAGAATTTAGTTAAAGGAGCGCCGATTTATGTTACAAAGGAAAACATAAAAGACGGTTTTGCTCAATGCATAATTTGCAACAGCGGAAATGCTAACACATGTAATGCAAACGGCATAGAGATTGCGGAGGCAATGTGTGCACTCGTTGAAAAGCACACAAAGATTAAAAAAGAAGATGTCATAGTCGCTTCAACGGGAGTTATAGGTCAACCTCTCAATCTCCAGCCTATCGAAGACGGTATGCAGGCTTTAGTGGATGGATTGTCTTCAGATGGTGATGCTGCGGCAGAAGCAATTATGACGACGGACACAGTGAAAAAAGAAATTGCAGTAGAGTTTGAAATCGGCGGCAAAATATGCCGACTTGGCGGAATTGCAAAGGGCTCGGGAATGATTCATCCTAACATGGCAACGATGCTCGTTTTTGTGACAACTGATGCTGCAATCTCGTCAGAAATGCTTCAGAAAGCTCTGTCTAAAGATGTTAAGACATCTTTTAACATGGTCAGCGTTGACGGAGACACATCAACAAATGACATGGTGAGCATTTTGGCAAATGGTGAGGCAGGAAATGAAGAAATAACATCAGAAGGTGCTGATTTTGATGTGTTTTGCGAGGCTCTAGCAACAGTCACAAAGCATTTGTGCAGAATGATTGCAAAAGATGGAGAAGGAGCAACAAAGCTCATAACAAGCAAGGTGACGGGCGCTAAAGATGAAGAGACAGCAAGGATTGTTGCAAAGTCGGTTGCGTGCTCAAGTCTTTTAAAAGCGGCAATGTTTGGCGCTGATGCAAACTGGGGAAGAGTGCTTTGCGCTATAGGTTATAGCGGTGCCGATGTTGATATAAGTAAAATTGATGTTTCTTTTGAATCGATAAAAGGAATTCTGCCCGTCTGCAAAAACGGAGCGGGAATTGATTTTTCTGAAGAAAAAGCAAAAGAAATTCTCACAGAGGATGAGATAATTATTAACATAGATTTGCTGTTGGGAGATAAGACCGCAACAGCGTGGGGATGCGATCTCACATATGACTATGTTAAAATCAACGGCGATTACAGAACCTGATAAAAAATAATTGGAGGAGAGAATCGTGGAGCTATCAAACATGGAAAGGGCAGAGGTTTTAATTAAAGCGCTCCCTTACATACAGAAATATAATAATAAGATAATAGTTGTAAAATATGGCGGCAACGCTATGATAGACGACGAGCTTAAAAGTGCTGTTATGAGGGACATCGTGATGCTCACATTAATCGGCATCAAGGTTGTTTTGGTTCATGGTGGCGGGCCTGAAATTTCTGAAATGATGAACAGGGTCGGAAAGAAGACAGAGTTTATCGACGGTCTCAGAGTGACAGATAAGGAAACTGTTGAAATCGCACAGATGGTTTTAGCAGGAAAAATTAATAAGAATTTAGTTAATCTCATCCAGATGGTCGGAGGAAAAGCAATAGGTCTTTGCGGAACTGATGGCCATATGATTAAAGCAGTTCCTTTGAAAAAAGAGCTTGGATATGTGGGCGAGATAACAGAGGTCAACACAGAGATTATCACAGACACAATTGAGAAGGGCTACATTCCCGTTATTGCAACTGTGGGTTGCGATGATGAAGGAAACACATATAACATAAATGCGGACACCGCAGCGGCGAGAATTGCAGGTGCGCTTGGTGCAGAAAGCCTGATTTCCATGACTGACATAAAAGGTCTTTTGCGAGATAAAGATGATGAAAACTCGCTCATTTCAAAGGTTAATGTCAGCGAGGCGCCTCAGCTTGTTAAAGAAGGCATAATTTCAGGCGGCATGATTCCAAAGGTTGAATGTTGCACGGAGGCAATCAGACGCGGTGTTAATAAAGTGTTTATCATAGATGGCAGAGTTCCTCATTCAATTCTTATTGAAGTTTTAACAGATGAAGGCATAGGAACAATGTTTGTTTAATTTGAAAAGGGAAGAAAGGACAAAGAAAATGTTAGATATCAAGAAACTGGATTCAGAATATGTTGTGCCAACATACGGAAGGGCTGACCTTTGCTTAAAAGAAGGCAAGGGCTCAACTTGCTTTGATTATAGCGGTAAGAAATATATTGACCTTGGCGCAGGCATTGCCGTTAATGGATTCGGCTTCTGTGATGAGGAATACAAAAACGCAGTGACAGAGCAGCTTTCGCTCCTTCAGCATGCGTCAAATCTTTATTATACTGCCCCGCAGGCTAAGCTTGCGGAGCTTTTGTGTATTCGTACGGGAATGAAAAAAGTGTTCTTTTCAAACTCGGGAGCAGAAGCAAATGAATGTGCTATAAAGGCGGCGAGGAAATATTCAAGCGATAAATATGGTGATGGAAGAAATGTTATAATAACATTAAAAGACAGCTTCCACGGAAGAACGCTGACAACAATTTCCGCAACAGGTCAGGATAATTTCCACACGCATTTCGGACCGTTTACAGAAGGCTTTAAGCATGTGCCTGCAAACGACATTGATGAAATGAAAAAAGCTTTAAAAGAAAATAAGGTTTGCGCAATAATGATTGAGCTTGTTCAGGGTGAGGGCGGAGTTAATGTGCTTTATCCTGAATATGTGAAGGAAATTGAAAAAATCTGCAGAGAAGAAGACATAATTTTTATCATAGATGAGGTGCAGACAGGAAACGGCAGAACAGGGCATCTCTATGCATATCAGGGCTATGGAGTTTCGCCTGATGTTGTGTCAACGGCTAAAGGTCTCGGGGGCGGTCTTCCAATCGGTGCGACAATGTTTTCCGATAAAATAAAGGACACATTGTCAGCAGGAACACATGGCTCAACTTTTGGTGGAAATCCCGTTGTCTGCGCAGGTGCATATTCAGTTCTTTCAAGGCTTGATGACAAAATTTTAGATGATGTGAAGAAAAAGAGCAAGTATATAATTGATGAGCTTTCAGGCGCTAAAGGAGTGAAAAGCGTTTCGGGACTAGGGCTCATGCTCGGCATTGAAACAGAAAAGGACAACAAAGAAATTCTGAAAAAGTGTTTAGAGCGCGGAGTCATAGTTTTAACTGCGAAAACTAAAGTGAGACTTTTGCCCGCACTCACAATTTCTGACGAGGAATTGAAAGAAGCAATTCAGATTTTAAAAGAAGTGATAGCAGAATAATTTTTTTGGAGGACACGGCAATATGGAACATTTGTTAAAGCTTAAAGATTTATCTCAGGACGAAATTTTATCAATATTGAATTTAGCAGACCAACTCAAATATGATAAAAAGAATAATATCCCTCATAGATATTTAGAAGGAAAAACACTTGGAATGATTTTCTCAAAATCATCAACAAGAACAAGAGTCTCTTTTGAAGTTGGCATGTATGAGCTTGGCGGTCAGGCGCTCTTTTTAAGCTCAAATGACATTCAGCTTGGAAGAGGAGAACCTGTTCGTGACACAGCGAGAGTTCTGTCGCGCTATTTAGACGGAATTATGATAAGAACCTATGAGCAGGACGATGTCGAAGAGCTCAGCAGATATGGCTCGATTCCGATTATTAACGGCCTGACAGATTTTGCTCATCCGTGTCAGGTTTTGGCCGATTTGATGACCATAAGAGAACATAAGAACTCATTAAAGGGATTAAAGATGTGTTTTATCGGCGATGGTAATAACATGGCAAATTCTCTCATCGTCGGGGGAATAAAAATGGGAATGAAGGTTAGTATTGCCTGCCCTGAAAATTATCAGCCTGACAGCGAGATTATGGAATGGGCAAAAGAAAACGGAGAGTTTTTATGCACAGAATCTGTGTTAGATGCAGCAAAGGATGCCGATGTTTTATACACGGATGTCTGGGCTTCAATGGGACAGGAAAGCGAAGCCGAACAGAGAAAGAAAGATTTTAAGGGCTATCAGATAAATGATGATGTTATGGCAGTTGCTAAGGCTGATGCTATGGTTTTGCATTGCTTGCCTGCACATCGTGAAGAGGAAATAACAAATAAAGTTTTTGAAGAGCACGCAAACGAAATTTTTGATGAGGCAGAAAACAGGCTTCATGCACAAAAAGCAGTTTTGGTCAAGCTTTTAGGAGACAGCAAAAAATAAAAGTTTAAGATAGATAGTCTGAAAAAGCTGACATTTTGGCTCTTTTTGACTAATCCAACACTAAGGAAAGGAATGGTTGTGATATGGCTAAAAAAGCATATATCATTTTGGAAGATGGTCATATTTTCTGCGGAAAGAGATTTGGGGCAGATTGTGACGCAGTAGGCGAGCTCGTGTTTACTACAGGCATGGGTGGATATATTGAGACGCTTACAGACCCGAGCTACTATGGACAGATTGTTTTGCAAACTTTTCCGATGATAGGAAACTGCGGAATGATTTTTGCTGATGTTGAAAGCAGAAAATCATATTTGAGCGCATACATCGTAAAGGAATGGTGTGAAGCTCCTTCTAACTTCAGGTTAGAACAGGATTTGGATTCATATCTTAAAGATGAAGGAATTCCGGGAATATATGATGTTGACACGCGCGAGATAACAAGAATTTTAAGAGAAAAAGGAACAATGGCGGCAAAAATCGTGAGCGAGCTTCCTGAAAATGCCACAGACGGTCTTAAAGATTATGAAATCAAAGGCGCAGTCAAGGCTGTTTCAAGCGCAGAAAAGAAAATTTATGAGGCTTCAGGAAACAAAAAACATACAGTTGCACTCTATGATTTTGGTGAGAAATCTGCGATAGTGAGGGAATTAACAGAAAGAGGATGCGAGGTCATCGCTATGCCATATGACAGCTCTGCTGATGAAATCCTTTCCTTAGGTGCTGATGGACTTGTGGTTTCAAACGGTCCGGGAGCTCCTGAAGAAAATGAAGGAGCTATAGCTGAAATTAAAAAGCTGATGGGAAAAATCCCTATGCTTGGAGTTTGCTTAGGTCACGAAATGATGGCGCTCAGTCAGGGTGCTGAAATAATAAAGCTTAAATATGGTCACAGAGGAGCAAATCAGCCTGTTAAAGATTTAGAAGCAGGCGTTGTTTCAATAACAAACCAGAATCATGGCTTTGCGGTGAAGTCTGAAAGCGTAAAGGCTGCAGGCGGAACAATCACTCACGAGAACGCAAATGACAAAACATGCGAGGGCATTGAATATAAAGAATTAAAAGCTTTTTCTGTTCAGTTCTGCCCGAGTGCAAGAAACAAAAAAGCGCTCTATGATAAGTTTGAGAAATTGATAGGAGGTGCTTTTTAATGCCATTAAATCCGGATATTAAAAAAGTTTTGGTAATAGGTTCAGGACCTATAGTTATAGGTCAGGCGGCAGAATTTGACTATGCAGGTGCGCAAGCTTGTCGTGTGCTTAAGGATGCGGGTCTTAATGTTGTTTTAGTAAATTCAAATCCCGCTACAATCATGACAGACAAGGCTTTGGCAGATGAAATATATTTAGAGCCGCTCACAGAGCAGACAATTATGAGAATAATTGAAAAGGAGCGTCCAGATAGTCTTTTAGCATCGCTTGGAGGACAAACAGGTCTGACTATTGCAATGCAGCTCAACAAGAGTGGATTCTTAAAGAAAATGGGAGTTAAGCTGCTTGGTACAAATGCTGATGCTATCGACAAGGCAGAAGACAGAGAGCTCTTTAAAGAAACGATGCTTAAAATCGGACAACCGTGCATACCGTCAGATATTGCAACTGACATTGACAGGGCATTAGAGATTGCAGAGACTATTGGCTATCCTGTCATTATCCGTCCGGCATTCACGCTTGGCGGCGGTGGCGGCGGTGTTGCATATAACCGAGATGAATTTATAACAATTGCATCAAACGGACTTCTGCTTTCTCCAATCACGCAGATTCTTGTTGAGAAATATATTTACGGCTGGAAAGAAATCGAATTCGAAGTGATGCGAGATTCAGCAGGAAATGCTATCACAATCTGCAGCATGGAAAACTTTGACCCTGTCGGCATTCACACGGGCGACAGCATAGTTGCTGCTCCTGCGCTCACTCTTTCGGACAAGGAATATCAGATGCTGAAAAATGCATCACTTGATATTATAACAGAGCTTGAAATAGAAGGCGGATGTAATTGCCAGTTTGCACTGAATCCTGATAGCTTTGAATATGCAGTAATTGAGGTTAATCCCCGTGTTTCAAGGTCATCAGCTTTAGCAAGTAAGGCAACGGGCTATCCGATTGCTAAAGTCACAAGCAAGATTGCTTTAGGTTACACTCTTGACGAAATCAGAAACGATATGACAGGCAACACATGGGCTTGCTTTGAGCCGACGATTGACTATGTTGTCGTTAAGTTCCCCAAATGGCCGTTTGACAAATTTGTATATTCAAGCAGAAAGCTTGGAACACAGATGAAGGCAACAGGCGAGGTAATGTCGATTGCACCAAGCTTTGAAATGGCAATTATGAAAGCGGTGCGCGGTGCTGAAATCGGTCTTGACACATTAAATAATCCTGCTATGGAAGGCATAGACATTAAACAGCAGCTCACAAAACTTGACGATTTAAGACTTTTTGCTGTTTATGAAGCGCTTAAGCAGGGTGTGAGTGTTGAAGAAATTAATGAAATAACAAAAATTGATAAATTCTTTATTTCAAAGATTAAAAATCTTGCGGATTTTGAAAAATCAATTGTAAACACAGAGCTTTCAGAGGAAACATATATTCAGGGTAAAAAATTAGGCTACACCGATAAGGCATTGAAGAGAATAAGCGCTCATGACCTTCCCGGCAAGCGTCACTCGGTTTATAAAATGGTTGACACATGTGCGGCAGAGTTTAAAGCACTGACACCATATTTCTATTCAACCTATGATGAGCACTGCGAGGCAAGAGAAAGAGTTGAAGAACATAATAAGAAAATCATAGTTTTAGGTTCAGGTCCTATCAGAATCGGTCAGGGAATTGAGTTTGACTATTCTTCAGTTCATTGCGTGTGGACGCTGAAACAGATGGGCTATGAGGTTGTTATCATAAACAACAACCCTGAAACAGTTTCAACAGACTTCGACACGGCAGACAGACTCTATTTTGAGCCGCTCACTGAAGAAGATGTTATGAATGTTATCAAGGTTGAAAATCCGATTGGTGTTGTTGTGGCTTTTGGTGGCCAGACTGCTATTAAGCTGACCCAGTTCTTAGACAGACAAGGCATAAAGATTTTAGGAACATCTGCCGAAAGCATTGACATGGCAGAAGACAGAGAACGCTTTGATGCTCTTTTAGAGAAATTTGACATAAGAAGACCTAAAGGAATGGGCGTTTTGACAAACGAGGAAGCGCTCAGCGCGGCAAACAGCCTTGGTTATCCTGTTCTTCTTCGTCCGTCATATGTAATCGGAGGTCAGAATATGACGATTGCATATAGTGATGAAGATGTCAATCGCTACATGAAAATTATTTTGATGCAGGAAATTGAAAATCCTGTTTTGGTTGATAAATATATGATGGGCAAAGAGCTTGAGGTTGATGTTATTTCTGACGGAAAAAATGTCTTAATCCCGGGCGTTATGGAGCATATTGAAAGAGCAGGCGTCCACTCAGGGGACTCAATCGCTGTTTATCCGCCGTTTAACTTAAGCGATAAAATTCTCGAAAAGATGATTGAATGTTCAGAAAAGCTTGCACTTGCTATGGGAACAAAGGGACTCATAAACATTCAATATCTTGTTAATAAAAACGAGCTTTATGTAATTGAGGTTAACCCAAGAGCATCAAGAACAATTCCTTACATCAGCAAAGTAACAGGAGTTCCTATGGTTGAGCTTGCAACAAAAGTTATGCTTGGTGAGGACTTATCTAAACTTGGCTATGGAACAGGACTTTATAAGTCATCTCCATATGTTGCAGTTAAGGTTCCTGTGTTCTCGTTTGAAAAGCTTTTAGATGTTAACTCTCTTTTAGGACCTGAAATGAAGTCAACGGGCGAGGTTTTGGGAATAGGCAGAACTATGACGGAGGCTGTGTTTAAAGGCCTTGTTTCCGCAGGGTTTAAGCTTGGCGAAAAGAAAAGTGGCGGCGTTTATATGAATGTTGCAACAAAAGACAGCTACGACCTCATTAAGCTTGCTGATAAATTCAGTAATTTAGGTCTCGCAATTTATGCGTCAAGCGAGTCAGCTGAAATCATAAAAAGACTTGGTGTTGATGTGATTGAGGTTAAGGATTTGTTTGGAGAAAAAAGCGTGATCAGTCTTATGGAAGAAGGCAAGATTGACTACATTATCTACACAAATTCAGGCGGAGATGATGGAATTTCAAACTACATCAAGCTTCACAGACGCGCGCTTCAGCTTTCTATTGCATGTCTCACATCGCTTGACACGGCAAATGCTTTAGCTGACATTATTGCAAGCCACTATAATGAAGGAAATACAGAACTTTGCGACATTAACAATTTAAGACCTGAGCATCAGAAACTTCCGTTCTTTAAGATGCAGGGCTCGGGCAATGACTATATCTTCTTTGATAATTTTGAAGGAGATATCACAAGCCCTGAATCACTTTGCATACGCTGTGTTGAAAGAAACTATTCAATCGGTGGTGACGGCATCGTCCTTATGGAAAAATCAGATATTGCTGATGCTAAAATGAGGGTGTTTAATAAAGACGGCAGCGAGGGAATGATGGCAGGAAACTGTATCAGATGTGTTGCTAAATATTTAAAGGACAAGGGAATAGTTAATAAAAAAGACATGACTATAGAAACTGCGTCAGGCGTCAAAGAAGTTAAGGTTTATTCCTTTAACGGAAAAGTTGGTTCGGCGCGTGTTAATATGGGCTTGCCAAACTTAAATCCTTCGAGCTTGCCTGTTAATCTTCCGGGCGACTCTGTGATAAACAAACCTGTTAAAATAGCAGGGGAGGAATATAACATAACTTGTGTTTCAATGGGCAACCCGCATTGCGTTGTGTTCAAAGATAAAATTGCAACGCTTAACATTGAAGAGCTTGGTCCTAAATTTGAAACGGCTGAAATTTTCCCTGAAAGAGTGAACACAGAGTTTGTCAAGGTCGTTGACGAAAGCACACTGATTATGCGAGTGTGGGAACGCGGCAATGGTGAAACTCTTGCATGCGGAACAGGGGCGTGTGCCGCTGTTGTTGCTGCTGTGGAAAATGGTTATTGCAACAAAGATGAGGACATAACAGTTCGCTTGGCGGGCGGTAAAGTGACCGTGAGATACACAGATGAAGCAGTTTATCTGACAGGTAATGCAAATCTCATTTATGAAGGCGTAATAGAATATTAATGCCAAGAGGCTGTGATGAAATGATTTTATTTTGTCACAACCTCTTATTTTATTGGAAAATAGTGAGTAAAAGTCGAAAAAATCTTGCAAAAGATACCATTTTGTGATAAAATATATGATGAATAATTTATGCGAAAGGAATGATTCTTCATTGAATAGTGTAAGGAGAATTTATGTTGAAAAGAAGCCGGGCTTTGATGTCGAAGCGGGCGGCCTTTTAAAAGATATTAAAGAGAATTTGCTGATAGATGGCCTTAGCGGTCTCAAAATTGTTAACCGCTATGACATACAGGGAGTGACTGATGAAGAATATAGAAAGGCGAGGGACATAATTTTTTCCGAGCCTCCCGTTGATTTTGCCTACGACGAGGAATATCCGATTCCCGAAGGAGCAAAGGTTATTGCGACCGAGTTTCTCCCCGGTCAATATGACCAGAGAGCAGCCTCTGCTGCTGAATGTGTTCAGCTTCTGACTCAGAAGGAAAGACCGAAGGTGCGTTGCGCTAAACTGATTGTGCTTTCAGGCAGCGTCAGCGATAGCGAGATTGATAAAATCAAGAAATATATCATAAACCCTGTTGAGTCTCATGAGGCAGAGCTTAAAAAGCCGGAGACTCTTGATATGAAAACAGAAATTCCTGCAGACATTGAAATTATGGACGGCTTTAAAGAAGCAACTGATGACGAGCTTGCAAATATGATTAAAACATATGGCTTTGCAATGGATTTAGACGACATAAAATTCTGTCGTGAATATTTTGCCAAAGAAGAAAAGCGCAATCCCACTATGACAGAAATGCGCATGATTGATACATATTGGTCTGACCATTGTCGTCACACAACCTTTTTAACAAAACTCGAAAACATAGAGTTTGCATCAAATAGCGCGACAGATGCCGCTAAAGAAGTTTTTGGAAGATACATAAAGGCACGCGAAACCTTATATGTTGAAAAGAAAAAAGACATCACCTTAATGGATGTTGCAACGATAGCTGTGAAAGAGCTTAAAAAGGGCGGTTATCTGACAGAACTTGACCAGTCGGAAGAAATTAATGCATGCAGCATTGAAGCAGATGTTGATGTTGATGGCAAAATCGAAAGATGGCTCATTATGTTTAAGAATGAGACTCACAACCATCCGACAGAAATAGAGCCATTCGGCGGCGCTGCAACATGTCTTGGCGGCGCTATCCGCGACCCGCTTTCGGGAAGGTCTTATGTATATCAGGCGATGCGTGTGACGGGTTCGGGAGACCCGAATAAGACGCTTGCTGAAACTGTAAGCGGAAAGCTTATGCAGAGAAAAATCTCAAAAGGAGCTGCCCATGGCTATAGCTCATATGGAAATCAGATAGGTTTGGCGACAGGTCAGGTTACTGAAATATATGATGAAGGCTATGTCGCAAAGAGAATGGAAATCGGTGCGGTTATCGCTGCTGCTCCGAAGGAAAATGTTGTAAGAGAGCGCCCACAGCCGACAGATATTATCATACTTCTCGGCGGCAGAACAGGTCGTGATGGTTGCGGCGGTGCGACAGGCTCATCTAAAGCACACACAGAGGAATCTTTAGAGACTTGCGGTGCTGAAGTGCAGAAAGGTAATGCTCCTGAAGAGAGAAAGCTCCAGAGACTTTTCAGAAACGGAGAAGTTACAAAGCTTATAAAAAGATGTAATGACTTTGGAGCAGGCGGTGTTTCTGTTGCTATCGGCGAGCTCGCTGACGGCCTTGTTATTGACCTTGACAAAGTGCCCAAAAAATATGAGGGGCTGGGCGGAACAGAGCTTGCAATTTCTGAGTCGCAGGAACGAATGGCTGTTGTTGTTGCTAAAGAAAATGTTGAAAAATTCATAAATTTAGCTCACACAGAGAATTTAGAGGCAACAGTTGTTGCAGAGGTAACTGACAAAAACAGACTCACGATGCTCTGGAGAGGAAAAGCAATCTGCGACATTTCGCGTGATTTCCTGAACACAAACGGTGCAACAAAGAAAACTGATGCTTTAGTAGATTTAAAAGATGCTGAAATTTTCTTCGAGGGAGAAAAAGCATCTGATATAAAATCAAAATATTTAGCCGTTATGAGTGACTTGAATGTGGCATCACAGAAAGGTCTTGCAGAAATGTTTGACTCATCAATTGGTAAAGGAACAGTCCTGATGCCATTTGGCGGTAAATACAGAATAACACCAAATGAGGTTATGGCGGCAAAAGTTCCTGTTCTCCACGGAGAGACAACAACAGCAACACTTATGTCATTTGGATATAATCCTGTGCTTTCTAAACTCAACCCATTTGTTGGAGCAGCTTATGCAGTCACAGAATCTGTTGCTAAAATTGTTGCTGCAGGCGGTGACTATAAGAAGATATATCTCACATTCCAGGAATATTTCGAAAGATTAGGAAACGATAAGTCAAGATGGGGAAAACCACTCTCTGCGCTTTTAGGTGCATATCTTGCACAGACAAGCTTTAAGATTGGTGCAATCGGCGGAAAAGACTCGATGTCAGGCTCGTTTAATGATTTGGATGTTCCGCCGACTCTTGTTTCATTTGCTGCCCTCACGATTAATGCTGAAACAGTAATCAGCGGCGATATCAAGAGCGCTGAAAGCGACCTTTATGAATTCAGAGCGGCAAGAACAAAAGCAGGACTTCCTGATTTTGAGGCAATCAAGAAAATGTATGATGAAATTCATACACTCGCAGAAAAAGGCGTTATACTTTCGAGCTATACTGTGCGAGGTGGTGGTGTTGCCGAAGCTATTGCGAAAATGGCATTTGGTAACAGAATTGGCGTTAACCTCTCAGGCAGCATAAAAGACAGACTTTTTGCACCTGAACTTGGTTCAATTATCGTCGAAGTTCCAAAAGGAACAGAAATCAATGCTGAAAAAATCGGTGTGACAACAAAAGAGGAATTTATTTGCATAGGCGAGGTTAAAATATCATTAGAAGAGCTTCAGGCAGCGTGGGAAAAACCATTAGAAGCAGTTTATCCCACTAAAACTGAAAAAATTGATGCGCCAATTGAAAAAATTGAATATAAAGGCGGCTCACCTCTTGTGGCAAAAGAGTCATTTGCCCGTCCGAGAGTTTTCATTCCCGTTTTCCCGGGAACAAACTGCGAATATGACACGATGCGTTCATTCAGAGCGGCAGGTGCTGAAAGTGATATTTTTGTTATGAAGAACATAACAGCGTCAGACATCACAGAGTCTGTCAAAGAGATGACTAAGCGCATTAATGAAAGCCAGATTATTATGATTCCAGGTGGATTCTCTGCAGGTGACGAGCCTGAAGGTTCAGGTAAATTTATCGCAACCGTATTCAGAAATCCTGAAATTAAAGAGGCTGTGACAAATCTCTTAAAGAACCGTGACGGCTTAATGCTTGGAATTTGTAATGGTTTCCAGGCGCTCATTAAGCTTGGTCTCCTGCCATATGGCGAAATCAGAGATTTAGAGACAGATTCACCGACGCTCACTTATAATAAAATCGGAAGGCATGTTTCCCAGACGGTTTACACACGCATTTGCTCTAACCTCTCACCATGGCTTTCGGGCGTTAATGTTGGCGACATTCACTCAATCAGCGTGTCACACGGTGAAGGAAGATTTGTTGCAAATGATGCATGGGTTAAGGAATTGATTGATAAAGGCCAGGTCGCAACACAGTATGTTGATTTAAATGGCGAGCCTTCATATGAAACTATCTACAATCCTAATGGTTCTGTTTATGCAATAGAAGGTATAACAAGCCCATGCGGAAGAATTTTAGGTAAGATGGGACACTCTGAGCGTATTGGCAAATTTGTTGCTAAGAATGTGTATGGTGAGCAAGACCAGAAGATTTTTGAGTCAGGTGTTAAATATTTTAAATAATAAATGGTAAGCACAAGGGAAATTCCCCTTGTGCTCATCAGATAAGGAAAGCCTATGATTGAAAAAATAAAAGAAGCCGCAGAATATATAAAAAGGGAAATAGGAGAAATCCATAAAACAGCCATAGTGCTTGGCTCGGGGCTTGGATTTCTTGCGGACAGTTTGGAAAACAAAAAGGAAATTCCATATTGTGACATACCGCATTTCCCCATATCTAAAGCTCCGATGCATAAAGGAACTTTAGAAGCAGGAATTCTTTTTAAAACTCCCGTTATTTTAATGTGTGGAAGATTTCACTATTATGAAGGCTATTCCATGCAGGAGGTCACATTTTATGTCAGAGTGCTGAAATGGCTTGGTGTGGAAAATATAATCCTGACAAATGCTGTTGGGGCAATTAATGAATCCTTTAAAGTCGGCGATATGATGATAATTAAAGACCACATAAAGTTTTTTGACGAGACGCCGCTCAGGGGTGACAACCTTGATTTATTTGGTCCACGCTTTAATGATATGTCCGATGCATACACAAAAGAGATGCGGGATTTAGCACGCGAGGTCGCAAAAAAAGAAGGAATTGACATAAAAGAAGGAGTATATGCTTTTATGCCGGGACCATGCTATGAGACGCCTGCGGAAATCAGGATGCTTAAAATTTTAGGCGCCGATGTTGTTGGAATGTCAACGGTTCCTGAGGTTATATGTGCATCGCACAGCGGAATGAAGGTCCTTGCTGTTTCGTGTTGTACTAATATGGCGGCAGGTATTGGAGATAAAATAGAAGAGCTTTCCTACACAGAAGATTTACAAAGCAATTTTTCAAAATTAATTTCAGGCGTTTTGAGCCTTTAGCGGAGGAAAAATGCATAAACAAGAAAACATCAGAAATTTTTCGATAGTAGCGCATATTGACCATGGCAAATCAACCTTAGCCGACAGACTCTTAGAGGCTACGGGCTTACTCACTGCGCGCGAAATGGAAGACCAGATTTTAGATAATATGGACATTGAGCGCGAAAGAGGCATCACAATTAAGGCGCGCGCTGTAAGACTTTTATATAAGGCAAAAGACGGTGAAGAATATATTTTAAATCTCATTGACACGCCCGGACATGTTGACTTTAACTATGAGGTTTCAAGGAGCTTGGCAGCCTGCGAGGGCGCAATTTTAATAGTTGATGCGGCGCAGGGAATAGAGGCACAGACTCTTGCCAATACTTATCTTGCAATAGACCATAATCTTGAGATTATGCCTGTTATAAACAAGATTGACCTTCCTGCTGCTCAGCCTGATGTTGTCATTCGTGAGATTGAGAATGTGATTGGTATTCCTGCAGAAGATGCGCCAAAGATTTCTGCCAAACAGGGAATAGGCATAGACGAGGTTTTAGAACAGATTGTTAAAATTGTTCCGCCTCCCGATGGCGACAGCTCCGCTCCCTTAAAGGCGCTTATTTTTGATAGCTTCTATGACCCATATAAGGGAGTAATTATATATTTCAGAGTTAAAGACGGCAAGGTTAAAGCAGGCGACAAAATCAGGCTCATGGCAACTGAAAAAGAGTTTGATGTTGTTGAAGTTGGCTATTTGCATCCATCAGGCTTTTTAAAATGTGATGAGCTTTTAGCCGGCGAGGTCGGATATTTAACTGCAAGCATTAAAAATGTGGAAGACACGCGTGTTGGTGACACGATAACCCTTGCTTCCAATCGTGCAAGCGAGCCGCTTGAAGGCTATAAACAAGTTAATCCTATGGTTTTCTGCGGAATCTATCCTGCTGACGGAGCAAAATATGAGGATTTGCGAGATGCCTTGGCGAAGCTGAAGCTAAATGATGCATCGCTTTCTTATGAAGCAGAAACCTCCGTTGCTTTGGGTTTTGGCTTCAGATGTGGCTTTTTAGGGCTTTTACACATGGAGATAATTCAGGAGCGCATAGAAAGAGAATATCTTTTAGACATCGTGACAACTGCTCCGAGCGTTATATATAAGGTTATGAAAACAAACGGAGAAATGCTTGAAATCTCCAATCCGTCAAATCTTCCGAATCCTGCTGAAATTCAATATATGGAAGAGCCGATGGTTAAAGCTGACATTATGACGCCTACTGACTATATAGGAAGCATTATGGAGCTTTGCCAGGACAGACGAGGAATTTATCATAATATGACATATATTGACGAGGGCAGAGCGCAGCTCCACTATGACCTGCCTCTTAATGAAATTGTGTATGACTTTTTTGATGCTTTAAAATCAAGAACAAAGGGATATGCTTCCTTTGACTATGAGCTTGCGGGCTATAGCCAGTCAGACCTTGTTAAGCTTGACATTCTGTTAAATGGTGATATGGTCGATGCACTTTCATTTATTGTCCATTCAACAAAATCATATGCAAGAGGAAGAAAGATTGCTGAAAAGCTTAAAGAATCAATCCCGAGACAGCTGTTTGAAATCCCGATTCAGGCGGCGATTGGAAATAAAATCATAGCCAGAGAAACGGTTAAAGCGATGAGGAAAGATGTTTTAGCCAAATGCTATGGTGGCGACATTTCCCGTAAGAAAAAGCTCTTGGAAAAACAGAAGGAAGGTAAAAAGCGTATGCGTCAGGTCGGCAGCGTTGAGGTGCCGCAGGAGGCATTTATGTCAGTGCTTAAATTAGATGAATAATATGGAAAAGACAGGGCTTTATGTTCATATTCCCTTTTGTATAAGAAAGTGCGGATATTGTGATTTTGCCTCATATGCGGGAATATCAAGTGAAAAAAAAGAGCAATATATTTCAGCCGTCATAGAGGATATGAAAAAATATGGCGGAGAGGAAATAGACACCATATATGTTGGAGGGGGAACTCCTACAACACTTGATATTAAGCAGATAAAGACTTTGATTGATGCCGTGTATGATATTTTTAAAGTAACAGACGATGCTGAGATAACTATAGAGTGTAATCCTAAAACTGTAGATTATGAATATTTTAAATCCTTAAAAGAATATGGTTTTAACAGACTCAGCATAGGCGTGCAATCGCTTAATGACTCTCATCTTTCATTTCTCGGAAGAGCGCATAACAGCATTGAAGCAATTTCGTGCATAAATCAGGCAAAGCAGGCAGGCTTTGAAAACATTAGTGTTGATGTGATGTTTGGATTGCCAAATCAAACGATTGAAGACATAGAGAAGACTCTTGAAGAATTAACTGATATGTCACCTTCGCATATTTCGTGTTATAGCCTTATAATTGAGTCGGGAACTGCCTTTTATGAAAAAAAGGTTGAGCCTCTTGATGATGACAAAGAGCGCGATATGCAGTCTTTTATTGTAGAGTATTTAAAGAAAGAAGGCTATAGTCGTTATGAAATATCAAACTTTGCTAAAGGAAATATGTATTCAAGGCACAATCTGAAATATTGGAATCTCACGCCTTATATCGGTGTTGGAGCGGCGGCGAGCTCATATTATGGTGGTAGTCGTTATGAGAAAACAGCTGTTCTTGATGATTATATAAACAGTCCGATAAAAAAGAAAAATCTTCAAAAGGTTACAAAAGACGAAGAGATGTCAGAATTTATGTTTTTGGGACTAAGAAAAACAGACGGAGTATCTTTTTCGGAATTTTATAACAAATTCGGCATAGGGATAGAAGAGAAATATGACATAAAAAGACATATAGAGCTCGCTCTTTTAATGAAAGACGGTGACAGACTTTATTTGTCAGAGCGGGGAATTGATGTTTCAAACAGCGTGCTTTGCGAGTTTGTGTGATGTTTTTAAATTCTGCTGCGAAAGCTTTAACAACAATGTATAATAATATGGTGCATATACATAATTTAATAATGTGCTATTATTAAAAATAAATCAGGAGAGTGAAAATTTATGAAACTAATTATCAAAAACAACTACGATGAAATGTGTGCATGGGCAGCGCAGCACATTGCTGACGCAATCAATAATCACAAGGAAAACCGCCCGTTCATACTTGGTCTTCCCACAGGCTCATCACCTCTTGGCGTGTATAAGAGATTGATTGAAAAGAATAAAAAAGGTTTAGTGAGCTTTAAAAATGTTGTAACCTTCAACATGGACGAATATGTTGGTCTTCCCAAAGAACACGACCAGAGCTATTGGTATTTCATGCATGATAACTTCTTTAATCATATTGATATTCCTAAAGAAAACATTAACATTTTAAATGGAATGGCTGATGATTTAGAGGCAGAGTGTCAGAGCTATGAAGAAAAAATCGCATCCTATGGCGGAATTGACCTTTTCTTAGGCGGAAGCGGGGTTGATGGTCACATTGCATTTAACGAACCATTCACTTCTCTTTCTTCGCGCACAGGTGTTCGTGCTTTAACACAGGACACTTTAATCGTTAATTCGCGTTTCTTTGATAATGACCCTGATAAAGTGCCAAAGACAGCCCTTTCTGTTGGTGTGGGAACTGTGTGCGATTCTAAGGAGGTTCTGCTTTTAATCAGCGGACATAATAAAGCTCGTGCGCTTCGTCATTGCGTCGAGGGTGGCGTGGACCATGCGTGGACAATCAGCGCACTTCAGCTTCATCCCTGCGGCATTGTTGCTTGCGATGAAGATGCGTGTGGCGAATTAAAGGTTGACACATACAAATACTTTAAGGAAATATATAAGAACGAAAAATAGTATATCAAATGACAAGAAACCCCGAAGATTTTCTTCGGGGTTTCTTAAATGTTAAAAGAATATTATTTCCATATCAGCATCACAATCATAATGAGGCAGATGATAATAAAAATTGAAGCCAAAGTTGTTCCAAGTGTTAAAAATCTGCGCTTTCCCTGAGTGCTTGTGTTATTTGACTCCTCAACTAATTTTGCTCCTCTCAGTGCTGAAACAACGGGCTTGTAGAGAAGCATTATGATTGCGGCGTTAAGACCGCCTTTTATGAGATTGAAGGGAAGGAAAACGGGAAGGAGCATTGATGCGACAACTTCCTGTGGTTGCAGTAAATAGTGGGGCGTGATAAAGTAGTTCCATAAAAGCATAACGCCTGTCGTGAACAAACAGCCTATAATAAGACCTGAGACAGCACCAAAAAGCGTGCGTTTCTTTTTATATATTAATGATGCGGTGCACGCAAAAGAACAAGTTGAAATGATGTTCATTATGAGACCATAAAAACCTGTGTCGCTTGCGGTTACCATTTCAACGAGAGAAACGATAGCAGAGATTGCTGCAGCAGAAAGCGGGCCATAAATAAAGCCTCCGATAGTTATGATGACATCTTTAGGGTCATATTTTAAAAACATAACCATTGGTATGCGGCCAACAAGCATAACAACATATGAAAGTGCGGCAAGCATGGCAAGCATTGTGAGTTTTTTTGTTTTTTGATTCATTATTCCTACCTCCTGAAATTTAAACAGCACCCAAGGAAAACCTTCGGTGCTGTGAGTGCATACAGAAAAATGCAAAAAGATAAAAAACATCTTCTTCCATCCAGACTCTACTGTCGGTATTGGAGTTTCACCAATTCATGCGTTTTAGCGCTTGCGGACTTTACCGCCGGTCGGGAATTTCACCCTGCCCCGAAGACTTATATTTAATTCGCATATATTATATATTATATATTATATGCAAAAGCGTGTCAAGTGTTAATGGATGTATATTTGCTTGGAGAATATCCAAATTCTCTTTTAAATGCGGCAGAAAAATATGCCTGAGAAGAAAAACCAAGAGCTTCAGAAATGGCGTTTATGCTTTTTCCGCCTGCAAGCAGAGCTGTTGCGCGGTTGAGCTTTAGCCTTAAAAAATATTTATGAACCCCTAGGCCCGTATATAGCATAAAGATTTTTTTGAGTCCGCTTGAACTGACGCAACACTTTTCTGCAATGTCATCAATAGTTAGCATAAGATGAATATTATCACTCATATAGTTTACTGCAGTTTTAAAAATTTTTGTCTTTTCATTATCTGTTTCCGCAGATTCGTTAAAGCTTTCAGAGATTGAGAGGAACAGACGATAGACATAATTGACAGCAATAAACATATTGGATTTTGATTCTGCCAGAACAGGAAGCAGATGATCTTTTGGCGGAGAGTCAGACGAGGAATTCGTTTTTGAACGAAAAAAGTCTATGAGTGAAAAAATAATATCCCTTTGCATCTGGCTGAGCGTAAGAACCTTGTTTTCAAAAAACGATGCTAAATCTCCCGACAACGAAAATGAGAAAATAAAAAGTTTTGCAAAATCATTTTTGTCCACATGGTATTTATGAAGCTCCAATGGCTTATGAAAAATGAAATCGCCCGTCTTCATATGGTAAACTCTGTCATCTGCAGCAAGGCAGACTTTCCCGTCCATAACATAGACACACTCCCAGAAATCGTGTGTTTCGCCTTTGAAACTATAGTCTCCCGGACGAACACATTCAAACATAGAATAGAAGGCTGTTATTTTAAGGATTTCTTCTATTTCATATGCTTTATGAGCCATAAACTCATCTCCTCTTTCTAAAACAATCAACCGAAATCATAAATTTTTTTCTAAAAATAAATTGATATATGATTTTGTCACATTTTTATTATACCACAAGGAAATGAAAAAATAAACCACAAGAATCAGATTTTATTTTGCTATGGCCCCTTGTCATTATTCCACAACAATCAGTGCAATAAATTCCAGCGGCTCATCGCCAACAGGTTTAATCGAGTGACCTTTTCCGCTTGGCGTGTGAGTGACATCGCCGGGCTTTACCTCTGTCTCAACTCCATTGTCAGAATATAATCCTGTTCCTGATAGAATATAATAGATTTCATATTCTCCGTGGTGCTCGTGATATTCGACAACATCATCTTTTAAAAGAGTAACATGAGAGAAAAATCTGACATGACTAATTTCTTCCTCCGCTATCAGATGGCTGACATATTCGTTTACCATATGCTTTCTGTCTTCGGGTGATGTAATTGATTTCATAATGAGTCCTCCTTAAATTGTTTTCTATTTCATTTTGCTTGCATAATATGATATTCTCAGGCTCTTTTCTTCATAATAAATTTCCTTTATTGAATCAACAATAGCTGTGTCGGCATTAATCGCTTTAAGGTCTTTTTTCATAGAAGAAAGCAAGGAGCTAACCTCTTTGTCGCAGTCGGCTTCATATCCTGAGGCAACATTGATATATTTTGAGATAATTTTTGAACGGGTGGCTTTTGTTCGTTGCTCTTTAGGAAGAGCGTCGAACTCATCATCTGCAATTCCGATAAGCGAGTCGAGCATTCCGATATATTTTCCTTTTAATGCATAGAAAACGGAGGTATATTCTGCGACTATTCGATCATATTGCGTCTCAAAAGATGATTCTGAATTGTTTTCGTTCAAATATTTTTCAATGGCTTCGTTCACTTTTTTCTCAAAAACCTCCGCTTTTGTAAGCTTTCCTGATTTAATAAGCGCAAGCTCTTCATCAGAGAAGTCTTCTATGGAGATTTTTGTGTGTTCTTCAATGTTTTTTCGCATAGCATCCTGCGTGTCATCAAGCTTTTGAGAGAGTTCCTTTGAGTTTGTTGTCAGACCAATATAGACCGATTTTATAATGTCCCATTTCCACACAGAAAGCCCTGCGACAACTAATATGGCAACGAGAAAAAATATTCCAATAGCCTTTAAAAACTTTTTCATTTTCTCCCTCCTTATCATCTCAGATGCTATGATATAAAAAATACACAATAATTATAACATACAAAATAAAGTTTATCAAGAAATTTATAATAGCCGGAAGTGACAATCTTTTAAAGAAGGCAAAGAGATGAAAAAAAGGGATGCTTTTCAGCACCCCTTGATTATTTCTCCCTTAAATCAAAAGAAAGGGAATTATTTGTGGTTTGCGAAACATTCGCTGCAATAAACAGGTCTGTCTTCCTTTGGTTCAAAAGGAACTTTAGCCTCTTTACCACAGTCAGCGCAAATAGCTGTGTGCATCTCTCTTGACTGTCTTAAAGCAGCTTTTCTTGCAACTCTGCAGTCTTTGCAACGAGTAGGTTCATTCTCGAAACCTTTCTCAGCATAAAATTCTTGTTCGCCTGCTGTGAAAATGAATTCTGCTCCACAGTCTTTGCAAACTAATGTTTTGTCTTCGTACATTTTGTTTCCCTCACTTTTGTTTATTAAAAAATTTATTATGTATAACGAAGCATAGCTTCGATAATACCGGGATATTGATTAAGAATTGCTCAAAAATTTCTCAAGCTTTTTTTTAATACGCTGGAGTGCATTGTCAACTGATTTAGGTTCTTTTTGCATAAGTGCTGCGATTTTACTGTATGAATAACCTTCAAGGTGATACATTAAAAC
Organism: Clostridia bacterium; assembly: GCA_045576235.1. Classification (GTDB taxonomy): domain Bacteria; phylum Bacillota; class Clostridia; order UBA1381; family UBA9506; genus SIG437. The sequence continues at coordinate 33,367 of JAZNGA010000013.1, forward strand.
CTGCGCCTCAAAAGGCGATAAATTTTCAATTATTCTGCCTTTCATGCCGTTGACATTTTCCTTCTCAATCACGATTTGTTCGGGATCGAGTTCTTTTTGCTCTCTCCAGAAATTTGTGCTATCGAAATAAGTATAATCTGTTTCCGGTTTGTCGAGTGATACATAACCATTGAGCGGAGCGTGTTTTTTTCGCATTGAAGACTTAACCGCGGTTATAATATGCCTTGTTATACAAAGTTCGGCAAACGTCTTAAACAAAACTTTCTTTTCTTTATCAAAATCTCTGATAGCTTTATAAAGGCCTATCATACCTTCCTGCAACACATCTTCGCGGTCGGCACCCACTAAAAAATATGACCTGAGCTTCGCTCTGACAAAATCCATATATTTATTAATTATGTATTCTGTTGCACGGTCATCTCCGTCTTTAGCAAGACACACGATTTCTTCTTCAGGAGCGCCATCAAACTCATCAAAACTATTTTTATCCGGAGCATTTGGCACAAAGAAACCCCCTGCATAAAAGATGATATTTCCATTATATTCTATTTTTTTTACAAAGTCAAGCACATTATTAAAAAAATTTTGTTAAACCAAAATTATTTTATACAAAAACAACAAAAATTATGTAAAATAATGTCAAAATATGCAGTTAACTCAATATAAAAGTAGCGCAGCAAAAGACTTTATCTTGCTACGCTACTATAATGAACTTCTATTATATGTTTCCAAATAAGTCCTTCATACTATACATTCCGCTGGGTTTACCAAAGATAAACTCGGCAGCTTTGAGTGCTCCTGTTGCAAAAATCTCGCGTGAATCAGCACGATGATTAATCTCAATAATTTCATGGTTGCCTGCAAAAATGACATCGTGTTCGCCGACAATCGTTCCGCCTCTCACAGCGTGAATACCAATTTCGCTTTTGTCTCGTTTTTTGCGGACTGAATGTCTGTCATAGACATATTGCATAGAATTATCAACGGCTTCTGTAATGGCGTCAGCTATTGCCAAAGCCGTTCCGCTTGGAGCATCTAATTTCTGATTGTGATGCTTTTCTATGATTTCTATGTCGAAGTCGTCTGAAAGGATTTTTGCAGCTTTCTGAGCTAAAGCAATGATTAAGTTCACACCAAGAGACATATTTGCAGAGAAGAAAACGGGAATTTTCTTTGAAGTCTCATTCATCAGCTCTTTTTGCTCTGCTGAAAGACCTGTTGTTGCAATTATGCACGGAATGGAGTTGCGTTTGGCATAAGACAGGAGATTTTCTGTGTTTGATGGGTTTGAAAAATCGATGATAACATCAACAGGCTCATTGATTTTTTCAAAATCGTCATAAATGGGATATTTTGCATTCAGCCCTGTGAAAGAATCAAAACCGCAGGATATGTTAAGGTTTTCAAAATTTTCACAAAGAGCAGAAATTGCCTGCCCCATACGGCCGCAAGCGCCGCTTAATAATATGTTTATCATTCGTTATTACCGCCTTTAAATCAAGCCCACACCTTTTAGTGCGGCTTTTAATCTGTCTAAGTTTTTATCTGCCATTTCGCAAAGAGGCATACGAAGTTTTCCCACATTCATTCCCATAAGATTCATAGCTGTTTTAACCGGAATTGGATTAACCTCGCAGAAGAGGGAATTGATAACTTCTAAAAGCTTAAGCTGCAAAGCGGCTGATTCTTTGACCTTGCCTTCTGCATAAAGAGCACAAATATCGTGCGTTTCTTTAGGCATAATGTTTGAAAGAACAGAGATAACACCCTTTCCTCCAAGGCTCATCACAGGAACAATCATATCATCATTTCCTGAATATATGGTGAGGTCGGGGCAAGCTGCTGCAATCTCGGCAACATAAGAGATGTTTCCGCTTGCTTCCTTGATTGCAACGCAGTAGTCTCTTTTATTCAGCTCTTTAACCACATCTAATGGAATGTTCATTCCTGTTCGTCCGGGAACATTATAGAGAATAACAGGCAAATCTCCTGCAGAAGCCATTGCATCAAAATGGGAGATGAGGCCCTTCGGAGTGGTTTTGTTATAGTAGGGAGTAACGAGCAATAAAGCATCTACACCAAGGCGGTTTGCTTCCTTGCTTAAGTGCATACCATGAATTGTGTCGTTGCTGCCTGTGCCTGCAATAACAGGAACTCTTCCGTTAACTTTTTTAACTGTATATTCGATAGCGGATAAATGCTCTTTGTCGGGCATGGTTGCCGCTTCGCCTGTTGTTCCGCAGATGATGATGGCATCTGTTTTGTTTTCTATTTGAAAATCGATAATCTCACCGAGCTTATCAAAATCAATTCCTGTTTCTGTAAATGGTGTTACGATAGCAACACCCGCACCTTCAAAAATAACGGGTTTCATAACAGACTTCCTTTCTGAAATTAGATTAAGCCCATTTCAATCATTTTCTGGGCAATCTGCACAGCGTTTGTGGCAGCGCCTTTTCTGATGTTGTCAGCAACAACCCAGAGGTTAACGCCATTATCTAAGCTTTCATCACGGCGCACACGGCCTACAAATGTTTCATTTTTGCCCTTGGCATTAATAGCCATAGGATAAACGCAGTTAGCAATATCGTCTTCTAAAATGAGACCGGGAGCGTTTGCCAAAACTTCTTTAAGCTCATCAAGTTCAAAGGGCTTTTCGAGCTCAACATTTATCGATTCACTATGACAGTCAAACACAGGAACTCTTACTGTTGTTGCTGTGATTTTTATGCTGTCATCGCCAAGGATTTTCCTTGTTTCATTAACCATTTTCATTTCTTCTTTTGTGTAGCCGTTAGGAAGGAACACATCAATCTGTGGGAGACAGTTGTTGAAAATCGGATGGTTGAATTTCTTTGGAGCTTCGCCTTTAATTCCGTTTTCTAAATCCTGATAACCGCCCATGCCTGCGCCTGAAACAGCCTGATATGTAGAGTAAACTATTCTCTTGATTCCATATTTGAGCTGAAGCGGACGAAGAGCTACCATAGCCTGAATTGTTGAACAGTTGGGGTTTGCAATGATGCCCTTATGCCATTTTAAGTCTTCTGGATTAACTTCGGGAACAACGAGCGGAACTTCAGGGTCCATTCTCCATGCGCTTGAGTTGTCAATTACAACAACACCCTTTGATGCGGCGATGGGAGCAAATTTTTCGCTTGTTGAACCGCCTGCTGAGAAAAGAGCAATATCAATATCCCTATCAAAAGAGTTTTCGTTTAATTCTTCGATTACATATTCTTTTCCCATAAATGTTATTTTGCTTCCTGCTGAGCGTGCGGAAGCCATAAGATAATAATTTTCAACGGGAAGGTTAATCTCCTCTAAAACCTTGAGAAATGTTCTTCCCACCATTCCTGTTGCACCTACAACGGCAATGTTATACTTTTTCATAATTAAAACCTCCTAAGAATAATTAAAAAACCAAACTTTCCACTTGGAGAGTTTGGCAGAAAAATAGAACACACAAAAAGTGTATCTTTATAACATGACAGCTCTCCGATAGCACTCCTACCGACAGTTGTACGGCTGTTTGCCGCACACCCAGAAACACACCTTCGGGAAGCGTGAATCTTCGGCATTTATTCCTTTTGCGGCAACCTCATAAAAACCCCGATTTCTCTTTTGTCGCTACTTTTAATAAATGCGCCTCTATCTAAGATTATAAGGATATTCATTTACATTAACATAATATCATTTATCTTGCAATATGTCAATGTTTTTTGAAGAAAATGTGAAAAATTGGCTTTTATTACAAAAAAACTGTCTTTTTGTCAGTAAAAAAAGACAGTTTTGATATATGGATGGTCAAAACTGTCTTTGGTGTTATGTTAACAATTTTCATAAAACGCCCGATATGCTTTATATGCCGAATAAACATCAGCCTTTGACACAAGCTCAAATGGAGCGTGCATAGAAAGAAGGGCGACGCCGCAATCTAAAACATCAATATCTAAATTTGCGACATATTGGGCAATTGTTCCGCCGCCACCTGCATCTGTTTTTCCAAGCTCGGCCGCCTGCCATGAAATTCCTTCTCTGTTGAACAGACTGCGGATTTTAAAAACAAATTCAGCATTTGCATCAGAAGTTCCATATTTGCCACGCGAACCTGTATATTTTGTGATAACAACACCTCTTCCGCAGAATGATGCATTTTGTCTTTCAAAGGGGTCTTGATAATAAGGGTCTATTGCGCCATTTACATCAGCAGAAAGACAAGCAGAGTTTCTGAAGGTTTCTTTAAGCATCAGTTCAGAATAGTTGCCTTTTAGCTTGCTTATGATTGTTGCAATAGCATACTCAAAAAAGGCTGAACGCATGCCTGTGCTTCCCATGCTTCCGATTTCTTCTTTGTCAACAAGAAGGCAGACAGATGTTTTCTCGGGAGCTGAAACTTCAAATAAAGCACGCATAGATGTATATGCACAGACTCTGTCATCGTGGGCATATGAGCCTAAAAGAGCTCTGTCAAGTCCTACATCACAAGCCTTTAAAGCGGGGACAGCTTCAAGCTCAGCGCTGACAAAATCTTCTTCTGTCATTGAATATTTTTCGTTTAAAATTTTGAGAATTGCCATCTTGAATTTATCTTTTTCACTTGACTCATCAGGCGTGCTGCCAATGATGATGTTTAAGGTTTCGCCTTTAAATGCCTCAAATATTTTTTGTTGCATTTGCTTATCTGCAAGATGGATTAAAAGGTCAGAAATGCAGAAAACAGGGTCTCCCTCATTTTCGCCAATGGAGATTTCCAGCTCTGTTCCGTCAGATAAAAAAACTGTTCCGATTAAAGAGAGGGGGAGTGCAGTCCACTGATATTTCTTGATGCCGCCATAATAATGTGTTTTTAAAAGTGATAAATCGCAGTCCTCATAAAGCGGATTTTGCTTGATGTCAATGCGCGGTGAGTCAACATGCGAAATGATGAAATTTATGCCTTTTAAAATGTCTTCTTTTCCAATTGTTGCAAGCAAAACGCTTTTGTTTCTGTTTACGAAATATATTTTATCGCCGGGCTTTAAGGAGTTTTTTTCAGATAATTCGCAAAAACCTTTTTCTTTTGCGAGTTTAACTGTCTCTTTAACTGCCAGACGCTCTGTTTTTGCGGCATCCAAAAACTTTCTGTAGTTTTCGCAAAAAGAAAAAACAGAGTCTTTTTCAGCAGAATCCAATGTTTCCCATGTGTTTTTTGTGTTATATGTTAAATCCATTTTTACCCTTCCTTTAAAACAGTATATTCAACAAGTCGTTTTCTGTTATTCCTGAAATATAGTCAGAAAGACAAATGTTTTCTAAAAGCTTTTTAAGCTCTGTGTGTTCGTGTTTGTGTCCGCAAATAAGACTTTCGAGCTCTCCAATATCAAGCCTGGAGAAAAAATCACCGAAAATCTTTATGCTCTCTATTATGCCGTTTGTCTTGACATTCATGCAAATTTCCACTTCTCCAAAGGGAAAGCGCTTTGATTTCGTGAAGCTATATTTAGGAGAATAGCCGAAATTCCAGTCCCATGTCGCATATTTTTCATCGCGCAGCTTCTGAATTTTTTCTCTGTCTCTTTCAAGGTCATATTCAGCTGAAATGTTTCCTTGTGAGAGCATAAATGTTTTAAGTTTTTCGATGAACTCTTTTGCTGTTAGGGGAGAGTTGATATGCTCGCTTATGTTTGTCACGCGGCTTTTAACTGACTTTATTCCCTTTGATTTGATTTTATCTCTAGAAACCTTCAGCGATGCGGCAAGCTTGTTTTCTTCAGAACTATAAAGAAGAGTTCCGTGATGCAATATTCTGTTTTTATACATATATTGCGCATTGCCTGAGATTTTCCTGTCTCCAATAACCAAGTCGTTTCTGCCGGAAAGAGATGCTTCTGCGCCTAAGGTTTTTAAAAAATCAATAATAGGCTGCGTGAACTTTGCATAATTCGAAAAATCACTTTCGCTGTTTAAGATAAAAGTGAAATTTATGTTACCTATGTCGTGGAAAACAGCACCACCGCCTGACATTCGTCTGACAACGCTTATGTTGTTTTCTTTCACATAATCATAATTGATTTCAGACAAAGTGTTTTGATTTCTGCCTACAACTATAGTGTTATCATTTTGCCACAGCATGAAAATTTCATCCTGTGAATTTTTCACAAGATATTCCTCTAATGCCATATTATAAAAAGGATCGAGACTTTTGTTATATATGAAAATCAAGTTTATTCTCCATTCATTATTTTTCGCACTTTTTCAAAAAAGCTTTTCTGCTTTGAGTGGTTTTTTCCGTCTTTGTCAAGCTCTTCAAATTCTTTTAAAAGGTTCTTTTGCTTCGAGGAGAGATGTTTTGGAACTTCAACATTAACCTTGACATATTGGTCTCCTCTGCCCGAGCGCTGAAGATATGGAATTCCCTTTCCTTTTAATCTGAAAACAGTTCCCGACTGTGTTCCCTCCGGGATTGAATATTTAACATTTCCGTCGAGAGTGGGGACTTCCAGCTCTGCTCCGAGAGATGCCTGAACAAATGTGATCGGAACATCGCAAAGCACATCAAAGCCACGGCGAGTGAAGATTTCGTGGGATTTAACATTTACTGTAACATAAAGGTCTCCATTTTGTGCACCTTTGTCACCAACATCACCTTGACCACCAAGCGAGATGCTTTGTCCGTCTGCAATGCCAGCAGGAATATTAACTTTGATTGTTCTTGACTTTCGAACTTTTCCTTTTCCAGCACATTTTGTGCAGGGGTCCTTGACGATTTTACCCTTTCCGCCGCAAGCGGAGCAGGGGCTCACAGATGACATATTTCCCAAAATCGTTCTCTGTGTTGTGCGCACCTGGCCTGTTCCATTACAGGTGGGGCAGGTGGTCACTTCGCTGCCTGCTTTGGCACCTGAACCGTCACAGTCAGGACAAAACTCTGTTCTGTAGAGATTTATTTCTTTTTCACAGCCAAAGGCTGCTTCATTAAAGCTTATCGTCACAGAGCTCTGGATGTCTCTGCCTCGCTTTGGAGCATTTCTTCTTGCTCTTCCGCTAAATCCGCCGAATCCACCGCCCATTCCTCCGAAGATATCACCGAAGATGTCACCGAAATCAAATCCGTCAAATCCAGCACCACCTGCGCCGCCGCCAAAGTTTGGATCGACACCTGCGTGGCCGAATTGGTCGTAGCGCGCCCTCTTGTCACTGTCAGAGAGCACTTCATATGCTTCGTTGATTTCTTTGAATTTTGCCTCCGCTTCTTTGTTATCGGGGTTTAAGTCGGGATGATATTTTTTCGCCTGGGCTCTGAATGCTTTTTTAAGCTCTGCTTCTGTCGCAGTTTTCTGAACACCAAGGACTTCATAGTAGTCACGCTTATCTGCCATAATAATCACCTGTTTTTAAATAACGCCTAAAACGAAGCTGAAAGTTTCAGCTTCGTTTTAGGTTGAAAATGTTCAATTTATTTTTTTATTAGTCAACAACCTCATAGTCTGTGTCAACGACGTTGTCATCAGCTGCTCCTGCATCTGCGCCAGGAGCTCCACCCATGTTCGGGTCCTGTGCACCTTCAGGATTTGCCTGCTGATAGATTTTAGCACTCACTTCGTAGAACTTTTTAGAAAGCTCTTCTGATGCTTTTTTGATAGCTTCTGAATCTGTTCCCTTTAAGGCCTCTTTAACCTTTTCAATTTCAGCCTCAATTGCAGATTTGTCAGCAGCATCAAGCTTGTCGCCTAATTCTGTGAGCGATTTTTCGCTTTGATAAACTAAGCTGTCAGCATTATTTCTGATTTCAATTTCTTCTTTCTTTTTCTTATCTTCAGCAGCAAACTGTTCTGCTTCTTTGACAGCCTTATCAATTTCTTCATCTGAAAGGTTAGTGTTTGCTGTGATTGTGATGTTCTGCTCGTTGCCTGTTCCCATATCTTTTGCAGATACATGAACGATGCCGTTAGCATCTATGTCAAAAGTAACTTCGATTTGCGGAACGCCTCTTGGAGCTGACGGAATTCCATCTAAATGGAACTTGCCGAGCGTTTTGTTATATGCTGCCATTTCACGCTCACCCTGAAGAACATGAATCTCAACGCTTGTCTGTCCGTCTGCAGCTGTTGAGAACACCTGAGATTTCTTAGCAGGGATAGTTGTGTTTCTTTCAATTAATTTCGTGAACACGCCGCCAAGAGTCTCAAGACCGAGCGAAAGGGGAGTTACATCTAAAAGCACGATGCCACTTACATCACCTGATAAAACTCCACCCTGAATAGCTGCACCCATAGCAACACATTCATCAGGATTGATTCCTTTTGAAGGCTCTTTACCTGTGATTTTCTTGACAGCCTCCTGAACAGCGGGGATTCTTGAAGAGCCGCCAACTAAAAGAACTTTGTCAATGTCGCTTGCAGAAAGACCTGCATCAGCCATAGCTTTTCTTGTTGGTTCCATTGTAGCTTCAACGAGGTCGTGAGTGAGTTCATCAAACTTAGCTCTTGAAAGTGTTATGTCAAGATGCTTCGGGCCTGTTGCATCAGCTGTGATAAACGGAAGGTTTACATTAGCTGTTGTCATGCCTGAAAGCTCAATTTTAGCTTTTTCAGCAGCTTCCTTTAATCTCTGGAGAGCCATCTTGTCAGCCTTTAAATCAATGCCTGTGTCTTTTTTGAACTCATCAGCTAAATAGTTCATAATTCTTTCGTCGAAGTCATCGCCGCCAAGACGGTTGTTACCGCTTGTTGCCAAAACTTCGAATATGCCATCGCCAAGCTCTAAGATAGACACATCGAATGTTCCGCCGCCAAGGTCATAAACCATGATTTTCTGGTCGCCGTCCTTATCCATACCATAAGCAAGGGCAGCCGCTGTAGGTTCGTTTATGATACGCTGAACCTCAAGACCTGCAATCTTACCAGCATCCTTTGTTGCCTGTCTCTGTGAATCGTTAAAGTATGCAGGAACAGTGATAACTGCATGAGTCACAGGTTCACCAAGATAAGCCTCTGCATCAGCTTTGAGCTTCTGGAGAATCATTGCTGAAATTTCCTGCGGAGAATATGATTTGTCATCAATTGAAACTTTGTTGTTTGTTCCCATATCTCTTTTTATTGAGATGATTGTTTTGTCAGGATTTGTGATTGCCTGTCTTTTAGCAACCTGACCTACAAGTCTTTCGCCTTCTTTAGAAAATGCGACAACAGATGGTGTTGTTCTTGCACCTTCCGGATTAGGAATAACGACTGCTTCATTACCTTCCATAACTGCTACGCATGAATTTGTTGTACCTAAGTCAATACCTATAATTTTTGCCATGTTGTTTTCCTCCTGTATTTAAAATGAAATTATTTATTAGTTTGCAACTTTAACCATTGAATATCTTATAACCTTGTCGTCAAGCTTGTAGCCTTTTGCAAATTCCTCGACAATCTCAGCTTCGCCCTTTTCGTCATCATCTGTGTGCATCACAGCGTTATGAACATTGGGGTCGAAGGTCTTTCCTAAAGCCTCGATCTGCTTTACTCCTATTTTTTCGAGAATTTCAAAAAGCTGCTTTTCTACAAGGCAAACACCTTCATAAAACGGCGTTTTTTCAGTTTCGGCATCAACAGCTCTTTCTAAATTGTCCACAACGGGAAGAAGTTTCTCCACCGTGTCACACACAGCAAACTTAAAGAGCTCGTCTTTTTCTTTTTGTGTGCGCTTTTTGAAGTTATCATATTCAGCCAAAACTCTTAAATGCTTGTCATAAAGCTCATCATATTTAGCTTTTAGCTCTGAAAGCTCGTTAGTTTCTTCTTTTTCCTCGATTTGCTCAGAAGCTTCTGTTTTTTCTTCAGTTTCGCACTCGGTTTCTTTGTTTTTTATTTCTTCGTTCATCTACATCATCCTCCGTTGTCATCTGCATATAGCTCACAGAGCAGCTTGCTCAGCGCATCTGATATCTGACCTACTTTAGCTATAGTTTTTTCATAATCCATTCTTGTCGGACCAATTATTCCAAGCCTTCCCATCACCTTATCACCTACATAATAGTTTGCGGTGATAACGCTTGAACGCTGCATAATGTCAAGCTCGTTTTCGCTTCCTATTCTGACTGTGATTTCGTGCTTGCCGCCATTTGGATTTTGGGAAACCTGACTCGTTTCTCCCGGTAGCAGAGCCTTAGTGAGAGATTGTTTATCATCTAAAAACTCTAAAAACTCACGCGCGCGGTTGATGTCAGAATATTCAGGGAAATTGAAAATGTTTGTTGTTCCGCTCAGATATACATTTGTTTCCTGACGGACATCATCAACAATTTCTGAAATAAAGCCAAGTATAGGGAAAAGCATTTCATAATTTGACTGCATCGCCTCTTTAATTTCATTGATGCGAAGAGCAGTGATTTCTTCTATCGTCAGTCCTGAAAGCTTTTCTTTTAAAATAGAAGAAAAGCTATGGATAAACTCGGTTGTTGTGCCTGACGGGATGGTGACGCGCTTGTTTCTCATAACTCCTTCGTGAGTAACTAAAATTATGAGAACAGAATTTGCATCTATCGGCACAAGCTCAATTGTTTTTATAGCGCCCTTTTTCATCTGCGGCGAGGTTAAAAACGCCGTGTAGTTTGTCAGGTGAGCAAGGATTGACGAAGCTTCGCTGATAATTTTGTCTATGTGACCAAGCTCAAGCTCCATCTGTTGTTTTAAGGCAGCAAGTTCTTTTATTGTCGGCTCATATTGAGTCATCAGTTCGTTTACATAGAAGCGGTAGCCTTTGTCAGACGGGATTCTTCCTGCCGATGTATGAGGCTGAACAAGATAGCCCATTTCCTCTAAGTCTGCCATTTCGTTTCTTATTGTTGCACTTGATAGACCAAGTCCGAGACTTTTTGCTATGTGTCTTGAGCCTATTGGCTCAGCAGAGGCAATATGCTCGTTGATAACAGAATGAAGAATTTGCTTTTTTCTTTCATCCATACTCAAAGGACCACCCCCATTCTCAAATTGTTAGCACTCGACTATCTTGAGTGCTAATATAAAAATAACACTTTTAGATGTAATTGTCAATAGCTATTTTATGAACTTTTTATTAATGTTATGAGATGTCTCCATAATGAAGACTTCGAGCAAAACATTATTATCCATAGAGTTTGTTTTAAGCTCTATGTCCCTAGCGGCGGTTGTGTGAATTAAGCTGTCAAGCTCTTCTTCTGTAAACCTTGATGAAAGTTCGGCGAATTTATTCACCTGAAACGGTGCAATTTTTAAGATTGATGCAATTTCAGGTTTTATCCTTCCTGATGAGAGAAGGAGCTTGACGGAAGCTATTTTTTCAATATTATACATAACAGCTCCTAATATTTGTGTTGGTTCGGTTTTCAGGGCAAACAAATCACGAAGTAGAGCGAGCGCCTTATCAGGATTGTTTGAAAGCATTGCTCCCACCATGTCAAAAACCTTATCTTCTAGCTTTGGTGTGACTAAAAGGTCGATAGTCTCTTTTGTTATGTCTTGCTTATCTAAGCAATATGAACATAATTTTTCTGCCTCTGTTTTGACACTCATCATCCCGTCAGGACACAGGCTGATGAGATAAGTGCAGTCGCCGGGAGAGATGTTTTTGCCAAGCTTTTTAAACAGGGTTTGTGTCCACTTTACCATTTTGCCCTCATCGAGATAGGAAAATTCTGTGCTTATGTAATTTTTAGAAATAAATTTAAAAAGCTTGCTTCTTTTATCAATTTCTGTTTCATTAAATATTATATAGACATATTCAGGAATGTCTTCTAAACGCTTTTCCCAATATTCTTTGAACTCTGCTTTAGCACCTGTTCTTCCGTCAGATTTAAATAGTAGAGAGTTATCAAAGACCAAAAGCTTTCGCTCGTCAAAAACAGGAAGAGCCTCTATTGCTTCATCAACAGAAGAAAGAGAATAGTCCCTGCCATCAAATGAGTAGAAATTTAAATCTGGCATAGACTCAGGCATAAGAAGGGTTTTAAGGCTTTTTTTATAATGGGTGCGCAAAAAATCCTCCTCGCCATAAAGAAGAAAAACATTAGCCGTTATTTCTTTTGTTTTTAAAATTTTATCTAAAATTTCTTTGCTCATAATAATTTCTCCGTTTCGGAAGTTTTAGACATTTCTAATTGTAGATTATATTACTAATTCCGTCGCTTGTCAAAACAAATATTATATCCTTATTTAAGTCTGTTCTGAAAATGGTTGCGCCCATGCTTGAAAGACGGGTTAAAACCTCTTGAGATGGGTGTCCGAACGATTGCCCGTCTGAAGATATAACTGCAAAGTCAGGGGAGACCGCTTTGATAAATTCTTCAGTAGAAGAGAAGCCCGAACCGTGATGCGGGACTTTTAAAACATCTGCATCAAGAACTTCTTCAGGAAGAAGCCTGATCATATAATGCTCTGCAGTTGCCTCTATGTCACCTGTGAAAAGAAATGAAGTGTTAAAACAGTCAAGCTTGATAACTAAAGAGCCATTATTTTGTGAAATCTCATTTGAAGAAAGATGGTTGTCGGGAAGCAGAGCAGTTATTGATATGTCGCGCGAAAAAGAGATGGAGTTTCCCGTTGTTAAAATGCGGATTTGGACATCTTTTTCAGCTGCTTTCTGCAGAAGCATTTCACCGGAAGAGCCACTATAGAATGTAGGCGGGATAATAAGCGTGTCCACCTCACATTCATTTAATATGGAAAGAAGTCCCCCGGTGTGGTCGGAATTTGCGTGGGTAGCGATCATAAAATCTATGTGGTTTACACCGTTTTGTGTAAGATATGAGCTTGCGGCAGAGGAAGAATCAATTTCCTTTGAATATGAAGGTCCTCCGTCAATTAAAATATTTACATCTTCAGGAAGAGAGATGAGAGCTGAGTCTCCCTGACCCACATTTATAAATCTCACCTGTGCAGAGTTTTGCGAATTGACGCATTGAACTGCCATGAAAATAATGGCAACTAAAAGCATCGCAAGAGGATAAATCAAAAATTGTCGTCTTTTAAGAAGAAAGAGAAAAATAATCACAAGCAAAACAACATATGCAAAAATAAAAAGCGGTTCCGTACTCAAAAATTGGATGATTCCAAAATCAAGATTTCCGAAAAATGATATGATGTGTTTTGCGGCGTCTATAATTAATGTAAGAATTTTTGAAATATAGACGCAAAATGGCGTGCAAATAATGGAGAAAATGCAAAATAAAAAGCCTGCTCCAAGAAGAATAGGGAGAAGCGGTGCAATCACGATGTTTGCAGGAATTGCCCAAAGAGACATTTCTCCAAAAAGCCCCAAAACGAAAGGGACGGTAAGAAGCTGTGCAGAAAGGCTTATAGCTACTAAAGATATCACATATCTTAAAATTTTCGAGAGCCAATTTTTAGACAGGCTCAAAGACTGCGGTGTCAGTAATTTTTCAAGCGGAGCAGAAATAAGTAATATGCCGGCTGTAGCTCCAAATGAGAGAAGAAAGCTTGAATTAAAGGCAACATATGGATTAGCTATAGTAATGATGAGAATTGCTAAACCTAAAGATGTCAGAGGGTCAGAGCGTCTGAAAAGCAAGCTGCCGGAGTAAAGACAAACAATCATTATTGTTGCACGAACAGCAGAAGGAGAGAGTCCTGTGAGCAGCATAAAGCAGAGTGAAAAGAAAATAATAAAAACAGAAAAAGCCCGTTTTCCCACTTTAAAGAGTCTGGAAAAAGCAGAAAGCAGCAGAACAAGATATGAAAGATGCATTCCTGAAACTGCGGCAATATGAGAAAGCCCGCTCCTTTTAAGTTCGGAATAAAAATCTTGGGTCATATCACTTTTTTCACCTAAAAGGACAGATTTTAAAAACATTGCACCGTTTTCGTTAAAGTTTTCATCTATATTTTTGCAGAGTTTAATGTTTAAAAGAGTAAAACGGTCTTTTAAAGTGAAATTATTTTCTGAAATTTTGTGGATATTTCCATTGATTTTTGCGGTGTTAAAAATATTCTTTGTTTTAAGATGTAGTCCATAATTAAAGTCGCCACGATTTTTAGGAGAAGAAGGCTCTGTAATTTCTACGGAGGCGATAAAAAGGTCGCCAAATGACAACGGATTTTCAACTTCTGAATAAGAAAGCTTGATTTTTCCTTCTGCTCTGTGAAAAACGCCGTCATCTTCAATTTCTTCAATATCACAAATGTATGAAAAATAGTCGTCGCGGATTTCGGGCTCGGCTGCGACACGCAGCTTTAATGTGTGGAGTTCCCCTGCTTTAAAACCATTGCACTGAGAATGTTCTGAGATGGGAATGAGAAAGATTCCGAGGATTAACGAGAACGAAAGAAAACACGCGGCGACTTTTAAATAAGCGCCTCGTGTTTTTGTTGCTTTAATAATCCCTGATGCTATGGCGATGATTAAAACAATTGTCACGGCATCTGAAGGCAAAAAATATCCAAGATATATGCCTGCTAAGAGAAGCAGAGAACAAGAAAAAAGCAATCGTCTCAATTTGTATCATCCTTAAGAGTAATATTTTAAGATTGTGGAAAAAGGCTATCGCTGTTTAACCACTAATCAAAAAGGCTTATCTGATTTGTGTCTGAAAGGCCGTCTAAAACATTATATTCGCGGAGCTTTTCAATGACAGATTTGCCGATTTTTGTTTTGCGGGAAAAATCTTCTATCGACAGAAAATCACCTTCCTCGCGTGCGCTTAATATGCTTTGCGCCATCGCATCTGAAAGACCTGCAATCGCATTGAGGGGAGGGCGGATTGCACCATCTTCTTCTAAGAATTTGGTTGCGTGAGATTTATATAGGTCTATCGGAAGGAAGCCAATTCCTCTTGCATACATCTCGTTGCAGACCTCTAAAATCGTGTGCATATCCTTTTCCTTTTGAGTTGCATCGGGATTTTTTTCTATTTCCTTCATAGCGACAATTACGCGTTCTTTTCCGTAGAGCATTGATTGTGCATCAAATGCATCTGCGCGAACTGTATAATAAGCGATATAAAAACTTATCGGGTAATAAACCTTGCAATATGCAATTCTGAACGCCATAGTAACATAAGCTGCTGCGTGAGCCTTAGGGAACATATATTTTATTTTTTTGCACGAATCAATATACCATTCGGGGACATTGTGTTCTCTCATAGTTTCCTCGTGTTCAGGAGAAAGTCCCTTGCCCTTTCTGACCTTTTCCATAATGTTGAAAGAGGTGAGGTCAGGAACGCCGTGGTGAATAAGATATATCATAATGTCATCACGCGTACAGATAACCTCAGAAAGCGTTGCAACACCATCGCGCACCAAATCCTGAGCGTTGTTGAGCCAGACATCAGTTCCGTGGGAGAGTCCACTGATTCGGACAAGCTCTGAAAAAGTGGTGGGCTTTGTGTCCACGAGCATCTGGCGGACAAATTTTGTGCCGAATTCAGGAACTGCAAATGTTCCGACTTCGCTGTTTATGTCGCCAGGAGTGACTCCTAAAGCCTCTGTGCTGTTAAAAAGGCTCATAGTTTTCTGGTCATCAAGCGGAATTTTTGTTGCATCAATTCCGATGAGGTCCTCAAGCATTCTGATAACAGTCGGGTCGTCATGGCCTAAAATATCAAGCTTTAAAAGGTTCTGGTCAATGGAATGATAGTCAAAATGAGTTGTGATTATGTCAGTTTCTGTGTCGTCTGCAGGATGCTGAACGGGCGTGAATTCATAAACCTCATTGGCTCTTGGCACGATGATGATGCCGCCGGGATGCTGCCCCGTTGTTCGTTTGATTCCCGTTAAACCTGAAACTAAGCTGTCAGTCTGGGCTTTTGTATATTGTCTGCCGATTTTCTCACCATGTTTTTTTATGTAGCCAATGGCGGTGTTTTCTGCGACCGTTCCAATTGTTCCTGCCCTGAACACATTGCCCTCACCAAAAAGCACTTCTGTATATTTATGTGCGGTGCTTTGATAATCTCCCGAAAAATTCAAGTCAATATCAGGAGCCTTGTCACCATCAAAGCCAAGAAATGTTTCAAATGGAATGTCATATCCGTCTTTTGCATAGTTATTTCCGCAGATGGGGCATACTTTGTCGGGCATATCGGCACCGCAGGCGTATGTTCCGTCAGTGAAAAATTCTGTTTGCTTACAATTCGGGCATCTGTAGTGAGGCGGAAGAGAGTTTATTTCCGTGATTCCCGAAAGAAAGGCAACCAGTGATGAGCCGACAGAACCTCTTGAGCCGACAAGATAGCCATCAGAAAGTGATTTTGCAACGAGCTTTTGCGCTATCATATACATAACGGAAAAACCATATTTAATGATAGGAACAAGCTCTTTTTCCATTCTTGCAGTAACTATTTCGGGCGGATTTTCACCATAAAGCTCCAAGACTTTCTTTTCGCAAAGCTCGCGGAGCTCTTCTGTCGCGCCGGGCATTTCAGGGGGATATGCCTCCTTCGGAACAGGACGGATGATATCGACCATATCTGCAATTTTATTCGTGTTTGTGACAACAACCTCGAAGGCAGTGTCTTCACCAAGATATTTAAATTCGTCAAGCATTTCATTTGTTGTACGAAGATAAAGAGGAGGCTGAAACTCTGCATCGCTGTAATCCTGTGCGCTCATTAAAATTTCGCGATATTTTTTGTCCTCTGCATCTAAGAAATGAACATCACAGGTCGCAACAACGGGCTTTTCATTTTCCTTTCCCAGCGCAACAATTTTTTTGTTTAGCTCTTTTAACTGTTCTTCGCTCTGAACGGAGCTGTTCCTTATCATAAACTCATTGTTGCCGAGAGGCTGAATTTCAAAGTAGTCATAAAAGCTTGCGATGCTTAGAATCTCACTTTCCAATGCTCCTGAATAGATTTTTGAAAACAGCTCTCCTGCCTCGCATGCACTTCCGACAATGAGACCTTCACGGTGCTCTGAGAGCATTTTTCTTGAAATCAAAGGCTTTTTATAAAAATTGTTAAGGTGGGAAAATGAAACAAGCTTATAAAGATTTTTAAGACCTTCCTGATTTTTTGCAAGAAGTATGATGTGATATGTATCTACAAATCTTTTGCTTGTGTTTTCAGGCAGCTTTTCGTTTATTTCATTAACTGCTCCTATTCCCATCTGTTTTAATGAATCAAGAAAATAAAGGAAAATTCTTGTGGTAACTTCAGCATCAAAAACTGCGCGGTGATGCCCTTCAAAAGGGAAACCTAAATGCTTAGCGATAATATCGAGCTTGTGCTTTTTCAGCTTTGTCAAAATTGCGCGCGATAAAAACAGCGTGTCAATGTAGCAGAACTCGGTCTCAAGGTGGAGAGATTCTGCTTTCTTTTTAATGAATCCCATATCAAATTTAGCATTGTGGGCAACGAGCGGAACACCTTTTACAAACTCTAAAAACTTAGGCAGCACAGTCTCAATACTCTCTGCGCCATCGACCATATTCTGAGTGATAGATGTCAGCTCTGTGATGTGGTAAGGAATGGGATTTAAAGGTTTTACGAATTCTGAAAATTTATCAATGATTTTTCCATCTTTGATTTTGACTGCGCCAATTTCAATTATTTCATGGAATTTAGCAGAAAAGCCTGTTGTTTCTATGTCGAAAACAACAAAAGTTCCGTTTAAGAGTTCTTCACTTTTGCCGTAAACAGCCTTGGGATTTTCCCCCTCTAAATAGCCTTCAACGCCATAGATGATTTTAAGGTCTGATTTTTCTGCAGCGTGGAAGACCTCAGGGAATGCCTGAACAACACCGTGGTCGGTGATGGCAAGAGCTTTATGGCCCCAATATATTGCACGGCTCACAAGCTCATCAGGCTTGACAATTCCGTCCATCGCAGAAAGTGATGTGTGCGCATGGAGCTCAACTCGTTTTTCCTCTGCATCATCTTTTCTGACCTTGATATCTGCAAGCATGATGTTTCTTGCATCTATCGTGAGTTCTTTTTCATATGTGTCATATTGCGCTTTTCCCTGAACGGATATTGCTTTGATTTTTTTTAAGTTTGGCGCAATTTTTTCAAAAAGGTGAGGTTTCATAAAGGCTTTGCAGATTATGGCGCTTCTTTCGTCTGCAACACAGAACTTCACCAAAGTTTTTCCCGATGAAAATTCTCTTGTGTCAAAATTCACAACCTTGCCCGAAACGATGACAATGCCACTATATTCATTGACTTCTTCAATGGGCGTGATTTCGCCTGAAAAAGCCTTGCCGAAAAGAAGATCAGGATTGCCCTCTTCATCTTTTACGGCCACCACCTTTTCCTTTTTAGGAGGGGGCTCCATAACTTTGATTTCGCTCGAAAAAGCCTTTTCCTCTTTTGTGATGTCTTTTAAAACTGCCACGGCATCAATTGTGTCATTCACAAAAAACACATCATAAGACAGAGAAAACCTTTTTTCCAAAAGCTCTTTAAACAGAGCGTCAATTTTGTTTGAAAAAAGAGCTGCTTCGCCTCCAAATTTGATGTGAATAAGGAAGCCTTCTTCATTTAATGTTGCATGGCTTTTTAAAAGAAGTGCCTTTGCAGAAGGGGTCTTTTCTAAAACCTCAAGCTTTAATGCTTCATAAATTTCATTGATGTTTTCGCTGTTAATTTCAAGATTTTTATATGTGACATCAATAGCCACAGTCTTCACACCATAGAGCGTTTTGATTCGTTTTTCAAGCTCTGCAACAGCGCCGCACTCTGCGATAGCGGTGCTTTCGAACTTTAATTCTATTTTGTTTTCTTTCCTGAAAACCTTAAAAGAGCAAAGCTCAAAGCTAGTAAGCTTGTCTGCAATTTCACTTCCAGCCAGCTCTGATATCAATGTTGACATTCCTACAACTCCTCAATTTCTCTAAATAAAGCATTAACTATCTCGTTTTCAGGAACTCTGGCGATAACCTTTTCTCCTTTAAAGATGACGCCTTCGCCACCTGCCCCCGTAATTCCTATGTCGGCGTCCTTTGCCTCCCCGGGACCGTTCACGATGCAGCCCATAACAGCGACCTTTATGTCCTTTTTGACATTTTTTAGTCTCGAAGAAACCTCGTTTGCAATCTTGATGAGGTCAATCGAGCATCTTGCGCAGGTGGGGCATGAAACGAGCTTGGCGCTGCCTTTTTTTAAGTTCAGTGCAGAAAGAATCGATTTTGCTGCGTGAATTTCTTCGACGGGGTCTGCTGTGAGTGAAACGCGGATTGTGTCTCCTATGCCGTCTGCCAAAAGCGCCCCTATGCCAACGGATGACTTAACAAGACCGTCGTAGCTGGTGCCTGCTTCTGTCACACCGAGATGGAGGGGATAGTCGCAAATTGCGGAGATTTCCCTGTAGCTTTCAATCATAAGCGGAACATCTGATGCTTTAAGTGAAATTATTATATCATCAAAATTATTGTCTTCTAAAATTTTAACATGGCGCATTGCTTCGCTGACTAAAGCTTTAGCACAAACACCATTATATTTTTCTCGGATTTCAGGAAGAATTGACCCTGTGTTGACGCCGATTCTGATTGGCACATGAGCTGATTTTGCTGCAGCCACAACCTCGCGCACCTTTTGGTCATCACCAATGTTTCCGGGGTTGATGCGAACCTTATCTATTCCTGCTTCAATTGATTTAATTGCATGGATATGGTTAAACTGAATGTCGGCAACAATCGGAACTGTGAAATTTTTCTTCAGCTGTCTGATGCATTCAATGCTCTTGTCATTGATAACAGCAAGTCTGACAATCTCGCAGCCTGCATCAACTAAGTTTTGTGTCTGGGAAAGAACGGCTCCGATATCAGAATTATCACTGTTTAACATTGATTGAATTGATATGGGATGCTCAGAGCCAATATATATATTACCAACTTTTACACTTTTTGTTTTTCTTCTTTGCATAATCGTTCACCCAAAATTATATTTTTATATAAACAGTATAGCATAAATGACATTTTTTTGCAATGTGATATTTTTTAAGAAACCTAAGTTTTTCTTGTAAATTATTTAACCATATGTTAAAATGTATAGTGCATTAAAAATTAAATACATAAGGAGATTAATTGGCGATGGTGCAAAAAGTGAAAAGATATGGAGTTATCCTTTTAGGGGAAATTATAACAGCCTTTGCAATAAGCTGTTTTTACACACCGAATAAAATTGTAAATGGAGGCGTTTCGGGAATTGCAACAATTTTATATCACACGCTTTCTGTTCCGACCGGACTTTCGTTTGCTGTGATAAATGTTTTGCTTTTGCTGATATCGCTCAAGTTCTTAGGTAAGCATTTTGTTGGAACGACAATAGTCGGTTCTCTTTTACTTTCGCTTTTCATTCACCTTTTCTCGTTTCTTCCACCTGTTACCGAAGATGTGTTTTTAGCTTCGGTGTTCGGCTCGGTGCTCTATGGAGTGGGGATTGGACTAACGCTTATTCAGGGAGCATCAACAGGGGGAACTGACATTATCAGCAGGTTAATTCAATGCTTTTTCCCTCATGTTAAAATCGGAAGCTTGCTTTTGGCGGTTGATGCAATCGTGATTGGTGTTTCGCTCTGTTTGTTTAAAAATGTTAATTTGACGCTTTTCGGTGTGGTGGCATTGTTTTTGGCCTCAAACTCAATTAACCTGCTCATTTCTAAGCTTAACATTTCCAAACTTGCATTTGTTGTTTCAGATTGTGGTCATGAGATATCGAAAGCGCTTGTTTCGGAAACACCAAGAGGGGTGACACTTATTGAGGCAACAGGAGCATACACGATGACAAATAAAAATGTGCTTATGTGTGCGCTGAAGGAAAATGAAATTCCTCAGTTTCAAAAGAGAGTTCTTGAAATTGATAAGGAAGCGTTTATAATTTTCTCCGAATCTCAGCAGATTGTCGGAAATGGATTCAGAGTGTATAAATAATAAAATTGGCTGCAGCAAAATGATTTCATTTTGCTGCAGCCTCTTCTAAAAGCTTTAATTTTTCCTGCCTTGTCATTTTTTTGATTTGCCATTCTCTTTTCAAGGCGTCTGATTTGTTGTCAAATTCTTCGCTATAGACTAAAATAGCGGGAAGACGCGATTTTGTATATTTAGCACCTTTTCCGCTGTTGTGTGCGCTGACTCTTTTTTCAAGCGAGGGAGTATAGCCACAGTATAGTGTGTCATCTGCGCATTTTAAAATGTAGGTATAATATTTTTTTATAGAATCAGTCATATAAAAAATCCTAACAGAAGACCGCCGATTTTATCGGCGGTCTTAATCATTTATTAAGCTTAAATTAACCTAAAAGTTTCTGTGTGTCAAGGGCAATTGTGAGTTCTTCGTTTGTCGGAATAACAAAGCTTCGAACGCGTGAGCCTGCGCCTGTGATTTCAGCTTCCTTGCCACGAACATTATTCTTTTCTTTATCAACTGTGATTCCCATGAATTCCATATCAGTCAAAAGATTTTCACGAAGCGAGATGTTGTTTTCACCGATGCCTGCAGTGAACACAATGGCATCTAAACCACCCATAACAGTTGCATATGTTCCGATGTAGCGTTTAACGCTATATTCAAACATATCAAGGGCAAGCTGAGCTCTTTTGTTGCCGTCTTTAGCAGCAGCTTCAATGTCACGGAAATCGCTTGAAACGCCTGAAACACCTAAAGCACCTGACTTTTTGTTGAGAATGTCATTAACTTCATCAACTGTGAGGTTTTCTTTTTCAGCAACAAATGGAATGATGGCAGGATCAATAAGACCTGAACGAGTTCCCATCATAACACCTGCGAGCGGAGTGAAGCCCATTGATGTGTCAACAGATTTTCCGTTCTTAATAGCTGTGATAGAAGAGCCATTGCCCAAATGGAGAGTTATCATTTTGATTTCTTCCAACGGCTTGCCGATAATTTCAGCTGCGCGCTTTGAAACAAAATAGTGAGATGTTCCGTGGAAACCATATTTTCTGATTTTGTAATTTTCATAATATTCGTAAGGAATCGGATAGATGTAAGCTTCCTCAGGCATTGTCTGATGGAAAGCTGTGTCAAAGACTGCAACCATAGGAACACCCGGCATAGCTTTTTCACAAGCCTCAATACCTGTTAAGTTAGCGGGATTGTGGAGAGGAGCTAAAGCGCTGCACTCTGCAATTTTTTTCTTAACATCTTCGTTGATTACAACGGAAGAGCTAAAGTATTCACCACCATGAACAACTCTGTGGCCAACTGCACCGATTTCACTCATTGAAGAAATAACACCATGTTCTTTTGACAAAAGAGCATCTGTAACAGCTTTGATAGCAACAGCATGATCAGGCATAGCGATCTCAAAAGTGAGCTTGTCACTACCTTCCGGTGTATGGTTAAGAATTCCGTCAATACCTATTCTTTCGCATAAACCCTTAGCTAAAACAGCCTGGGTGTCCATGTCGATAAGCTGATATTTAAGAGAGGAGCTTCCTGCGTTTAAAACTAATATTTTCATTTATATCCTCATTTCTATATATTATTATTTAAGTCTTATTTGTTTGACTGAGCCTGAGCCTGAACACATGTGATAGCACAAACACCAACGATGTCTTCTGCAGAGCATCCGCGAGATAAGTCGTTAACAGGTTTTGCAATACCCTGTGTGATAGGACCATAAGCTTCAGCTTTTGCAAGTCTTTCTGTGAGCTTATATGCGATGTTTCCACAGTTTAAATCAGGGAACACCAAGACATTTGCCTGACCTGCGATTTCTGAACCCGGAGCTTTTGATGCACCGATTGCAGGGATGATTGCGGCGTCGGCCTGAAGTTCGCCATCAAGAGCTAAGTCAGGGCGTTTTTCTTTTGCAAGCTTTGTAGCAAGTTGCATTTTATCAACAAGCTCACTTTTAGCTGAGCCATAGCTTGAATATGAGAGCATTGCAATCTTCGGCTCTGCCTCAATTAATGTTTTGAAGCTTTCTGCTGAAGAAATAGCAATTTCAGAAACAGCATCAGCATCAGGATTTTCATTAAGTCCGCTGTCTGCATAAATGAATGTTCCGTTGTGACCATATTCGCAGTTTGGAACAACCATAACAAAAAATGCTGAAACGAGTTTTGTGCCAGGAGCTGTCTTTAAAATCTGAAGACATGGACGAAGCACATTTCCTGTTGAGTTAACAGCACCTGCAACCATTCCGTCAGCCAAGCCGAGCTTAACCATCATAACACCATAATAAAGAACATTCTGAACTGTCTCTAAAGCTTTTTCGGGAGTCATTCCCTTTGCTTTTCTCATTTCATAGAAACTGTCAGCAAATTCCTGAAGGTTAGCAGCTTTTGCAGGGTCAATAATTGTAGCAGCGCTGATGTCAAGGCCAACAGCAAGTGCTTTGATTTTTTCTTCGTTTCCGAGGAGAATGATGTCAGCAATGCCTTCTTTTAAAATCATGTCGGCAGCTTTGACTGTTCTGATTTCCTCGCCCTCAGCCAAAACGATTGTTTTTTTGTCTTGTTTTGCTCTTTCTTTGATTCTGTCTAAAAAAGTACTCAATTTAGAATTCCTCCTATTTTTATAAATGAAATTATTATTTTACAAATGAGTATAGAGTCTATCATAATTGCATTATAATAAACTTTCTCACAGCCACAGGTTATTATAACTCAAAGTCGATATTGGTGCAACAAATAAAGAAAAATAATTTAATGTTTTATGTTAAAAATTTGCGAGGGAATTAAATACTCATATCATTTAAGCAAAATATATTAAAATTAATATATCCTGAAAACACCGGAAACCTTGCCCACAATTTTTACATTCTTTACTAAAATTGGTTCCATTGAGTCGTTTTCGGGCTGAAGTCTTATGTAGCCGTCTTCCTTATAAAAAGTCTTCACAGTCGCAGAATCATCTAAAAGAGCGACAACAATATCTCCGTTTGAAGCAGTTTCCTGCTGTGTCACTACAACATAGTCGCCATCTAAAATCCCTGCGTTAATCATGCTTTCTCCACGGACGCGAAGCATAAACACATTTTTATTTTTTGCAAAAACCATCGGAAGCGGGTAGGTGTCAACAACATTTTCTTCAGCGAAAATAGGCGAACCTGCCGCAACCTGACCGATGACGGGCACAGAAAGATATTCTGCTATGGGCTCACACATTTGCTCTGTTTGTGTTTCAACAAGCTTTAATGCTCTTGTTTTCGATTCGCCTTTAATCAAAAGACCTTTTTCTTCGAGCCGCTTTAAATAATCGTGCACAGAAGATGGTGAACTGAGTCCGACGCCCGAACAAATTTCCCTGACTGATGGGGGATATCCGTTTGAAACTGAATATTCGTTAATAAAATCAAGAATCTGTTGTTCTCTGTTTTGTTTTTTAGTCATATAAAACTCCAATCTCTTCTAATTAATATAAATGGAAAATAATTTTTGACTTTAAACCTCTTATGTTGTCATTATAACACAATAAAAACAAAAAAGCAAACATTTGTTTGATTTTTTTTTGAAAAAAGTATTGACAGAGAACATTTGTTCTGCTATAATCAAACCACAGACAGAACAAATGTTCGAAAAAGGAGTTGTTTTATAATGAAAAGAAGAATAAATTATAATGAAAAAGCAAGAAAGCAAAGAAGAAGCCTTCTAATGTTTCTGTTATTAGGGGTAATTTTCACAA
This sequence comes from Clostridia bacterium, assembly GCA_045576235.1. Classification (GTDB taxonomy): domain Bacteria; phylum Bacillota; class Clostridia; order UBA1381; family UBA9506; genus SIG437. The sequence goes on from JAZNGA010000013.1 coordinate 57,914, forward strand.
TCTGGCTTTCAATAGGGGCTACAGCCGAAATGGAAGAAGAGGGAAAAGTGATAATTGTGCAGCCCGGAGACACAATGTGGGAAATTTGTGAAGATAATCTTCCTGCAAATGAAGACATAAGAGATTTTGTTTATAAGGTTAAATACATAAACAAGCTAAAGACAATGGAGCTTGAAGTCGGTCAGGAGATTTTTCTTCCGTTTGCATAGCGAATACGATAGAATTCCTCTCGTTTAATAATGCACTCATAAAAACAGAACCATTTTGCGTCGTTTTTGCAGAATGGTTCTGTTTTTCTATTTGTGATTATAAATTATTTTAAAAGTCTTTCCTTTAATATGTTAAGAGCTTTTGCTCTGTGACTCATTTCGTTTTTTTCTTCGGGAGTGAGCTCTGCCATTGTCTTGTTGTATTCTGGGATAAACATAACAGGGTCGTAGCCAAATCCATTTTCACCCTTGGGGCTTTGTGCAATAAACCCTTCGCATTCTCCGCAGGCGTGAAAAACTGACCCGTCTTCATCGATATAGCATATGTCACAAACAAACCTTGCAGTTCTCTTTTCATAGGGAACATTTTCAAGTTCCTGCAAAAGTTTTTGAGTGTTTTCTTCATCATTACCGTGCTCTCCTGCAAAACGCGCGGAATAAACTCCCGGAGCTCCACGCAGAGCATCAACACAAAGACCGGAGTCATCTGCGATAACTCGGCTGCCTGTTAGTTTGTGTAGTGCATCAGCCTTTTTATATGAATTTTCAGCAAATGTTTGCCCATCTTCTTCAACATCAAAATCAAATCCGAGGTCTTTAATCGCAAGCACCTCAAAGTTGGGAAGAATTGCTTTGATTTCTTTTAATTTTCCATTGTTGTTTGTTGCAACATAAATTTTGTTTCTCATAATTTTCACCATTCCATAAATACATTTTGCTATTTTGACGACTAAATGGGGATAAAGCTATTCTGACAGCTAACCTCACTTTTAATTATACAGGAAAGAACATAAATATTCAATAGCATTTGAACATGTCCCGTTCTATTGACAAAAAAATTTTTTATGATAAAATTAAAATATCAAGTTTAAGGAGTAGAAAAATGAGATTGAACGAACGCAAGGCAGCGGTAATTTTGTCGTATGTGCAGATAGTTATAGGCGCTGTTTCTATGTTTTTTTATACGCCTGTTATGCTCAGGCTTATGGGGCAGAGCGAATATGGCATTTATAATCTTGCTGCATCTACTGTAACTTATCTAAATCTTTTTAAAGCGGGCTTCTCCAGTGCTTATATGCGATATTATATGAAACATAAAAACGCAGAAGATGAAGAAGGTGTAAAACGGACAAATGGAGCTTTTCTAATAATTTATCTGGTAATGATGATAATTACATTTGTTGTTGGAAGCGTCGTGGTAACAAAAGCGCATTTGTTTTTTGACCAGAAATTAACTGCTCAGGAGTTATATAAGACAGGTGTCATTATGGGAATAATGGTTTTCAATATGGCCATAATTTTCCCAACTAATGTTTTTTCGGCATATATGAGAGCAAATGAAAAATATGTTTTTACTCGTGCTCTGCAGCTCGTAAAAACCATTGCAAGCCCATTTATTATGCTCCCTGTTTTATTTTTGGGCGGAAAGTCTATTGGAATGGCGATTGTCACAGCGACAATATCAATTGTGCTGGAATATATATTTGTTTTTTACTCTTTATTTAAACTTAATATGAAATTTTCCTTTAAAGGCATAAGCTTTAAAGAGATTATGGATATTGGGAAATTCTCATTTTTTGTGTTCTTAAATACGCTTGCAAATCAATTAAACGGAAGCGTGGATAATGTTCTATTGGGGATATATCATGGTACAAAGGCTGTTGCAATTTATGGTGTAGCGGCTCATCTGCGCACATACTTCTACACATTCTCATCTGTAATATATACTGTTTTTGTGCCGAGAATTCATAAGTTAGTGAACAAGGGAAATGAGAACAGAGAGCTCACAGAGATGTTTACAAGAGTCGGTAGAATTCAGTTTTTTATTCTTGCTGTGATTGCAATTGGTTTCATATTCTTCGGAAAAGAGTTTATAGTGTTTTGGAGCGGCAAAGAATATGAGGAAGCATATCTGGTAACAGTGATTCTGCTTTTGATTGCTATTGTGCCGATGGTTCAGGATATGGCAGAGGAAATACAGAGGGCGAAAAATCTCCACCACTATCGTTCTGTGATCTATACTTCAATCGTTATTTTAAATGTTCTGATAAGCATACCATTATGTAAAAGATTTGGAATTTTAGGATGCACAGTCGGGACAGCTATAGCAGATTTGGGCGGACGCGGGATTGCCATGAACATGATATATCAGAAAAAAATGAACCTTGATATGATTTATTTCTGGAAGGAAATACTTAAGGCGATGCGCGGTATGGCTCTCCCTGCTCTGGTCGGTTTTGTTATGATGAAGTTTGCACCGCTTGATAATATCTATATATTCCTGATGTGCGGCATAATATTTGTTGCTGTATATGGAGTGTCAGTATGGAAGCTTTCCTTTAATAAATATGAAAAATCTTTGGTAAATGGTGTTTTGAAGAAAGTAATAAAATTAAAAGAAGGAGGAACGAAGTGATTCGTTCTTCTTTTTTTGCTTCTCTTGTCGCAAAAAAAGACAGTAAAGCCTGAAAAAAGAAAAAAGAAGAAAAAATAATAAAAAAAGTAAAAAAAGTGCTTGACAAAGGGGTGGAGTATGTGGTAATATAAACAGGCTGTCGTTTTTGAGGCGGTTGAGGACAAAAAAACTTAAAAAAGTTGAAAAAAGTGCTTGACAAAGAGCTTCAGATGTGATAGAATGAAATTCCGCTCGAAAGGGGAGCGGACTTGGAACTTGAAAATTGAACAGTGCAGGCTCTATGAATAAACAATTCACTTAGAGTAATTTTGGAAAACAAGACAATAAGCGTCAAGTGGACAAAATGAGCTTAATTAAACTTTTAGATATGTACGGTGAGGGAACTCACTGATATATATACCATTTAATAAAGAGTTTGATCCTGGCTC
>JAZNGA010000014.1:0-1675 GCA_045576235.1 Clostridia bacterium
AGACGACAACATAGACACTGACGGCTTGGAAGATGTTTATGCTGAAATGGTCGGCAAAGAATTTGCAACAGCAAACGATGCAATCAAAGCGTTTAAAGAAGCAGTTTATTTTGATGTTTTAGTTAAGACAGAAGAAGCTGAAGACATTAAGGAAATTTTAGATGACCCATTAAAAGCTGCAGTCATTGAAGACTTTAATGCTCCTTTATGGGAAGCTCTTGAAGATGGTGGAAAAGAAGCTGTCGCAGAAGATGCTCTCAGCTTGACACCTTCTGATTTAGATGAGCTTGCAGGAAGCTTGAATGAAGCTGTTAAAGATGCGCTCATCGCTCAGTTTGGCATAGCAGAATCAGAGATTTCGTTCTCATCAAGCGAAGTTTTAGCTGGCTCAAATGCTGAAATCGTCTTGACTTTAGATGAAGCTGTAGAAGATGTTTCAGAAATGTATTTTGAAATTGCATATGATGAAGCAGCAGCAAGCCTCTTTGAAGGAGACGGAATTGAGATTTCTGCTCCCGCAGGCATGGAATATAGCTATCAGGCTGAAGGCGGAACTTTAACAATTGAGCTCACAGCAGAAAATGCTGCTGACATCCCGCTTGGTGAATTTATGACAATCAGCATTCCTGCTTTAAAGAGCGCAAAAGGAACACACGATTTGGCTGTTTCGGGTTATATCACATATCATCCTGAGGCAATTTCACATTTGGAAGAGACCTTTGAAATGGATTTTGTGTCGATGAATGACCCCACCATCACAGTTAATGTTTTAACAAATTTGACTCTCAACGGAACTGATGTCATAAACCAGATTGAAGGCGAAGGCTTCCACGACGAAAAAGGATTTGCATTCACCCAAGGTAATGTCAGCGTAGGAACAACTGTTATCCTTAATGCTGGCGACTGGGATAAATATAACATTTCTGCTTTAGCTGCAGGAAAATATGAGATTTCCATTTCCTATGGTTCAACAGCTACACCGACAATGACCTTTGAAATAAATGACGGAAGCACAGTTTCAAAAACATTGCAAACAACAGGCGCATATGGAACATATGTTGATGGTGTTATCGGAATGATTCAGCTCAGCGGAAATCAGGAAACAGTTAAGATGTCTGTAACAGGTGCAAGTGTTTATGTTCCAACAATTAAATTCTCGCTTGTTGAACTTCCAAAACTCACAGAATGGAGCGCGAATGCAGGCGTTTCAAATGGCGTTGTGCCGAGAGGAACAGACCGCTTTACGATTGTCTATAATAACGAATTAAAAGCGCAGAGCATAACTGATGCAAGTGTTTCAGTTAAGGCAAAGAGCGGAGCAGTGGTTCCTGCAAAGGTTTCTGTTTCAGGTAATATAATCACAATTGACTTAAAAGAAACTCTTAGCTACAGCACAGAATATGAAATTTCAGTAAATGCTGTAGATAAATATGAACAGACAATTGCTGACACAGTAGCATTTAAAACAGCAGCTGCAAGCAACACAGCAGGCTCATCATCAATCGTTGTTGACACATTCAAGGTTGACGGAAATGAGTTCATAGCAGAAGGAACCGTTCTCTCTTCAGGCGGCGTTGGAATTAAAGGAAGAACTGTTAAATTAAGCGCAAAAGCTCCAAACGGAAGCACATATGATGTCTGGGCAGAAGGCGTGAGCGGAGAAGACGGTGCGTTC
>JAZNGA010000015.1:0-9961 GCA_045576235.1 Clostridia bacterium
ATATGTTTGACGAAGAAGGAAATGCGGATATTGCACGTGCAGAAAGCGCAATCAGTGCATGGTGCAGTGTGCCGGATAAGAAAAAAGCCAAGCCTTTAGAGGATTGGCAATATACAACCGATTTTCGTGCTTTGCACGATGAATTTCCCGAGCTTGTTGATAAGAATGGCAAAGGCTGGCTTTACAGGCATATAGCGAATATTGTAGCTTATGTAAAAAAGAACCCTGATAAGGTCAGCCAAGCTGCAACCACGAAAATGAAAGGGTATTTAAACAAATTCAAAAATGATTGGCGAGAAAAGATTAAGCAATTCCATACATCCATTTATGATGTTAATACCATAAACGGTTGGATAATACGATTTGACGGAATTATATCCGATGCTATTGAGCTTGGCCCGCTTTGTGAAGAAGAAGTCGAAATTCCCGATTTAATTCTGGATAAGCTCCATGAGATGCTTCCCGAGAATTGTATTGAGGGAGTAACCGTTTTAATCAAGTATTATATTGCCAACAGACAGCCTGACACAGATTGGGTTGTTATCTCGCACATAAATCTTGACGGATATCTTGGATATGGCACATTCACAAAGAAGCTCCTTGCAACAATCCCCGAAGATATTTTAATTCGTTCAACAAATCACGGCGTTAACCGATATAAAATAATGCCGGAATTTTTGCCATAAATGAAACAAGCGGAACCGAGATTCCTTCCGATTTCTCGATTCCGCTTTTCTTTGTTTAAGGCGTGTCATATTTTAAGATGGCGATTTTTCCTATATAAGATTCAATATTAAATTTACAATGTTATAAATAATAGGTGCATATATAATTGCAGGCAGGAAATCTGCGACTTTAATTTTTGTAATTCCCATCAGATTTGTACCTATCATTATAATCAGAATTGAACCGACACAAGTCATTTCGTTAATGGCACCTGTACTCATAAACGGAGCAAGAAGTCGTGCAAGAAGAACCAGTCCGCCCTGAATAACAAAAACTGAAACAGATGCAAGCATTACCCCAAAGCCAAGACTTGAAGCAAGCATCATTGAAGATACAAAGTCAAGAGTAGCTTTTGTAATAAGCACCGAGTTATCTCCGGTGAGTCCGGCCTGAATTGAACCTGTAACGGTCATTGAGCCGACACAGAACAGAAGTGTTGCAGTAAGCAATCCTTCAGCAACAGAAACATTCTGACCGTCTTTTCTGAATTTTGTTTCTACACTTTTGGCAAGTCTGTTTATAGCACCGTCAATATTCAGGAGTGTCCCTGAAATTACACCTAATACAACCGATGCGATTACAATGAGAACATTTTCTCCGCATAAGCTTCCCGATATACCTATATACAAAGTGCAGGCACCCAAGCCTATCATAGCAGCCGAGCTTACTCTTTCGGGGATTCCTTTTTTAAACAATAATCCTATGCACGAGCCAAGTATTACAGTTATAACATTTATAATTACGCCTAACATTTTCTACTCCTGTTTTTTTGAAAGCATAACCTTGTCGCTTGCAAATTCGCTTCCGCTTGCTTTTTCAAACAATTCAAGAAGTTCGGGAATGGTAAGTTTTTTCTTTTCCTCTCCGGAAACATCAACAATTATTCTGCCTTCGTGCATCATAATTAGACGATTACCATACTCGATTGCATCGTGCATATTATGAGTAATCATAAGTGTTGTAAGATTATCCTTTGAAACAATTTCATCGGTGATTTCCAAAACCTTCTTGGCAGTTTTAGGATCAAGTGCCGCAGTATGTTCGTCAAGAAGCAAAAGCTTTGGTTTTTTTAGTGTTGCCATAAGCAAAGTTAAAGCCTGTCTCTGTCCGCCTGACAGAAGCCCAACCTTTGCAGTCAGTCTTTCTTCAAGTCCCAAACCAAGAATTTTAAGAAGCTCTTTGTATTCTGCTCTTTCTTTTGATGTGATACCAGCCCTGAGCGTTCTTCTTTTCCCACGTCTTGCAGCAAGAGCGAGGTTTTCTTCAATCTGCATATCAGCAGCAGTTCCTGTCATGGGATCCTGAAAAACTCTGCCCAAATATTTTGCACGCTTATACTCGGGCAAGCGTGTAATGTCAACACCGTCTATTACAATACTTCCGCAATCTACAGGATATACGCCTGCAATCATATTAAGCATGGTTGATTTTCCTGCACCGTTGCCGCCAATAACCGTTACAAAATCGCCTTTTGCAAGATGAAGATTAATTCCGTTTAATGCTTTTTTCTCATTTATTGTTCCGGGGTTAAAAGTTTTTTCAACATCTGATATATTAAGCATTTACTTTACCCCCTTTATGTTTTCTCATATGCTTTTGAGTATACTGTCCTTTCCAATACGGAACAGCAAGGAAGATTGCAACAATCGCTGCTGAAAGAAGCTTCAAGAGGTTTGCATCCATTCCCAAAGTGATAACCGTTTGAATTACAATATAATAGATAATCGAACCAAACGCAACTGACAAAAGTCTTAATGCAAAGTTTTTGAATATTTTACCGAACAATGCTTCGCCTATGATAACTGCGGCAAGACCGATAACGATTGCGCCCTGTCCCATTTTAACATCAGCAAAGCCCTGATACTGTGCAAGGAATGCTCCCGAAAATGCCACAAGTCCGTTTGAAAGCATAATACCAAGAACTTTATTTAGGTTTGTGTTAATACCTTGCGCACGGCTCATATTTAGATTTGTTCCTGTTGCTCTTATTCCGCAACCCATTTCAGTTCCAAAGAACCAGTATAAAAGAGCAATCAAAATAACTAAAACCACTCCTACTGTTATGAGCGGATTATGGAATGCAAACTCCTTAACCCAACGAAGCGAAACAAGGAGGTCTGTCTGATTAACATTTATAGATTGATTTGCTTTGCCCATTATTTTAAGGTTTATGGAATAAAGTGCAAGTTGTGTCAGTATTCCCGATAAAATCGCAGGAATTCCCATAAGGGTATGCAAAAGTCCTGTTATAGCACCTGCCAAAAGACCTGCAACAAATGCAAGTAACATTGCAAGCCACAAATTACATCCGTTTAAAATAAGTATGACTGCAACCGCACCGCCTGTCGCAAAGGAGCCATCAACAGTCAGATCTGCTACATCTAATATTCGGTATGTGATATAAACACCGATAGCCATAATGCCCCATATAAGTCCTTGCGAAAAAGAACCAGGTAAAGCATTTATAAGTTGTGATATAATTTCCATTTCATTCACCCACTAAAACTTTGTTAGCCGGAGAGAAATATATTCCCTCCGGCCGAAAATTTACTAATTAATTTTCTTCAATAGCTGTATATCCATCAAGAGGTGTAATTCCTAAAGCTTCGCAATTCTGCTTATTGTATTTAGGAGTCTGTTTTTCTGCATATTCAATAGGCATTGTAGAAATGTCAGCACCGTCTCTCAAAATCTTAACTGCCATCTTACCAGTTGTGTATCCAAGATCATAGTAGCTGATAGAAAGTGTTGCAATACCGCATCCTGAACAAATACCTTCTTCGCCTGCAATTACAGGGATCTTCTTAGGTTCGCAGATGTTATCAATAATTCCTGTGTTTTCTGCAACAGTATTATCTGTTGGAACATAGATTACATCTGATTTGTCTGCTGCAGTTGTGCAAATCTGAGCAAGGTCATTGGAATCTGTGAAAGGATATAATGTAGCTGTAAGACCTTTCTTTTCAAGCTCTGCTTTAACAACATCTACCTGATACTGGCTGTTTGCTTCTTTTGAGCAGTAAAGAAGACCTACATTTTTAGCATCCGGACACCACTGGGTAATCATTTCTGCCTGTTTATCAAGAGGAGCAAGGTCGGATGTACCTGAAATGTTTCCGCCTACTGTTCCGTTGAAGTTTTTAATTTCAAGAGCCACACCGTATTCTGTAACTGATGTACCAAGGATAGGAATATCGCCTGTTGCTGCTGCCGCTGCCTGAAGAGCAGGAGTAGCGTTAGCCATAATTAAATCCACATTATTGGAAACAAACTGGTTTGCGATGGTTGAACATGTATTTGGATCATTCTGCCCATTCTGGAAGTCAAACTCAACCGCGTCTTCACCAAGTTCGTCAATAATTGCCTGCTTGAAGCCTTCTGTTGCAGCATCTAGAGCTACATGCTCAACAAGCTGAACAATACCGATTTTATACTTTGCACCCTCTGAACTGTCACCTGAACAACCGGTGAGCGATAAACAACCTACGCACATAACAAGTGCCAACATAAGAGATAATACCTTTTTCATAACAAAAACTCCTTACATAAAATAAAAATTTGATAATAATTAGGTTTTACCAAGTACTTGCTTTTTTCTGTAACATAGTATATAATATTTTTTATCATTAGTCAAACGAATAGTTTTAATGATTACCATTAAGATTTTTAATGTTGGAGGATATACAATGGAATTACGTAATTTAATCACTTTTATTCATGTTGCAGAGCTTGGGAGCTTTACAAAAGCCGGGGAACAGCTTGGCTATTCTCAATCAACTATATCAGTTCAGATAAAGCAGTTAGAAGACGAACTTGGCTGTCTTTTGTTTGAAAGAATAAATCATACTATAACACTTACACAAAGAGGTCATGAGCTTGTTTCCTATGCCCATCAGGTTCGTGCTCTTACCGATGAGTTCAAAGAAAATCTCGAAGAAGAAAAGAAGTGTAGCGGACATATACATCTTGTAACGCCCGATTCTTTGTGTGATGCTATGGTTACCCCGAACTATATTGATTTTCATACAAAATATCCTGATATTTCTGTCAAATTCACAACTGCAGATACAGCAGTGATGTTTGATATGCTTGATCATAATGAGGCAGATGTCATAATAACACTTGACAGTCACTCATATCATAAAGACTATGTTATTGCAAAAGAAGAGCCTGTTTCAATGCACTTTGTTGCAAATACCAAATCGAAGTTCGCCGGCAAAAAGAACTTATCCATTCACAATATTATTAACGAGCCGTTTATTTTAACCGAGTACGGTCAGGGCTACAGACGAGTTTTTGATAAAGAGCTTGCCAAAAAGTCATTAGAGATAACTCCAATCCTTGAAATCGGAAGAACCGATATGATAACCGCACTGATTGCCCAGGGTGATATGCTTTCCTTTTTGCCTGACTTTGTAACAAAGGACTTTATCGAATCGGGAGAATTGTGCTATCTTGATGTTTGTGATATGGATGTAGATATCTGGAAACAGCTTATCTATCATAAAAATAAATGGATGTCAAAAGCACTTAAAACATTGATTGACTATATGATGGAAAATGACTTTACAAACTAAAAACAAAGACAAAGGGCGTGCCTCCAAAATGAGACACGCCCTTAAATAATATAATTTAGGAACTGACTGAATACTCTTTTTTAAATCCGTGAGCACCAAAGATTTGCCATTTGCCAACACCAAGTCTTTGCATGATTGCTTTTCTCTCTTCCAAGCACAGTTTTGTGTCAGTATCAACAGAAGTCATAAGTATCGGTGCATACTGATTGTATTCTGCTTGTTCTGCAGTTAATCCATGAGTGTTGATGTAAATATCACCTGTAATTGCAATATGCTTTGAATAGTCTATCAGTACAATCTCACCGGGCAAGTGTCCGCCTTTGCCTTCATACACTTCAAAATGCAATTCTTCAAAATCAAAGAAACCAATCTGTGTAAGCGGTTCTGTAAGATTTTCCACATCACTCCACATTACAGTTATCTTCTGAGGATTTACCGTTTTATATGAAGTCAGGATTTTACAAATGTTTATATACGGCTTGTGGAGAGGATTGGATTCTCTGTATCCGTCCCTGCCTTCAAATTCATTTACAAGGCATTTAGCTGTTTTTGCGCTTGCAATTACCTTATCAAACATTGGAAGAAGTCCGCAGTGGTCAACATCCGCATGAGTTACAAGGATTGTCTTTTCCATAGTATCAAACTCAGGAAGTATTCTTCTGAATACTTCAAGCATTTCCTCAGTATAGCAAGCATATCCGCTATCTACAAACAATACCTTGTCATTGCTTTTTATGATGATTGTATTACTTCCGCAAGGAGGCTCAACAAGAGTGATTTCCGTATTATCAGTTACCTTATGAGTGCTTATACGGGGATTAAAGTTCTTGCCTTTTGAAGCACCTAAAAGCTCTGCAAATTTACTGATGCTGTCAAATGTGCGGTAAGGCGATAATCCTTGTTCATCCAAGGTTTGCATTGCAAGGTTGACAGAAGTCAAAAGCTCACGACTCACTTCTTCTGAAAGTCCCATTGTCTGTGCCAGACCTAGAACATAAGTATTATAGAAAATACTGTTATCATAAACCTTTTCAGAGCTGTTATAATCTATCACACGAACCTTGCAAAGCTTCTCGGCTTCTTTCAAAAATTCCGAAATTTTATCGAAATCATCAACATACAAGCCCATTTTGAAATATTGATAATCTGTTCCATTCTCCTGCGAACTGATGTAGGAGATGTTAAAGTTGAATTCACTTATGAGTTCAAGTACATTTGTTACACTTCCCGGAACATCCGAAAGACAGAATTCTATCAAGACAACGCTTGTTTTATTTGTACCCGTTTGCAGATAACCGATTTTTTCAAGCTCGATATCTGCTTTCTTTAATTGTTCCTCCGTGCCTTCGCTATCTATAAACAAGGTGTGTGAATCAACCGCTTTGTTGTAACTTACACGGGTAATGTTTATTCCAAGCTGCGAAAAGCATTTACTTGCTTTCAAAAACGCTCCGATATGATTAGGCATAGAGGTCACATAGGTCTTTTTCACATAAATCACCTCGTTTATATGCTTTGTATAGAATTACTTGCCGAGTTTCTCCATATCATTCTTACGGATTTCAACTCGTCTTACTTTACCGCTGATTGTTTTAGGAAGTTCATCCACAAATTCAACGATTCTCGGATATTTGTAAGGAGCAGTATGTGTTTTAACATATTCCTGAATTTCTTTCTTCAGTTCATCAGTTCCTTCGGCGCCTTTTACAAGTACGATGGTAGCCTTTACAATCTGACCGCGCACTTCATCGGGAACAGGAGTGATTGCACATTCAAGTACATAAGGAAGTTCCATGATAACGCTTTCGATTTCAAAAGGTCCGATGCGGTAACCGGATGATTTGATAACATCATCAATTCTGCCCACATACCAAAGGTATCCGTCTTCGTCCATTGTTGCCTGATCGCCTGTGTGATAATATCCGTCATGCCATACTTCGTTTGTTTTTTCTTCGTCCAAGTAATATCCGATAAAGAGTCCGCAAGGTACATCATCTTTAACTCTGATACAGATCTCGCCCGTATCTCCGGTTTTACATTCGTTGCCGTCCGGATCAAGCACAACTACATCGTAAAGAGGACTCGGTCTGCCCATAGAACCGATTTTCGGCGTAGAGCCAACAAAGTTTGCTATAGAAAGTGTTGTTTCAGTCTGACCGAAGCCTTCCATAATTGTAAGTCCTGTTGCTTTTTTGAACTGATTGAACACTTCGGGGTTTAATGCTTCGCCTGCTGTTGTTGCATACTCGATAGAAGAAAGGTCATACTTTCACAAATCTTGTTTGATAAAGAAACGATACATTGTAGGCGGTGCGCAGAATGTTGTGATATGGTATTTAGCAAACATCGGCAGGATGTCTTCCGAATGGAATCTGTCAAAGTCATATGTGAACTGTGCTGCTTCGCAGTGCCACTGTCCGTAGAGCTTACCCCAAAGAGCTTTACCCCAACCTGTATCAGAGATTGTAAAGTGAAGTCCGTCAGGATTTACATTGTGCCAGTGTTTTGCAGTAGGATAATGACCGAGTGCATATTTATATGAGTGTGTTGCGATTCTCGGATATCCTGTTGTACCTGATGTAAAGAGCATAAGCATTGGATCGTTACCACAAGGAGTGTTTTCAGTGCGGTCAAAGTGTGTGCTGAAACGTTCCATTTCAACATTAAAATCATGCCAGCCTTCTTTTTCACCGCCAACCAACACTTTAACCATACCGGGATAGTTTACTGCTGCCTTCTCTGCCTCAGTTGATACATCTCCGTCTGCAGTACATACAACAGCTTTTACTCTTGCAGCTTTGTATCTGTAATCAAAATCGTGTTCTACAAGCTGATTTGTTGCAGGAATTGCGATAGCACCGATTTTATGAAGTGCAAGCATACAGAACCAGAACTGATAATGGCGCTTTAATACAAGCATTACGGTATCGCCCTTCTTGATGCCAAGTGATTCAAAATAGTTTGCAGTTTTTGCTGAATACTTTTTCATATCGCTGAATGTGAAGCGTCTGTCGGTCTTATCATTTGCAACCCACATCATAGCTAATTTTTCGGGGTTCTTTTCGGCAATAGCATCTACACAGTCAAATGCAAAGTTGAATGCATCTGCATTTTTGAACTTGATACCGCTAAAAACACCGTTTTCATCATAGGATGATTCAATAAATTTATCTGCAACGGTTTCTGCCTTTTTCTTTTTAGCAGCTACCTTTGCTGCAATCATCGGTGCTTCAGGATATTCCTCACTAACCGTTCCGTCATGGGGGCTTAATACAACTGCGTGGAATTCACAACCGCCTTCTGAAACTGCAACCATTCCGTGTGGGATGAGGCTATTATAGAAAATAGAGTCTCCTTCGTGAAGTACGTCTACATGGTTTCCAATCTGAACTTTGAGCGAACCTTTGACGATAACATCAAATTCCTGACCATTATGTGAATTAAGCTGCATCGGAGCATTCTGTTCTTCTTCAAGATACGGGAATTTAACGAGGAAGGGTTCCGCAAGCTTTTCCCTGAATTTAGGAGCAAGGTTATTGTATTCTACACCGTGCTTCTTTACGATTTTAAGTCCTTCACCTTTTCTTGTGATGGCAAAGGAGGTAAGGGTTGTGCTTGTTCCTTCAAGCAAATCAACAACCTCAACCCCGCAAGCTTTTGCACACTTGTAGATGAATGTGAAGCTGAAATCTGTTTCGCCTTTTTCTAAGACCTTGTAATCTTCTACTGATACACCGCAAAGCTTTGCAAGCTCTTCCTGTGTATAGCCTTTTGCTTCGCGGAGGTCTTTGATTCTGCCTGCGACTTCTTTCAAACTGTAATCCATTGTTTTTGTCTCCTTTCAATTTTTGACAAATTTGATATTTGGTTACTAATTTGAATAAAACAAAAAACTCGCCTCAAAGATAACTTTGAGACGAGTTATAATAACCCGCGGTACCACTCAAATTACGGAAATATAAAAATCCCCGTCACTTACCGAGCTCTAACAAGCCCTTTGCCTTTACGCAGCATTACGGAAGGAGTCTACTAAGCTAAGCTTTTCGGTCCTTCGACTCAGAGGTGATAAGTCATTGGAAAGTCTCACCATTGCCTCGCACCAACCGGCAACTCTCTCCAGGCTCCACAATCCGACCGTCCTCGTCATAGTCGTGTTTTGTGATATTCAAATTTGAAATATATTATACTATTCAATTTTTTGTTTGTCAATAGTTTTTTGAATTTTTTTAAACTATTTTCTGATAAAAATTTTTTTGCTTTGAATTTTTGATAATATAGTACTTTTATTTCTTTATAACATTGTTTTTATCAATTCAGCATCACTTTTTTCGCTCAGGTATTTGGGTGCAATATCAAAGACGGTCAGACAACCTCTTTCACCTTTTTCAAACATTCTCCATGCAGCTCTTGCATATGCTACAAGCACAGATGCTGTAAATTCTGGATTCGAATCAAGTTTCAAGCTATATTCGATGATGTGCTGGTTTTCTTTGTTTACACCGGTTTTTCCGCTCCTGATGACAAAGCCACCATGAGGGATTCCACTATGCTCATTTTTCATTTCCTCTTCGGTTATAAAATGAACTATTGTGTTGTAATCAGCAAAATAATTTGGCATTGTTACTATTGTTTGCTCAATCTTTATTAAATCAGCATCT
>JAZNGA010000016.1:0-1561 GCA_045576235.1 Clostridia bacterium
GTCAAACGGAGCAAAATCTTCATCTGTCTTTCCGTTTATGAAGCCTGCAGCTTTTGCACTTGCAACATATGAATAGAACCATGCATCACTTGCAACATCCTTAAAGTCACACGCTGCGTCTGCTTTAACTGCATTAAATGCCAGTGTTATCATCTTACAGAACTCTGCTCTTGTCACGATGTCGTTAGGAGCAAATGTTCCGTCGCCGCGACCATTTATGATTCCTTTAGCCGCTAATGCTTCAATGCCTTCTTTTGCCCAAAGAGCGCTTGCTAAATCGTTGAATGTTCCAGACACTGAAGGATCATCACTATCAGGTGTTGTTTGCGGTATGGAGTCTGTGCTTGTGCCTGAGCCTTCAGTTCCATAGCCTGTGCCGCCTTTTATTCCACCACCGCCCTGGTAGTCCTTTTTGCTGTCTGTGCTAATTTTATTTACTTTAATTGTCGGGTTTTCGACAAGCTCAAACGGAACATCAGCAAAATATGCTTCCGACTGAGGAGCTTCATCTGAATGATATGTCACATAACCGCTGATTATCGGATTATATGTTCCTTCCATACCAGTTTCAGCCTTAAAGCCGATTGTTATGATATCATTTCTGAAGTATGTCTTTTTAATCACGCCTTCTTCATTCTGATTAACAATTAAATCAAGAATCAGCTTTCCATCTTCTTTTGTCTCCATAAGAGTTAAATCTTTGAGGTCTTTAGAAAGCTCATATGAAACTGCGCCTTCAAAGAGATCTGCATCTTCTTCGCCATATGCAATCTCAATGCAGACTTTTGCAACATTTTCCTGTCTTTCACTTGCTGTAAAAGTTATAAAAGCATCCTGTCCGACATTTACTTCAGCAGAGTTTATAGAAACTGTTGCAGCTGCAAAGTTAAATAACTCCTCAAGAGCTTTGTTGATGAGCTCATCAATTTTTTCTATTAAATCAATCGGCTCTTCAATTCTGCCGTCTTCTTTAATTGTTGTTGCAATCTCTGTCTGTTTTTCATCAGAAAGAGCATCCCATTTATCTCTCTGGATTTCTGCGATTGCTTCTAATGCATCAGCATCATCAATCAACGCTTTGACAGCATCAGCATCAGCCGCCTGATTAACTTTTTCTAATGCATAGCGCGCATTAACCTCATCTATAATGTCTGCAACTTTATCATATTCTCTGTTTGCCATGTTGCTTGCAATGAAAGAAACATCAATGTCACCCTCCATTGTTTCCATGTCCAAACCAAACTCTTCAGCATATTCATTAAGTTTTGCTTCAAAACCTGCTTCGCTAAGGTTCGAGAATTCTTCAGAAATTGTCGCATTTAATTCTTCATCGAAATAATATGCATCAGCTTCGTATGCGCTAGCGCCATATTCATATTCGATTTTTGCTTCATATTTTCCTGATTCTGCCTCGCTATCGAATGTGTAGCTTAAAGCGAACGCACCGTCTTCTCCGCTCACGCCTTCTGCCCAGACATCATATGTGCTTCCGTTTGGAGCTTTTGCGCTTAATTTAACAGTTCTTCCTTTAATTCCAACGCCGCCTGAAGAGAGAACGGTT
>JAZNGA010000017.1:0-73674 GCA_045576235.1 Clostridia bacterium
ATCTGTGGTCACTTAAGTTCCTAAAAAACCCTTTTGATATGGGTCTGAGTTCTTCTACTTTTTTTGCCTTCATTTTTTCCTCACTTACCCCTCTTCTTAAATTATATTTAGAAAAAATTTATATTATTAAACAACATATCACTAAAATTTTAACATATTCTCCACAAAATTGGAAGTCCTTTATCTGATTATTTTTTCGCATAATCTGATTTTTTCTAAATCGGATAACTGATATATACGCATGTCCCTTTGCCCTGCTCTGACTCAAAACGAACAGAAGCATCGTCTCCATAATAAAGCTTAAGACGCATAAATGCATTTTTCACGCCATATCCAAAACTGCAGTTTTCCAAATCATTTAATCCTGCAAGCTTTTCATCATCCATACCCCGTCCGTTATCTGCTACTAAAATATTTATCATTCCGTTTTCTTCATAAGATTTAATCCTGATCTCACATTCCTGTTTGCTTCCTCCAAGCCCGTGAATAATCGCATTTTCCACAAATGGCTGCAAAAGGAGGTGAAGCGTCTTGACATTCATAAGTGAATCGGGGCACTCGACGAAGAGATTATATTTTTTATAGTGAGAAAGCTCATTTATTCTGACATATTTAGTGACGAGGTCAATTTCATCTGAAATCAGGCTGATTGTTTTGCCTTTGTTAAGCACCTTTCTGTAATATGAGACCATCGTGTCAACAAACTCTACCATTTCCGTGTCCTGACTCTTAAAAGCGCTAAGCCTTATCGCAGATAAAGAGTTATAAAGTGTGTGAGGGTCAATCTGACTTTGGAGAAGGTCAAACTCAAGCGTTTTTTTCTCCATTTCCATATTATGTTTAGAGCTCGTTATCTCTCTCAGCTGGGCAAGAAGCCTCGATATTGTTTCTTTTATGACCGTCAGCTCCGTTACCTCGCCGCTTTTTATCTCGAGGTCTAAATCTTCGTCTGCTATGGTGCTCGCATTAAGTCTTCCTATGAATTCGTTTATGTCTCGTGTTACCTTATCTGTTGTTTTATGAGTTGTGTAGTAAAGCAGCAGAAAAATCAGCATAGTGATAACCATAATCACAGCATAAACCTGAAGTGCAACAGAAAAAATCTTGCTGCGTGAAATTTCGCTGACTGCATCAAAATGAGAATTTATGCTCACTTTAAGCCCTGAAAACTCCACTTTCTCCAAATCCTCACTCTTTGCAATATAAACGCCATCTTCTGCCTCGGGAATGTATATCCTGCCGATTATAAAACAACCTGAATTGACCGGCATATCCTGATAAAACTGAAGATATGCCCGACCATTTTCACCTTTATAAATCTCCTCTTCCCAGATGATGTTTGACTTCGTTTCCTGAAATTTATTGCTTATGGCGTCATATCCTTCAAAGTCCTCGGAGTTCACAAAATATTTTCCGTTATATAATGAATCATTATAAAAGCAAATCGTGATAGCTCCTTCTTCAAGCTGATATGTCAAATTATCAAGGAAGGCTTTCACCTCATTCATATACATAAAAACACTGTAGTGGTCTTCATAACTGGCACTGAGTCCATTATATATGAGAGGATATCTCGCAGCATTTTCTGTCACTGTGATAACCTTTTCAATTTCAGCATTTATGCTTTCTGCAAATCTCGAAACAGCAATTTCTTCTTCGTGCATCATATCCCTTTTAAAGCTGTCTGTAATAACGATGCCCGCAAGAAACATTATTATAACAATCGGCACCATAACAATTTTCAGATTGCTCAGCAAAACCTTTTTAAATATGCTTGTTTCTTTCATAAGAATATGTTTCCTTCATAAAAAAATATCTTTAACTTCAGTTTATCACAAATTCTGCTTCTTTGTCAATTAAAGTGTTAATTTTTGCAATCTGTAAAAGCTATGGACAACCCTCTTTTTTTATGCTACAATATGTTTAGCTTTATTAAATGGAAGGATAAACAAATGGATAATATAAACAACTCATTTTGCGAAGAAATCCTTGCTCTGAGCAAAGAAAAAAGCGCAGAAGAGATAAAAAATCATTTAAATAATTTTGATGATGCCGAAGTTTTTTCTGCCCTTTGTGCTTTAAGGAGCGAGTCAAATGAAAAAATTGATTTACTCTGTGCTGAATATCTTGAATGTGGAAGGGGCTGCAAAAAAAGCCAAACAGAAGCAGGAAACATCTATGCAAAAATTGTTTCCTATCTTGAAAAAAGAAACTCTTTCCCGTGTGAATATGCCATAGCGTGCTATAGAGCAGCAAATCTCCTTTACGATAAGGCAAAAGCATTTGAACTCAATTTAGGCTTTGCAATAGACTATGACAGGCGTGGAAGCATAAACGGAAAAAGCATCGAATGTCAAAAACGCTACGAAACAAATATTGAATTTTTAAAAAGCCTTCTTCCCGGAAAATATCCGAACGAAGAGTCGCTTTATAAAGTTGCCGCCTTTATCCTTTCTGACCGCGACAAAAAACAAGTGCTTGATAACTACTGGAATTCCCTTAAGGAAAAAGCCCAAAACACGCAAAAAGCATATTTTTTAAAATTTTTTTCCCATAGCTCATCACCTGAAATTCTGCTCTCTGCAGAAGATATCATTAAAAAAAATCATTCCTTTCCTGACGGGAGCGAGCTTTATCAGAAGGAAGAAACAAAGAAAATGAGACCGTCTATCACGGCGTCAGGCGAAAGAAAATCAGAATTTTTTTCCAAGATTTCAGCTGCCTATCTCGAATATGATTCAGCTCTTTCCGAGCTTTTCAAAACGCGGGCGGCCTGCGACAGAAAAGAACAGCACGCCAATGAATTAGGAGAGCAAAGCTTTGAATTCTGGTGTGATGAAGACAAAGTTTCAAGGGCACTGGACATATTAAAAAGGCAGGAGACCTATGGCTCTGTGTTTGGTCTCAGGCCCCCGGAATTCTGGGAAAATGATGCGCTTTTCTTTAAATATGTTGATGCTCTCGGCAGAAAGGAAAAGTTTAGAAACATTCTTGGCGAAAATTCTTGGGATTTCTGGCTTTCTCAGGAAAAAGTTGAAAATGCTCTATCCGCTTTCAGCGAAAAACAGTCAGCCAAACTAAAAAAAGATGAGAGAAATCAAAAAATCAAAAAATCACTCAAAAAAATTATGGCGCTTTTCTTTAGCCTGATTCTTTTGTGCATATTTTTCTCTTTCGTTTTAAATTCAATGCTGAAAAGAGCTTTCTTGTCTTTTTTGATAGCTTTTGTTCTATCGATTGCAATAACCTTTTTATTATTTTTTAAACTCAAAAGAATAAACAAACGAACGTGACGAAGCTCGTCACGGTCGTTTGTTTATTCTAAATTCAAAAATTGCATTTATTCTTATCACATGAACACTCATTCGGACATCCTATGCATTTTTTTCCGCTTTTTTTTGCTTTATAAACATAAAATCCTGAAGCCGCAACAATTAATATCAAAACTGCTGCCAAAATTAAATCTTCCATATTAAAACCCTCTTAACTATTTTACAACGCTCTTTTTGTCGGATAACTTTGCGCCTTTATCTGCGTTAATGCAAAGACAGATAATGATTCCTGCCATAACTAAAACTGCAATCAAGCCTGGCAAAAACCCTGCGCCGACTGCGCCCGTTGTGATAAGTGTGCCGACTTGAAACACCAAATAGCCTATGGTATATCCTACACATAACTGAAACGCTATGCCGCCCCATAGCCATTTTGCGCTTTTCATTTCAGCATTCATAGCGCCAATTGCCGCAAAACACGGAGGCGTGAACAAGTTAAACATCAGATATGCTAAAGCCGCAACCTTTGTGATTGCGAAGACCGTAGCAACCTCGCTACCCGCTCCTTCCATAAGGGCGAGCTCTTCCGTGTCAATAAGATTTTCAAGCCCCACAAAGCAAACCGCAAGCGTTCCTACAACATTTTCTTTAGCAATAAAGCCCGTAATTGCCGCTGCTGCAAGTTGCCACGAAAGAACACCGACAACGGGTATAAGCAGATATGCAAACGGGCCTGCAACAGAAGCTAAAATTGAAGCGTCTGCTGCTTCTGCAACATTAAAGCTCCAGTCAAACGTCTGCATAATCTGAATCACAGTGTTGCAAAGAAGAATGATTGTCGCCGCCTTGACAATATATGCCCAGCCGCGTGAGCACATTGCGCCAAATGCTCTTGAAAGACTCGGAGCTTTATATTCAGGAAGCTCAATGATAAAGTATGATTTTTTTGCTTTATGTCCTGTAATTTTATTAATGAGCAGCGCCCCGAAGAAAATGATGATAATGCCTGCAAAATACATAAGTGTTCCCACCCATGATGCATCGCGGAAGAACACTCCTGCAAAAAGCGCAATAACGGGAAGTTTAGCGCCACACGGCATAAACGGAGCAAGCATAGCCGTTGCTCTTCTCTCGCGCTCATTTCTGATTGTTCGGCAAGCCATAACGCCGGGAATTGCGCAGCCCGTTCCGATAACAAACGGAATGACAGATTTCCCCGAAAGACCGACTTTTTTGAAAATCGGGTCAAGCACGACAGACACACGAGCCATATATCCGCAGTCTTCTAAAAGCGCAATCAAGAAATACATCACCATTACGAGCGGCAAAAAGCCGATAACTGCAATAGCTCCGCCAATCACACCGTCAACCAAAAGAGCCGAAAGCAACGGATTTGCATTTTCAAAAAATGTTCCGACCCACGCCTGAAATTTTTCAAGAAAGCCGACTAAAGCGTCTGCAAAAAAAGGACCAACCCACGCCTGAGAAATCTGGAAAACGAGGAACATAATAACAGCAAAAATCGGAATCCCAAGCCATCTGTTTGTTAAAATTCCATCCAGTTTATCCTGAGAATTTCTCTCTCTTGTCAAAACCTTTCTTGTTTCCACCTCAGAAACAATGCTTTTCACAAACTTGAAACGGCTTCTGTCAGCCGCTAAAACTGCCTTTTTATCCGAAATGTCAATGTTGCCTTCAACATATGGCGCATTCTGAATTTTGCCGACAAGCCCCGTTGCCGCCAAAACAAGTTCTTTTATCCCTTCGCCTGTCGTTGATGTCGTCTTGATTACGGGACATGAAAGTTTTAGAGAAAGCTTGTTTTCGTCAATTTCCGTCTGCTTTTTGTTGTTGATATCTGTTTTGTTGAGCGCAACAACAACGGGAATTCCGAGTTCTAAAAGCTGCGTCGTGAAAAACAGGCTTCTGCTTAAATTTGTCGCATCAACAATATTTATGATAACATCGGGATTTTCGTTTTTAACATAAGAGCTTGTGATGCTTTCTTCTGATGTAAAAGGTGACATCGAATAAGCACCGGGGAGGTCAACTGCAATCAGCTCCTCCTCTCCTGCAAAGCTTTTTTTAATCATATGTTCTTTTTTCTCGACTGTGACGCCTGCCCAGTTTCCGACCTTTTCGTTTTTTCCCGTGAGCGCATTAAACATCGTCGTTTTGCCGCTGTTAGGGTTACCTGCCAGTGCAATTCTCATTTTTCTTTTCCTCCTGAAACCTTTTCTTTATTTATAAAGTCGCTTACGGTTAGCAATGACTAACCTCTTGTTAAAAAGCAATCGGCAGAATCTTTTCAAAACTGAAAATTATCAGCCGATGATTATCGCCTCTGCAAGCTGATTGTCGATATTATATCTTCCGTCTTTAATCGAAACAACACAGCCACTCTTGAGATGTGAAATCACAGTTATAGGCTCTCCTGAATAGCAACCTAAAGAAAACAAAAAGCTGTCTAATTCTTCATCTTCAGTCTCTATACGCTGAATTATGTATTCTTTTCCTTCTTCTGCAACTGTTAAATTCATATGCATCTCCTGATTTCCTTATTACTTTTGCAAATTAGTTTAGACTAACTTGTCATCTTTAAAAAAGAGTTAGTTTTAACTAACGAGCTATATTTTACCACAGTATTTTTTTCTTGTCAAGATTTTTTTCATTTATTTTTAAAAAAAAGTGCGACTCACCCTTCAAGGCAAGCCGCACTCTTAAAATCTGATTATTTCTGTTCGAGTTCAAGTGTTTTTGTGGTTATGTCGCAAACCTCACTCGGACCATAATATTGAATAGCACCGGGATAAACATAGCAGGTTTCCACTGCCCACTTGTCTCTGCGCTCTTCAAAATATTTGAATGGTTTTGAATCAAGCTCAACCAGCGCCTTCTTTATAACAGGCTTATCTTCACCGTGTCTTCTTTCAATGTTCATCATCTTTGTTATCGGCATACCGCCTGCAACCCACTCGCTAGCAGGTCTGGAAAGATTTGAAATCTTTGATAAGTAGCCATTATAGCCATACTGTATCAGCATAAACGCATTATAGCCAAGCGAATAGCAATAGTCAGAGTCAAAGTTAGACGGGAACGCACATCTGCCTTCATATCCGAAGAAGTGATGAATCGGATTGAATTTTCCTTTGTAAGAGCCTGCTTCTTTTCTTGCCGCAAGCTTATCTGCCACTAAAGCTGAGAACAATTTTTCTGATTCAATAAGCGAAACCTGAACATTGCCATGCGGGTCCCTTTCTAAGAACAACTGCTGTTGAATTCCCTGCGGAAGTATTGCAAAAACAGCCATAGACTCTTTTGTCAGGCCTTTTTCAATAAATGCATATTTCTCATTCCATGAAGAAAGCTCGTTAAATTCATCTGCTTTTTTGCCTGCTAAAAGCTCATTGATTTCCTTGATTAAAACAGAAAACTCAGGAACAAATTCAACAACACCTTCAGGGATGATTGCGACACCAAAATTCATTCCTTTTGCCGCTCTTTTTTCAACAGAATCAGCAATATAGTCAGCAATCTGCGAAAGCGACATTTTCTTAATTGCCACTTCTTCAGAAATTAAGCAGATATTCGGCTGAGTGCGGAGAGCACACTCAAGCGCAACATGGGAAGCAGAGCGACCCATAACTTTAACAAAATGCCAATACTTTTTAGCAGAATTTGCATCTCTTCCAATGTTGCCGATAAGCTCACTATATGTTTTTGTTGCTGTGTCAAATCCGAAAGAACATTCAATGTCTTCATTTTTGAGGTCGCCGTCAATGGTTTTAGGGCAGCCTATAACCTGAACACCTGTGTTGTTTGATGCAAAATATTCAGCAAGCACCGCTGCATTCGTGTTTGAATCGTCACCGCCGATGATCACGATAGCTGTGATGCCGTGCTTCTTACAAACTTCTGCTGCTACGGCAAACTGTTCTTTTGTTTCAAGCTTTGTTCTGCCTGAACCGATAATGTCAAATCCGCCTGTGTTTCTATATTCATCAATATATTTATCGTCAAAAATCAGATAATCATCTTCAAGCAAGCCAATAGGACCATTTTTAAAGCCATAAAGCACATTTTCCGGATTTGTAGATTTTAAAGCATCATATAATCCACAAATAACATTATGTCCACCCGGCGCCTGACCACCTGAAAGAATGACGCCAACAATCTGTTTTTTTGCTTCTGATGTGTTCTGTCCTTTCTGAAAAACAATTTCCTTTTTTCCATAAGTATTCGGGAAAAGAGCTTTGATTTTTTCGCAGTCAGCGACGCTTTTAGTCTCCTCGCCCTCTTTAACGCTGATATCAGCAATGCCACCCCTTAGCATCTCAGGAAGCTTTGGCTGATACTCATATCTTGCTTTTTGCAGTGATGAAATTTCCATATTCTAACATATCCCCTTTTTTTGTTCATATCAGTACTATTATACTACATTTTTCAACAAAAGTAAACAATTAAATGCTTATAATATTCTCTTGGTTTTTTATAAAATCATAAACTCTGCTTTCATCTTTATCATCACTCAAACCCTGCGGTTTTCAAAAAATATCAAATTTTTTCAAAAAAGTCTTTACAAACTTATCTATCTGTGCTATAATGTTATTTCGTTGAGAGAAAATTGAATATGCACCATTAGCTCAGCTGGTAGAGCACCTGACTCTTAATCAGGGTGTCCGGGGTTCGAGCCCCCGATGGTGTACCAAAAAGAGAGGCATCGAAAAAAGTGTCTCTCTTTATTTTTATATTCAACAACCAAAAAGATAGGGGGCGAGAACCCCGCAGGGGTGAGATAGCGCAGACTCCAAGAGAACGAGCATAGGCGAAGTTCGATTGGCTAAGTCAAGCATGCATGCGAGCAACGCGAGTCGTTGCCCCCGATGGTGTACCAAAAATCGACAAGATTCATCAGAGTCTTGTCGATTTTACTTATTACCTATTCACTCTTCACTTTTCCCTAAAATGTCTTGTCGATTTTTGGAAAGTAACAGGTAATAGTGAATATGGAAAAGGTAAGGTAAAAAACCGCTAAACGAGTTTGTTTTTAAAAGGAGAAAATCTATGGATAGTCCGTTATTTATGAAGTCAAAACAATTTGCACTAGATATTATAAAAATATGTAATAAAGTAAAAAGCGAAAAAAGAGAAAGCGTACTTACAAATCAACTTATTCGTAGTGGCACAAGTATTGGTGCGAATATAAGAGAAGCGTTTTACGGACACGGAAAGAATGATTTTATTGCAAAACTGCAAATAGCATTAAAAGAGTGTTCTGAAAGCGAATATTGGATTGAGCTTCTTATAGAAAGTGGATATTACAATGATAAGATAATTCTTGAAAATTGTATTGAATTAAAGAAGATACTTATCTCGTCAATTAACACAGCAAAGAAAAACAATAATTAATGTGCATCTGAACTGTTCGGACCTTCCTGCCAAAAAAATAGCTGTAGCAAAATGAGTTCATTTTGCTACAGCTGTTTTAATGATTATTTCCTTTATTCAATCTGAGCTATAAATGCTATGAAACTACAAACGAAAGTGCATTTCCATCTTCAAACATAATTTCGCCGCTTCCTGTTTCATTCAAAATGACACTTAAAACCCCGTCATTTGACAGAGATGCGCCCTCTATAACATTTCCGTTCAGTGTCACACATAAAAGCTTTTGCCCGTTTAGGTTAGCTAACTCTACAGAAGTATCTCCCACCGTCAAATCCTCTGCATTTTTAAACACCACTTTATTTCCACCTAAAATAGACTTGATATTTGAAACTTCAGCTCTCGTTAATCCAAGTGTGTTAAGCGCGTAGTTTTCAGCCTTTTCCTGCAATGTATCTCCGTCATATCCTTTCATGGTGCTTACAACATCGGCAAAGAGAAATGTTGAAACATTATAACGGAAACGACTTCCAAATCTTGATGCAGTAGTGAGCTCAAAGTCAATGGATAAATCTTCCTCACTTGAACCCGCTATCGCTTCAACTATAAATGCAACAGTGCCTGTTCTGTCCGCACCGCCTGCACAATGGAAATATATCGGATAGTTATTAATATCTGCAAAGGCTCTCACTGCCGTTGCATATTTTGCCACATCTGTTGTGAAAGCTCTCGTATATGCCGCTATTGCCGCATGCACCTGATATGTTCCAAGAATATTTACACCAACATCGCCTCTTAAATCGAGATCAGTTTTGATTTTAAGGTCATTTAAGAATACATCTATTCCATTTTCAGTAAGACAAGCATTATATTTCGGGTCATAACCGTCAAGCTGTGCTCCCCTGTATGCCATTCCTTCATTAAGTCCGTTCCAGCCACCAATATCACGAATATTTCTTCCGCCTTCAGCATAAATATATCTGATGGTGTCTTTGGTTGTAAAATGCTTAACGCTTGATTCTTCCCCACTATCTGCGACTACTTTCCAGTAATATGTTCTCTTTGGATAAAGATTATAAACATCATAGCTTGAGTTTTCAGTTTCTTTAATCACGCATGAATTATTAAAGCTTTCGTCTTCGCTCACATAAAGCGTGTAGCTCTCTGCGCCATCAATTTCGTCCCAAACAAGCGCTATAGCATTAGGAAAGTCAGATTGATTCATACCATCCATACCATAGTTCTGAACAATAGACGATGTGTAATCTGCATATTCTTCCGTTTTATATAAAACCCTTGCATCTTCTATATATTTTGAAATTTCTGGCTTTGCCAAATCGAACACTGCGCCATCTTCCGTTACACCTGTTTCAGTTTCTTCATATGGCTCTACAGAAATCTGATGGAGATAGGCCCCAAAATCAGACCCCCCCACATATAATTCAAACTGGTGGTCTCCCTCGCTAAAGCTTACAATCTTTTCATAGCACTGTGCACTGCTTAATTTATATGCCGCCGTGCCAACATCAAATGTGTAGTTGTAATCAGTTGCGATACCATCTGCTACAATTCTGAAAGTGGCTGTTTTGTTAGAATCTGTTATGGCTACTCTCGGCATATAGGCCATAACTGCTTTTATCTTATAAACATCTGCTTTTTTAACATCAAGCTTATATGACATAGTGTATGAAAGGGCACTGTTTCCCCTCATCACCATACCCCTGCCATATGCAAACTGCTCGTCTAAATCTTCATTTAAATAATCAGCAAAATAATTGCTCAAAGGGATTCTCGGATGCGAATCCTGATTGATATGCTCATTTACATAATTTGTGCCGCCGACATATTTCAAATAGTTATAATCAGAAGGATATATTGCTACCGGCTTGCCATCAAGACTAATTATAGTCGAACGCAAATCAACATATGAAATATCAACATCTGCTAAAGATGTTATCGTCATAGTCCACAGCCCTTTAGACAAGGAAACAGACTTCGATTCTTTCTTGCCCTCGGCACCAACTCTTACATAATTGGCATTGTTATAGCTTTCATCAGCCGCTGTGTATTCATTCAAAATAATTGTTTCATCATCTTTTGTGAATTTGACACTATAGCCGTTAGCAGCAGGTGCAACCTGATTTAAAAATACTGCATAATCTCCCGATTCTTTAATTTCAACATTGAATTCTCTTTCTTCCCCTGCTTCAAATTCGGTGTTGTTTAAACTCAGCCTTGTAAAGCCATCACCTAAATATTTAGAAGTATATTCCACTTCTGCCTCTTTTGATGATGTATCTGCCACAGGAACCATACCATTTAAATTTTCCCATGCAAAAACCTTCACTAAATCAAAACTGTTTGGTGTCAGGTTTTCCGTAAATGAATATGACATGTTTCCGCTTAAAGAAATGGCTTTAGGCTTCATCTCTTTCAGTCTGCCACCCATATATCCCGCAATGTAGAGATTTATATCAGCACTCTCTGCCTGATTGTTTTTAACAGAAATATTAACCTCACCCTTCGCACCGCTTACCTGAGTGATTTGCGTTTCAATTTTTGGAGCCTTAACATTTAAAACCAAATAACCATAAGTTCCATCTTTCATTTCCACTGTAAGCTTGCCGCTGTTTTCACTATAGGAAACATTATTTGTTTTTTCAAGAACTTCTGCTATCGCTCCCGTTTTTAAAATGTTTGTTAAATCGATTTCTTCCTTTGCAACTTCGTGGCAATCAATGTAAACATATGTTTCATCGCCATATGGAATAGTGTAATGGGTGATGTTTTTGTCGTCTTCACCATTAAATTTTTTATATGCCACGCCTTTTATGGTTTGATTCTGAGTTCCTGTTTCTTCAAACGCCAAAGAATCTACAAAATATGGATATGTCTTTTTAGATTTATAAACATATGTCGCCACGCTTGATTTAGTTTTTCTGACCTCAGGCGCTCCGTCATCTATGGGCAAATATCCACTTACAAAGCTTGCTTTTATGTTGTCACTTGAATCATAATAGTAGTCTGTTTGTCTGTCAGGCATGCTGTTCTGATTTTCCCAATAATCAGATGTCATTAAAAATGAATAACCGGAAGACGGATATGTCACTTTTGTCATGTTTACAGGCTCTCTGTAGTCAAAAGTCATATCGCCATGAGCAAATTCCTTTGATTTCGGAATGTATCTGTAAATAC
Source organism: Clostridia bacterium (assembly GCA_045576235.1). Taxonomy (GTDB): domain Bacteria; phylum Bacillota; class Clostridia; order UBA1381; family UBA9506; genus SIG437. Next base: position 11,853 of record JAZNGA010000017.1, read on the forward strand.
CGCCGCCGAAAGCATCGCTCCTCACACGATACTGCATAGCACCGTAATAATCAAAATTGACGCTTTCTAAAATTTTATGGTCAAATATAGTCAAAACCGTGCTGTCAGGCATAATTCTGTAAATTAAATTACATTCAACCAAAGGCTGACCGACAGCCATATCCTGAGGCTCTGTGTATCCGCCTTGCGGACGGTTTTCCCTCAGCGCTTCTCCTATTAAAACAGGATTCATTATATAATATTTTTCTTCTACATCAATATAGTCACATTCGACTTTCTGGCCATCAGAAACTTCTGTTTTTATTCCATCTTTTATTGCGTAAACTTTCTTGAATATATTTTTATTTGCAGAATAAATCTGCTGATTCGGTGTCTGCGATTCTATTGTGATTGTTTCTGTGTGTTCTCCTGCTTCAACAAAGACAAGCTCTTCCCCTGCTATGCTGTCCTTAACTTTATACTTTGTTGTGCTCGATGCAGTGTTTTCTGACAAGAATAAAAGAGAATTTTCGTCAACTATCTTAAGCAAATTCCATTTGATTTCATCTGAATCCTTCCACAGCGAACCAATGTCAGCATAAGTTTTGCCGTGAGCTGTGCTTTGAACCAAAACACCTTTTGAATAACCGTGATTTGCTCCGATATATGATGAATTAAACTTAAACGGCGCAGCTTCATCAACACCACCCGATAACATCACCAAATATTCAGAATCTATGCTGCTGCCCTTAGGAATAAGTCCTGATGAACCAAAATCAAAAGGCTCGTTTGCATCATGACTCTTTTTTGTAAGATTAAAAAATCTCTGCACCAACTCATAATCATCATCAAAGGCAGTTCTGACAAGAAGGTTATCTCCGCTTATTTCACACTCCATCTTGCCCTGATAGCTGTCTGAAACTTTCGCGGTTGCTTTTGCATAAATTGTTAAATTATTTGTTATTTCGCTTTTGCTGATGCTATAGCTGCCATTTCCCAAATCATTAGGCGCAATTTCAGATGTGCTTCCTTCCACTACAGCATATACTTTTTCTATTTCTGCACCCGTGTTTGCCTCGACAGTAAAGACATAGTCCTCGGTTGGCGAGGCAGTTGCTTCACCTGTTATTTTAACATTTTCCTCATTAAAGCTTACATTATATTCAACTACTTCATATTCAAAATCATAATAGTGTATATATGCTGTTTTATTCACGGATTTAACATATAAATATTCTGCATCCGCCGGAATTGTAAGGCTTATTGTGTTGTCGCACACGGTGTAGCTTGAGCCACCATTATTTCCCGCTGCAGCATCAAATATAACCTGCGGTGTTGTTGATAATGCATTTCCTGTTCCAACATAAAAATATAAATCTGTTGCACTTCTCACGCCTGCGCGAAAAGTAACATTATATGTTCCGCTCATCAAGCCCTTGATGTCATAGCGAGTCCATTCATTACCCGCGTCATTTTGCACACGCGCCCTGTATTTGTTTCCATCGTCAAGTGTTGAAGCGGGGTTGAGCGTAAAAGTGCCTGAAGCATCATTTTCATAATAGTCCGTTCCGTTAACAAGTGATACAGTTCCGTCTTCTGACACTGTGTATGTCGCATTATCTGCATATTGTCTGAAATCATAGTCCGGTTTTGCTTCACTGCTTGGTGTAAGCGTTATTGAAGCTAAATATATGGTTTTATCAACATATGATGTGCATAACACCTTAATATCTGAGGTGGGGCTAAGCTCAAATGTACCCACTGAAACATTCTCATATGTTGCTGTGCCTGTTGTGTTTTTAAGATTAACCTTTGTGGCAAGTCTGTCTCCAATGTAAAAAGCTAAATATAAGCCTGTGTCGCTGTCCTGCGTGCTATAATTAAATGTTACATCGTAGATTCCCTCGCTGACAGACGACATATCATATAAAGCGCTTGAACCACACGCAAGTCCGACAGCCTTACTGGTATATGAAATTTCTGAACCTGACGCTAAAGTCGCAGATTTGATATTTCCCGTTGTGAGTGTAATTGCTCCGCTCGTCTCAGAGAAAACAATGGACAAATTTCCCAAAACAAGCAGCATTGCCAGGAAAACACTTAATAATCGTTTCATTACTTCCCTCTCCTTTTTAATTAAATTTAGTAGCTTTTTTTCATTATGTCAAATAACCTGTGAAAACACAAGTAACAATATTAATCAATATGATTAATTTTAGCACAATTTTAATGTTTCAAAGCATATATCACTCATTTAAAACACGAAAATATTCTCATTTTTACTCTTTTTATTTTAAAATAGTCTGTTTTTAATTTTAACATTAAAATAGTACTAATTTTTTTAAAATCAAACTTTTTTATTGCTAAAACTGCCATAATCAATTATAATTATAAAAAAGGAGGGGATAAAATGGATTTCATTATTGACGAGTTACAGTATTTTTCAAATAATTCCACAAAAAAATGTTACGCTATGGTTTCTAAAGAAATTTTATTTTATGATCTCACTTTAGTACTTGAAGGGCAGATGGACTACATCATAAACGAGGAAAAAATTCTCTTAAGAAAAAATGATATTTTATTTTTAAAGCCGGGCACCATCAGAGAACGAAAAGAAACAACCATTCCTACAAAATATGTAAGCTTCAATTTCACGGTTAAACCCGGCATTAACCTGACCTTTGATGCGCACCTTATAAATTCAACAACATCTAATATGCGTCAGATAGTGAGCCTTTACCCAAGAAAACTAAACCTTGAACCTTATCACACCCGTGATAAGATTGCCTGCATATTAAACTTTATTTTGCTTGAAATCATAGAAAACATCGAGAAAAAAAGCAGCAATGAGCATGTTGTAGCCGCTCTTGATTACATAGATAATAATCTATGCTCAAAAATAACATTAGCCGATATACATAAAAGGCTCCACATTTCAAAAGAATATCTTTGCATACTTTTTAAAAGAGAAACAGGCAAAACAATAACAGATTATATAAATGAGCAAAAAATGATTATGGCAAAGGAGCTTATTTTAAGCTAGCCTATGTCTCTTGCTGCAACTGCCGCGCACATAGGCTATGATGATTACAACTATTTTTCGCGCCTCTTTAAAAAGTATTATGGAATCACTCCTCTGTCATTAAAAAAGAGCACCGTAAATCCTAAATAAAAAAACAGGAGCTGAACGCAAAACGAACTCATTTTGCGTTCAGCCCCTTTCTCATCTTTATTTATCTTTCCGAATTAATAACATAATCAGAAAACTCTATAATTGCAAGTTTCTTCTTAAGCGGAATTCCCGACAAATCAATTTTATCGCCCATCGCAGAAACGCGCTTTAAAATGTCTTCATAGTCTTTGACATCGTCCTTTTTGATTGGCACCTCAACGCTGTCAGAGCCTCCAATGAGATAGTCAACAAAAACACCGAAAAAGTCCGCCATCTGTTTAATCGTTTCATAATCGGGGTATCTTGCCTCATTTTCATAATTGGAAATGCAGCTTCTTGAAATACATAAAGCCTCCGCAAGCTGCCCCTGTGTGAGCCCTTCGGCGCTTCTTAACATTTTCAGTCTTTTGGCAAAAGTCTCTGTCTTATCCCGACTACTCCAGAATTTATACACCGTAACCCCTCTTTTCCAATTTAATTGGACTTGTTATGTTTTATATTATAGTTTAAAAATTCCAGAAAGTCAAGCAGTTTTTGACATCTTCTTTCAAAAAAGATGAGCATTTCCAATTTAATCGTAAATGCTCACCCCGTTGAGTTTTTAATTGTCAGCTGTCTTTTCTCTATATGTTTCTCTCATGTGATAGAACAAATATTGCTGTGCGTAGCCCCCGAATTCGCCAAATCTCTCTTTTGCAAATGACGAAATGTCCATATCCTTCACCTCGTCTTTATAGAGCGTTTCCATAACGCGCTTTATCCAGACATCAACAGGAAAGGCATTTTTCTTCCCTGCTCCGAAAAGGAGAATGCAATCAGCAACCTTGTTCCCCACTCCTTTAATTTTCATTATCTCGCGTTTTGCTTCATCATAGGGCGCATCCTTAACAAAGCATAGGTCAACTTCTTTTCTGTTCACTTTTTCTATGCTATCTATCAAAAACTTGTCTCTGTAACCCGCACGCAACGGGGATAGGTCATCAGGAGTTATTCCCCACAGACTTCCCGCATCAGGGAATGTGTAAAGCTTTTCCCCATCAAAATCAAGTTCGTCACCAAATCGTGTGCAAAAATTCTTAATAATTCCTTTTATCCTCGGAATGTTATTGTTCGCAGAAATAATAAAGGAAATAATACATTCCCACAAATCCTGATTTAAAATTCTGATTCCTTCGCCGCTTTTGATTGCAGTTGCCATAACTTTGTCTGAAGACAGCCTCTTTTTAAGCTCTCCATAGTCAAAATCAAAGTCAAGATATTTTGACCAAAAGTTTTCGAACTCAGCTTTTGTAGTGTTTTTAATTATCACACGGTCACTGTCTTTTGAAATGTTAACTGCTCTTCCGTTTGCGACGCCCGTGTAGCTCCCATCAGAAGATGCCTCCCAACGAAAGCATTGTCCGCAGTCAAAAATGTGTGCAGGCTCAAAATCTTTAACTCCTTCTAAAAAAACAGCGTTTCCTTTTTCCGCTATTTTCATAAAAGCTCAGGCTCCTCTCTGCCTGTGAGCTCTCCTTGTCCTGAAAGTCCTTTAAAACCAATCTGCCTCAAGGCCTCATAGAGCACGATTGCAACAGAATTTGAAAGATTTAAGGAGCGGGCGTCTTTTACCATAGGAATACGGATGCATTTTTCATAGTTTTCCTTTAAAAGAGTTTCGTTTAAGCCTCTCGTTTCTTTGCCGAAAACAAAATAGTCGCCATCTGAAAAGCTGACATCACAATATGTATGCTTCGATTTTGTCGAACAAAAATAGTAGTTTCCGCCCTTTGTTTTCTCAAAAAAATCAGAAATATTTTCATAATATCTTATGTCAAGCTCATACCAGTAATCAAGCCCTGCACGCTTAAGCTTTTTATCATCAATGTTAAACCCCATTGGTTTCACAATGTGAAGCACGCTTCCCGTTGCCTTGCAGGTTCTTGCAATATTTCCCGTGTTCTGCGGAATTTCAGGCTCTACGAGCACAATATTCATTGCCATTTTTCAAATGCCCTCCTGTTTTTAAGAGAGTCGGGTTTTCCGACTCTCTTTTCAAACTTTTTATTTCTCATTAACAAATCTATCTATTCTGTCGAGCGCTTTTTTAATGTTTTCAATGCTGTAAGCATAGGAACAGCGAATAAAGCCTTCTCCGCTTTCACCGAAAGCATTCCCCGGAACAACAGCAACCTTTTGCCCATACAGAAGCTTTTCTGAAAACTCTTCAGAAGAAAGCCCCGTTGACTGAATTGATGGGAAAACATAGAATGCACCCTCGGGCTCGAAGCACGAAAGCCCCATTTTTCTGAATCCATCCACAATCACGCGCCTTCTGTAGTTATATTCCTCGCGCATGCGTTCAATGTCTTCATCACCATTTTTGAGAGCCTCAATCGCAGCATACTGACTCGTCGTCGGCGACGACATTATTGCATACTGATGAATTTTTGTCATAATTGAAATAATTTCCTTTGGACCAACTGCAAACCCAAGTCTCCAGCCCGTCATTGCATATGTTTTTGAGAAACCATTAACAATAACCGTTCTTTCCATCATACCGGGGATGTTTGCAATGGAAATATGCTTCCTTCCATATGTCAGTTCCCCGTAAATCTCGTCAGATAAAATGATGATGTCGGTGCCTTCTATGACCTTCGCAATTTCCTCCAAATCCTGTTTTGTCATAATTCCGCCTGTCGGATTGTTTGGAAAAGGCAAAACCAAAAGCTTTGTTTTTGGGGTTATTGCTGCTTTTAATTCGTCAGCTGTCAGCTTGAAATTGTTTTCAGCCTTCGTCACTATCGGCACGGCTTTTCCGCCTGCAAGCTTTGCACAAGGCTTATAGCACACAAAACTCGGTTCAGGCACTAAAACCTCATCACCGGGATTGACTAAAGCCCTGATACATAAATCAATGGCTTCGCTTCCTCCGACAGTGACAATTGCCTGATTTTCAGGATTATAGGAAAGACCATATCTTCTTTCCATATATTTCGAGATTTCTCGTCTGAGCTCAATGAGTCCCGCGTTTGATGTGTAATATGTTCTTCCCTTTTCAAGAGAATAAACGCCCTCACTCCTTATATGCCACGGAGTCACGAAGTCAGGCTCACCAACGCCTAACGATATCGCATCCTTCATTTCGCTCACTATGTCAAAAAATTTACGGATGCCTGAAGGTTTGATGTTTTTCGCACGGTCAGACACCAGTTTTTCAAAATTCATATTGTGATAGCCTCCCTGATGTCTTCTTTTTTAGAATCAACAATCATCCCGCTGATTTTATAGTTTTTCAGCACAAAATGGGTTGATGTGCTTATAACCTCGTCAATAATCGCAAGCTTTTCCGAAACAAAAAGTGCGACTTCCTTCATAGTTTTTCCCTCAACCTTAACGCAAAGGTCATAAGCTCCTGACATCAGATAAAGGTCTGAAACTTCTTCATACTGATAGATGTTAGAAGCAATTTTATCATAGCCTTCGCCCCTTTGCGGAGTGACCTTAAGCTCTATGATTGCAGAAACAACCTCGTCTCCTGCCTTTTCCCAGTCAACGACAGTTTTTGCTCCGATAATCACGCCTTCTTTTTTATATGCATCTATGGCGGCGGCGACCGCGGCTTCATCAATTCCGAGCATAACCGCTATTGTTTCCGCTTTGAGTGTTGCATCTCTTTCGAGGAGCTTAAGTATCTTTTCCATTTTCATCTATCCTTTCTTTTCAAAAAATATTATGAAGGCAAAACGCCTTTAAAACATAATTTTCATAACCCTTATTCTTCTATTACGCATCCATATATGTATTCCCAGAAATTATCTGCGCCTTCCTGACTTTTCGTCGTGAAGGGAATCAGGACATCTCCCTCCTGAAGCTCTAATTCATCTATGATAACCTCAAGATTTTTTTCAAGCTGGGCTTTGGAAAGCTTGTCCGTTTTTGTTGCAAAAACAACAGCATAATCCGACCTGTAGCGAACCCAGTCAAGCATCATTTTGTCATCTTTTGTGGGCTTGTGACGCGAATCAACCAAAAGCACAACCTGCATAAGCTGCGCCCTCGTGTTTAAATATTCATCAATCATCTGTCCCCACTTTTCAATTTCGGACTTCGACCTTGTTGCATAGCCATAGCCCGGAAGGTCAACAAGCATCAGCTTTTCGTCAATTTCATAGAAATTGATAGTCGCTGTTTTTCCCGGTGTGGCGCTGACATGAGCAAAATTTCGTCTGTTTAAAACCTTATTAATCATCGACGATTTGCCCACATTCGACCTGCCGACTAAAGCCACTTCGCAAATAGCCGTCGCAGGATATTGCTCTTTTTTAACTGCCGATATCAAGAGCTTCACCTTATTTGTGTTTATTTTCATATCATCATCTCCAGAGTTTCAACTCTTTTCTCATTCGCAAAGACTTCGTCTGCTGTGCAAAGATTTGTCGCAGTTTTTGATGTTGTTATGCATCCTGCACTGACTGCAAGACGCGCCGTTTTTTCCAAGCTTTCGTCATTTACTATTGAATGGCAGATTGTGGCAACCATAGAATCCCCTGCCCCAACCGCACTTTTAAAATCAATGTCAAATGTTTTTGCGCGAAGAAATTTTCCATCTTTTGCAAAAATTGCTCCTTTCTCACCAAGAGAAACTGTCACCATTCTTATTCCACCTGACAAAAGCTTTTCAATCATTTCTTTTGTTTCTTCTTCATCAAGAGGCCTCTCGGCAAGCTCTGAAAGTTCATCAATGTTTGGCTTTATTGCATAAGGCTTTTTACAGAGAGCAAGTTTTAACGCCTCTCCGCTTGCATCCAAAACTGTCTTAACTCCTTTTTCATTTGCCTTTTCAATGCATTTTGCATAAAAATCTTTGTCCACCCCATCGGGAAGACTGCCTGTAAGCACCAGAATTTCAATTTCATCAAGCTTTTTTTCAATCACGCTTTCAATCTCAGTCTGTTTTTCTCTGCTGACAAAAAAGCTCTGCCCGTTGACCTCTATCACAGAGCCCTCGCTTTTGTCTAAAAGCTTAAAATTCTCGCGCGTTTTTCCTTCCACTGTGACAAAAGCGTTTTCTATGTCTGATTCTTTTAAAATTCTGCCGAGTTCCGCCTCTTTATCCTTGCCGATAAAACCAATTGCACAAACAGAAAGTCCAAACGACCTTAAAACCTTTGAGACATTAAGCCCTTTTCCGCCCATGCTCTCTATTCTGTTTCTGACTCTGTTTGTTTTTGTCTTTATAAACTCGTCAAACTCCAGCATTATGTCAACCGAAGGATTAAGCATTAGTGCAGCAATTTTTGTCATGTGTTTCTCCTTGCAATGAATCAGTCAATAATAGCCACATTTAAAACATCATTCATGCTTTCTGCTGTGATGATGCGGACATTTTCCTTAACAACATCTTCTAAGTCATCAATATCTTTTTTATTTCCTGCAGGAATTATGACCGTTTTAACACCTGCTGAATATGCCGCCAAAGTCTTTTCTTTAAGTCCGCCAATCGGAAGAACTCTTCCTCTTAAGGTCACTTCGCCCGTCATTGCAACATCGTGTCTGACTGCTCTTCCGCTAAGCGCTGAAACAAGTGCGGTTGCAATCGTTATACCCGCAGAAGGACCGTCTTTCGGGGTTGCACCTTCAGGCACATGGATGTGAATGTCGCTGTCTTTATAGAATTCCTTGTTTTCAACCTTTAAGCTTTCAGAATTTGCTCTGACATAGCTCACTGCAGTCCTCGCAGATTCCTGCATAACATCTCCAAGCTGACCTGTCAGCTCTGTTTTTCCGCTTCCCGGCATTATGTTAACCTCAACACTTAATGTGTCTCCGCCAACCTGCGTCCATGCAAGACCTGTCACAACGCCAACTTCATCCTTTGATGAAACCTTTTCTGTCTCATATTTTTTCTTTCCTAAAAAGGAAACGAGATTTTTTTGATTGATGCTCACTTTAGCTTCCGCATTTTCAGCAACTCTGACTGCTGCTTTTCTGCATATTTCAGCTATTCTGCGCTCTAAATTTCTCACGCCTGCCTCACGAGTGTAAAAGCTCACGACATCGTGTAATGCTCCGTCTGTTATGCCTAAATTTGCTTTTTTCAACCCGTGCTCTTGAGCCTGCTTGGGCACAAGATGTTTTTTAGCTATCTTAAACTTTTCTTCTGATGTGTAGCCTGAAATTTCAACAATTTCCATTCTGTCAAGGAGCGGACGCGGAACAGTTTCTAAGCTGTTTGCCGTCGCAATAAAAAGCACCTTCGACAAATCAAACTCGTGCTCAATATAGTGGTCTCTGAAATTTTTATTCTGCTCTCCGTCTAAAACCTCAAGCATAGCTGAAGCAGGGTCACCATGATAATCAGAGCTCATTTTGTCAATTTCATCAAACAGCATGAGCGGATTGTTTGAGCCTGCTGTTTTTAAGGCATTTATGATTCTGCCAGGCATAGCCCCGATATATGTCTTTCTGTGACCTCTTATTTCAGCCTCATCGCGCACACCGCCAAGCGATATTCTCACATATTTTCTTCCAAGACTTTCTGCAATTGATTTTGCTATGGATGTTTTGCCCACGCCGGGAGGCCCAACAAGGCACAAAATAGGACCGCCAAGATTTCCTGTCACTTTTTTGACTGCAAGATATTCAAGAATTCTTTCTTTAACCTTCTCCAAACCATAGTGGTCTCTGTCTAAAATCTTTCTTGACTTTGAAATGTCAATTTCATCTTTCGTGGAAACCTGCCACGGAAGGTCGCAAATCCATGTGACATAGTTTCTTATGACATTTGCCTCAGGATTTCCATATTGCATCTTTTTCATTCTTGAAAGCTCTTTAGTGCATTTTTTATAAAGCTCTTTAGGAACACCGATTTCCTTCATTTTTTCGGTGAATTCCTTAATTTCAATCTCAACTCCGTCTTTGTCGCCAAGCTCTTCTTCTATGACCTTCATCTGCTCTCGAAGGAAATATTCTTTCTGGTTCTGGTCTATGTTCTTTTTAACTTTTTGATTTATAACTTTATTAAACTCCAAAATTTCTGTTTCTCTCATAAGGATTGTGATAAGCTTTTCCATGCGCTCTTCTAAACACACGGTGTTTAAAATCTCCTGCTTATCCTGAACCTTAAGCTGAAGATTTGCCGCTACGGAATCCGTAAATTCTGAAAAGTTTTTCATATTTTCAAGCGGCACCATCATATCAGGATTAACCTTCTGATTGTTTTCAGAATATTTTTCAAATTCTGCCACAATTCTTCTCTGGAGCGCCTCATATTTCACATCATCTTCGTCTTCGTCATCACAGCTCAGTTCACAAACAAACGCACGCAAATAAGGCTTCTCCTCCTGCACCTCTAAAATCTGCGCTCTGGAAATGCCTTCAATCAACACTCTGACTAAGCCGTTGGGAAGTTTGACAACCTGCTTAACACGGCAGATTGTGCCGATGGGCTCCAAATCCTTCGGCTTCGGCTCTTCGATTCTTATGTCCTTCTGCATTGACAAAAAGACAATCTGACCGTTTGCCATAGCAGTCTCTAATGCCGCTATGGATTTTTCTCTTATCATATCAAAATGCATAAGTGTATTTGGAAACACAACGAGTCCCCTTGCCGCGACCGTTGGCAAAGACATTGTCTTGTTCATAACTAAATTATTCATTTACTCCTCCGCTGCATGTTTTCATAATCTTTATTATTATATCAAAACACGCAAAATAATACCATCTTTTAACTTTTTGTTTATTTTAATCAGCTCTATCCTTCCATTTCAGCCTTCTTAACTGCACAATAAAGTGCGCACTCCACGCGCTTTCTCTGAAGCTTACAGGTGAGCTCCAAAGGCGTATTTATGTCACCATTATATATGTATGCATTAGCAGGACACGAGCCGCTGCAATAGAATTTTGCAAAACAATCCTCACACGACGGTTTTGTGTATATGTTTGATTTTTCAAACATTGTCTTAATGTCTAAATCCATCCCATCTTTTTTGACATTACCCATTTTCATTTCATCCATACCGACAAACTGGTGGCAGGGATATATGTCTCCGTTTGGTGCAACGGCAACATATTCGTGGCCTGCGCCGCAACCGGAAAGCCTTTTCACGACACACGGACCACCGTCTAAATCAATCATAAAATGGAAAAAGTTAAAGCCCTTTCCTTCTTTTTTTCTGTTTATATATTCAACAGCGAGCTTTTCATATTCTTCATTGATTCTTTCGACATCTTCATCGCGGAGCGCATATGGCATTTTTTTATCTGCCACAACGGGCTCAACGGAAATCTGTTTAAAGCCAAGGTCAGCTAAATGAAGCACATCTTTTGCAAAATCAAGATTATAGCTTGTGAATGTTCCGCGAACATAGTAATTATCCTGATTTCTCGATTCTGCCATATCTATAAACTTATCGCAGATTTTATCATAGCTGCCGCTTCCGTCAACGCGTTTTCTGACTCTGTCATTTATTTCTTTTCTTCCATCTAAACTCAAAACAATGTTGACCATGTTTTCGTTTATATATTTTTTCTTTTCTTCGTCGAGCAAAATCCCGTTGGTAGTGATTGTGAATCTGAAATTCTTGCCTGCATCCTTTTCAATTTTTCTTGCATATTCAACAATTTCTTTAACGACATCAAAGTTGATGAGCGGCTCACCGCCGAAAAAATCTATTTCAATGTTTTTTCTTGCACCTGAATTTTTAATAACATAATCAATTGCCGCTTTTCCGACTTCTGCGCTCATAACCGAACGCTCACCGCCATAGGCTCCCGTGTCTGCAAAGCAATATTCGCATCTTAAGTTGCAGTCGTGGGTTATGTGAAGGCACATTGCCTTAACAACTGATTTCTTGTTCCATTTTGCAGCGATATCTGCATATGAGTCTTCAGAAAAGAGCATGTCCTCTTTATATAGCTCCCTGATGTCAGAATATGCCTCTAAAAGCGCCTCTTTTTCATATTTTTCGCAAAGAGCCTCTTCTATATATTCGGGAAGAGTCTCGCTTTCGGGCGGATTTTCCCCCATAACCTTCAGCATATCAGCTGCGGTGTCGTCTGTCGTGTGCACCGCGCCACTATAAACATCTAAAACAACATTCGTGTCATCTATTTTAAAAACATGTACCATTTCATATCTTCCTATCAAAAAAATCTTTCTTGTGCTCAGGCAAAATCTTTTAAGAGCTCCGAGCAAAAATCCTCAATATGATAAAAACGCAACAAGGCAGACGGCTAACCGCTACATTGTTGCGATTTATGTTTTTTCTTCAAAGCACAATTTTATGCTCTTTCACATTTCTGGTTTGCAACTGTGCAAGATGTCTTGCAAGCTGACTGACATGATGTCTGACATTCACCGCAACCGCCTGTTTTTGCTGTCTGCTTTAATGTTTTTTTGTTTAATGTTTTAATGTGTTTCATTTTATCCACTCTCCATTTAATTATTTATCGCAAGGCTAAAAGCCTATCGTCTTCTTTTTCCTCCGGAGTTAATGCCGATAACTCCGCCGAGCGCGCCAACCACTATGCCGATTGCAAAAAGTACAGCAGTGTGAGCATTAAATTCAAATCGTTCACTGACTAAGGATGCAATAATGTAGAGCACAGCTACATAAATCACGCCACAAAGAGCCCCGTTTAAATAGCCCTTGCTCGAAGCTTTTTTTGCCGACAGCACACTTCCTGAAACAATGCTTATCACGGCGCTCCCTAAAGCCACCGCAGGAATTACATTCTCGCTCACTCCCGTATATGTAATGACGAGGGATGAGACCGCAAGCAAAACAAGCGTGACAATAAACGAAATCAAAACTCCCTTCGTCAGACCGCCGGCGCCAAGGTCCCAGAATCCTAAAGACTTCATCTTCTTATCTTCGTTATACATAAATTCTACCTCCTGAATTGAAAAGCGTTAATATAACCTATTCAATTCAGGAGACATTTATGAATTATTCGTCATCTGACACTTTTTTCTCCACAGCCTTGATTCCCCAACGCTCAATCGTAATCTGGTTGGGCTGTTGCTTCGGGCCTGTTTCAAAAATGACCTTTTCGTCTTTGATTTTAACGATTGTTCCAACCATTCCGCCGATAGTGGTGATTTTATCTCCCACTTTTATTGAAGAAAGCATGTTCTGAGTTTCTTTTTCTCTCTTTCTCTGCGGTCTGATTAAAATGAAATAGAAAATTGCAATGATTACAATAAACGGCAAAAACTGCATAACCAATGCAAGCCATTCAGGCTGAGCTGCCGCCCCCTGTGTTGCTGGATCCATGTGCTTTACACCTCCGAATTAAATTATCCTGCTGAGGCTTTCGTCTTTAAAAGCACAAGGCAAAAACCACAGCTTATTCTACTCTTTATATATTATAACCGCAAAAGCATATTTTGGCAATAGTTTTTTTCAAAGTTCATTAATTTGTTATAAATTCTTAAGCTCTTTTCTTCTTTTTCTTCTGACTCTGTTAATATGGCGTTCAAAATCTCCGTTTGAAATCAGTTCGGCTAAAACATATTGCTCAAATGTCGGCACCGAGCACGAATAAAATCCGAGCCTCTCTTCATAGAGAGAAATCAGCTTTTCAGGAAGCACCATATAGCCCACTCTTAGCGAAGAAGAAATTGTTTTTGAAAAGGTGTTTATGTAAATAACATTTTCGTTTGACGAAAGCGAGAAAAGCGTTTCTTCTGCCTTATGAGAAAGAGAAAACTCAGACTCAAAATCATCTTCAACTATGTAGCGGTCTTTCTTATCTGCCCACCTTAAATATTCGTGTCGTTTAGATGCCGTTGCCGTCACACCACTCGGAAAGCTTCTGTATGGCGTGATATGGAGAATTTCTGCTGATGTTTTTAAAAGCTCCTCCGAGTCAATTCCATCACGCCCCAATGAGAGCATCTCACATTCCACGCCGGAGGACATATAAACCTGTCTTATCTTTTCATATGATGGCGATTCAAGACCATAAATTCGTTCTCTTCCCAAAAGCTCAACAATAAGTCCATAGAGATATTCAGCGCCCGAGCCTATGACAATCTGCTCAGGAGTTGATTTTATGCCTCTGTTTCTTTCTAAATAGTGCGAAATGGCTGTTCTGAGCTTTGCGCATCCCATGTTGTCTGCTCTCTCCATAATAGCTTCTCCGTAATCTGCCAAAACCTTTCTCATTGTCTTGGCAAGAACAGAAAAGGAAATATCTCCCGAATGATTTTCTTCCGCCCGACTGCCACGATTTAAAGGTGCAGAAGCTTTGCTTTTTGGCGCAGCAAAAAAATCATCTGTCCTGAACGAAACGAAATATCCGCTTCTTTCTTTTGCCTCGACATATCCCTCCTCACACAAAAGAGCATAAGCATGCTCTACTGTCACGGTGCTGATTCCCAATTCATCACTGATGAGCCTCTTTGAAGGAAGCTTTTTACCAAATCTATATATTCTGCCCACGATATCCTCCCTGACCTGTTCATAAAGCTGAAGATAGGCAGGCTTTTTGCTTTTTTTATCAATAACATATTTCATCTGATATTATTAAACACCTCCGCGCGCAGTGTATTTATGTATCCAGATTTATTATATAATACCTTTTAAAAAAAAACAAGAGCTATAGTAAAATGAGTTCACTTTACTATAGCTTCATCAAAAAAGATTATATTATTTTTCAGGAATTTCCTGACTGCTATATAAGCCTGACTTTCCCGACATCATAAAGCTCACGGCACACACAGTCGCAAACAACAAAATTCCGTTTCCGCCAAAAACCTCAATCGCAAGGATTATTGAAGCAAGCGGACAGTTAACCACTCCGCAGAAAAGAGCAACAAAGCCGACAGATGCGGCAAAGCCTGCATCCATGCCTAAAACTCCTCCCAAAGCACAGCCAAAGGTTGAGCCGACAAAAAATGCAGGAACAATTTCTCCACCCTTAAAGCCTGCAGAAATAGTGATTGCCGTAAATATTATTTTCATCAAAAATGCTTCAGGTCTTGTCTGCCCTGAAAGAGCGCGGCCTATAACATCCATCCCTGCGCCATTATAATCATAGCCTCCCGATAAAAGTGTCAGTCCGATTATGACAGCGCCGCCGATTGCACCTTTTAGGTAAATGTTTGGAATAAGCTTATTCATATAATGCTCACATTTTTTTATCAAAAAGCAGAACAACATACTCACAAGAGCACATAAAATTGCCAGAATCACGGTTTTAATAAGAAGTTCAGGCGTCAGCACCGGAATCTTCACCAAATCAAAACGAACAGGCTTCAATCCAAAAACGAGCGCCAAACGCGAGCCGACAATCGCAGCAATCACACACGGAACAAGCCCCGCATAACTCTTGACTCTGGCGTGCGCAACCTCCAAAGCAAATATGGCCGCCGTAAGCGGAGTCCCGAAAAGAGCGGCAAACACGGCGCTCATACCCGTCATCACAACAATTTGCAAATCCTTTTTGCTTAATCTGAATATTTTTCCGATGTTATAGCCAATGCTTCCGCCAAGCTGAAGTGCCGCGCCTTCTCTTCCCGCAGAACCTCCTAAAAGATGGGTTATGACCGTGCTGATAAAAATGAGAGGCGCCATGGCAAGCGGAACTTTTCTTTCATTTTTAGCAGCTTCTATAACACAGTCTGTGTCAAGCTTTCCAAACCTTTTGCAAAAAGCATATAAAAAAGCAAGCAAAACGCCACCTGCAGGAAGCAGAAAAATTATCCATGTGTTAGCCATTCTGTATTCCGCGCCGACATCAATCGCGATATGGAACACACTGCCTGCCGCACCACCTAAAAGACCTAGCGCCAAAGCAATCAGCACCCATTTTAAGAAGGCTTTTACATATTCAAATGAGACCTTTAAATTTTCTTTTATAAACTCCATAATCTTCCCCTTGCTTCCATCTGAAAGGTGCTGCAGCAAAAATCATTTTGCTGCAGCACCATTTACACCATATCTTATTCTTCTGTTTTATTTTTTGCTTCCTCAAGCTTTGCCTGACGGCGCATCTTAACCTCGTCAGACATCGGCTTGATTTCTCCTGCAGCCTGAAGGGAAAGCTTTGTGAACATCGGGCCGAAAATCTCATAAATAAGCACTGCAAACAATGTGATATTTCTTATCATCGGTCCATCACTGGGAAGAGCTGCTGCCGCTATTGCACACATTCCAAGCGCAACACCGGCCTGCGGAAGAAGCGTGATTCCAAGATATTTGCAAATCTGTGGCTCACATTTCACAAGCTTTGCACTCCAATATGTTCCACAATATTTTCCGAGCGAACGGAAAACAATATAAACAACACCTATGATGACTATTGCAACATCGGCAAAAACGCCAAGCTCAAGCTCTGCTCCGCTGATAACGAAGAAAAGCGCAAAAACAGGAGATGTCCATTTATCTGCAGCTCCCATAAGGTCATCTGACAGAGGACATATGTTGCAGAACACAGTTCCGAGCATCATGCAAACGAGGAGTGAAGAAAAGCCGATATGCACATGGCCTATTTCAAATTTTATCATTGAAAGCGCAACAGTCACCAAAACAAAAGCGATGGTCATATTCAATCTGTTTGTGTTGGAGTTGAAGAGCTTTTCAAACTGTGTTAAAATCCAGCCCATCAAAGCACCAAGACCAAGCGAGCAGACAATTTCAACGATAGGATTCACTATAATCGAAACCATGTCAACCTGACCTGAAACCAAGGTTTTAGCAATGCCGAAAGAAACAGCAAAAACAATGAGTCCCACGGCGTCATCCAAAGCTACAATAGGAAGCAAAAGCTTTGTCAAAGGTCCTTTAGCCTTAAACTGACGGACAACCATCAGCGTTGCCGCAGGAGCTGTCGCTGTTGCTATTGCGCCAAGTGTTATGACCTGAGGAAGAGAAAGTTTATCAGGCATAATTTTGTGAACAACAAAAAGCGCAAGGTCAACAAAAACAGTCGCCACCAAAGCCTGAATAATTCCGATAACGGTTGCTTGTTTTCCTGTCTTTTTAAGCTCAGACAGCTTGAATTCACTGCCTATTGAAAAAGCAATAAAGCCAAGCGCAACATCAGCAATTATTCCTAAAGCCTCAACTGCCTCCATTGTCTCGAAACCAAGTCCGCTTATGCCGATTCTTCCTAAACAATATGGCCCGATTAAAACGCCGGCAATAAGGTAAGCCGTGACAGACGGCAATTTCAATGGTTTAAATAATCTTGTCATTAAAAGCCCTGCAAGCAAAGCTACTGAAACCGATAAAAGTGTGTTCATATTTTCTTCCCCCAATAAATTAATCATGACATTATATGTAATAACTACAAATTTTGCAAACAAAAACAACAAAACATTACAAAAGACATGCAAAAGCATGTCTTTTATGGCATGTTTAAATATTCTATTTACAAAGCCTCAATCATATTAGCACAAATAACGACAAATGTCAACATCATTTTATCTTTCTTGCTTCTGTGTAGAATCTCTTGTCACACGCTTCACCCATTGAGAAGGTTTTCCTTGGAAGCGCGCCGTCAATTATAACGGACTTATATAAATCTGATTTATCCATCGCATCAAAAATGATGCCGAAATTGTTTTTATCCTCACAAAGCTTTAACACAACATCTTCACCGTGAATGTAGTCAATCTCACCCTCACATTTTTCAAAATATGAGTCCATAAATTTCTGAACTGTTGCAACGGTTAAATATTCCTTCGGGTTTGTAACTGTCACTTTTTCCTTTTTACCATCAAAAACAAATATAAAGCTCTGTCCTTCAACATTTTCATCACGGCTTATGTTATATTCCTTTTCAAAGGCATCCATGAAAGCCTTGCCACACGCACCGAAAACAACTCTGTGGATTGCCTCAAACTCAAGAGATTTGTCGTGGAGATTAACGAGCTCGCAAAGCGCAAAACGCGCAGGTGAATTTTTAGCCGCATTTTCGCCGATTTCTGTCTTTAAATTTTCATAATATGCTTTAGCTGTCGCAAGTGAGTGGTTTCCGTCTCCCATGGCATAAATCAGCGGCGAATCCTTTTCAACGCCATATTTTCTGTTGAATTCATCAAGATTATCAAGGGCAGCTAACTTTCTGTCTAAAGCATCCATAGCCTCATCTGACATCTTATAGCCTGCGATGTGCCCTGAATTCTGCATAAGATCAAAATCATAAACCTTTTCAAATTCAGCAGTTTTTTCTGCATTTGACTCAATGATTGAACATTCCTCGTCGTCTATGAGCATCATGATATGCGGAAGCTCGATGGGCGCATCCTTTCTGACTTTGAGTCTTGGCGGAATCCTTGAAATAACAGTTCCTTCTGTCGCACGGATTTTAGTTTGTGAGTCCTTTGAATAGTCATAGTCCTCTAAATCAACAGCACCTACGATACCAAGTCTTTTAACGCCATTTTTGAGCGTTCTTTCAACAAATATATAAGAATCCTTATATTCTGTGAAAATGTTTGCTGACATATAGTTTTGCATAACTTCATTTGTTTTTTTAATTCTCTCGTCAATGTCAGCATCGTTTAAATATATTTCAGGAATGGTCAGGCGAAGTGTCGATGCGTTTTCTCCCACCACTTCCTCTGCTTCCTGCCAATATTTTGGCTCGGAAGTGTATTGGTCGCATGCAACAACGCTCCACTTCTTCATTTTTTCACTATCTTTGGAAAATGCAGGCAAAAGTATATCTGCTCTTTTAAATGTCATAAAAAATCAATCCTTTTTAAATAAAATAACAGATATCATTATATACCATCTGTCACTTTTTTGTCAATCATTTCACTCAAAAATATAGGAAAGCTTAAAGACAAGCCTTGATTTTCTTTCATAATAATAGTAAAATAATTAAGTTGGTTTTTGAAAGGAGACTTTTTATGGAAAACAGCTGGATTATTTTTATATTTATATATGCACTTTTAAAAGGAAGCCGCGACGGAATGAAAAAAGCAGCGCTCAAAAGAAGCAGTTCGGGTGAAATCCTGTTTTTCTACACTCTTTTGGGTTTTTTATTCACGATTCCTTTTTCCCGCGGTGCTCTTTCTTTAGAGCCGATTTACATTTTTTTTGCTTTTTTAAAGGCGGGCGTCGTGTGCACGGCATGGATGTTTTCGCTTGTGGCTTTAAAGAAAATGTCTGTCAGCCTCTTTGGAATTGTTGATTTGTCGAGAATGATTTTCTCAACCTGCTTTGGTGTTTTTCTTTTGGGAGAAAGCTTCACATCAGGAAAAGGAATCGGCGTCATTTTAGTAATTACCGGGCTCTTTCTTGTTAATCTGAAAAAGGAGTCAGACTCAAAGACTGCGTCCGCCTCCATTCTTGTTGCAGCTTTACTTAACTGTTTCTTTAATGCGCTTTCGGGCACAATGGATAAAGTCTTAATGCAATATATGGAAGCATCCCAGCTTCAGTTCTGGTATATGCTGTTTATGACGCTTATTTACGGCGCTGTGATTTTAATCCGCAAAGATAAAATATCACTGAAGAGCCTCAAAAGAAATTACTGGATTCCGCTTATGAGCATTTCATTAGTTGTCGGCGACAGAATTCTTTTCATTGCAAACGCTCATCCGCTAAGCGAAGTGACTGTTATGACTGTCATAAAACAAGCTTCTGTGATTGTCACAGTGATGACAGGATGGCTCGTCTTCAAAGAAAAGCATATTCTTTATAAACTTATGTGTGCTTCAATCGTTTTAATGGGAATTTTTATCGCAATATTCCTATAAATAATTAGCATTTGTCATTGACAACAAAGTCCCCTTATGATAAAATGTGTGTGAAAAAATAAATTCTATGGGAAGAGGGAGAAAAATGGATCAAATCAATGTAGGAGTTATCGGACACGGCAACAGAGGTCACGGCAATCTGAAAACCGTTATGAACAACAAAGATGTAAACATCGTTGCAGTTTGCGATTCATATGAAGACAGAGCTCAGGGCGCGGTAGATTCCGTTCTTGAAGAAGGACGAAAAGAGCCTTTTAAAACAACTGACTATAAGGAAATTTTAAAGCGTGATGATGTTAACACGATTTTGATTTTCACGTCATGGGAATCTCACATAAGAATTGCCGTAGATGCCATGAGAGCAGGAAAAGCTGTTGCTATGGAGGTTGGCGGGGCCTACACGGTTGAAGAATGTTTCGAGCTTGTTGAAGCCTGGGAGGAAACGCAGGTTCCTTTTATGATGCTTGAAAACTGCTGTTTTGGAAAAAAAGAGCTTCTTGTGCAGGGCCTTGTAAGAGCAGGAAAATTAGGCGAGCTTGTTTATTGCCACGGTGCATATGGTCACGACTTAAGAAAAGAGGTCGTTGAGGGCAAGGAAAACAGACGCTACAGACTCGAAAACTATAAAAACAGAAACTGCGAAAACTATCCTACTCACGAGCTTGGTCCAATTGCAAAAATCCTTGACATAAATAGAGGAAACAAGATGAACAGGCTTGTGTCGATGGCTTCAAAATCAGCAGGATTAAAGAAATATATAAACGACAGAAAAGACACAATAGTTAACAAAGAGCTTTTAGACACAGAGTTTAAACAGGCCGACATCGTTGACACTCTCATCACCTGCGAAAACGGCGAGCTCATTTCATTAAGACTTGACACAACCCTTCCCCGTTCATATAGCCGAGAATTCACAGTCAGAGGAACAAACGGAATGTATGAAGAAAACACAAACTCTGTCTTTCTCGACGGAGAGCAGGAATATTTTGAGCCCGAAAAATATTCAGCTCTTGCGCTTAATAATGCCTACTTAAACTATTCTCGCTATCTCCCTGATTTCTGGAGAGATATCACACCCGAAGAAATGAGAATGGGCCATGGCGGAATGGACACATACACATTCAGAACATTTTTCGATTGCTTGAAAAATGACCTTCCTATGCCTGTTGATGTCTATGACACAGCATCGTGGATGGTAATCACTCCACTAAGCGAGCAGTCACTTAAAACAGGTATGCCTGTAGAGATTCCTGATTTCACTAAGGGAAAATGGAAGACAAGAGAAAGAAATGATGTTAAATAGAAAAAGATGCAGAGGCTATCTTTTTTTAGCAGGTCTTTTTTAATATAGTCGAAATATTAATAATACCACTCGCATAAGCGAGTGGTATTTCATTTTCGTGCCTCCCTAAACTTCACTTGCTACCCATAAATGTTTTATTCCTCACAGGCTTCTCCTCAAAGGAGAAGCTGTCACGGAGTGACTGATGAGGTGTAGGTTGTGAATACAACCGTTAAACATCATAATCTATTACTATACCACCTCATCCGAGTTTTGTTACACAAAACCCACCTTTTCCTCAAAGGAGAAGGCTTTTATTAAGTTTATTTTCTATACTTCAACATTTCACAATAATCTACTTTTTTTACAAATTCTCCTTTGTTATTTTTTCATCGCTTGAGCTCTTTTGAATCACACAGGCTTAGCGTAGTTTTCGTTACACAACAAAAAGCCCTTGTCGGACTAATCCGACAAGGGCTTTTCCTGTTTATTTTTTTCTTTTCACAAACAAGTTATAATTAGTTTAATTCCTTAATTCTTGCCTGAGCTGCAGATAATCTTGCAATCGGAACTCTGAAAGGTGAGCAAGAAACATAGTCAAGACCAAGCTTGTGACAGAACTCAACAGATGTCGGGTCACCGCCGTGCTCACCGCAGATGCCGAAGTGGAGCTTCGGATTAACGGGCTTACCGAGCTTGATTGACATATCCATGAGCTTACCAACGCCAGTCTGGTCAAGCTTTGCAAACGGGTCGTTTTCAAAGATTTTTGTGTCATAGTAAGCATCTAAGAATTTACCTGCATCATCACGAGAGAAGCCATATGTCATCTGTGTCAAGTCATTTGTTCCAAAACAGAAGAAGTCTGCTTCTTTTGCGATTTCGTCAGCTGTGAGTGCGGCACGCGGAATTTCAATCATTGTGCCAACTTCATATTTAATGTCAGCGCCTGCTGCCTTGATTTCTTCATCAGCAGTTGCAACAACAACCTCTTTAACAAACTTAAGCTCTTTGATTTCACCAACAAGCGGAATCATGATTTCAGGAACTAAATCCCAATCAGGATGAGCCTTCTTAACATTGATAGCAGCGCGGATAACAGCTTTTGTCTGCATTCTTGCAATTTCAGGATAAGTCACAGCAAGACGGCAACCACGGTGTCCCATCATTGGGTTGAATTCGTGGAGTGATGCTATAATAGCCTTAATCTGTTCAACGCTCTTGCCCTGAGCCTTAGCTAAAGCTTCAATGTCTGCCTCTTCAGTCGGAACAAATTCATGAAGCGGAGGATCCAAGAATCTGATTGTGACAGGGTTTCCTTCCAATGCTTCATATAAGCTTTCGAAGTCGCTCTGCTGATAAGGAAGAATCTTATCTAAAGACTTTTCTCTTTCTTCTGCTGTGTCTGAGCAAATCATTTCACGGAATGCAGCAATTCTGTCAGCTTCAAAGAACATATGCTCTGTTCTGCAAAGACCAATACCTTCAGCGCCAAGCTCACGAGCTTTTTTAGCGTCAGCAGGTGTGTCAGCATTTGTTCTGACTTTAAGCGTTCTGAATTCGTCTGCCCATGCCATGATTCTTCCGAATTCGCCTGCAATTTCAGCATCAACTGTAGGAATGATGCCATCATATATGTTACCTGTTGAACCGTCGATTGAAATGAAATCGCCTTCAACATAAGTTTTTCCTGCTAAAGTGAACTTCTTGTTTTCCTCGTCCATGTTGATTTCGCCGCAACCTGAAACGCAGCATGTTCCCATACCTCTTGCAACAACAGCTGCATGGCTTGTCATACCGCCACGAACTGTCAGGATGCCCTGAGATGCTTTCATGCCTGTGATGTCTTCAGGAGAAGTCTCAAGACGAACTAAAACAACCTTCTCACCTTTAGCGTTCCAGCTTTCAGCATCTTCAGCTGTGAACACTATCTTACCGCAAGCAGCACCGGGAGAAGCACCAAGGCCTTTTCCGACAGGTGTTGCAGCTTTTAAAGCTTTGGCATCAAACTGTGGGTGAAGAAGTGTGTCTAAGTTTCTCGGGTCAATCATTGCAACAGCCTTTTTCTTATCAATCATGCCTTCATCAACGAGGTCGCAAGCGATTTTAAGAGCAGCCTTAGCAGTTCTTTTACCATTTCTTGTCTGGAGCATGTAGAGTTTTCTGTTTTCAATGGTAAACTCCATGTCCTGCATATCTCTGTAGTGGTCTTCAAGCTTAGCGCAAACTTTGTTGAATTCGTCAAATGCTTCAGGGAACTTGTCCGCCATTTCAGCAATCGGCATAGGTGTTCTCACGCCTGCAACAACATCTTCGCCCTGCGCATTAACCAAGAATTCGCCCATGAGTCCTTTGTCGCCTGTAGCAGGGTCACGCGTGAATGCAACACCTGTTCCGCAATCGTCACCCATGTTACCAAACGCCATCATCTGAACATTAACAGCTGTTCCCCATGAATAAGGGATGTCGTTATCACGGCGATATACATTAGCTCTTGGGTTGTCCCATGAACGGAACACGGCTTTAACAGCGCCCATGAGCTGTTCTTTAGGATCAGACGGGAAGTCTGCTCCGATTTTGTTTTTATATTCAGCTTTAAACTGTGAAGCAAGCTCTTTTAAATCGTCAGCGCTGAGCTCAATGTCCTGAGTGACACCTTTTTTCTCTTTCATCTCGTCAATCAGCTGCTCAAAATATTTCTTGCCGACTTCCATAACAACATCAGAATACATCTGAATAAATCTTCTGTAGCAATCCCATGCCCAACGGGGATTTCCTGATTTAGCAGACATTGTTGCAACAACATCTTCATTCAAACCAAGGTTTAAGATTGTGTCCATCATTCCGGGCATAGAAGCTCTTGCACCTGAACGAACAGAAACAAGGAGCGGATTTTCCTTGTCTCCGAATTTCTTTCCGCAGATTTCTTCCATCTTTACGATGTTTTCCATGATTTCGGCCTGAATGTCATCATTGATTTTCTTGCCGTCCTCATAATACTGTGTGCAGGCTTCTGTAGAAATTGTGAAGCCCTGCGGAACAGGAAGACCAAGCTTTGTCATTTCAGCAAGGTTAGCACCTTTACCGCCTAAAAGCTCACGCATAGAAGCGTCGCCTTCGCTAAATAAATAGACGAATTTTTTACTCATATTCTATTCCTCCTAAATAATTTACATTAATTCAGATTGATAATTATACCATATTTTTTCTCAAATGTAAACTTTTTTCTCAAAAAATTTTAAATTTTTCCAAAATTTCTTCATTAGTATCTTACAAAGCATAATTTTCAGCCGGAATATATGTTTTATTGCTCTTTTTTAACTAACAAAAACCGTCATGCCCGAAAGAACAGGGCACGACGGTTTTCATTTCAGCAGTCTTACTTAAGGCGGAACGATTCACAATCAGTACACTGTACTGCAGTCGGATTTACTTCATGTGTGCCGACAGATATGCAGTCGAGTGTGCAATAGTTCTGATCTCCGCAATGGTGCATACATTGCTGTACGCTGCAGGCTATAGAATGATTTGCTTTGTTTTCCATTATATTTCGCCTCTTTCATTTTTTTCGCATGGAATGTAAACTGCTCTTTTCCCATACAGAGCTATTTTGTTCAGTTTAATTTTTTTTATTCATTTTTTAAACTGTTTTTAAAATCTGATTAAGAGCATATAACGCTCTGTCAATTTCCTGTTTTTTATTAAAAAATCCAAAGCTGAAGCGTATTGTTCCTCCATCTATCGTTCCGAGTGTTCTGTGTGCTTCAGGTGCGCAATGAAGACCACTTCTGACAGCTATCTTAAAGTCATCAGAGAGTTTAGATGCAATGATTCCCGAATCCTTTCCGTCAAACGAAATGGATACAGTTCCTGTTCTTTTCTTAAAATCTTCAGCTCCAAAAACATTTATTCCCCTTATGTTTTTTACAGACTGAACGAAATAATCGGAAAGAAATTGCTCATGCTCTAAAATCGTGTCAATTCCAACTTTTTTTATAAATCTGACACCCATCTTAAGCGCCGCTATCGCCGGCATATTCTGTGTTCCGCACTCAAACTTATCGGGCATAATATCAGGATGGTACAAACTTTCCGAATTTGAGCCCGTTCCACCTTCAACAAGTGTTTTCACATTTAAGCCCTCTTTAACATATAGCCCACCCGTGCCTTGAGCACCCAGAAGTCCTTTATGTCCCGAAAATGCAAACATATCCGCCATCTCTTTATTTATCTCCACAACACCTGCAGTCTGGGCGCAATCTGCCATAAAAATTATTCCCTTCGATTTTGCTAAGTGATAGACAGATTCTATGTCATAAATATTTCCGCAAACATTTGAAGCATGTGTTATGACAATGAGCTTTGTTTTGCATCTTATCGCCTTCTCAATGTCAACTAAAGACAATTCCCCCTTGTCATTTGCCGAAACCTTCGAATATTCAATCATTCCCCGCTTTTTCAGTTCAGCAAGCGGACGCATGACCGCATTATGTTCCATTGATGTTGTGACAACATGGTCTCCACGCTCTAAAACACCTTTTATCCCCGTATTTATTGCATGAGTCGCATTTTGAAAAAAAGCAAGCCTTTCCATGTTCTCGATTCCAAAAAGCTCACACAGTTCCTCTCTCGTTTCATTGATGAGCTCTCCTGCTTTAATTGAAAGGCTGTGACCACCCCTCCCCGCATTTGCACCATATTTTATCATGTTTTCATACATCGCCTTATAAACCTCATCAGGCTTTATATATGTCGTTGCCGCATTATCAAAATATATCATCAAAATTCTTCCTCTTTTTTATGGTATATAAATATCATATTCACAAAAATATTTTATGTTAATCAGTCATTTAATTTAATTCGTCTGAATATAATGTTACTAGCATAAATTTTTAAGGAGAATAAATATGCTTGATAATAAAATTAAAAAGAAGCTTGAAAAAATGCTTGAGGGAATAGATGAAGATAAGCTACGCGCTATGACTGAAATGTTAAAATCAGGTGAAGATGCCAAAAAGAATTTTGATTTTAATAAAGCTTCCTCAATTTTAAAATCATTGAATCTTGAAAATGAAATCACTCCCGAGATGATTGTTCAGGGAATAGACACTTTAAAAAATAATCCCGATATTATTTCAGAGCTTAAAAAGAAATAAGGATGTGCGGTTGATGGACGACGAAAAAAGCAGATTAATTGACTCTTTAGCCGAAGCAATCTCAAACAATCCGCAAGCAGAAGCTGTCTTTAATTCACTCATTCCCGATGAGCCCGAGCTGAAGGATGAAACAAAAAAAGAAGCACCAAAGGAAAACTCTCCTGATGTTCCCGACATTTCATCCCTTATCAAAATGCAAAGCATTTTATCAGCATTTAAGTCAGCAGGAGATGATGACAGAAGCAGACTCCTTTTTGCAATCAAGCCTTTTTTGAGCGAAGATGCAAGGCCTCATGTAGATTCTGCTGTCAAGCTTTTAAAAGTCATCTCTCTTTTAAAGCTTGCAGGAGAGCTTGATCTTTTTAAAGATTTTAAACTGTAGGTGATTTGATGGAAACAAAATATTATAACAGGAGCAACAACTTTTCCGCCCCCATAAGAAAAGAGCCAAAGCCATATGCTCCAAATAACATAATTACGGATGAACCCCTTGAGAAAAACATATGCGAGCCACGCAAAGAAAGAGATTGCAATCACAGGGAAGTCAAATCTTTTTTAGAAAATTTCAAAAGCGATGATTTGTTGCTTTTAGCACTCATTTTTCTTTTACTTTCAGATTCAAACTCTGACACTTTGTTGCTTTTGGCAATAGGATATATCTTTATAAGTTCCCACAACAAATAAAAAAGGGCTGTTGCAAAATAATTTCGTTTCATTTTGCTGCAGCCCTCTGTTGTTTTGTTTTTTCAAATCAGCCGTTCTGTCTTTTTTCCTCTTCCTCACGCTCTAGCTCTCTGTAGGCAATTTTGCCGACAAGAGTCTTAGGAAGCTGCGTGCGGAACTCAAACTCTCTCGGAATCGCATATTTTGCAATGCTCTTTTCGCAGTGAGCCTTTATTGACTCTTTAATTTCTTCACTCGGAGAATATCCTTCTTTAAGCACTACAAACGCCTTAATTTTCTGCATCCTGTAATCATCCTTAACTCCGATTACAGTGCTATACATTACGGCCTCGTGTGCATCAATGACATTTTCAATCTGAGACGGATAGACATTATATCCGCTCGTTATAATCATTCTTTTCAATCTCTGAACAAAATATATAAAACCGTCTTCGTCCATATAGCCAAGGTCTCCTGTGTGGAGATATATCTTCCCGTCATCATGCACACGCAAAGTCTGTGCTGTCTCTTTAGGATTGTTGATATATTCCTTCATGAGCGTTGGCCCTGTGATGCAGATTTCTCCCATTTCTTTCGGAGCGGCTTCATCATTAGTGTTTGGAATAACTATTTTATAGTATGTATCAGGAAACGGAATACCTATGCTTCCCTCACGATAATAATCAGGGGGCGTCAGACAGCTTGCTGTCACACATTCCGTCGTGCCATAGCCTTCGCGCACCTGAATTTTTGCGCCTCTCTCTTTTAAAAATGCATCCACCTTTTTCTTGAGCTCAATTGAAAGAGAATCTCCTCCGCTGAACATTCCTTTAAGACATGAAAGGTCAACCTTCCTCATGTCCTCGTTCCTCATCATTCCCTCAAAAAGAGTTGGCACACCCGCCATATAGTTCGGTCTGTATTTTTTGAAAAGTCCTGAAAATTCAGCTATTTTAATCTGCGGAACTAAAACACATTTGCCGCCAAAGGCAAGCATAGTGTGAATTCCTATTCCAAGTCCAAAGCCGTGGAAAACAGGCATAACAGAAAGCATTGTGTCCCCTGCTGAAAGGCATCCTGACGCCGCCGCGGTCTGCATAGCAAGCGCATTAAAGTTAAGATTTGTCAGAAGAATTCCTTTAGATGTTCCCGTTGTGCCCCCGCTGAATAAAATTGCCGCAGAATCATCTCCTTTTGAAGCCGATTCGATTTCTCCCGCATATTCTTCGGATGAGTTTAAGAAATCTCTCCACGACATAACCCACGGGTCTGTCTTTACTTTAGGCTCTTTGCCAACGAATTTATATAAAAAACCTTTGATTGGAGGAAGCCCGTCTTCAATTTTTGTGACTATCACCTTTTCAAGCGGTGTTTTTCCCTTAAGCGCTTCAAATTTATTGTAGAAACGACTGAGCGTCACAGCAAGCCTGCTTTTAGTCTCGTTTAAATAAAACAATATCTCGTTTTCTGCAGATAACGGATGAACCATACTCGCTACGGCACCTATTTTGTTTATAGCATAGAACATTATAATTGCCTGAGGCACATTTGGAAGACAAATTGTAACAGCATCACCTTTTTTAATTCCATTTGCTGAAAGTGCTTTTGCTGCGACATCTATTTCTTCAATAAATCTATCATATGAAACAGCTTTTCCCATAAAATCATATGAAATATATGAGCCAAAATTATCCCTTACTTTTTTAACTATATCAAACATTGATATATCGGGATAATCGAGCGATTTAGGTATGTCTCCATAATATTTAAACCATTTAGCTTCAGAATTCAAAATCAATTTCCTCCCCCAAAGTTTTATCGAGCAACTCAGGATTTTTGAATAAATGCTTAATAAGCTTTAATGACCTTGCAAAATAAAATCCATCTGCAATGCGCTCGTCAAGCGTCACACCAAGATTTATAACATCGCGCGTCTTTTGATTTCCGTTTTCATCAATCATCATTTCTTTATGAATTTCACCGATTGTTATGACGATTCCGTTTGTTCCCATATTGTTTAAATGATGATACACAGCATCACATTTGATGCTTCCGAGATTTGACAGCAAAACCGTGCAATAGTTTGTGTCAACACTGCTGAAGGATTTCGGCATCCACCCATGCCTGTCAACAAAATTCATAAAAGCCATAAAAAGAGTCATCACAGGCTTCGGCAATTTTTTTACAATATTCAAAATATCGTCAACGCTTTGCCCCTTATCCTCTCTTTTAGCTTCCGTCACCTTTGGGGAAATTCTGTCTGTTATGTCACAGAGATTTTCGCTGTCCTTTGGTCTGTAAATCATAAGCGTTTCTTCAGAATGGTCTGAAAATCTTTTCTTTATGGTGAACCCCATTGATATTTCGTGTCTCATATAATAACGCTTTCCTGAAATATATCTGTTTAAAAGCGGTCTCATTTTGATTGTTCTTGCAACAGCCGCTATTATGCAGTGGAAAAGCGTCACCTTTCTTTCGCCCGACTGATTTTTTTCTTTTATGTATGAAAGCAATTCCGTTACATCTATTTTTTCGTTGATATAAACCTCTGCTTCAGTTCTCTTCGGCATGAGATATGCCATATAAAAATGCATTCCGTCAATGTCGCGGATACGATATGCATCGTATCTGTCCCCCCATTTTCGCACTCTATCACTCCTCTTAATTAACATATTATTCACACTTTTTCTATTTTACCACAATAAAATTATAAAAGCAATATTTTGTATTATTTTGTCGATTTTCTTGTGATGTTTCCATTTTATCGGAAATTCAGCAATAAATCCATACTTGTTTTTTTACAAATTTTGTGTTATACTGAAAACAAATGTCGATAAAATATTTTTTCAGGAGATTGAAATGAACAAATCTATCAGAAATGGACAAATACTTATCATAGACATATTGTTTTGCGTAGTAGCTTATATCTTTGCGATAATGCTGGTTTTCCCGATATATTCTCTTGGTCTGCATTTGATGGAATGCGGCATTTTAGTTTTGATTACCGCTACAATATATGTTTTAATTGCAACACTATTTGGCGTTTACAGAATTGACTGGATTCACACAGGTCCCAGAGAATATTTTTCTCTCCTCATAGCTTTTGCTGCTTCCTCAATTTTAAGTGTTTCTGCAGGGCTGCTTTTTAAAAGCGGGGTGATGTATCCAAAGGTTAATGTCGCCGCTAATTTCTTTATAATATCCTTTATGGGCTTTCTTCGTTTTGCGACACGACTCATTCACAAAGGAAATAAGCTTGCATCAAAGAAAAAAGGAAAAAGAGTTCTCATAATTGGCGCAGGACAGCTTGCTGTTATGCTTTTAAGAGACATATCAACAAACAAAAAGCTTAACTACTCAGTTGTCGGTCTCATAGATGATGACCCTAAAAAACAGAAAACACATATATATAACACCTGCGTTGTCGGAACAAGAGATGACATTGAAGAAATCTGCAAAACAAGGAATGTGGAAGAAATAATCTTTGCAATCTATGATTTACCTGCTAAAAACAAGGCAGAACTTCTTGACATCTGCGGCAAAACAGGCCTTAAAACAAAAATTCTCCCCGGCGTCGAAGCAACACTTACAGGAGAATTAAACTTAAAGAAAATCAGAGAAGTTGAAATAGATGACTTGCTCGAAAGAGAACCCGTCAAGCTGAATAACACGCTTGTTGGCGAAGACTTAAGAGGAATGAATGTGCTAGTCACAGGAGGTGGCGGTTCTATAGGCTCCGAGCTTTGCAGGCAGATAATCAAATTTCAGCCTAAAAAGCTCATCATCCTTGATATCTATGAAAATACTACCTACGAACTTCAGAACGAGCTTGAAGAAAAATATCCTGATCAGAATTTAGAAGTGTTCATTGCTTCCGTCAGAGACAAAAACAGGCTTGATAAAATTTTTGCCGAGTGCAGACCCAACATTGTTTTCCACGCAGCTGCTCATAAGCATGTGCCCCTTATGGAATTTTCACCGGGGGAAGCAATTAAAAACAATGTTTTTGGCACCTACAACACAGCAAGATGTGCAATAGAACACGGAGTCGAAAAATTCATTTTGATTTCCACGGATAAAGCTGTTAATCCAACAAACATCATGGGCGCAACCAAGAGAATATGCGAAATGATTGTTCAGTCTCTTGAGAAAGAAAACAAAACTGAATTTGCGGCAGTCCGCTTTGGAAATGTTTTAGGCTCAAATGGTTCTGTTGTTCCGAGATTTAAAAAACAGATTGAAAACGGCGGTCCCGTAACGGTTACACATCCTGAAATCACAAGATTTTTTATGACTATTCCCGAAGCGGCTCAGTTGGTGCTTCAGGCTGCTGCTTCTGCAAAAGGTGGAGAAATTTTCATTCTTGACATGGGCGAGCCGGTAAAGATTTATAATCTTGCAAAAAAAATGATTGCCCTTTCAGACCTTGAAGAAGGAAAAGATATAGCGATTAAATTCACAGGACTGAGAGAAGGCGAAAAGCTTTATGAAGAACTTCTTATGGCAGAAGAGGGGCTTCAAAAAACAGCCCACAGCAAAATTTATGTAGGACAACCTCTTGAAATCAGCGAAGAGGAGATGAACTCTAAATTAATCAGACTTGAAAGTGTGGCAGATAAGGACATTGATGAAATAAAAGCTGTTATGACAGAAATTGTGCCTACATATAGGCCTGTCAGTTAAACATTATCTTAAAGGGGCATCTTGACACTAAATTTATAATATAAGATGGGCAGGAGATATTATGAGAGCAATCCCTTTTTCACCACCGGACATATCGGAAAAAGAAATTAATAATGTTGTTGAAGTCTTAAAAAGCGGATGGATAACAACCGGGCCAAAAACAAAATTGTTTGAGCAGGAAATTGCAAAGATGGCAAACACTGAAAAAGCAGTTTGTCTTTCTTCTCAGACCGCCTGTGCAGAAATGGCATTAAGATTGCTTGAAATAGGTCCGGGCGATGAGGTGATAACCTCTGCATATACATACACGGCATCTGCATCCGTCATAGACCATGTCGGTGCTGAAATTGTTTTAGTGGACACGCAGGAAGATTCCTTTGAAATGGACTATAGCAAGCTTGAAGATGCCATTACCGAAAGAACTAAAGCAATAATACCGGTTGACCTCGGTGGAGTTCCCTGCAATTATGAAAAAATTTTTGATATAGCCGAAAAGAAAAAACATCTATTTAAACCAAATTCAAAAATGCAGAAAGCCATAGGCAGAGTCGCGGTGCTCGCAGACACAGCACATTCCTTCGGTGCAACAAGAAACGGCATCCCTGCAGGCTCTCTTGCGGATTTTTCATCATTTTCTTTTCACGCAGTTAAAAATCTGACAACAGCAGAAGGTGGAGCTCTCACATGGAGGAACATAGACGGAATAGATAATGAGGATATTTATAAAAAACTTCAGCTTTTCTCTCTCCACGGTCAATCAAAGGACGCTCTTGCAAAAACTCAGGTCGGAGCATGGGAATATGATATTGTCGGCCCTTGGTTTAAGTGTAACATGACAGACATTATGGCTGCAATAGGTCTTGGTCAGCTTGAAAGATATCAGGATATGCTTAAAAGAAGAAAAGAGATAATTGAAAAATATGACAATTCGTTAAAACCACTTGGAATTAAAACCTTGCCTCATTATGATGATGCAAACCAATCATCCGGACATCTTTACTTAACAAGAGTCCCCGGAATTGACAGTTCTGTAAGAAATGAGATAATTATAAAAATGGCAGAGATGGGAATTTCATGCAATGTTCATTACAAACCCCTTCCAATGCACACGGCATATAAAAATTTAGGTTTTAACATTGAAGATTATCCCAATAGCTATAAAATGTTTGAAAATGAAATCACGCTTCCGCTTCACACTCGTCTCACAGACGAAGACATTGATTATATTATCGAGAACTATGTAAGCATTTTGAAAGTGTCTGCGTTCATATAAAATTTACGGGTTTCAGCTTTAATATGCTCCATGTTCTTAAAACAAGCCTTGCGCTCTTAAAAAAGCAAGGACATATCATAATTATAAAACTAAAAACGGAGAATGTCAGATGAAAAAGCTTTTGATTATAGGTGCATCCATTCTTCAACTGCCTGCCATAAAAAAGGCAAAAGAGCTTGGATATTATGTGGGCGTTGTTGATTATGACCCTGATGCTGCGGGAATTGAATATGCAGATGAATTTTTCAATGTAAGCACTATAGATGTTGAGAAAGTTGCAGAAACTGCAACAACTTTTAACCCCTGCGGCATTATGACTCTTGCAACAGATATGCCTATGCGTTCTGTTGCGAAAGCTGCAAAAGAATGTGGATTATCTGGCATCTCAATGGACACAGCAATTAAATCGACCGACAAAGGCGAAATGATTAAAGCCTTCAAAGAGTGTGGCGTGGCTCATCCGTGGTTCTATGTTGCAGAAGATGAGAAAAAATTTAACGAAATCAAAGGTATGATAGAATTCCCATGCATAATGAAACCAACAGACAGTTCAGGCAGCAGAGGTGTTGTGCTCGCTTCCTGCCTTGAAACCCTTGAAAAAGAATATGGCTACACAAAGGATAACTCTCGCCAAGGTGCTGTTATCGTTGAAGAATATATGGTCGGCCCCGAAGTCAGCGTTGAAGCTATGACTATAAATGGTGAGCCTGTTATCCTTCAGGTGACAGACAAACTCACAACAGGAGCACCCCATTTTGTTGAAATGGGACACAGCCAGCCAAGTCAGCTCAGCACAGAAAATGTTTCTGCAATTAAAGAGCTTGCAAAAAAGGCAATTAAGGCAGTGGGAATAGAAAACGGACCTGCTCATATTGAAATCATACTCACAAAAGATGGCCCTAAAATGGTTGAGCTTGGAGCAAGGATGGGCGGGGATTGCATAACAAGCCATCTTGTTCCCCTTTCCACAGGAATTGATATGATAAAGGCAACCATCGAAACAGCCTGCGGAAGTGTTCCTGATATTACGCCAAAGCTCAATAAAGGAGCAGCGATAAGATATTTCAATGCAAAAGAAGGCATAATAGCCTCCATCGAAAATGTTGAAGAGGCAAAGAAAATTGACGGTGTTCAGGAGATAGCTTTCACAAAAACAATTGGGGACAAGATTGGCAAAATCGGCAGCAGCACCGACAGAGCAGGCTTTGTGATTGCTCAGGCAGACACAGCATCAGATGCAATAAAAATCTGTGAAAAAGTGCTTGATGTTATAAATATTAAAGTCGTTTGAATCAATAAAAAACATTTTCTATCCATAAAACTGAATATTTTCTACATTAACACTAAAAAAATGACTACTGATAAACCAATATCAACAGTCATTTTTTCTTAATTATGAGGAAGATTTTCAAACAAAAAAGGCGCGCTGAAACACGCCTTCTGATTATCTGATTATTCTTCTTGCTGTATAATAAACATTATTATAATTTCCTGAAACAATGCTTGTATATTTCACAACTTCGCCTGTCTGAGGCGCATGAATCATCATTCCATCACCGACATAAATGCCGACATGGTGAACATAACTGCTTCCCGGACGCTTAAACATCACAACATCTCCCGGAAGAAGCTCATTCTTTTCAACGGGAACTCCGTTTGAGAGCATACCATCAGCTGTTCTCTCAAGCGTGTAGCCAAGCTGCTTATAAACATAGTAAACAAGACCGGAGCAATCAAAACCTGAAGGGCTTGTTCCGCCATAAACATAAGGCACGCCAAGATAATTTTTCGCAAGCTCTGCCGCTCTTCCGCCGCCATAAGATGCTGCCATTCGTGAAGCAATCTCTGCTGTTCTTTCGGCTACATAAGACGCGAAAACATAGGCAAAAGTCTCAGGACTTGTTCCGATTTTATACCAATCGCCCTCTTTTTCATAAACATCAACGACAACACCGCGATTGACAGAACCCTCGATCTCAGCATCAATGCTCGGTGCTGTTCTTATGTTGACATCGTTTCCTGTTATGATGCCGACAAAAGGATATCTTTCAGCAGAAACAACAAAGCCTAAGCTTGAAAACATAAAAACAAATATTAAAAGGAATGAAATCGCTGTTCTCTTAAATAAATTCATTATTAGGTGAACCCCCGAAAAAATATGTATTACGAAGTTATTACAAAATTATTATAGCAGTTTAATACTTGTTTGTCAACCTTTTTTACGAATTTTTTAATAATTTCGTAATATTTTAATTATTTTTATAAATTCGTGCATAATAAATTAAAATTAACATTATCATATAAATCACTTGAAATATTTGCTTAATGTGGTATAATTATGTAAAGTATATTCTTTTGAAAAACGCATTAATTAAATATAAGGAGAGATTGTTTTATGGCAGAAAAAAGCAAGGTTTTAGCATTTGACTTCGGTGCATCAAGCGGCAGAGCTCTTCTTTTCACTCACGATGGAAAAAAGCTTGAAATCGAAGAAATGCATAGATTTTCAAACGACCCGGTCATGACGGGAAAAAGCTTCCATTGGGACATTTTAAGACTTTTCCACGAAATTAAGCAAGGAATTTTAAAGACAATCAACGCAGGACACAGAGACATCCTTTCCATAGGCATTGACACATGGGGCGTCGATTTCGGACTTTTTGACGAAAAGGGCGAGATGCTCGGAAATCCCTATCACTACAGGGACGAAAGAACAAACGGCATGATTGAGCTGGCCGATGAAAAGGTTGGAAAAAGATATATTTTCGATAAAACAGGCATTCAGTTCAACTTTTTTAACACTCTTTTCCAGCTCATGGCCGCTAAAGATGACGCGGCAATGAAGATTGCAAAAAAGGCTTTGTTTATTCCCGACATTTTCAACTATTTCCTCACGGGAGTAATGAAAAATGAATACACAGAAGCCTCAACCTCTCAGCTTCTAAATGCAGAAGCAAAAACATGGGATGTTGAACTTTTGGAAAAATTCGGCATACCAAACATTTTCTGTGACATAATAAAACCGGGAGAGATTGTCGGCTATCTGACTGATGAGCTCTGCGAAGAGCTTGGTTGTCCAAAAATCCCCGTAATCGCAGTCGGCTCTCACGACACAGCTTCTGCCATCGCGAGCCTCCCTGTGACAGAGGACTATAACTATGCATATATCAGTACGGGAACTTGGGCTTTGATGGGAACAGAAAGTTTGAAACCGCAGATAAATGATGTGACCTTCAAATATGACTTCACAAATGAAGGCGGTGTTTGCGATAAATATTGTTTCTTAAAAAACATCATGGGCTTATGGATTGTTCAGGAAAGCAGACGCCAGTGGGGACGAGAAGGAAACCTTCTTTCGTTTGACGAACTGGAACAGGCAGCAACGAAAAGCACTCCTCACAAGTCGTTCATTGACCCTGACTATCACGATTTTGCAACCCCGGGCAACATGCCAAAGAAAATAAGAAAATTCTGCGAAGAAACAGGTCAGCCTGTGCCCGAAGGTCAGGGCGAAATAATCAGATGTGCTTTAGAGAGCTTAGCTTTCAAATGCCGTATGGTTGTTGATGCTCTTGAAGATATCAGCAAAGAAAAAATTGAAGTTATCCACATGCTCGGTGGCGGAATCAAAGATAAAATGTTCTGCGGCTTTGTGGCAAACGCAACAAAGAGAAAAGTTATTGCAGGTCCCGTTGAAGCAACAGGCACGGGAAATGCTTTAGTTCAGCTCATGGCTCTCGGCAAGGTGGCCGATTTAAAAGAAGCAAGAGCCTCTGTTAAAAATTCATTCCCGATTAACATCTATGAGCCGGAAAACGGTGATGAATGGGATGCTGCATATGAAGAATTTAAAAAATATGCAAAATTTAATTAAAATAAAATAAAAGACACTTTTAGAAAGGCATAAGAGATTTTCTCTTGTGCCTTTATTTTTTTCAGAAAGGATTTTTCTATGAACTTTGAAATGATGCACCCCAGCGAGCAGATTGTTAAAATCATGAACAGAATTTACCGCTATCAGATGACGACAACCTCAGGAGGAAACCTCTCAATCATGGATGACCGAGGTGATATTTATATAACCCCGAGCGGCGTTGACAAGGGAAGCCTGACAGAAAGCGACATCATGAGAATAACTAAAGATGGCGAGATAATCGGCAGACATAAGCCCTCCATTGAGCTTCCGTTCCACAGTGCAATTATGCATTCAAGACCTGATGTGAAAGCTGTGCTCCACGCTCATCCACCCGCACTCGTTGCCTTCAGCATAGTCAGACAAAATCCAAAAACAGACATAACAACAGAGCTATACAGACTGTATGAACGCGGCGGAATAAAAATGGCAAAATATGAAATTCCGGGAAGCGAGCTTTTAGGTGACAGAATTTTAGAGGCGTTTGATAGAGATGTCAACACAGTCATGCTTGAAAATCACGGCGTTATCATAACAGCAGAAAACATCTTTGAAGCCTTCAAAATTTTTGAAACATTAGAATTTGGTGCAAGACTTGAAATTAATGCACTTCTTTTAGGAAAGCCTCAGTCACTCACAAATAAAGACTATGAGGTCGCAAGAAACACGCAGACTCCACCCGAGCTCAAAGACTACGACGACC
This sequence comes from Clostridia bacterium, assembly GCA_045576235.1. Classification (GTDB taxonomy): domain Bacteria; phylum Bacillota; class Clostridia; order UBA1381; family UBA9506; genus SIG437. The sequence continues at coordinate 49,376 of JAZNGA010000017.1, forward strand.
ACATCCCTTCAAGCTATGAAAAGCAGGAACGCAGACAAATGTGCAGATATGTCGAAAGAGCCTATAAACAACGACTTTTCAGCTCAACTCAGGGCACATATTCAAGACGAATTGACAACGAAACATTTATAATCACCCCCTTTGATAAAGACAGAATGTATCTTGAGCCCGATGACATCGTGGCAATCAAAAACGGGTGCAGGGAAAAAGGCAAAAATCCAAGCAGAAGCGTTCAGCTCCACATGGAGATTTATAAAAAGCATCCTGATATAAACTCTGTCATAGTTGCCTATCCTCCAAATGTTATGGCTTTCGCCATAACAGATGCTGAATTTGACTCAAGGACAATTCCCGAAAGCTATATTATGCTCCGCGACATTCCCAGAATAAGCTTTGACGAGGCATATTCCAAACCGGAAACCGTCGCAAACACCATTGATGCAAGCACGCCCGTTGTCATGGTTTCAAACAGCTGTATTATCACGACAGGAGACAGTATGTTAAAGGCTTTTGACCGCTTGGAAGTTGCCGAATTTTCAGCAAAAGCGCTGATATTCACAAAGCAGCTTGGTGATATTGTAAGGATAAATGAAAAACAGGTTGAGGAAATCAATAAATCCTTCAACCTTGACTAAAAATTTTAAGGAGAAATCAAAATGATAAAAAGAATGATTTTAAATGAGACATCTTATTTCGGTCCTGGTGCAAGAAGTGTAATTGCAGACGAGGTCAGAAAAAGAGGCTTTAAAAAAGCACTTTTAGTGACGGACAAGGACTTAATGAAATTTAATGTTGCAACAAAGGTAATTGATGTTTTAAAAGAAAACTCTCTTGCCTACGAGGTTTTCGACAACATAAAGCAAAACCCAACTGTAGAAAATGTCAAAGACGGAGTTAAAGCTTTTAAGGATTCAGGCGCAGACTATCTCATTTCCGTCGGCGGAGGCTCATCTATCGACACAGCAAAGGGAATCGGTATGATTATCGCAAATCCCGAATTTTCCGATGTTGTTTCATTGGAGGGCGTAGCTGACACTAAAAACAAAAGCGTTCCCCACATAGCAGTTGCCACAACAGCAGGAACGGCGGCAGAGGTTACTATTAACTATGTTATAACTGATAGCGAAAACAAGCGAAAGTTTGTTTGTGTTGACCCGGGTGACATTCCGCTTGTGGCAATAGTTGACTCTGAACTGATGGCAAGTATGCCAAAAGGCCTGGCTGCCGCAACGGGAATGGATGCCCTGACTCACGCAATTGAAGGATATATCACAAAAGGAGCCTGGGCGCTTACTGACACGCTCACGCTTAAATCTATCCAGATGATTGCAAAAAGCTTAAAAAAAGCCTGTGACGGCGACAACGAGGCAAAAAATGATATGGGAATTGCGCAATATGTTGCAGGCATGGCCTTTTCAAATGTCGGTCTTGGCATTGTGCACTCAATGGCTCATCCGTTAGGTGCTTTTTACGACACTCCCCACGGCGTTGCAAACGCGCTCCTGCTTCCTTATGTTATGGAATATAACGCAGACGCAACAGGCGAAAAATATATGCATATTGCTAAAGCCTTCGGCATAGAAAACGCGTGCGAGATGTCTCCTTCTGAATATAGAAAAGCAGCGGTGGATGCTGTGAGAAGACTTGCAACAAGTCTTGACATTCCGCAGAAGCTTTCTGAAATTGGCGTCAGAGAAGCCGATTTAGAGTCTCTTGCACAAGCAGCATTTGCCGATGTCTGCACGGGCGGAAACCCAAAAGAGACAACGCCGGAAGAAATTCTTGAAATTTATAAAAAGGCGTTTTAACCAAAAACAAAAAAACTGTAGCAAAACACATTTTGCTACAGTTTTTTTATCCCAAATTTCTCTGCTTTAATGCCTTTTCAATCTTTCTCTCCGCATCTTTCTTTGCTAAATCTGCGCGTTTATCATAGTTTTTCTTTCCCTTGCAAAGACCAAGTTCAATTTTGACAAGGCTTCCCTTTAAATAAACAGAAAGCGGAATGACAGAATATCCGTCCTGCTTAACCGCACCATAAAGGCTTGCAATTTCTTTTTTATGAAGAAGCAGTCTTTTTTCTCTTAAAGGGTCTTTATTAAAAATATTCCCCTTTTCATAAGGTGAAATATGCATACCTAAAACTCTTGCTTCTCCTCCTTTAAAAGAAACGAAGCTGTCTTTTAAATTAACCGTTCCCGCTCGCACGGATTTAACCTCTGTTCCAAAAAGCTCAATGCCTGCCTCTATTGTTTCTTCAACGAAATAGTCGTGTCTTGCTTTTCTGTTTGCTGAAATAATTTTCTTTTCTGTTTTATCCATAACCTATTTCTCCTCTGCTATTTTTGGAGTAGCGTAAACTGTGCTATAATCGGTGTAAATCACTAAACCGGGTTTAGCACCTGACGGTTTTTTCACAAATTTAATTTTCGTGTAGTCAACGGGAACATTTTCAGAATTTCTCGCTTTGGAATAATATGCGGCAAATCCTGCCGCCTCAATTATGGCGCTATCTGTAAACTCTCTGCCTTGTTCAAATCTCATAACAACATGTGAACCATGAATGTCTTTTGTGTGAAACCACAAATCGTTATTATGTGCCATTTTGCATGTCAAATAATCATTTTGCTTATTATTTTTCCCGACAAGCACGCAAAAACCATCACTTGTTTTTGTCTCAAGCGGCATCGCCTGTTTGTTTTGCTTTTTCTTTTTTTCCTTTAAGTTGCGCTTGATGTAGCCTTCTTCATAAAGCTCCTCCGCAATTTCCGAAAGAGCCTCTGCTGTTTCAGCCTTTTCAATTTCCTCTTCAACGCTTTCTAAATAGAAAAGCTCCTCTTTTGCAATTTTAAGTTGCTTTGTAAGCTCAAGTTCGGCTGTTTTTGCCTTGGAATATTTTTTAAAATATCGCTGTGCATTTTGCGCGGGAGTGACAGATGTGTCAAGCGGAATTGTTATCTCCGGCATCCCGTCTTCATAATAATTTTCAAGACAAACTGTTTTATCACTCTGCTTAATTTTATAAATATTAGCAGTAATCAGTTCTCCCCAGATTTTCCACTCGTCCTTTTTTTCAGTGTCGGCAAGCTCTCTTGTTTGCCGCTCAATTTTTTTAACACATCTTTCTATGTTGTTTGTCACAATTTTCAAAAGCTCTGCATTGCGCCTTTGGTTTTGCTCTTTTCTGCCACGCTCTTTATAATATTCATAAACCAAAACTGCAGGAGAGCTAAAAAAGATGATTTCTGCCATGTTTTCATATTGAGTTATGCGAACAGCCGAGAAATCAATGTGTTTTTTCGTTTCGGAGTTCACAAGATAGCACGGCTCTTCCTCTCCGTTTAAAACAGCCTGAAAAAGCTTATAGGCTTCAGTTGCGATGTCAAGCTTCTGAGAAGTTTTAAGCTCGGAGGCATTAATGTCTGTCTCTTTAGTTCCTCTATACACAATTTCTCTGGCAGTTAAAGGGCTCACACCTGTAAATGCATCCAGGATACACTTATCTGCTTTTTTATCACTGTTTTCGAGCGCCTCTAAAAAATCTCCCACTCCGCAAAGAAGCGGATTTTTCTTGCCCTGCGAAGGCGGATTTTCATATCTTAAACCGGGAAGAATCTGCCTTACAGAGCTCACAGAAAAATCAACCCTTTTAATGCTGTCTATTATCTTTTCATTTTCATCAACTAAAATGATGTTTGAATGTCTGCCCATAATTTCCACAACAAGCGTTTTAACAGTCAAATCACCAAGCGCATTTGCACTCTCTATCTCAAATTTTATAACACGCTCAAAATCAGGTTGATAAACCCTTAAAATTTTTCCGCCGGCCAAGTGCTTTCTCAAAAGCATACAGAAAACAGGCGGCTCACTCTTTGCTCCCTTTGCATCTTCTGAAATATATGCCCTTGCCAGCGATGCATTTGCGCTTAAGCAAAGCCTGAAGCTACCACTTTTTCCATGCAGAAAAATCAGCAACTCATCGTGTTCAGGCTGATATATCTTATCTATCCTGAGCATAGTGAATTTTTCGTTAAATTCTCTCGCTAATGCATTTATAAAAACACCGTCAAGTGCCACATTCACACTTCCTTATCTTCACTGTCAGTTATTTTCCGCTTTTTCCGCCATTTCAATAAGCTTTTTAAGCCTGTGGTTAACACCTGACTTGCTTATTTGCGGCGATAACATTTCTCCAAGCTCTTTTAAGCTTGCCTCCGGATATTCGACCCTTATTGCAGCAAGCTCTTTTAGCTGGTCGGGAAGATTCACCCTTTTGTCTGACACGAGCTTTTTTATTGCAACAATCTGTTTTGCCGCAGCATCTCCCTGCTTTTTCAAGTTTGCCGTCTCGCAATTTACCTGCCTGTTTATGTTATTTTTATAGTCTTTTTCCATTTTAACATTATAAAGCTCAATCATCGAATCAGTTGCCCCCATCAAAGCAATGATGTCGGCTATAGCCTCGCTTTCCTTTATGTAGATAACGGAAAGTGATTTTCTCATGACCGTCTTTGCTTCAATATCCTGCTCTAATAAAAGCTCAACGAAATCCCGTGACAATCCCTGATAGTGAGTTTCTATCTCAAAATGGTAGCTTTTTTTTGGAGAAGTGACAGAGCCTCCGCCTAAAAAAGCACCTCTTAAATATGCTCTTTTGCAACACTCTTCCTGAACAATAAACGGATTGATGTTAAACTTTATTATTTTATTAATCAACAGTCCGAGCTTATTCATAGCACTCAAAAGCTGCGACTGCTCGTAAATATACATCGCAAAAGTGCTACCGCCGCTTTTTTTTGCACGCTCTGTTATATCTATGTTAAACCCGAAAACGAGTTCAAAAAGCTTTTGTGTTCGTTTTGCCACATTGAAGTTTTCCGTTCTGATTCTGAGCGCGCTTCCCTCAGGTCTTGTCACAACACTTCCGCAAAAGGACACTATTGCCGCAAGCTCTGCTCTGTTACAACACGCGCTCTCTAAACTGCATTTACACAGCTCTTCCTTTACATCAGCTGAAAAAGACATATCACACCTCTTTTATCATTTTGTATCATACCAGCTTTTTCCGACATTCATATCAGTTTTAAGAGGAACTGCCATTTTGCAAGCATTTTCCATTTCTGTTTTTAAAATCTCTTTAACAATCTCGATTTCGCTATTTTCTGCTTCAACTATGAGTTCGTCATGCACCTGCAAAATCAGGCGCGATTTTAAGTTGTTTTCCTTAAGCTTTTCAAAGACTCTCACCATAGCCAGCTTAATTATGTCGGCAGCACTTCCCTGAATCGGCGTGTTGAGTGCGGCGCGTTCTCCAAATGAACGAAGCTGAAAATTCTTTGACGCAAGCTCTGTTATCTCTCGTCTTCTCCCGAACATCGTCGTCACATAGCCCTTTTCATGCGCAAAAGCGACAATGTCTTTCATATATTTCTGCACATCGGGATAGCTTCCTAAATAGTCATTAATATATTCCTTTGCCTCTTTCATTGAAATACCGAGGTCTTTAGCAAGAGAAAATTCACCTTTTCCATAAATAAGCCCAAAATTTATCGCCTTTGCCGCAGTTCTCATAGCAGGAGTGATGTCCTTTTCACTACATGCAAAAATTCTGCACGCTGTTGATGAATGAATATCCTTTCCTCCTTTAAACGCTTTAATCATGTTTTTATCGCCTGCAATATGGGCTAAGACCCTCAGCTCAATCTGCGAATAGTCAGCACCGACTAAAGAAAAGCCGTTTTCTGCTATAAACATTTTTCTCATTTCCCTGCCGAGCTCTGTCCTTACCGGAATGTTCTGCAAATTAGGTTCTGTTGAGCTTATTCTGCCTGTCTGGGTGACGGTTTGATTAAAGCTTGAGTGAATTCTTCCCGTTTCTTTATTTATTTCGTTTTTCAGTCCGACAACATATGTCGAATTAAGCTTTGACAGCTGGCGGTATTCTAAAATTTTCTCAACAATCGGATGCTCCCCCAACAGCTTTTCAAGCGTTTCTGCATTTGTTGAATATCCTGTTTTTGTCTTTTTCACTGCTTTTAAGCGGAGCTTTTCAAAAAGAACCTCGCCAAGCTGCTTTGGCGAATTAATGTTAAACTCACCCTCTCCCAGCAAATAGATTTCCTCTGTTAACTTTTCTATTTTTTCTGTGAGCATCACACCAAATTCCGAAAGCATTTCTGTGTTTACCAAAACACCTGTCATCTGCATTTTTGCAAGAACAAAAACAAGCGGCATTTCAATCTCATAGAAAAGCTTTTCCTGCTCTGTCTCTTTCAGTTTTTCTGCCTCAATGCTTTCAAGACACAAAAGCGCCACCGCAAAATTATGGAGATATTCTTCTTCCTCCTCTTCTCCATCTAACGAAAGCTGAACGGCTCCGCCCGATTCGTTTTTTGAAAGAACAATTCCGCAAAAATCAAATAAAAGCTCCTCTATCAAATAGTTTTTTCTTGATGGCTCGATAAGATATGCTGCAATCTCCGTGTCAAACACATTGTTAAAAGTTTCAATTTTCATTTCAGAAAGATAGATTATATCTTCCTTAAAATTGTGAGCAACTTTTCTGATTGTTTCATCAGCAAAAAATTCTTTAACGCTTTTGATTGTTTCATCATTTATGAAAACAGAGAAGCAAACTTCCTTTTTGTTTGCAAAATATAGCTTTTTATGTTCATAATCAATTAAATACGCTGTCTTTTCTCCGCCCAGCAAAGCTTCGGCAACTTCATTGTTTTCAAGCTCTCTAATTTCTGTCTTAACTTCTTCTGTTTTCAGTTCTTCTTTTGCATATGTTCTGCCAAGCTTCTTTAAGAAGCTTTTAAATTCCAGTCTTGTGAAAATCTCAAACAGAGTGGTTTCATCATATTCTTTGACTCTAGCATCAACACATTCAAAGCATATGGGAACAAAAACATCAATTGTCGCTAAAGCTCTGCTTAAAAACGCTGTTTCCTTTCCTTCTGAGAGCTTTTGTCTTAAGGATTTTGTTATTTTGTCGCTGTCGAGATTATCATAGATGTTTTCAAGCGTTTTAAATTCTGAAACAAGAGAAAGAGCCCCCTTTTCACCAATGCCCTTAACTCCCGGTATGTTGTCAGAAGTGTCTCCCATAATGGCTTTAACATCAATGAATTCAGAAGGCGTCACTCCATATTTTTCAAAAACCTTACCGCTATCGAAAATTTCTGTGTCTGTGTTTCCCATGCGGGTTGTGACAAGATAAATCTTATTAGTTTCGCTTGCAAGCTGCAAATCATCCTTGTCGCCCGTTAAAATATCACACTCAAGCCCTTCCTCGCTACATTTTCTTGCAACAGTTCCGATTATGTCGTCAGCTTCATAGCCTTCTTTTTCAAGAATTGCAATATTCATCGCAGAAAGCACTTTTTTAAGAAGCGGAACCTGCGGCACAAGCTCTTCAGGCATTCCCTTTCTTGTAGCCTTATATCCATCAAACATTTTGTGTCTGAAGGTCGGTGCTTTCAAATCAAAAGCTGCCGCAATATATGAAGGATTGATTTCTTCAATATATTTAAACATAATATTTAAAAAGCCATAGACTGCGTTTGTGTATGTCCCGTCCTTTGTGGTAAGGAGACGCACCCCGTAAAACGCTCTGTTTATTATGCTGTTTGCGTCGAGTATTAAAAATTTTTCTTTGTTCATTTAAATCCCTCTGTCCTGCAGATTTTTATCTTTTCTCAGCCGACCACATCTTTATAAAGAAATTTATAAATTTTTTGGTAATTTGAAATTTTTCTAACATATTTTTCAGTTTCAGGAAACGGTATTTTATCTAAAATCTCTCCGTCCCTTGAAAAATCACTGTCTGAAAGCCATCTGTCAACATTGTTAAACCCTGCATTATAAGCCGCAAGTGCACATTTTTCCCTTCCCGAATACATTTTGAGAAGATAATCAACATAAAAGCATCCCATTTTAATGTTAATTTCGGGCTTGACAATGTCTCTTTTATATTCAAAATCTGAAATGGTGAGTTTATCCGCAATCCAGTAAGCTGTGCTTTTCGTAATCTGCATCAGCCCCGTAGCACTTTTTGAAGAAACAGCCGCTTCATCAAAGTTGCTTTCTGCTTTAATTATCGCCATAATGAGATATGGGTCAACCTCATATTCGTTTGAATATTTCAATATGTAGTTCTCGTGTTTAAGTGGAAAAACAGTCTTTGTGACTGAATAGATAAGACTTGCAAAAATTGCAATTGCTACGATAAATATTATTCCTCTGCTTTTTTTCACATTAACTCCTTTAAAACCTCATCAATTTTTAATTCAAGGTCGGACAAGTCTCCATCATTAACTATCACAAAATCTGAATTCTTTTCATAGAAATCATTTTCTTTTTGTGATGCAATTCTGTTTTTTGCCACTCTATCTGAAAGAGCATCTCTTTTAATAATTCTCTTTTCTCTCTCTTTTTTTTTGGCAACAACAGCTATGGTCTTATCGCATAGCTTAAAAAGTTCCGTCTCAAAAATCAATGCGGCATCAATGACAGTCAGCGCCGCCTCACTGTTTGAAACTCTCTTTTTAATTTCCTCTATAATATATTTATGTGTAATTTCGTTTAAAATATTAAGCTTTTCAGATGAAGCAAAAACAATTTCGCCAAGTTTTTTTCTGTCAAGGCTTCCATCCGAAAGCAAAATCTCATCAGAAAAAGCTTCCACGATTTCAGAAAGCGCAGGTTTTCCCTTTTCCACAATCTCTCGCGCCAAAGCATCCGCATCAATGATTTTAGCCCCTTTTTCTTTTAAATATGAGCAAACCGTGCTTTTCCCGCTTCCTGTTCCACCTGTCACGCCTATTGTTAACATAAAAATCACCTTAAAATTTTGATAATTTTAAAATTGCTCTTTGCGGGGAATCCTTGGAATTTTTCCATGGCTCATTTGTGAATCTGTAGTCAAATTTCTTTGTGAACCAATTAACCTCTTCGTTGATTCGTTCTAAATTGTTGATTTCAAGCTCACAAATCTCCGCTCTTGCCTTTTCTTTTGCCTTTCCCGAAAACTCCGAGTCAATTTTTGACATAACCTGACAAAAATGATGGAGGCAAAAACCCTGACTTGACAGAACCTTTTCCTTAAAGTCCTTCTCTGTTTTATATAAATACCAGAAAACTTCCGCAAACTTTTCTAAAGTCGTTTCTATCTTCTCGCAAATAACACAAGAATCGTTAATTGAGCTGACTAAAGACAAAAGTCTGTCCTCGCCATCTTTTTTAAACATCTTCCTTGCCTGTTTCTCCTTTGAGGCATCTTTGATTTTTCTGACTGTCTCGTTTAAATGAGTGTCTAAAACAAGAGCAAGACTCAGCGCCTTCTGTTCGGAAAGCATCATTTTAAAATGTCTTCTGCAATAGCCCTTCTCATTTGAAATAATTCTGGAATCAGGTTCCATCATAGACGCCCCAAGAGCATATTCGACAGACTCCTTCTCAAGCTTTTCCTCAATCAAGCAGAAAGGACATTCAGAAGGGCTTTCATATGCTTCCGAAAGCGGAATTGTGTATATCTTTTCTCTCATTTCAAGTCTCCATTCAATAATTAAATGTGTGTCAGCTAAAAAAACCACCCTGTCATAACGAAAATTCCATCTATACTAATTCTGAAAATGCTTGCTCGCAAGGGCATTTTTGCGACGCCGAGAGTTTTGCAACGGTCAAGGACCGTAAAAGCCGAAAGGCTTTAGGGATTTTATAAAATAAAATCATCATATGATTTATATGCCAATTCTACCAGGAGCAAGAAATGCTTGCTTGCAAGGGCATTTTTGCGACGCCGTCAATTAGCATTTGCGACCCGAAGGGGTGCAAGCGGGTCTAATCCCGCAGGGATTTTGCAAAGCAAAATTCCGTATATGCTAATTATAACACATATGTTGAAAAAGTCAATAACAGTCGCCATTTTGAAGCCTTCAGACAAAAAAATATCCCGACTGAAAATCGGGATATTTTTATTAAAACATAAATTATTTATTTCCTTCAATAAATCTGTGAAGAATTGCTGCTATTTCAGCTCTTGTTGCATTATCCTTCGGATTTAAAGTGCTTTCTGTCTTTCCGTTTATGAGGCCGCTTCCCACTGCCCAGTTCATAGCAGAAATTGCATATTCTGAAATTTCCTCTGCATCACTAAAGCCAAGATTTTCCTCGAGAGTTAAAGCCTCCAAGCCCTTATAGGCTGCATAACGGAACAGCGCACAGAAAAGTCGCCAAACTTTTGAATATTAATGTATGGTTTTATTGTTTAAATTCTCAACAAAGCATAGATATTTTTTCAACTTTTATTAAATTTATGTAACAAATTGTCCTATCGTTTGAAATTACTAAAAGTTTAATATATACTACAAATTATAGAAATCTTTGAGGTGTGCTATGAAAAAGAGAACCTATAACATAATTTCTTTTTTAATATTTTTAGCGGCAATGACAGTTCTCTTTTCTGTTTCTTTTCCGCTCATTAAATCATACAATCATCCGGAAACTTTCAAAGAATATATTGAGGGCTTTGGCGTCTGGGGCTTTTTTGTTATGCTTTTAATTCAGATTGCCCAGATTATCATAGCTTTCATTCCGGGCGAGGCAATAGAATTTGTTGCAGGAGCGATATATGGCTGGCTCGGTGGCCTACTCTTCTGCACTTTCGGCATAGCAATTGGGCAAATTATCATCTTTAAAGCTGTCCGTTTTTTTGGCAGAGGTCTTGCCCAAAGAGTGGCTGGGAGCAAAATAATGAATAAATATAAATTTCTTCAGGACGAAAAACGACTCAAAAGGCTCATTTTTTTCTTGTTTTTCATTCCGGGAACCCCAAAAGATTTGATTACATACATTGCCCCACTCACAAAAATTAAGCTGGAGGATTTCCTGTTAATCACAATTTTTGCAAGACTCCCCTCAATCATCACATCAACCTATGCGGGAGACGCCTTTGCTGACAAAGACTTTTTAAGGCTTGCTGTAATTTATGGAATTGTTGCAATATTTTCTGTCGGCGGCTTATTGTTTTACAGGCGTTGGGACAAAAGACACACCGAAAAACAAAACATCAGCGAAACAAAAAAAATATGAGTTCGGTTTTTAAACGAACTCATATTTTTTTATCTCAATGAAATTCCGAGCTTAAATTCCAAATCCTTTAAAATCTTCGAAGTGAACTTCTCTATTTCTTTATCGGAAAAGCCCTTTTCTTCAGGAGAAATAATGACATTAAACGCCATACTCTTCTTTCCCTCGCCAATCTGTTTTCCGCGGAATATGTCAAAAAGCTTGATGCTTGTCACATATTTGCATGATTTTCTGATGGAATCCTCAATCTCCCCGCATGTTACCTGCTCATCGCAAACAAACGCAAAGTCTCTTACAATATCAGCAAACTGCGAAATCGGTCTGTATTTCATTGCTGATTTATAGAGCGCGGAAAGCTTTTCATAATCAATCTCTCCGATGAACGCACATTTACCAAGAGACATCTCCTCGCTTATCTCATGCGAAAGCTGTCCTATGTAGCCTATAGTCTCTCCCTCGCAGATAATGTCTGCTGTTATTCCGGGATGAAGGAACGATTTTTGGCCCTTCTGATATGAGAATGTGAGATTAAAATCGTCGGCTATTCCTTCAATGATTCCTTTAAAAGTGAAGAAATCTTCACCATCTCCAAAAGCACCGACAGAAATTGTTTTTCTCTCATGCGGAAGAGATGAAAGCGGGAATTCCTTTGCTAAGAATACATTTGCAATTTCAAAGAATCTTCCTTCATCATTTCCGTTTCTGTAGTTTTTAACAATAGTGTTAAGCATTATGGGGGCCAGTGTCGTTGCCATAATCGAATAGTTTTCACTTATCGGATTTTCTATTCTTATTGCTTTTCTTTCGGGGGCATCTTCAGCTATGTGAAGCATATCTAAATCCTTCTGCGAATAGAAGCTGAAGTTTATTGTCTCATATGCGCCCTGCATTTTGAGCGCGTTTTTAGTTTTCATCTCAAACTGCTGCTTTTCCGTAAGTCCGCCATTTGTTATCTCGGCAAATTTAAGATGCTGAGGGATTATGTGTTCATAACCGTAAATTCTGATAACTTCCTCTGCCAAGTCCTCATAGCTTTCAACATCTTCCCTGTAGAGAGGGGCTGAAACCGTTATGTTTTCGCCTGATGCGCTGACCACAAAATCAAGTCTCTTTAAGATATCTGTGATAATTTCGGGCTTAACTTCAATTCCTAAAACCTTGTTGATTTTAGCAAAGGTTGTTTTTATAACCTTTGGCGAAAGCTCTTTTTCAGCACAAGTTATGCGTGTTTTTGAAACAGTTCCGCAGGAAAGCTCTTCAATCAGATGAAGGGCGCGATTTTCTGCACACTCTGTTGTATATTCATCAACACCCTTACAGAATTTAGCGCTTGAATCTGAAGTCTGACCTAAGCTTCTTGATGTTTTTCTAATGCTGTCACGGGCAAATTTTGCAGATTCAAACAAAACATCCCTAGTTGTTTCTTTTATTTCGCTGTTTAAGCCACCCATGATTCCCGCAAGAGCAACAGGCTTTTTAAGGTCACATATCACGAGATTGTTTTCGCAAAGCTCGAACTCTTTTTCGTCAAGCGTTGTAATCTTTTCGCCTTTTTTTGCTCTTCTGACTCTGATTCCCTTTCCTTCTAATGTTGAAAGGTCGAAAGCGTGCATAGGCTGACCGAGCTCCATCAAAACGAAGTTCGTGATGTCAACTATGTTGTTTATTGCATTGATTCCAACTAAAGCAAGTCTTTTTCTCATCCAGAGCGGAGATGCTTCAATTTTAACATCCTTAACATAGTGGGCAATATATCTTGGACATAAGTCAAACGCTTCTACCACAGCTGTGATTTCGTCATCATCAGCACTCTCTGAAGCCTCATATGTCATAAGAGGAGCTTTCAGCGGACGGTCAAATATTGCGGCAACCTCTCTTGCCATTCCCAGAATCGACTGACAGTCAGGACGGTTTGCAGTTATGCTGATATCAAAAACATAATCATCAAGCCCCACAACCTTTGCAATATCTTCTCCAATGGGAGCATCTTCTTTCAAAATGAGGATTCCATGAACCTCTGCTCCTTCATACCAGTTGTCATTTATTCCAAGCTCTTCACCTGAGCAAAGCATGCCGTTTGACTCAACGCCTCTCAGCTTTCCCTTCTTGATTTTCACGCCACCCGGAAGAGATGAGCCATCTAAAGCAGCGGGAACAAGAGCCCCTTCAAAAACATTCTGCGCACCTGTCACAATCTGAATGTCTCTGCCATATTTTTCTCCGCAATCGACAATGCAAATCTGAAGATGGTCAGAATCTTCGTGCTTTGTGATTTTCTTGATTTTACCAACCACAACCTTTTCTAACTCTTCGCCTAAATATTTTGTTTCCTCAACCTCAAACCCGCTTGAGAAAAGCTTTGTTTCAAGTTCTTCTATTGAAATGTCGCTGACATCCACATAATCATTTAACCAACTGAGCGGTAATAACATCTATATCCTTCCTTTCTTAACCAATATTCTGCTGTTTAAACTGTTTTAAAGTTCTGACATCATTCTCAAACAGAATGTGAATATTATTTATGCCATATTTAAGCATAGTTATTCTGTCTATGCCTATGCCGAAAGCAAGCCCCGAATATTCGTCAGGGTCAATTCCGCAGTTTTCCAAAACTTTTCTGTTCACAATGCCTCCGCCTAAAACCTCAATCCAGCCTGTTCCCTTGCAGAGTCTGCATCCGCTGCCTCCACATTCGCAGCATGTCACATCAACCTCAACACTCGGCTCTGTGAATGGGAAATATGAAGGACGGAGTCTTGTCTTTGCTTCTGATGAGAACATTTCTTTTGCGAACAAGTCAAGCATACCATAAAGGTCACAAACTGAAATGTTTTTATCAACAACAAGACCTTCCATCTGGTGAAACATTGGTGAATGTGTCGCATCATAGTCCGAACGGAAAACTCGCCCTGGGCTCAAAACCTTGATAGGCGGCTTTTTGACCTCCATAGTTCTTATCTGACCGGGAGAGGTCTGCGTTCTTAAAAGAATATTTTCCGTGATATAAAATGTGTCCTGCTCTGCTCTTGCAGGGTGGTCAGCCGGCACATTGAGCGCCGTGAAATTATAATAATCAGTCTCGATTTCAGGCCCCTCAAAAACATCAAATCCAAGTCCCGCAAAAATCCTTATGATTTCCTGCTTAACAATTGTCGTCGGGTGAAGCGATGCCGTTTCATTCTTTTTCGCAGGCATGGTAACATCAACCGCTTCTTGAAGATTAGCCTTATCAAGCTCTTCTTTTTTAATGGCGGCATCGACAGAAGCAAATTTTTCCTCTGCCCAGTTTTTAAATTCGTTTATGATTTTACCAAACTGAGGTCTGTCCTCTTTTGGAATGTTTTTCATTTCCTTCATCAGATTCGGGATTTCTCCCGCCTTTGTGCTTAAATATTGTTCTCTGAGTTTTTTAAATTCTTCTCTTGAGAGCTTTTTTAAAAGCTCTTGTTCGATTTTACTCTTTAGCTGCTTGATCTTTTCGTTCATATTAACCTCCTATAATAAATGGAAAATTATCATAAAAAAAGAGCAATCTCCCCAAAGGGACGAGATTGCTCGCGGTACCACCCTTGTTCAGAGAAAATTCTCTGCACTCTTTTCTGCTTTTTTTGCGGCAGTCGCATCTGCTTAATGCGTGATAAAAAACGCGCTTTTCACAGAAGGCTCCAATGCTGAAATTCATGCACAGCTTTCACAGAAACACTCACAGCCGCCGATGCTTCCTCTCTTTGAGAAATCTCTGCACACTACTTACACATTTTCACAGCCTGTTATTCTTTAATTAAGTTAATTATAACTTTTTTTGACCATTCTGTCAACTAATTTTCTTTTATTTAACCAAACTTCTTATTTTTCTGCAGCCTTCTGAATTTTTAAAACCTGTCTCTGGGATTCTAAAATTTCCTCCGTGTTCATCATGGTTTTAATTCCCTTTGCTTCAAGCATGAAGGCGTCGAGATATTCAATCTTTGTCTCGGGGCAATCTATGATTTCTTCTGTGTTTTTAAACACATGAATTTTGTTTGAAGCCAGGTTAAACTTCATCATTCCTTCTGTTCCCCAGAAGTAAAAGTCCCAATATGTCGGCAAAATTCCATCAAATTTCGGTGCCGCATAAGAGACATCAGCCATAACGGAGACATCTTCCATCTCGACCACAAACTGACCGCAATCCTTAAAATCAGGCTCCTTGTCAGCATATGCATTCCATGTTTTAGCAAAGTTGACTTTAGTGAGATTTTTTCCTGTCATGAAACGGATTAAGTCAATGCCGTGAATTGCAATGTCGTTAATTGTGCCGCCGTGTTTGCCCTCTTCAAAATACCACCACGGTCTGTTGCCATAATCAAGGCAATGCTGACCCGTAAATGATATGTTGACAAGCTTGCCGATGCCACCTTTTCTGATGATTTCAGTAGCCTTCTCAATCTGTGGCATATAGCGCAGGTCAAACATACAGCAAACCTGCAGATTTTTTTCTTTGCTAAGTCTTTCAATTTCGTCAAGCTCGCTTAAATCTGTGCAAATTGGTTTGTCGCATATCACATGCTTGCCTGCCTTTAAAGCCTCAATTGCGCGTTTTCCGCGAACGCCGTAATAATCTCCAATTGCAACAGCTTCAACATTTTCATCGTTTAAAATTTCTTCATAGGTTTTATAATTAAATTCTATGCTGTGTTCTTTTTCAACACTTTTTCTTATTTCATCATTTTCCTCAAAACATCCGCAAAGTTCAGCATCAACGCTGCTGATCACGGAGCTGTAAAGCCCGAAAATGTGACTGTGGCGAAATCCTGCAAATGCTATTTTCATAATCCCTATCCCCTTTTTATAATTTCTTCCTTACCGCTCTCTAACGAACGATAAATTGCATTTAAAATATAAACAGGCGCAAAGAACTCATCATATGACTGAGGCTGCTCGTTTCCGCAAAGAATCTCATAGAATTCAGCAAACTCTCTTGCGTAGCAACCTTCTAATGTGATGGGCTTTAAAACAACCTCGTTTGCAAAGCTCACACACGCAGAATACATAGAGTTTTTCTCTGTGAATATGATGTTTGCGTCATAATTATCATATCTTAATGTGCAATTAATTTTATTTCCGTTTTTGAATGCAACCACTGAATTCGGGAAATATCCCAAAACCTCGCAAATCATCTGAACGAGGTGCTGTGAATAGAAGAAAAATCCGCCATATTCATTGTCAAGGTTTACCGGCGCTCTGAACAAAGCTCCCATAACCTCACCATATGTCTCTTCTTCAACAGCTTTTTTAAGCTCTGCGATGCCGTCAGGATGCTTAAGTGAAGAACCACCGCTCACTTTGACATTGTTTTTAATGAGCTCTGCCTTGAACTCTTTCGCATCTTCTTCAGTGACAACTATCGGCTTATCGATAAACATAGGAATTCCTGATGCTATGTATGGTTTTGCATATTTATAGTGATTGCCGCCGTGACGCGCTGTTATGATGATTCCGTCAACCTTGCCAACAAATTCATCATAGCTTTCTGCAACATGAACACCAAACTCATCCTTTAATTTGTTTGCTGCTTCAAAATCTTCGCTATAAACACCAACAATCTCAATGTCTGTGTAAAGCTTATCCGTTAAGACAAACTTTAAAAAATGGTTTGCATGTGAATTTTCGCATCCTAATATTGCTACTTTATACATTTCATCCACCTCCTTAAATTTATCATTTCATATCGTTCATAGACTATATTTCCAAATGCAGTATAACACATTGTTTTCAAAAAGTAAAGGTTAAAAAATGCAATAAAACATTGTAAAAAATGCATTAGAAATAAACAGTGCGGTTACATAAATAACCGCACTATAGTTAATTTTTCAGGCTATGTATCGGCGCAGGAATTCTGCCGCCGCGCAAGATAAATTCCTCGCTCGAAAAATCGCTCACCTTCATAACAGGGCCCGAGCCTAAAAGGCCGCCAAATTCCACAACATCACCGACTTTTTTGCCCGGTGCAGGAATGATTCTCACCGCTGTTGTTTTCTGATTTATCATACCAATTGCCGCCTCGTCTGCAATAATTGCAGAAATTGTCGAAGCCTTAGTATCTCCGGGAACGCAAATCATATCGAGTCCGACTGAACAAACGCAGGTCATAGCCTCAAGCTTTTCAAGCGATAAAGCTCCGCTCTTAACAGCTTCAATCATGCCGGCATCCTCGCTGACGGGAATGAATGCCCCCGATAATCCACCGACAAAAGAAGTCGCCATGACGCCGCCCTTTTTAACTGCATCGTTTAAAAGAGCAAGAGCCGCTGTCGTTCCGTGCGTTCCGCACTTTTCGAGCCCCATTTCTTCTAATATGTATGCCACGCTGTCGCCCCTTGCAGGCGTCGGCGCCAAAGACAAATCGACGATGCCAAAAGGAACTCCGAGCCTTAAAGATGCTTCCCTTGCGACGAGCTGTCCCATTCTCGTTATTTTAAATGCAGTCTTTTTTATAATGTCACTCACTTCTCCAAAAGGCTTGCCTTTGCCCTTTTCCAAAGCGCATTTCACAACTCCCGGACCGCTCACGCCCACATTTATGGCTGTCTCATATTCACCAACACCGCAGAAAGCTCCCGCCATAAACGGATTGTCTTCAACAGCATTCATAAACACAACAAGCTTAGCGCAGCCAAATCCGTCTGCATCCTTTGTTTTTTCTGCTGTTTCTTTGACGATTTCACCCATCAGCTTCACGGCGTCCATGTTGATTCCTGCGCGCGTTGTGCCGACATTTACTGAAGAACACACAATGTCTGTTTCTTTAAGCACCTCAGGAATAGACATAATCAGCCTCTTGTCGCCCTTTGTCATTCCCTTGTGCACCAGCGCAGAATAGCCGCCAATGAAGTTTACGCCAACCTCTTTTGCAGCTTTGTCCATAGCAAGTGCTGTTTTTAAGTAGGCATCTTCGTTTTCAGCCGCCTCTAAAACAAGGGAAATCGGCGTAACAGAGATGCGCTTATTAATTATCGGAATACCAAATTCCTGTTCTATCCCTTCCGCTGTTTTAACAAGATTTTCAGCTGATTTAGTTATTTTATCATAGACCTTCTGTGCCACTCTGTCAGAATCAGATGAGGCACACGAAAGAAGCGAAATCCCCATAGTTACGGTACGGATATCAAGATGCTCTTTATCAATCATATTGATTGTCTCAATTATTTCATGCTTGTTTAACATAAGCCTTATCAACCCTTTCCATAATCATATTCTGTGCATTGAATTAAATAAGTCCTCGTGCTGCATCTTAATGGAAACACCCATATTGCTTCCAACCTCATCCAGAACTGCAGAAAGTGAAGAAACAGACACCTCTGTCTTGTCTATGCTTACAAGCATTATCATAGTAAACATATCCTGCATTATCGTTTGAGAAATGTCTAAAATATTAACATTATTTTCAGCAAGAACCTTGCTGACCTCATATATAATTCCAACTCTGTCACGACCAACAACTGTTATAACCGCTTTCATCTTAAAACCTCCGCTATCAGATTAAATTTTCTCACTCTTCAATTATATATGCTGTGTGAAAAAAAAGCAATAAAAGAATATAAAAATCTTAAATTTATCTTTTAAATGACGAGAAACTGTAGTATAATATAAATACAGAATTCTTTTATCAGGAGGATGGAGGAAAATATGACAGATTTATATGTAGTTTTAAGCAAAATTATAGAAGAACAAAAACTTGAAGTAATCTCAACTCCCGAAGGCTACCGCGACATTCGCGTGCATGTTCCCGAGGTGAACCGTCCGGGACTCCAGCTTTTAGGTTTTTTTGATTATTTTGACCCTGAAAGAATCCAGGTTATAGGAAAAATTGAATATACATATCTCAAAAAAATGGACTCCGACGAAAGATACGCCGCGCTTAAGAGCTTCTTTAATCTGAAGCCCGTTGCAGTTGTTGTTACAAGATCGCTTGAAATCTTCCCTGAAATGGCTCTTGCAGCAAAGGAAAACGATGTTCCTCTTCTGCGTTCAACAGAAGTGACCTCACAGTTTATGAGCAACCTCATTCTCTCATTAAATGTGAGTCTTGCACCTATGACGACATGTCACGGTGTTCTTGTCGAGGTCTATGGCGAAGGTATTCTCCTTTTAGGAGAAAGCGGCGTTGGTAAAAGCGAGACAGCAATGGAGCTTGTCAAAAGAGGCCACCGACTTGTTGCAGACGATGCTGTTGAAATCAGAAAGGTTTCCAAAAAAACTCTCGTCGGAAGCTCCCCCGCCATCATTCGTCACTTCATAGAGCTGCGCGGCATAGGAGTTGTTGATGTTAAACAGATTTTTGGTATGGGTGCTGTTAAGGACACAGAAAACATTAATCTTGTCATAAACTTAGAGCCTTGGCAGGCAGGAAAGCAATATGACAGGCTTGGCATAGACACAGAGATGACTGATATTATGGGAATTAAGATTCCATCTCTGACAATCCCCGTAAAGCCCGGCAGAAACCTTGCAATTATCATTGAGGTTGCCGCTATGAATCACAGACAAAAGCAGATGGGCTATAATGCTGCAGAGGAGCTCAGCAGAAGGCTCTCAGAACAGACAGACGAGGAATAATCACTAATTTTTTTCAGGAGGAAATCCCCTTGCATAACACAGATTTTTCCAAAATATTATCAGAGACGCTTGATGCGGAAATATATTTTAACGAACCCATGAAAAACCACACAACCTTCAAAATCGGAGGAAATGCTGATGCCTTTGCCTTAGCTAAATCAATTGACGCTTTGCGTGAAATCTTGCTTTTATGCAAAGAAAGAAATGTTCCGTTTTATGTTATTGGTGCGGGCTCTAATCTGCTTGTCGGCGACAAAGGAATCCGCGGAGTCGTTATAAAATATGTTTCAAATGATGTTTCTTGCGAAGGAAATATAATCACTGCAGATGCAGGCATTTCTCTTGCGGCACTTGCAAAATTTGCTCTTTCAAATTCGCTTTCAGGGCTTGAGTTTGCTGCCGGCATCCCCGGTCTTTTGGGAGGCGCAGTCTATATGAACGCAGGCGCATATGGCGGCGAAATGAAGGATGTTGTTTTCGAAACAGAATATGTTGATTCAGATGGAAACATAGGTTTTTTCAAAGATGACGAGCACAAATTCTGCTATCGTCACAGCATCTATGTAGATTCCGATAAATATGTAACACAGGCTAAAATCAGGCTCCTTCCCTCTGAAAAAGAACAAATAAGCAGCCTGATGCACGAGCTTTCAGCGAAAAGAAATGAAAAACAGCCTCTTTCATACCCAAGCGCAGGAAGCACTTTCAAACGCCCTGAAGGGCATTTCGCAGCAAAGCTGATAGAAGACGCAGGTCTTAAAGGATATGCAATCGGTGGCGCTATGGTTTCAGAAAAACATTCAGGCTTTGTCATAAACACAGGAGACGCCACAGCAGCTGATGTTTTAAAACTGACCGAGCACATAAAAAGTGTTGTTATGACAAAATTTAATGTCGAACTGAATTGCGAGATTAAAATGATTGGAGAATTTTAACATATGAGCCAGTTTCAAAGAACAGAAATGTTAATAGGCAAAAATTCTCAAAGCGTTTTAAAAAACGCCTCTGTTGCTGTTTTTGGCATAGGTGGTGTGGGCTCTTATGTGTGCGAGGCCCTCGCAAGAGCAGGCATAGGAAAATTTCTGCTTTGTGATAATGATGTCGTTTCAGAATCCAACATAAACAGACAGTTAATAGCCCTTCACTCAACCGTTGGAAAGCCTAAGACCGCCGTTATGGCCGAACGAATTAAAGACATCAATCCTGATGCCGAGACAACAGAAATTAAGACATTTTTCTCCGCAGAAAATTCAAAAGACTTTAATTTTGACGGAATTTCATACATTGTTGACGCAATAGACACAGTTTCCTCAAAGCTCGAGCTTATTCTAAGGGCAAAAAAACATAACATTCCCATCATAAGCTGTATGGGAACAGGCAACAAGCTAAACCCAACACTTTTTGAGATAACTGATGTTTTTAAGACTTCTGTCTGTCCCTTGGCAAGAGTGATGAGAAAGGAGCTGAAAGCTTTAGGAATTACATCTCTTAAAGTTCTATATTCTAAAGAAATTCCCAAATCCGCGGAAAATTCCATTTCAGAAAACGGAAGGCACATCCCTGGAAGCATTTCCTTTGTTCCGTCTTCTGCTGGTCTTATAATTGCGGGCGAAGTCATTTGTGACCTCTGCAAAATAGAAAGGATAAACTGATATGGACAGAACTTTGATTGCAATGAGCGGCGGTGTTGACAGCGCCGTTGCGGCGTTTCTCATCAAAAAAGAGGGCGACGACGCCTCAGGAATAACTTTAAAGCTGATTAACGACGGGGTGGACGGATTTTCCCCCTCGTGTTGCACCGAAAAAGACATTCTTGATGCTAAGGCAGTTGCAAAAAAACTAAACATACCACATTTTTTATATAACTTCTGTGAAAATTTCAAAGAATGTGTGATAGATAAATTTGTTAACACCTATCTTTTAGGCGGCACACCAAACCCTTGCGTTGACTGCAATCGTTATGTTAAATTCCACGAAGTGCTTATAAAAGCAGAGGAAATGGGCTTTTCCCATGTGGCAACAGGTCATTACGCAATCTGTGAATATGATGAGAAAAGAGGAAGATTTCTTTTAAAAAAAGCGTCAGATGATTCAAAAGACCAAAGCTACGTTCTCTATTCCCTGACTCAGAAACAACTCTCAAAAATTAAGTTTCCGCTTGGGAAGCTCTCTAAAGCTGAAGTCAGAGAAATTGCACTGGCACAAGGCTTTGTCAATGCAGAAAAAAAAGAGAGTCAGGACATTTGCTTTGTCAAAGACGGAAACTATGCTGATTTCATTGAAAAATATATTGGCAAAAAAAGCACAGAAGGCAATTTTATTGACACAAAGGGAAACATTCTCGGCAAGCACAAAGGCCACATCCACTACACAATCGGTCAAAGAAAAGGTCTCGGCCTTTCCGTTCCTGAATCAGTTTTTGTTTTAAAGAAAGATATTGATAAAAACATTGTAATTGTTGACACACAAGAACACCTTTTTTGTGATGAGCTTCTTGCAGGAGATGTTAACCTTATCTCTTGTGATGAAATCACAGATGGCATGGAGGTTTCTGTCAGAACAAGATATAAGCAAAAGGAGACTCCTGCTAAGCTTTTTAAAGCTGAAAACAATACCATACGCGTTAAATTCAGTGAGCCTGTCAGGGCCGTGACTCCTGGTCAGGCAGTTGTCTTCTATGATGATGACATCGTTGTCGGCGGCGGTACAATTATTTAAATGAAATAAAATGATAGGGGCTGTAGCAAAATGAACTCATTTTGCTACAGCCCCTATCATTTTTGGGCATCCCCAAACTTTACTTGCTGCGCACAGGCGCATTTTTATTTACCTGCTATCCATAAATGGGTTGTTACAGGCTTATCCTCTAAGGAGAAGGCTTTTGGCATCTCCTACTACTTATGGTATTTTTCGTTTGCTATTATCTTAAATCCTCTGTAAATCTGTTCCAAAAGAATGATTCTCATCAACTGGTGAGGAAAGGTCATTTCTGAAAAAGAAAGCCTGAGATGAGACATTTTTTTCACTCTTTCACTTAATCCACAGGAGCTACCTATTATAAATGCAAAACTGCTTTTTCCCTCCACCATCTTTTTTGATATGAAATCTGCAAAATCTTCCGATGATTTTTGTTTTCCTTCAACACAGAGGCTTATAATGACATCAGAGCCCGACAAAACTGAAATAACCGTCTCCGCCTCTTTGTCGAGTGCCGCCTCCTTTTCTGCCTCAGAATAATTTTCAGGCAGCGGGGCTTCGGCAAGTTCAGTTGTTTTCAATTTACAAAACCTTGAAAGGCGTTTTAAATATTCTGCCTCTGCATCTTTTAAATATTTTTCCTTTAGTTTTCCAATGCAAATAATGTTTATGTTCATGTCAAATTCCCTTTAAAATTCAAGCAAAGATTTTCTTCAATCTAAAAATTCTATCCTTCAATCCAAAACCTTGGAAGAACATTAAGCGCAACATCTGAACCAATCCTCAATCCTTCACCTTCTAATGCATTTCTGACAGCCTGATATGCTAAATCAGGAGTGTTATTTTCGTGGGAAAGATGTCCAAGCCAGATGGATTTAGTTCCGCATTTAGAAAGCATCGCGCAAAGCATAGCGCAATCAGAATTTGAAAGGTGTCCTTTGTCTGAGAGGATTCTCCTTTTTAAGTAGTCAGGATATGCTCCTCTCCTAAGCATATCCACATCGTGATTTGCCTCAATTATAACACATTCACATCCTGAAAGATTTTCAAACAGCTCGTCGCTTATGTGACCAATGTCTGTCGCTATTGCAAACTTTGATTTTTCAGTTTCAAAACGATAGCAAACGCTTCCTCTTGCATCATGATGAGTAGAAAAAGGATCAATTTCTACATCACCTATCATAAACGGCTCCCCAGGGGCAACAATTTTTTTATTACAAATCGGAATTTTTCCAATTATGGGCATCATATCTTCCCATGTTTCCTCAGTTGCATATATGGGGATATCAGCTTTTCTCGACAAAATGCCTGCGCCTGAAACATGGTCTCGATGAGAATGGGAGATTAAAATGGCATCTATTTCATCAGGACTTATGTCAATTCTTTTAAGACACTCTGTTATATACTTACCGTTTGCACCACAGTCAACAAGAATTTTAACATCACCATCGGTTATGAATGTGCTATTGCCTGATGAACCGCTCAAAAAAGACTGAAACCGAATCAATGTCTTCCCCCTAAATCAAAAACTATATTATTTATTTTAAACTTCCACTCGCAAAAAGTCAACAGGGATATTTTCATTTTGTTTGTTTTATGAAATATTTTAATTACGCAATTTTATCTTCTCTAAAGGCTCTTTTTTGTTTATCTGTTAGCTTTTGGGCCTCATTCCACCACGTGCGACTTTCACATACAAAAAAGCGGCATATCTTGCGATATGCCGCTAATTTTTAGATTAAAGTTTCATTCAATCTGCTAAACCAGTTAGCCTTACGGCTCTTCTGTAGCTGCAGGCTCTTCTGTAGCTGCAGGCTCTTCTGTAGCTGCAGGCTCTTCTGTAGCTGCAGGCTCTTCTGTAGCTGCAGGCTCTTCTGTAGCTGCAGGCTCTTCTGTAGCTGCAGGCTCTTCTG
>JAZNGA010000018.1:0-1564 GCA_045576235.1 Clostridia bacterium
GTCAAACGGAGCAAAATCTTCATCTGTCTTTCCGTTTATGAAGCCTGCAGCTTTTGCACTTGCAACATATGAATAGAACCATGCATCACTTGCAACATCCTTAAAGTCACACGCTGCGTCTGCTTTAACTGCATTAAATGCTAATGTTATCATCTTACAGAACTCTGCTCTAGTCACGATGTCGTTAGGAGCAAATGTTCCGTCGCCGCGACCATTTATGATTCCTTTAGCCGCTAATGCTTCAATGCCCTCTTTTGCCCAAAGAGCGCTTCCTAAATCGCTAAATGTGCCAGACACTGAAGGAGCAGCTGTCTCTCCACCAACAACTGACGGAATGTCATCATTTTTAGTGCCAACATCTGATGGATTGTAGTTATTACCACCAGGTGTTCCGCCACCGCCCTGATAGTCTTTTTTGCTGTCTTCGTTCTGTTTAGTAATCTCAATTTTTGGCTGTCTTTCAATCACAAATGGAACATCAGCAAAATATGCTTCCGACTGAGGAGCTTCATCTGAATGATATGTTATATGACCAGTGATTACCATGTCATATCTTCCCTCCATGCCCGTTTCAGCTTTAAAGCCGATTGTCATGATTTCGTCTCTGAATGAGACTTTCTTGATCACGCCTTCTTCATTCTGATTAACAATTAAATCAAAAATCAGTTTTCCATCTTCATTTGTCTCGATAACAGTTAAATCTTTAAGGTCTTTAGAAAGCTCATATGAAACTGTGCCTTCAAAGAGAGCTGCATCTTCTTCGCCATATGCAATCTCAATGCGAACTTTTGTAACATTTTCCTGTTTTTCGCTTGCTGAAAGTGTGATAGCTGCATTCTGACCAACATAAACATCAGCAGAAGTTACAGAAACTGATGCAGCCGCAAAGTTAAATAATTCTTCAAGAGTTTTGTTGATGAGCGCATCAATTTTTTCTATTAAATCAATCGGCTCTTCAATTCTGCCGTCTTCTTTAATTGTTGTTGCAATCTCTGTCTGTTTTTCATCAGAAAGAACATCCCATTTATCTCTCTGGATTTCTGCGATTGCTTCTAATGCATCAGCATCATCAATCAACGCTTTGACAGCATCAGCATCAGCCGCCTGATTAACTTTTTCTAATGCATAGCGCGCATTAACCTCGTCTATGATGTCTGCAACTTTATCATATTCTCTGTTTGCCATGTTGTTTATAATGAAAGAAACATCAATGTCGCCTTCCATTGTTTCCATGTCTAAACCAAACTGCTCAGCATATTCATTGAGTTTTGCTTCAAAATCTGCTTCGCTAAGGTTCGAGAACTCACTTGAAATTTTTGCATTCAATTCTTCGTCGAAATAATATGCATCAGCTTCATATGCGCTAGCGCCATATTCATATTCGATTTTTGCTTCATATTTTCCTGATTCAGCTGAATCGCTAAATGTGTAGCTTAAAGCGAACGCACCGTCTTCTCCGCTCACGCCTTCTGCCCAGACATCATATGTGCTTCCGTTTGGAGCTTTTGCGCTTAATTTAACAGTTCTTCCTTTAATTCCAACGCCGCCTGAAGAGAGAACGGTT
>JAZNGA010000019.1:0-45706 GCA_045576235.1 Clostridia bacterium
ATCTCGTCTTTATGGCAGTGAATCATTATCAGCAAACGGTGAAACACCGTTTGCTGATGTAGCAGCAGATAATGAGGCATCAGGAGCAGTTAATTTTGCGATTGCAAAA
Organism: Clostridia bacterium; assembly: GCA_045576235.1. Lineage (GTDB taxonomy): Bacteria > Bacillota > Clostridia > UBA1381 > UBA9506 > SIG437. The sequence goes on from JAZNGA010000019.1 coordinate 110, forward strand.
AACATTATCTCAAAGGGCGATAATTTCTATCCTGACAGAACTGTAAAATTTGAAGAAGCAGTTAAAATGATAGTTGCAGCGCTTGACTATAATGAAATGGCAAGCCTGATGGGCGGCTATCCTAACGGATATTTAGCAGTAGCATCTGAAATCGGTCTTTTAAAAGACATCACAGCAGGCGGTGGAAGCGGATTAACGCTTAACGCAGTTGTGAAGCTCCTTTCAAATGCGCTCTCTTGCACAGTTTGCAATCCCATTCTTGCAATTAACAGAGACACAAATTCGCAGGTTATAATTCCTGACACATATGCTAAAGAGTCAGTTTTAAACAAGAGATTTAAAATAAGCAAATATGGTGCTTTCATTGCAGGCTATGACTCATCAACGGGTGAAGTTAAAGCTGAAATCATATCAAAAGACAAAGATGATTCGATTGCAGAGTTTAATGTTGGCGATGTTGTTAACCTCACAGTTTCATCAAAAGCAGAAATCGGCGATGTTAAATATACATATGCAAGCATTTATGTAAATGATGCTGATGAGCTCATCTTTGCAGTGGTTGATAAAAACATTGAGGTTGTGACAGGCCACATCTACGAAATCAACAAATCTCATATTGACTCGGCTCAATATCCGTCATATATTGAAAACATTGGATTTGAAGACTCAGAGGACTATATTGATGTTGCAGATGACTGCAGAATGTTCTTTAACGGTGAAGAGGTTTCAAACAGATCCTATAATTACATTGGTGCTTTTGCAAGAGCAGTCATTTATAAAGATGAGATTATCTCACTCGAAGCTTATGAATTATCAGAAGGTGGCATCATAACAAATATAGGCGATAATGACATCACCTACATCAAGGGAGAAACACCTGCTGCATTATTAGAAGATGTGTTTGGATATAAAAATTTAACTGTGTATGTTAACGGAGTGAAATCTGATTTGTGGTGGGTTGCAAATGGTACGCTCTTTGACTATTATGCATCAAGTGATAAGAATACGCTTATTATCGTTGCATCAACACTGGAAATCACAGACGATTTATATTCATATGCAGGAGATAAGCTCAATATCGGTAAAGGCCAGTATAAGCTTTCAGAAAACTTTAATGTTTATTGCGCAACAAAGGATAATAACTACAAAGCATCAAGCGATGTTTCATCACTTCTGAAAAGAACAGTCACAGCATATTTTGACTTTGCAGGCTATGTCAGATACATAAGACCTGTTTCAGAGGATGAGCAGAGCAAAGAATATTACGCTTTCATGATGGGCTATAAGCAGACAGGATTAGAGCAGCCTGAAATTTTAGCTTATGTTTTAAAAGATGGTGTTATCGAAGAAAATGTTTACACATTGACGGAATATACAGCTAATAAATATGCAGCTACAATTGCAGATATCAGAGGCGAGGTTGCAGCTATCAAGGGAGCTGCCGAGGGAGAAGAAAACGAGGCTCTTAAAGCGTCAAACATTCTCTATAAAATCAAAGTGGATAATAAAGGCAGAATAACAAGCTTTGCTGAAGCAACGAAGTTTTTTGACCCTGTTTTAAATCCGATGTATGAAACAAAGAATGGCTTTGAGATTTCAGATTATTTTGGAACTACACAGCAATTCACATCATCATCAGCTCCCAGAATTTATTTTAACGAGGCTGTTGCTTGCGTGATGTTCTACAGTGAAGATTCAGGCATAGTTATTCAGGTAGTCCCGTGGACTTCATTAGCGGCCAGAGGTTCTACCACACCTATGCTTTTAACACCTTATGCAGAGGAAGGCTCATCTGATGTTGATTTGATGCTCATCAGAGGTGATTTGGAGATTCTCTCGCATAAAAAGGTGTAAAATGTTTTATCAGGACTCATAACTGATATTTCAACAGGCTATGATGCTGAATCTGAAAAAGAAGTGCTCAATGTTAAGATTAATGGAGACAGCTTCGTGGTTTCAAAATATCGCGATGCTTTAGAAGGTGTAACTGATGTAGCTTATGTAGAATATGCTAAAGATAATCCGTTCCTTCTGAAAAACGAAATTAAGATTAACAATGTTTATAACTTGTCAGGAGTTCCGGAAAGCTGGGATGTTGTGAGCGGCGTGAATGTTAACGGAATTCACAAAGATGAGCTTGAGAGATTTGACAACAAGCGTGCATTCTTCACAAGCGGAGATGTTTGGTATATGGGAGAAACTGTTCCTGTTTATCAAATCGTTGAAACAAATGGCAATGTGAAGTTCATAAAGAGCAAAAAAGGAAACATTCAGGCAGGTTCGGATGTGTGGTATCTGTACTATAATAAAGAAATAAGAACTTTATTCTACAGATAGAATGAGAATATTTTCATAACAAACACGATAAATATGCTTTGTTAAATATGGTGCGGTAAAATGAAACATTTTATTGCACCATATTTTTGTGGGAACATCGCCGACGATATATATGAAGAACAAGTGATGGTTTTATAGGGGCTGAACGCAAAATGAACTGATTTTGCGTTCAGCCCCTTTTTTTATACCCGAGTTTCTCCTGATTGTTTTTTTAAAGACGATAAATGAAAAAATATGACGATTTAATATATATACTTTTTATCACTGTTAATTACATAGGAACTGTGGAAGATGAAATGATTTTGCCACAGTTCTTTTTTTGCAATATAGGAGTTGAAATGGGAGAAAAAATAAGATATAATTGATGTGTATTAAACTTAGTAAAGCCTTTTGGAAATGTGAAGCTTTAATCCGGTCTTGACAAAAGTCGAATTGTGTCGAATAATATTAAATTAAGTCTAATGATGTTGAAAAGGAGAGATAATATAGTGTTTGATGATTATTTAAATAAGTTTCCGAAACCCGGTTCGCCTGAAGTAATCAAGCAATTAAAGATAAGCATTGTAGTAACTTCCATTCTTGTAGCGATTTTTGCTTTTCTAGTGGTAAATAGTGAAATAAAGATAAATGCTGCCCCAGAACAAACATACCATGCAGTTGTGGTTGAGAAAACTTTTAAGAAATTAAAAGATGGTGGAAGTCGCCGATGTCTTGTTTTCGAATTGTCAAACGGAGAAAAAAAGCAATTTGTGAACTCTAAGTTTTTTGAGAGTATAAATGAAGGAGATGCAGGGATGTTAACATTTAAAGAAGCTGATGTTTGGGAACCGAAGAACACACTGATTATTAGCTTTGAAATCGAATGAAAATTCTTTAATTATATTATTATAAAGTAGGTGTGATATATGAAAAAAATCTTATCCTTGTTACTAAAAATATTTTTAATAGTTTTGAATATTTTCTTGGTTTTGTGTTGCATACCCGTTCCTGTTTTGATTTTACCATTAATTTGTATTTGGGCTCAAATTTGGTGCCTATGGATTATCACTAAAAAAACTAAAATTTTATCTGAAAATGCAAAAGTAATTTCAAAAACGCAAGAACATCAAGCGTTTAGCACAAAGTATTATGTAACCTTTGAATTTATAGATGGTACAAGAAAAACAATGCCCTCACCTGTTGAGGTATATGGATGTGTTTTTGAAGGAGAGAGCGGAGTTGTTTCTTATAAACAATACAGAAACTATGTTTATCTCGTGGACTTTCAAAAAGATAACGATTGTTAAACTGTGTTTATTATACAAATAATATTTGTTCCTAAAAACAAGTTGACGATTCTACTGTGTTTTTACTCGTGTCAAGTCTATACAATTTAAAAGATTAGTTTGCCGATTTTGATATTTACATATACTATCGGGAGCGAGAAAATCCAGTATTCTCGCGGGTTCTAAGAAAAAGTGGTTAAGGAAAATCAGTGAAAAAATTAAGAAAAAAATAGTAGGTCCTATTATTCACTGTTCTCCTGACTTGACACGAGTAAGAATTTTGTCGAATGATGCAGAATGATGCCAAATAGTGTTGAAAAATGAAATTAAAAGGAGTTGAGTGTTATGGCAGAAAAGAAAGAAAAAAGATATGTGAGCGATATTGCTCAACTTATGGCTGAATGGGATTGGGAAAAGAATGATGTTCTTGGATTTTCTCCTGATGCACTAATGTGTGGAAGCAATAAGAAAGCATGGTGGAAGTGCAATAAAGGGCATGAATGGCAGACTACGATAAACAGCAGAAATAGTGGACGCGGATGTCCATATTGCTCGAACCAAAAAATATTAAAAGGGTATAATGATTTACAAACAGTTAATCCTATTTTGGCGAAAGAATGGAACTATGAAAAGAACAACGGACTAACGCCAACAGACGTAATGCCTAATAGTTCTAAAAAAGTTTGGTGGAAGTGTAGTAACGGTCATGAATGGCAAGCTACGATAGGAAGTCGAAATAAAGGAAATGGTTGCCCACATTGTTCAGGTCGACTTGTCATTAAAGGCAAAAACGATTTACAGACAATTAATCCAATTTTGGTAAAAGAATGGAACTATGAAAAGAACAACGGACTAACACCAATAGACATAACACCGAATAGCGATAAAAAGGTATGGTGGAAGTGTTGTAACGGACATGAATGGCAGGCAAGGATAGCGGACAGAAACAGTGGACATGGATGTCCATATTGTGCCGGTCAAAAAGTTTTAAAAGGCAAAAACGATTTACAAACAAGGAATCCTATTTTGGCGAAAGAATGGAACTATGAAAAGAACAACGGACTGACGCCAACAGACGTAATGCCTAATAGTTCTAAAAAGGTATGGTGGAAGTGTAGTGAAGGCCACGAATGGCAAGCCACGATTGCTGATAGGAATAGTGGATGTGGATGTCCTTATTGTGCAGGTAGAAAAGTTGCAAAAGGCTATAATGATTTACAAACAGTGAATCCGATTTTAGCAAGTGAATGGAATTTTGAAAAAAACAATGGATTAACTCCTATGGATATAACACCAAATAGTGGTAAAAAAGTATGGTGGAAGTGTAGTAAAGGCCACGAATGGCAGGCAAGAGTAGCAAGTAGAAACGGAGGCACAGGTTGCCCAGTTTGTGCAAGAGAAAAACGAAAAACTTCAAAAAGCAAAAATGATGAATTTGTTGATTTGAAAGAGGTTTAATATGTTTGAATGGATAAAGAAAAACAAAGTTTTATTTGTAATAATTTGTATAATGGTATTCATTGTACTGATAGGCGTACCATTTGGAATTAATTTGCTATTTAAAATTGAATCCAATATAAATGTTTTTGAAGCTGAGTGGACAGCAGGAGATGCATTGGGGTATTATGGAGCTGTTCTATCCTTTATAGGTACAATTATATTGGGAATTGTCGCCGTATGGCAAAACAAAAAGGCTAACGATTTAAGTGAAAATGTAATGGAAATAAGTCTTAGGGAGAAAATGCCATACTTAAAACTAACTACTACCATGTTACCAACATCGAGAGATTTAGAACTAGAGTTTAAAAATTTTGGAAACTCTTTTGGTACGATAAGGAACATAAAACTAGAAAAGAATGGTTCTGTTATTTTGATTAAGGAGATTGAGCATTTTGTTGACTATGAAGGGAAATACAAGTGTTCCACAAAATCAAAATTACCAAACGATCCCGATCAAAAATTATATTTGAATTGTGAGTTTGTTATTAGTAATGCATATGGGTTTTCATATATAGAAATAATTAAAATGCAGTTTGAACCAAAACCGTCACACGGGAACAACATAGTTTATGGTTTGGAGAAATTTAATATTTTATTTAGGGATATTGGCACTGCAAAATAGTAGGATCATATATACTATTTAACCGTGAATTTACTCGTGTCAAGTTTATACAATTTAAAACATTAGTTTGCCGATTTATAATATTTACATATACTATCGGGTGCGAGAAAATCCAGTATTCTCGCGGGTCCTAAAGAATTTTGTTCGGAAAGAATCCAGTGAAAAAATCAGGAAAAAATAGTAGGTCCTATTATTCACTGTTCTCCTGACTTGACACGAAATAAATTAAAAATGTATGGATTAACTCCATCATAATATATAGCTGAGATTACACCCATTATTTATCAAGAGGGGAATCCTTTTGATTATCAGGACTCCTATCGGTTAGTAGCTTTGATTTTGACGATTGTTGGTTTTCTGATTGTTGTTTTATTGCGAGAAAATCCCAAAACATTGATAATGTATCCTTGTGGGAGGGATATAAATAATTGCTTGACAAAAGTCGATTGTAAATATAAGAGGGGTTATAAATAATAATAAAGTGTAATGACAATAAAATTTGCTTATCAAAAATAATAAAAGAATACTTACTGTAATAAGTTAGGTGGTTTATGTTTTACATAGCGAGGGTATTGATATGAAAAAAGAAATAAGGCTTTATAATGTGCTATTTCCGGTTTGGATGCTTATGCTTTTTCCGCAGGTCTGGCTGATTGTCATTCCCGGAAACTTTATCATAGACAGTCTCGTCTTGATAATCTTGATGAAATGTTTGAAAATTGAAACAAAAAAAGAATTTTATAAGAAGAATATTTTAAAAATATTTGCCTTTGGGATGCTTTCTGACTTTTTTGGCTCTGCCTATATGCTTTTTCTGGTGGTTGTTTTTCAACTGGGAAATATGGGCGATGAGCTCTATCTGACAGGACCTGCTCTCATTATTTCAGCTTTGGCGATATTTATTTTTAACTACTTTATTTCATTCAGAAAATATGACAAAGTTCTGCGCTTTAAAATGGCGCTCACCTTTGCAATTGCCACAGCACCATACACATTTTTGATACCTTCAAGATGGATATATGGCTTTTAGTTTGAGGTGAAAATGATGAAAGGGGGTAATTAAAGTTAAACTTATAATCGCAGAAAAACCCAGCTTAGCACGAAACATAGCGCAAAGCATTGGGAATATGAAAAGAGCAGACGGATATATGTGGGGAGAAGAATATATAGTGACATGGGTTTTCGGGCACCTTTTTTCGCTGGCAGATGTGGAATATTATTCGCCAAACCACGACTCATCAGGAAAATGGACAATGGAAAACATACCGTGCTTCCCTGAAAAATTTGTGTTTGAGCTTAAAAAGGACCAGAAAACAAAGAAGGTCGATGAAGGCGTTAAAAAACAGTTTGAGATAATAAAAGCCCTTGCAAATCGTGACGATGTTGACGAAATAATTAATGCAGGAGACGCAGACAGAGAGGGAGAAATCATAATCAGGACCTGCGTCGAACAGACGAGTGTGAAGGATAAACCATTTATGAGGCTATGGCTTCCTGACCAGACTAAAGAGACAATTCAGGCGGGATTGCTTGAAATGAAGACGGAAACTGAATATGAAAACCTTGCAAATGAAGGCTATGCAAGGACATACATAGATTGGCTTTATGGTGTTAATCTGACGCGATATGCAAGCTTGAAGAGTGGTAAGCTTTTAAGAGTGGGGAGAGTTATCGTTCCGATTGTGAAGGCAATATATGACAGAGATATGGCAATTAGAAACTTTGTCCCCGGAACATATTATTCTATTTGCAGCAAGGCTCTTTCAAATGGTGAGGAAATAGAACTTCAAAGCAAGGAGCAGTTTGATAAAACTGAGCTTAAAAAGGCGCAGGAGCTTTGCGATAAATATAATAATTCAATTGCCCGTGTCGTTTCAAAAAAGAAAAAAACTGACACATTAAAGCCGGGTAAATTATATTCGCTGACAAAACTGCAGAATGTTCTCGGCAAGAAATATAAAATGTCTATGGAAAAGAGTCTCCAGATTGTTCAGGACCTCTATGAAAAAGGTTTTGTAACATATCCGAGAACAAACTCTGAATATCTTGCATCTGCAGAAAAAGGAAAAGTCAAAACGATTTTGGATGCAGTTTCAAAAATCGGATATCCTGTTAAATTTAAAGATGGAAAAACAATTTTTGACGACGCGAAAATTGAGTCTCACTCGGCGCTCACACCAACACACAAAATTCCTGAAAAGTCAAAGCTTTCGGAAGATGAATATGTTGTCTATTCGACAATTTTAAGAAGGTTTGTTGCTGTGTTTTGTGCTTCTGATTGTGTTGTCGAAAGAACGGAAATCAAGATTGATGTCGGAGGTTTTGAAGATTTCACGCTCAAAGGAATGGTGATTGTCGAGAAGGGCTGGACAAAATTTGATGAATATTCAAAAAAAGATAAAATTTTGCCGCAACTTGAAAAGGGAGATGCTGTGAATGTTGATTTTAAGCTTGTCGAAAAGGAAACGCAGCCGCCAAAGCATTACACAATAGAAACTCTGAATAATTATCTTAAAAATCCATTTAAAGAGGAAAAGAAAAAAGCTCAGGAAGAAGAAAATGATGAAGAAGAATATAAGGCGATTTTTGAAGGACTTGAGCTTGGAACAGAGGCAACGAGAACAGGGATAATAGATAATGCGAAAAAGAGCGGATATATTGAGCTTAAAAAAGATGTTTATAAGATTCTGCCTGACGGAGAAAACTTGATTGAGTCTCTCGGGAGAATGAATATAAGCATGGATAAATATAAAACGGCAGAAGTCGGAAAAGCGCTTAAAAAGGTTTTCAGAGGAGAGTTTGAAATAGCTGACAGCATTGAAATAGCTAAAAAAGAAATCGCAGAAGTCTTTGTCAGAAAAAGCACTTCACCCGATAAAGACACAGATGACGGTTTCTTTGGAGATGTTGTCGGGAAGTGTCCGCTTTGCGGCGAAAATGTCATAAGGACAAGCTTTGGCTACGGTTGCTCGGGCTATAGGGAAAAAGGCTGCAGATTCAGCGTGAGCAATGTGATTTGTTCAAGAGTGATTTCTGTTTCAAATATGAGAAAGCTTTTGGAGACGGGGAAAACATATAAAATAGATGGGTTCATATCGAAAAAAAGCGGGAAAAAATTTCAGGCATATCTCAGGCTTGAAAATGGCAAAGCAGTGTTTGATTTTGAAGATTAAAACGGAAGGGCAAAGAGCAGTGCTTTTTTTGCACGGAAGAGCATTGCTCTTTAATATCTGCAGGAGGATGTAAATATAATTTCTGTGTTTTAAAAAAAAGGAAAAAATTTAAAAAAATTAAAAATATGTATTGACTTATTGATAAAAATATGATATTATAAATCGTACCTTTAATGGTGGGGTTCTTTTTTTTTGTAAAAAAACTTTAAAAACTTACCTATAGATAATTTATAAGGAGGGCTCGAAATGAGAACAAAAATTACATTAGCATGTTCTGAGTGCAAACAGCGTAACTATGACACAATGAAGAACAAGAAAAACACTCCGGACAGAATTGAAATGAGTAAATACTGCAGATTCTGCAAAAAACATACTACACATAAAGAAACAAAATAGTATTGTTTTTAAAAATTGATAGAGGATGTGACTTAAGATGAGTGAAACAAAAAAAGTTGGTTTTTTTAAGAAAATCGGCTTATATTTTCGCGAATTGAAATCTGAAATTAAAAAAGTAACATGGCCATCATTCAAACAAGTAAGAAACAATACAGGTATTGTTATAGTAACAGTTGCAATCATAGCTGTTTTGGTTGCATTGTTCGATTTGGCATTCCAGGGCATTTGGATGTTGATTGGCTAAAAGTTATTGACACTTTGAAAGAAAGGAGCTAAAGGGAGCTTTTGCTTCTTTAAATTGTTATGGCTGAAGATGCTAAATGGTATGTAGTTCATACTTTTGCCGGCTACGAAAAGAAAGTGCAGGCAAATATAGAAAAAACTGTCGAAAACAGAGGACTCCAGGATCAGATTCTTGAAATTCAGGTTCCCATGGAAGAGGTCGTTGAAAATAAGAACGATGAACAGAAGGTTGTTCTTCGCAAGGTTTATCCGAGCTATGTTATGGTGAAAATGATTATGACTGATGAAAGCTGGTATGTCATCAGAAACACTCGAGGAGTGACTGGTTTTGTCGGTCCCGGCTCAAAGCCTGTTCCGCTGACTGATGAAGAAGTTTTCGCTATGGGAATTGAGAGAAAAGTTGTTTCGATTGATTTCGAAGTTGGGTCAAGCGTTAGAGTTTGTGATGGACCTTTGGCTGATTTCGTTGGTGTTGTTAACGAAATCAATATGGAAAAACAGATAGTTAAGGTTATCGTCTCGATGTTTGGTCGAGAGACTCCTGTGGAGCTTGATTTTTCACAGGTTGAGTGTTTGCATTAATATTCGCATTTTGCGATATTATATTTGTGCTCTTGAGGTAAGGGTGCAGGTGGGAGAACGCAAAAAGGCGTTCGCCATTACCACATTTTTTTAAGAGGAGGTGCTTTTAATGGCTCAGAAAGTTGTAGGCTACATTAAATTGCAAATCCCGGCAGGTAAAGCGACTCCGGCTCCGCCGGTTGGTCCTGCATTGGGACAGCATGGTGTGAACATTGTTCAGTTCACAAAGGAATTTAACGAAAAAACAGCAAAAGACGCAGGCTTAATTATTCCTGTTGTTATAACTGTTTATGCTGACAGATCTTATTCATTCATTACTAAAACTCCGCCGGCTGCCGTATTACTTAAAAAGGCTGCTAACATCGAAAGCGGATCGGGCGTGCCGAATAAGACAAAAGTTGCGACTGTTTCAAAAGATGCAGTCAGACAGATTGCAGAACAGAAGATGCCTGACTTAAATGCAGCATCAGTTGAATCTGCTATGAGAATGATTGCCGGAACGGCAAGAAGTATGGGTATCGTTGTCGAAGACTAATCCCGATTATTTCGATTTGATTGCACGCTTTTTTGCGTAGCACAGTGGGAGAGCTTAAGAGCTTGATTGACCACAGAAGGAGGAAAAAAGATGTTTAGAGGAAAAAAATATCAGGACAGCGTTAAGCTGATTGAAAAGAACAACTTATACGATGTTAATGAAGCATTAGATTTAGTTATTAAAACATCAAAAGCTAAGTTTGACGAAACTGTTGAAGTTCATGTTAAGCTTGGTGTTGACTCAAGACATGCTGACCAGCAGGTTCGTGGTGCGATAGTGCTTCCGCACGGAACTGGTAAGGTTGCAAGAGTTTTAGTTTTTGCTAAAGGGGATAAGATTGCTGAAGCAGAGGCAGCAGGTGCTGACTTTGTTGGCGGTGAAGAGCTTATTCCGAGAATCCAGAACGATGGTTGGTTTGATTATGATGTTGTTGTTGCAACACCTGACATGATGGGTGTTGTTGGCCGTTTAGGTAAGGTTTTAGGTCCTAAGGGATTAATGCCGAGCCCCAAAGCAGGCACTGTGACAGCTGATGTTGCAAAGGCTATTGCTGAAATCAAATCAGGTAAGGTTGAATATCGTCTTGATAAAACAAATATTATCCATTGCTCAGTTGGTAAAGTTTCATTTGGCGTTGAGAAGCTTTCAGAAAACTTCAAAGCTTTGCTTGGCGCAATCATTAAAGCTAAACCGGCTGCTGCGAAAGGACAGTATATCAGAAGTCTCACTGTTGCTTCAACAATGGGCCCTGGTGTTAAAATCAACCCGTCTAAAGCTGAATAGTTTTAAGCAATTATTTAAGGCACAGACTTTGGTCTGTGCCTTTTTTTATTCTATCTGAACCTAGCTTCGCATCTGTAGATTGGCTGTCCCTGACCTGCAAAAAGCTCCTCATATTCAGTCGTGATGTTTTCGCAAAAATCAGAATTGTGTAAGTCAAAAGTGATGTTTTTCAGTTTCATATCATAGTCTGAAAAGGAATTAAGTGAAAATTCAAAAAGATTTTTATTATCTGTTTTAAAATGAATTTCGCCATTTTCTTTTAAAAGCTTTTCCCAAAGTATCAAATGATTTTCGTGGGTTAACCTTCGTTTTCTGTAGCTGTTTTTATGCCATGGGTCGCAAAAATTTATGTATATAACATCACATTTTGTTTTAGTTTCATAATCACGAAGAAGGTTGACATCGCCGGCTAAGAATCTGACATTTTTAAGTCCTTGATTTTTGATTTTTTCAGCGGCTATAACAAGCACATTTAGATTTTTTTCAACAGCAATAAAGTTTATGTCCTCATGCCTTTTTGCTTTCTCTGAAATGAATTTTCCTTTGCCGCAGCCAATTTCCATGTGAAGAGGCTTGTCTGAAGGAAAAACATCTTTGATGTTTCCTGAATATTCCATAATATCCGATATAATTAAATCAGAACAGTTATGAAGTCTTTCATACAGGTGTTTTTTCTTTCTCATTCTCATATGCAGTTTTCTCCTTAAACTTTTTGCAACAATGTTCATTATACTATAAAGACAGAATAATATCAATCAAATTATCGAAATTTAAAAATAAAAGAAAAACTGAATATATTATAGTAAAAAACTTGCAATAATTCTTCTTTTGTGTTAAAATATAAAGACTTGTATAAATATGCCGTGAGGAGAATAATTTTGAACAATAACAAAAAAAAATCTTGTTTATTAAATATTATTTTTATAGTTGCTCTTAGCCTTGTTTACTGTGTGTCAGATGGAATTCTCCAGTTTGCAGCGGGGATAATGACATCTGTGTTGATTGGGTTTAGTGTGACAAAATATCACTATTCATTTGTGGCAGCAGGGTGTGCTGCAAGTGTTGCTGTTTTGACCGCTTTTTACAGCTATTTTGGAGGAGCGGTTGGAGCAATAGCAGGAATAGCTTCAGGCGTGATTTTAGTTTTGCTTGGAATTGGTCTGGGGCTTTCATCAAACCTTAAAATGTCCATTTCAGGCACGGTCTTGATGTGCTCTTTAATCTATCTTGCAAATATGTTAATTGGATTTATTGTGCTGGGGCAGGGAATTCCCTTTGAAACGATGATAAAAGAATTCAGGGAAGTTCTTTTAGAAACAATAAGAATGCAATATGCAAACATTCCTGAAATTAATGCTGCAGCCGATGAGATAATAGGCAGCGTGATGGAGGTCAGCATAAAGTTTATGCCTTGTCTTTTGATTTGCTCGGCGGGCGTGAGTGGTCTGATTCTCAGCTTTGTTTATAATGTGATGATAAAGAAGCTTAACAAAAATGTGAAAACAGAGTCTTTTTCTGCGTTGCATGTGGAACGAACTGTCGGAGTGCTCTTTTTAGCTATCTGTCTTGCTTCGAGTTTGACAACAAATGCGCTGATTTCCGATGCTCTGTTAAATTTGATTTTGATAATCTGTTTTGCTTTTTTTGTATGCGGACTCAGCTATCTTGATTTTTCAATGAAAAGGAAGGGAAGAAACAAGACATACAGAACGATGATGATTTTTGTTGTAATTCCGCTTGTTTCAATGTCTTTCGCACTTCCTGCTGTTTTTATTGCAGGAATGGGATTTTTCGACAGCTTAATTAATTTTAGAAAAAGATATTCATTAAAGGAGGATGAAGATGGAACTGAATAAAAAACTGCCCGAATATTATTACAACGGCAGATATTTCATTCTTACGATGTTTGTCCTTGGAATAGCTGCATTATTTCTTAAATATTATCTTTTCGGCATTGTTCAGATTGGTGTTGCTATGTTTTCGTTTGTTTTTAACATAATTTCAAGAAGACAAACAGAAAGACGCCTTTATGAAATGTTTGAAAAAATGACTGTGAATGTGGGGGAGGCGACGAGGAGCTCGCTCATCAATTTCCCTCTTCCAACTGTTGTTGCAGACACAGAAGGCGACATTAAATGGTATAACGGTGAATTTAAACAGATTTTCAACGAAAACAGTCTGATTAATAAAAACATTAAAGAGCTCATTTCAGAGCTTAAAGATGCTGAATTTTGGAAGAATTCATCAAAGAGCATTCTTGAAAATGTGACATATGGGGAAAGACATTTTAAAATCGCTGGAAGCAAAACAATTGAAAGCGGCGATTCCGATAAAAATGCTGTTATCGTTCTCTATTTTTATGAAATAACAGATTTTGTTTCTTTAGAGAAAAAATATGAAGCAGAGAAAACATTTGAGTGTATGCTTTTTGTAGATAATTATGATGAAATCATGGAAGCTACAAAAAATGCTGAAATTCCACAGGTGCAGGCTCAGATTTACAGGGTAATCAATGACTGGGCAAATGAAAATGGCGGAGTTTTAATCAAATATGAAAGAGATAAATATTGCATAATTTTTGAAAATAACAAGCTCAGCGATTTCATAAATAACAAGTTTGAAATTTTATCTAAAGTCAGAGCAATTCAGGAAGGAAATTCGCTTCCCGTAACGATAAGCATCGGAATTGGCACAGGCGGTGCAAACATTTATGAAAATGACGAGTTTGCCAAAAATGCGATAAATATGGCGCTTGGAAGAGGCGGCGACCAGGTTGTCATAAAGGATAATGAGCAGTTCAGATATTATGGCGGTGCAACAAATGAATATGAAAGAAGCACCAAGGTTAAAGCGAGAGTTGTAAGCGTTGCTCTTTCTGGGCTTATGGATGCCGCTGAAAACATTGTTGTTATGGGGCATAAAAACGCTGATGTTGATTCTGTCGGTGCGGCATTTGGAATTTATCGCTTGGGAAAACTTCATAATAAACCTGTAAACATTGTTCTTGAAACATATAATCACACGGTTGGAATGATGCTGTCCCGTCTTGAAAATGTCGAGGAATATTCAGGACTTTTCATAAACAATCAGCAGGCTCTTTCTAAAGTGACGGAAAACACTCTTTTAATTATTGTTGACACACATAAGCCATCAATTGTTGAAAATCAGCAAATTCTTTCAAGAACCAGTCAGATTGTCGTTATCGACCATCACAGACGAGCGGCGGAATTCGTTAATAACACCGTTTTGGTTTACCATGAGCCATATTCATCATCAACATGCGAAATGGTAACAGAAATCCTGCAATATTCAAAAGATAAAAAAGCGCTAACAAAGCTTGAAGCAGAATGTTTATATGCAGGCATGGTTTTAGACACAAAGAATTTCACTTTTAAAACAGGTGTAAGAACATTTGAAGCTGCATCATTTTTAAGAAAACAGGGCGTTGATACTGTTGCTATAAAAACAATGTTTCAGCAGGATTTTTCTTCATATGTCAAGAAGTCTGCGATTATTAAGGATGCTGAAATCATCAAAGACTGCATAGCAATCGGAACATATGTCGAGATAGATAAAGATATCACGACGCTCGCAGCTCAGGCGGCAGACGAAATGTTAAATATCAAAGGAATCACAACATCATTTGTTTTGTGTCGCACGGAGACGGGAACAATCATAAGCGGACGCTCGCTTGGCGGGATAAATGTTCAGGTCATTTTAGAAAAGCTTGGCGGCGGTGGACATATAACCATTGCGGGAGCTCAGCTTGAAGATATGACGCTTGATGAATCTCTTGAAAAACTGAAAGAAGCAATAGAAGATTATTATAGTGAAACATCAAATTAAAACGGAGGCAAAGAAATGAAGGTAATTTTAAAAGCGGATGTTAAAGGACATGGCAAAAAAGGAGACCTTGTAAATGCATCTGACGGATATGCAAAAAACTATCTTATTCCAAAAGGACTTGCTGTTTTAGCGGATAAAACAGCGATAAACGATATGGAAGGACAGAAAAGTGCGGCGGCTTTTCACAAAAGTCAGGAGCTTAAAAATGCTAAAGAGCTCGCCGAGAAAATTGAAGGTGTTTCTGTCACATTTTCAGCAAAAGCAGGTGCAGGAGGAAAGCTTTTCGGCTCAATAACAGCAAAGGATGTTGCAGAACAGCTTAAAATGCAGCAACATATTGTTATCGATAAGAAAAAAATCCAACTTCCTGACGGTATAAAGATGCTTGGAACAACAAATGTGAAAATCAAGGTTTATCCTGAAGTTACAGCAACATTAAAGGTTGTAGTTAACGAAAGTAAGTAAAACTCATATAAAGGAGATTTCCTCTATGGAAGAAGCTTTAGTGCGTGTCATACCTCATAATAAAGAAGCTGAACAGTCAATTGTTGGTGCAATGCTTGTTGACAAAGAGTGCAGCATCGTCGTTTTTGAGTCAATAACTGCCGAAGATTTTTATATTGAAGCAAATAAAAACATATTTTTGGCAGAGCAGAGGCTCTTTGACAGAGATGAGCCAATTGACATTATCACTGTGTCTGAAGAGCTCAGGGCAGAGGATAAGCTTGAGGCGGTCGGTGGCATTGAATATCTTGCATATCTCGCGACAACTCTTCCTACAACTGCAAATTTAAAGCAATATATTGATATTGTTAAAGATAAGACGGTGCTAAGAAGACTGATTAAAGCTTCATCTGAGATTCTTGACTTAAGCTATGCTCCCGGTGCTGAGTCGGAAATGGCATCAGAAGAAGCGAGCAGAAGAATTTTTGACCTGATGGACAGTCAGTCAAGCAGAGGAATTGTTCATATTAAAGATGCGCTGATTCAGGCACATGAGACGCTGGTGAATCTGTATGAAAACAAAGGTAAAATATCGGGAGTTCCAACGGGATTTACTGCGCTTGACAGAAAGCTTTTCGGTCTGCAAAAAGCATCGCTTGTGATGCTCGCGGCAAGACCTGGTGTCGGAAAGACAAGCTTTGCTTTAAATATTGCGGTTCACGCTGCAGTTAAAGAAAATGTTACAGTTGCGCTGTTTAGTCTGGAAATGTCATCAGCCCAGCTTATTTCAAGAATAATGAGCTCACATATGCTGATTGACAGTGACCATTTAAGGTCAGGTGAGCTGACTGACAGTGATTGGGATAAGATTGCTGTGTCTTTAAATGAGCTTGGTAATGCTCCGATATATATAAACGATTCGACGGATGTTTCCTTAAGCGACATCCGAGCTAAATGCAGAAGACTTAAAATCGAGAAAAATCTTGGTCTGATTGTGATTGACTATCTTCAGCTGATGCAGGGACCGAAATCTGAAAGCCGCGAAAAAGAAATTGCGGCAATTTCGCGTTCTTTAAAGAAGCTTGCAATTGAGCTTGACATTCCGATTATAGCACTTTCTCAGCTTTCTCGTGCTGTGGAAAAAAGAGCAGACCGCAAACCGATGCTCTCTGACCTTCGTGAATCGGGGTCAATAGAGCAGGATGCTGACATTGTCATATTTCTTGATCGTGAGGATATGTATAATCCTGAAACGGAAAACAAAAATGTGGCAGATTGCATAGTTGCAAAACACAGACAGGGTGAAACAGGCACAATTCAGCTTGGCTGGAATGGCCAGTTCACGAAGTTTATGAATCTCGATAAAGTACATAATGAGTAGGCGGTTTAAATGTCTCAAACACTTGAAAAAATTTGCAGAACAATAGAAAAACATCAAATGCTCCAGAGTGGTGACAGCGTTTTAGTTGCGCTTTCAGGCGGCGCTGATTCAGTTTGTCTGCTTGTCTTGCTGTGTCAGCTAAGACAAAAATATAATATTTCTGTTTCTGCCGCTCATTTAAACCATATGATTCGCGGAAAAGATGCAGATGATGATGAACTGTTTGCAAAAAAACTTTGTGAAAAGTTTGATGTTCCGTTTTTTTCAAAAAAAGAAGATGTCTTAAAATATGCACATCAAAATTCTCTGACAAGCGAAGAGGCGGGCAGAATTTTAAGATACGGTTTTTTTGACGAAATTTGCTCTGAAAATTCAATTTCGAAAATTGCAACAGCCCATAACTCAAACGACAACACAGAAACTGTTGTAATGCGCTTTGTAAGAGGAACAGGCATAAACGGTCTTTCTGGCATACCTTATGTTAATGGTAAAGTGATAAGACCGCTTTTAGACATATCGAGGACAGAAATTGAGACATTTCTTGACAGAGAAAAGCAATACTATGTCACCGATAAGACAAATAATGAACCAATATATTTCCGCAATAAAATAAGGCTTAATCTGATTCCCGAGATTGAAAGGGAATATAATCAAGGGTTTAAAGAGACGCTTTCTTCAAACATTCTGCTTTATAAATCTGCGGCTGATTTTTTAGATTGTATTATATCTGAAAAAAGCAATCAACTGATTAAATCTGAAAGAAACTATATCTTCATAGAGCTTTCTGAGCTTTTGAAAGAGCATGATTTTATAATATCATCTGTGGTGGCCGATGCAGTAGGAAAAGCTTGCCCAGAAAAGCAAATAACATCGAAAATTATTAATGAAATATTTGAAATTGCAAAAAGTGAGAGTGGCGCGATAGAATTTTCAAAGAATTTATATATATGTGCAATGTATGGCAGGCTTTTCTTTGTTAATAAGCGTAAAAACGAGCCGTTTCTTACAGAAATAAATGATTTTGAAGACATATATATAAAGGAATGTGATAAAAAAATTTCCTTTACGGAAGTCTTAAAAAAAGAAAAAGGCAAAAATGCAATTTATGTTGATATGGACAAGCTTTCAGGGAAAAAAATATCGGTCAGAACAAGAAGAGATGGTGACAGATTTTTTCCGTCAGGTTTAAATGGCAGAAAAAAACTTAAAGATTTTTTCATTGATAAAAAAATTCCGTCATTTATTCGGGATGAAATTCCGATTTTTTTGGCGGATGATGAAATATTTTGCGTAGGAACGATGAGAGAAAGTGAAAACTGTAAAGTCGGATGCGAAACAAAGCGCATCCTGAAAATAGAAATATCAGATGGGGGAAAATGATATGTCATTGAAAAACGCAGCAAAGGATATAGAATATGTTCTTGTTAACGAGGAAGAAATTGAGAACAAAATAAAAGAAATAGCAGAAGCTTTAAATGCATATTATAAAGATGAAGAGGTGATAGCTGTTTGCATTTTAAAGGGAAGCGTGCCTTTTTACTGGGATTTGATAAAAAAGCTTTCCTTCCCCGTGAAATTTGATTTTATGTGTGTGTCGAGCTATGGTTCTGGAACAGTCAGCACAGGGGAAATCAAAATTTTAAAGGATTTGGTTGTTGACATTGAAGGGAAAAATGTTCTCGTTGTGGAAGACATTTTAGATTCAGGAAACACGCTTTATTCACTTAAAGAAATCTTAAACAAAAGAAGACCAAAAGATGTTAAAATCTGTACGCTTTTAGATAAACCTGAAAGACGAACAAAGGAGATTCAGGCAGATTTTCTTGGCTTTACGATAGAGGATAAATTTGTCGTGGGCTATGGACTCGATTATGATGAAAAATATCGTCAGCTGCCATACATAGGAGTGCTTAAAGAGTCAGTTTACAGTAAATAATTAACATAGATTGAATTTTTGTGTTTTAAAGTTGTTTTTTTAAATTTCTTGTGGTAAACTAATAACCAAAAAGTTCGTAAATAAAATAGGGGTGAAATTTTTTGAAGAAAAAAAATTTGGGTGGCATCAGTTTCTATATCGTGCTTTTCCTTATAATCTTATTTATGTTTGGACTCATGAATTATGAGCCGGGAATAAAAAGCATGGTTTATTCTGACCTTGTAAAAGAGATAAAAAGCGGAAATGTCTCAGAGCTTGTCATAGAGCAGACCACCGCTGTGGCGACTTTAAGAGATGAGGAAGAAATTCAGCCGAACTCAAACAAAAGAACGGTTGACATCGCGTCAATTGTGATTTTATATCAGGATGCAGGAGAGGAAATCCGCCAGCAGATGTCTGACGGAAGTTTAAAATTAAGCACGCCTGCCCCTCAGGCAATGCCTTGGTGGCTGTCGCTCCTTCCAACTCTGCTGACGGTCGGGGTTTTCGTTTTGTTCTGGTTCATGTTTATGCGTCAGGGACAGGGCGGTGGAAAGGTGATGTCATTTGGAAAAAGCAATGCAAAAACATCGCCTGCCAATGCTCCGCGTGTGACATTTAAAGATGTCGCAGGTGCAGACGAAGAAAAAGAAGAGCTTTCGGAAATTGTTGATTTTCTGCGTGATTCGTCAAAATTTGTTGCGCTTGGAGCGAGAATTCCAAAGGGTGTTCTCTTGGTCGGCCCTCCGGGAACAGGTAAGACTCTGCTTGCTAAAGCTGTTGCAGGTGAGGCAAAGGTTCCATTTTTCAGCATAAGCGGTTCAGATTTTGTTGAAATGTTTGTCGGTGTGGGTGCATCGCGTGTCAGAGATTTGTTTGAACAGGCAAAGAAGAATTCACCCAGCATTATTTTTATAGATGAAATTGATGCAGTAGGTCGTCACAGAGGCGCAGGTCTCGGCGGCGGTCACGACGAGAGAGAGCAGACATTAAATCAGCTTCTTGTTGAGATGGATGGTTTTGGCGTTAACGAAGGCATCATTATCATAGCTGCAACAAACAGACCTGACATATTAGACCCCGCGCTACTCAGACCGGGCAGATTTGACAGGCAGGTTGTTGTTGACTATCCTGATGTTAAAGGCAGGGAGGAAATTTTAAAAGTTCATTCAAGAGGAAAGCCATTAGATGCTGATGTTGATTTATCAGTTGTTGCAAAGGCAACTTCGGGATTTACGGGAGCAGATTTAGAAAATCTGATGAATGAGGCGGCAATTCTTTCTGCTAAAACAAAAAAGACAAAAATTGGAATGGATGAGATAGAAGCTTCTATCATAAAAGTCATGGCAGGCCCTGAAAAGAAATCAAGAGTTGTTTCAGATAAGAAAAAACGCCTTGTTGCATATCACGAAGCAGGTCATGCAATTCTCCATAAACTGCTTCCAAACTGCGATGCGGTGCATGAGGTTTCAATCATTCCAAGAGGCAGAGCAGGAGGATACACGCTTTCGCTTCCTGATGAAGATAATGACTATGTTTCCAAAAAATATATGCTTGACCAGATTGTCAGCCTTCTCGGCGGCAGAATGGCAGAAAAGCTCATATTAAATGACATAAGCACGGGTGCATCAAATGATATTCAGCGCGTGACAAAGCTTGCCCGTGATATGGTTATGAAATATGGTATGAGTGATTCTTTAGGGCCGATGACCTTTGGCTCGGATAATGATGAGGTCTTTCTTGGAAGAAGCTATAGCTCAAGCCGTGACTACAGTGAGCAGGTTGCATCTGATATCGATAAGGAAGTTATGAAAATTGTTAACAATGCATATGCAGAATGTGAAAGACTTATCACTGAAAACATTGACAAGCTGCACGCTGTTGCTTCTGCCTTGTTAGAAAAAGAAAAACTCTCAGGTGAAGAATTTGAAAAGGTTTTTGCAGGTGAGTCTTTAATGGAAGATGAAGCTGAAGAAAAAACTGAAGTTAAGGAAAAAGTTGAGGCTCAAGATAAAACGGATTCAGCCGAAGAAACAGAAGAAAAAGATCCGTCAGAGGATGCCTGAATTTAAGCGTATAACTGATGATAATGAGGCAGTCTCAGAATTTGTTTTTTTGAGACTGCCTTGTTTGCATAAAAAAGGTGGTGTTTTTTTGAGGTTATTAATAAGACTCTTAAATTATGCAAAAAAATATAGAATACATCTCATTTTGGGCTCACTCGGTCTTGTCGGTCTGACTGTAGCACAGCTATATTCACCACAGATTTTAAGAGAATTTATCGGCTTAATTGATGGAGACAAAGGTGAACTTAATTCACGGTCAGGTCAGCTTGCTATTTCGCTTCTCATAATTTATTTGCTGCAGGCCGTGTTCACATTTATGAAAAGCTATTTTCTTCACTATGGAGCATGGCATTTCATTGCTGATTTGCGAACGAAAATGTTCAAAAAACTTGAAAGTCTTTCAATGAAATATTACCACGATAAGCAGACGGGGCAGCTTATGAGCAGAATAACAAGCGACACAGCCGCCTTAGAAACGCTTATAGCACACGCAATCCCTGACCTTTCAGTTAATATAATAATGTTTTTTAGTGTTGCTGTAATACTTATTATGATTAACTGGAAGATGGCGCTCGTTTCCATATCGCTTATGCCGTTTATCGGCGTTGCTGTCTGGTTTTATGCTACAAAAGTGAGACCAATTTTTAAAACATCACATCAAAAAGTGGCAGAACTTAGCGCTGTTTTACAAGATGACATTTCAGGAATGAAAGAAATTCAGCTTTTCAACTGTCAGGAAAAAGAAGCAAAAAGGGTGGACGGAGTTTCACACGAACACGGAAATATGATAATGAATGCGCTGACAAAAGGCGCAATTTATCATCCTTTGATTGGTCTTTTAAATGACATTGGTTCCGTGCTCGTTATTGCAGTCGGAGCATTGTTTGTTTTAGATGGCACTATGAATAGTGCAGACATTGTTGGCTTTATTCTTTACCTGTCAAAACTATATCAGCCGATAACGACTCTTGGCAGACTTAATGAGGATTTGCAGAATTCATTGGCGGCTGCAGAACGAGTTTTTGAGCTTTTAGACACAGAGCCTGATGTTTTGGATGCTCCCGATGCCTATGACATAGGAAGGGCAAAAGGTGAGATAAAATTTGAAGATGTTTCTTTCAGCTACAGAGAAGACATCCCTGTTTTAAAAAACATTTCTGTCACTGTAAACCCCGGAGAAACCTTGGCACTTGTCGGTCCGACAGGCGTTGGAAAAACAACATTTATAAGCCTTGTTGCAAGGTTTTATGATTGTGTTTCGGGAAAAATAACAATTGACGGACACGATATTAAAAAAATAACACAGAAGTCACTTCGTGACAATATCAGTGTTGTTTTGCAGGATGTGTTCCTCTTTAATGGAACAATTGCAGAAAATATTGCATACGGAAGTGAAAAGGCAACCAAACAGGATATAATTAATGCTGCTAAAATTGCTAACGCACACGATTTTATAACTGCGACTGAAAACGGTTATGAAACGCTCATTGGCGAGCGCGGAATGAGACTTTCTGGTGGGCAAAAGCAGCGAATTTCAATAGCTCGTGCTGTTTTGAGAAATTCTCCTGTGTTAATCCTTGACGAAGCAACAGCATCTGTTGACACGCAGACAGAAAAGCTGATTCAGAATGCGATAGACACAGTGATTGAGAACAGAACAACAATCATAATAGCTCACAGACTCTCAACTGTGAGAAATGCAGATAAGATAGTTGTGTTAAAAGAAGGGCAGATTGTTGAAATGGGAACGCACGACGAGCTTGTTGGAAAAAATGGTCTGTATGCTAAGCTTTGTGAAATTCAATTTGCGGAATAACAAACAAAAGAAATAATTTTAAAATATGAAAAGGTGAATTGTTATGCAGAATAAGTTTTATTTATCAAAAGAAATGTTTTCAGACAGAGAAAAGCTGATACTGGAAAACGGAAGTATGAGGGCTTACACTTTTCTTTTCTCAACAGGCATTTGTGGACTTAGGGTAGAGAACAATAACGGATATATTGTTGTTTTGCCATATCAGGGACAGCAAATCTGGAGAGCTTCATTTTTAGAACACGATTTAGTTATGCGCACAGCTTTTGAAGAACCGCGCACGCCGGAAACATATCTTTCTACATATGGCGGTTTCCTTCTTCATTGTGGTATAAATGCAATGGGAGCACCATCTAAAGAGGACACACATCCTCAGCACGGTGAAATCCCAAATGTCGAATATACAAGTGCATATTTATTAAGCAGCGAGGATGAAAACGGAAAATATATCTCGGTAGCAGGAGAATATAATAAAAAAGTTGCTTTTGTTCAGGATTATATTTTTGCTCCTGAATGCAGACTTTATGAAAATGCAACTGTTATTGAAGAAAAAATCAACATAACAAACAATCGCTCAAAGGCAATGGAATATATGTATCTTTGTCATATCAATTTCAGACCTGAAGACGGAAGTGAACTTGTTTACTCTGCAGAATATAACAAAGAAAATGTTAAGGTTCATAAAATCGTGCCCGACACGCTTCCAAAAGAGCATGCTAAAAAGTTGAAGAATTTTATGGATGAGATTCAGGAGGATATAACAATTCATAATAAGGTTGACTTCAAGTCTCAGTGCTATGACCCTGAAATATGTTTTGCAGTGACCTATAAGCCTGATGACGAAGGCTTTGGACACACAATGCAGTGCCTGCCTGATGGATATGCCCATTATGTTGCTCACCCAACTGAAATTCTGCCTGTTGGCGTGCGCTGGGTGTCAATCGGCGCTGATGAAGAGTCAATGGGAATGGTTCTTCCGGCAACTTCAGAGCATTTAGGCTATATATATGCAAAAAAACATGGTCAGGTTAAGATTTTAGAAGGTAAGTCAACTTTATCCTTCACAATCAAAACAGGACTTTTAGCGCCTGATGAGGCAAAAGAAATGAGCAAAAAGATTAATAATTTAATGGGAAGATAATTTATTAAAAATTTGAAAAAAACACTTGACAAACAAAAATTGTTGTGTTATACTACATTGTAGTTTAATGGTTCCGCAGACAGCCGGTGTCCTTTGGACTTAAAGCGATTGCAGCGCCCGCCGAGGAAAAAGTTTATGTAAAATATGTTTTCTTGTTTTATAAAAGCTTTTCTTCGTTTGCGGAGAAAAGCTTTTTTGTATAGCGAGGTGAAAATTAATGCCAAGTGAAAAAATTCTTGAACAGAAAAAACAGCAGGTAGCTGAACTCATTGAAAAATTGCAGGGTGCTGCTGCCGGTGTTTTGGTTGACTATCGAGGCCTGACAGTTGAGGAGGACACTCAGCTCAGAAGACAGCTCAGAGAAGCAGGTGTTGAATATGCTGTTGTTAAAAACACGCTCACAAGATTTGCTTCAAAAGAAGTTGGCTATGGTGAGTTTGATCCAATCTTAAACGGACCGACAGCTTTAGCTCTCAGTTTCACTGATGCTGTTGCTCCTGCAAAGGTTTTGGTAGAGTTCGCTAAGAAGAACGAAAAACTTGAAATCAAAGGCGGTTTTGTTGAAGGTAAAGTGCTTTCAATTGATGAAATCAAAGCATTAGCAGACCTTCCGTCAAAAGAGGTTTTGGTTGCAAAGTTGCTCGGTTCTATGGCTTCGCCACTCCAGGGCTTCGTAAATGTCCTGAACGGAAATGTTTCAGGCTTAGCTCGTGTGCTTAATGCATACGCAGAAAAGAAAGCTGCTGCAGGCGAATAATTTAATGCATGAATTCGCACACATGCTGAAAAAGTGCGAAAAAATTACATTTAAAAATTTATAATTTAATTTATTGGAGGAATTTAAAATGACAGAGAATGCACAGAAAATATTAGATTTAGTAAAAGAATTAACAGTTTTAGAACTTTCAGAGCTCGTTAAAGCTATGGAAGAAGAATTCGGCGTATCAGCTGCTGCTCCGGTTGCTGTAGCTGCTGCTGCACCTGCTGCAGGCGGTGCTGCTCCTGCTGCTGAAGAAAAAACAGAATTTGATGTTGAGCTCACAGATGCAGGCGCTGAAAAAATTAAGGTTATCAAAGTTGTAAGAGAAATCACAGGTCTTGGTCTTAAAGAAGCAAAAGATGCTGTTGACGGCGCTCCTAAAGTGTTAAAAGAAGGCGCTTCTAAAGAAGATGCTGAAGCTATCAAAGCTAAGTTAGAAGAAGTTGGAGCTAAGGTTACTTTAAAATAATTCACCTATTTAAAAGCTTTACAAAAAACATTGAGATTTTTAAAATTTCAGAAATTAAGACCGTTGATTTTGTCAGCGGTCTTTTTGCATTTTAATAAATTGACATATTAAGTCAAAAATGTTATTATATAGTAATTAGAAAATCACATATTTAAAGCGGGAGTGTATCTTTATGTATAAACCTGAACCGATAAACACGGAAAATATTGATTTGGACAAGGAGTTGCTTGAACTGACAGAGCAGCTTGCTGAAAATGTTCACGAGGTCTGGTCAAAGGGGAGAATAGATGAAGGCTGGAAATATGGAGAAAGCCGCGATGATTTAAAAAAGGAAACCCCGTGTTTAGTTCCGTATAATGATTTGCCTGAATCGGAGAAAGAATATGACCGCAAAACAGCTGTGGAAACAATAAAAGTAATTTTGAAGCTTGGTTATGAAATCAAGAAGAAATAGGGGTTGAGAGGAATTTTTTTAATTGAAACATATAAAAGAGCGGTGACAAAAATTTTGTCACCGCTTTTTCTTTGAATTTATTTATCAATAATATCAGAAAGGTTTGACATAATTTTCTCCGCTACATCGGGCTTGTTCATTGAGTAAACATGAACATTCGTAATTCCGTTGGCATATAGGTCAATAATCTGGTCTGTGGCATAAGCAATTCCGGCCTGTTTCATTGCGGAAGGATTTGTCCCAAACTTATCAACGAGACTTTTAAATCTTTGAGGCATAAATGAGCCTGAAAGTTTAATGGCGCGTTCAATCTGATTTGCATTGGTTATCGGCATTATGCCTGGAATGATAGGAACGGTTATTCCTGCCTCGCGAATTTTATATAGGAAATTATAAAGCAAATTATTGTCAAAAAACATCTGTGTTGTTAAGAAATCGCATCCTGCATCAACTTTTTCTTTTAAATATTTTATATCCTCTTTTTGATTTGTGCTTTCAGGATGAATTTCAGGATAGCATGCTCCTCCTATGCTGAAGTCGGCGTCATCTTCTTTTAATTCCCTGACAAGCTCAATTGCATTTTTATAGTCCCAAAGATTGCGGTCAGATTGTTCTGCCCCGGCAGGAATATCTCCGCGCAAGGCCATGACATTTTGAATGCCTGCGTCTTTAATTTCCTGAATTTTTTTCCTGACGGTTTCTTTAGTTGACGAAACACAAGTCAAATGAGCAAGAGTGGGGACACCATAAATCTTTTTTATGTTTTTGGCAATGTCTAAAGTATATTTGCTTGTGCCACCGCCTGCCCCATATGTAACACTCATAAATGATGGTGAGAGCTTGGCGATTTCCTCTGTGGCATGCTTGACACTTTCAAAGCTTGTTTCTGTTTTGGGAGGAAAAACTTCAAAGGAAAGATGTTGTTTTCCTGATGTAAGTAAATCTACAATTTTCATTTAATAATACCTCAATAAGTGTTTAAAAAATTAGAGCAAGCGGGTTATAGCTTGCTCCGATGTAGTGGTGCGGATGAAGACGAGGCGTAAACAAAACAATTCAGTGAATTGTTTTGTAGCCGAGAGTCCCTTCCAAAGAACACGAGCCGAAGGCAAAGTGTGATTTGAAAGAAAGCCTATGTAGCCATCCAAAGAACTTGGAAATTAAATTTATAGGCGTTAATGTAGTGGTGCGGATGAAGGGACTTGAACCCCCACGATAAAATCACTAGATCCTAAGTCTAGCGCGTCTGCCAATTCCGCCACATCCGCATATTTAACTAACAGATAACATTTTACCACCAAAAGTAAAATAAGTCAAGAGTTTTCATAAATAAAAAAGAACGGGGAAGACAGATTATTATCTTTTCCCCGTTTAATTTTTAAAGTCTTTCTTCTAAAATCTCTTTTTCCTTTTCATATCCGGGTTTTCCTAAGAGAGCAAACATATTCTTCTTATATGCCTCAACTCCGGGTTGGTCAAACGGATTAACACCGAGCACATAGCCACTGATTGCACAAGCTTTTTCAAAGAAATAAACTAAATAGCCAAAGAAGTAAGGTGAAACTTCTGGAAGATTTATAATGATAGCTGGAACGCCACCGTCATTGTGTGCTAAAACTGCTCCTAAAAATGCTTTGTTATTCACATAGTCAATGCTTTTTCCTGCAATATAATTTAAATTATCAAGGTTATCTGCCTCTTCGTTGATAAACATATCAGCTTTTGGTGAATCAATATTTATGACAGTTTCAAACATGATTCTTGGCCCGTCCTGAATAAACTGTCCGATTGAATGAAGGTCAGTTGAAAACAGAGCAGAGGCAGGAAATAATCCTTTGCCGCCTTTTCCTTCACTCTCGCCGTAGAGCTGTTTCCACCATTCAGAAAAGAACATGAATGATGGCTCGAAGTTTACCATAATCTCAGTTGTTTTGCCTTTTCTGTAAAGCAGATTTCTTACGGCAGCATATTTATAACATTCGTTTGTCTCTAAATGAGGACTTAAAAGGTCATTATATGCAGCTTTGGCACCTTCTAAAATTTTATCAATATCCACGCCGGAAACAGCAACAGGTAACATTCCAACGGGAGTGAGAACTGAATATCTTCCGCCCACATCATCAGGAATGACAAAGGTTTCATAGCCCTCGCTTTCTGCCATAGCTTTAAGAGCTCCGCGACTTTTGTCAGTTGTCGCATAAATTCTGTCTTTAGCGCCGCTTTTCCCATATTTTTCTTCTAAAAGCTTTTTAAATAAACGGAAAGCTATAGCAGGCTCTGTTGTTGTGCCTGATTTTGAAATTACATTAATAGAAAAGTCTCTGTCCTTGACATAGTCATAGATTTTACTTAAATGCGTTGAACTGATAGAGTTCCCCGCAAAAATAATTTCAGGCTTGCCTTTTCTGTCTGAGGAGAAGGTATCCGAAAGTATGTCAATTGCCGCCTTGGCACCGAGATATGAGCCACCAATTCCAATAACAAGCAAAACTTCTGAAATTTCCTGTATTTTCTTTGCGGCAAGCTTCACTCTTTCCATTTCTTCTTTATCATATTCAATTGGGAGGGTGAGCCAGCCCGTAAAATCAGCACCTTCACCTGTTTTTTCATGGAGAGTGTTGTGAGAAGCTGTGATTTCATCCTTAAGTGAAAGAATTTCTTCTTCCGTTAAATTTATAAGCGCCTTGCTATAATCTACTGTAATTTTTTTCATATGAGCCTCCAACGATATATTACATAACAAAATCAGTTGTGTAATAAAATATTATTAAAGATATTTTATGTTGTTTTTGCCCTAAATATTACAATTTATTATCTAAATTATACCATAGCTATCTGATAATGTCTATTGCAAAATCTGTTATATATATGATATAATACAGATATAAATTCGGGGGGTGTTTTTATGGATAGATATAATCTTAACCTGCGAAATAAAAACATAAGCTTTATCAACCCTCTTGTTTGCGGCAGACAAACATGTGTTGGAGGGCATGAAAACAAGGGAATAAGGAGATATTGGTTGATTCACTATATAACATCAGGAAAGGGCATATTTAAGACTGACGGGAAAATATATGAAATCACCGAGGGCGAAATGTTTATAATTAAGCCTGATGAAATGTTTTTTTATCAGGCGGATGCAGATTTGCCGTGGTCTTATAGATGGATAGGGTTTTCAGGTGAATATGCAGAGGAGTTTAATAAGGTCGTTCAAAGGGTGATAAAAATCCCCGGCTATCTTTTTGAAGATATGCAGCACGCAGAAGACTATGGTGATATGTGTGAGGAATTTCTCGCTTTAAAGGTTATGGAGCTATTATGTGAGCTTTTAGGCACTGAAACAAAAAAATCTTATGCTGATATTGCAAAAAACATTGTTGATTCTGATTATATGAAAAAAATAAGTGTTCAGAGTGTTGCACTGCAGATTGGTATAGATAAAAATTATCTGACGAAGATGTTTAAACAAAAATATGGTATGAATCTTCAAAAATATATAATAGAAAAACGCATGAAAGAGGCTCGACATTTCTTGAGTGTGGGATATAATGTAGGAGAGGTGAGCTCGCTTGTTGGCTATGAAGACTGCTTTTCGTTTTCACGAGCTTACAAAAATGTTTATGGAGGAGCTCCTAAAAATGAAAAAAAGAGATAATTTTTTTAGCTTAACAAAAATAACACCTGCATTTGCAGGTGTTATTTTTATCAGACACACAATAAACAATTATTCAAATAATGAAGTGAATTCTTCTTTTTCTCTGAATCCAACCAATGTTTTTATCGGCTTTCCATCCACAAAATAAATCACAGTCGGTATGCTGACGATTTCAAATCTGATGGCAAGCTCCTGCTCGTCGTCAATGTTCACTTTGCCCACCTTAATTTTTCCTTCATATTCTTCTGCAATCTGTGAGATGACGGGGGAGAGCATTCTGCACGGAGCGCACCAGCTTGCCCAAAAATCGACAAGCACAGGTTTATCAGAATTCAAAACTTCATCTTCAAAATTTTCTTTTGTGATTATAAGCTCACTCATATTATTTCTCCTTTTTTATTTTGATTTATAATAAAGCATACAATGGCAATATCCTTCAAATTCAGGGTCGGCAATCTGGGCCTTGAATTCTTCACACATACATTTGTATTCTTCTTTCTTTTCTCTGCGGCACGGGCAATAGCCGCCTTTTTCCGCGAGACCTTCTTTAATCATATTTACGATTGCTTCATCAGGGTTTAATGTTATTTTCATTTTTTTCACCGCTTCTTAAAATAATATAAAAATCATTATATGGCAGGAATTATGTGGTGCTCATCAGAACATCCGCCAACGCAATGGATTAGCTGGTGGAGAAGTCCCGTCATCATTGAAATTCCAACTATGATTAAAAACAGACCACATATTATTCTGATAAGTTTATGATGCTTTGTGATTCCTTTAAGCAAGCCTGAAAGTCTTCCAATCAATATCGTTGAAATTAAGAAAGGAAGTCCCATGCCAAGAGAGTAGGACAACAGAAGCATAACGCCTTTTAAAGCACCGCTTGAATCAGCGGCAAGTGCTAAAGCTGAGCCTAAAAAAACACCGATGCAAGGAGTGTGACTCACGGAAAAAATCAAGCCAAACACAAACGAGGAGAATAAGCCTGTTATCTTTTTTGACTTGTGATGCAATTTGAAAAATGGAATGTGAATCACTCCAAGATAGCTTAGCCCGAATAAAACAACTAACGCTCCGCATATTATGTTTACTTCAGTCTGAAATTTTGAGATAAAAGAGCCAATAGTTCCCGCAAAAAAACCGACGGAGACAAACACCAGAGTAAATCCTGTAACAAAGCTTAAAGCGTTTAGAAAAACGCTTCTTTTTTTATCAGCATCTCCCGCAAAATATGAAACATAGATTGGGATCATAGGGAGCATACACGGAGAAACAAATGAGATTAGTCCTTCTAAAAAAGTTATAAAATATTCCATAAACATAACTCCTTTTATATTTATCGTGGCCCCCAAAAAAACATAATAATTTTTAAGAAAAAATCCGCCAATTAAGCAGCGGATTTTAACGAATGACCAGTAAGAAACAGTTATGATATAAAAACCGCTCCCTATTTTTTCTATAAAAAAATAGGCTATTTATTATCTGGCTTGTTTTGTTCATTTTTTGCAATGTTATATGATAGAGTCATCAAACTGTCGCTTAAATGAACATTTTCGAGCGGAACATCAATGGAAATATCGGGGTCCCAATATGAGAAATTCCAAATTCCTTTGATGCCGAGTCTGCAAACCTCAAGAGCAACATCGCGCACAGCCTTTTTAGGAAGTGAAAGAATAGCAATTTCAGGCTTTTCTTTTTTCATAAAGGACTCTAAATTAGCAATGTCCATGACTTCTATGTCAGCAACTGTCCTTCCGATTGCATCGGGATTGTTGTCAAAAATGCCGACAAGAGTGAAGCCTCTTTTTTTGAAGTTTGCGTGGTTTGCCAGAGCGTGACCTAAATGACCTGCACCAATAATTATTGTCTTATATCCTTTTTTGAGACCTAAAATGTCTGCGATTTCATCGTGGAGACGGGAGACATTATAGCCATAACCTTGCTGTCCGAATCCACCGAAATAGTTAAAATCCTGACGGATTTGTGATGCGGTCACACCCATTTTTTTGCTCAGTTCGCCGGACGAAATTCTTGTTGTGCCTTGTTTTAAGAGGTCGCTTAAATATCTGTAATATCGCGGAAGCCTTTTAACGACAATTAATGGCACATTTTTTTTTTCATAACTCATAATAGCACCTACAGACTTTTGATTGTTTCCATAACATATCCAGCAAACTCTTCACTTGTTGCTCCTGTGTCTCTGCCTGTGATGACAAGTTTTTTCTCTTCATACATACAGATGTCAAGCGCTCTTTCAAGCTTTTTAGCCTGCTCAGAATATCCAATGTGATTTAAAAGCATAACAGAGGCTCTGATGATTGAGCATGGGTCTGCATATTTATCTCTTCCTTCAGCAACCATTCTCGGAGCAGAACCGTGAATTGCTTCAAACATTGCATAACGCTTACCAAGGTTTGAGCTTCCTGCTGTTCCGACGCCGCCCTGGAATTCTGCGGCTTCATCAGTGATAATATCGCCATAGAGGTTCGGCAGAACAACGACCTGGAAGTTTGTTCTTCTTTTTTCATCAATCAGCTTTGCTGTCATAATGTCAATATACCAGTCGTCGAAATCAATTTCGGGATAGTCTTTCGCAACTTCCTTGCAGGCATTTAAGAACTTGCCGTCTGTTGTCTTGATAACATTTGCTTTTGTAACGGCTGTGACTTTAGTTTTGCCGTTCTTTTTAGCGTAATCAAAGGCAGCGCGTGCAATTCTTTCTGAACCTTCTTGAGTTGTGACTGTGAAGTCAATTGCGAGGTCATCGTTGACATTCACGCCTTCTGAACCAACAGCATATGCTCCTTCTGTGTTTTCTCTGAAGAAAGTCCAGTCGATTCCGAGCTCGGGAACTTTAACGGGACGAACATTTGCAAAAAGATCGAGCTCTTTTCTCATCGCAACATTTGCGCTTTCAATGTTTGGCCACGGGTCCCCTGCGCGTGGAGTAGTTGTGGGGCCTTTTAAGATGACGTGGCAAGCCTTGAGCTCTTCCAAAACATCGTCAGGGATAGCCTTGTTTGCTTTAACTCTGTTTTCAATCGTAAGTCCGTCAATGACTTTAAATTCAACTTTGCCACACTTAACCTCATTTTCGAGCAAAAACTCTAAAATTCCGTGAGCGGCTTTTGTGATAGCAGGACCGATTCCGTCACCGCCACAAACACCGATGATAATCTTATCGAGCTTAGCATAATCTAAAAAGTCTTTTTCAGACTTCATCTGTTCAATTCTTTTAAGCTGCTTTTCGATAACTTTTGTAAACTGTTCTAAAGCTTTTTGCGTCATAATATGTTTCCTCCGAAGGTTTATTTATTTAAATTTCTTGTGTAGTTAATGAGTCCGCCGGCATAGAGCATTTCCTTCTGTCTGTCAGACACATTTAAAATAGTTGTGAATTCCGTGCCTTTCGTGATGTTTTTAACAACAATCTCATTGCCCGCTTTGATTTGTGCTATGGAGTTTTCAATAACGAGCTCATCTGTTTCTGCAATATTATCATAATCTGCTTCGTCTTTGAAAACAAGCGGAAGTATGCCTGAATTCACGAGGTTTGCCATATGAATTCTTGCAAAAGATTTTGCAAAAACAGCTTTGATGCCGAGATAGAGCGGAGCAAGCGCCGCGTGCTCACGGCTTGAGCCCTGACCATAGTTTGAGCCGCCCACAATATATCCGCCGCCGTTTTCTTTGGCGCGTTTAGGGAATTCAGGGTCGCAGGGAGTCAAGCAGAACTCTGAAAGATAAGGCACATTAGACCTGAACGGAAGAAGTTTGGCGTTTGAAGGCATGATGTGGTCAGTTGTGATGTTGTCTTCAACCTTGATTAAAACTTTTCCTTCCACTCTTTCTTTAAGCGCCGTGTTAACAGGGAATGGTTTAATGTTTGGTCCTCTGACAACTTCGACATTGTTTCCTTCCTCAGCAGGTGCTAAAACCATATTATCATTTGCTAAGAATTCTGAAGGCTGTGTGATTTTCGGAGCCTCACCAAGCTCGCGCGGGTCAGTTAAAACGCCTGTGACAGCAGATGCCGCAGCAACCTCAGGACTGACTAAATAAACCTGAGCAGAAACTGTTCCGCTTCTTCCTTCAAAGTTTCTGTTAAATGTTCTTAAAGAAATGGCATCAGTCTTCGGAGATTGTCCCATGCCGATGCAAGGACCGCAAGCAGACTCTAAAATTCTTGCGCCTGCCGCCACCATGTCAGAAAGAGCGCCATTTTCTGCAAGCATTGTTAAAACCTGTTTTGATCCCGGGGCAATAACTAAGCTGACATCAGGAGCAACGGTTTTTCCTTTGAGAATCTTTGCAACCTTCATCATGTCAAGATATGATGAGTTTGTGCAGCTTCCGATTGCAACCTGGTCAACCTTGATTTTGCCGATTTTTGAAACTTCTTCAACATTGTCAGGGCTGTGGGGTTTAGCTGCAAGGGGAACAAGTTTATTTAAATCAATTGTGATTTCTTCGTCATAAATAGCATCGCTATCGGGAGTGAGCGGCTTGAAATCATTTTCTCTTCCCTGAGCTCTTAAAAACTCTTTTGTCACTTCGTCACTTGGGAAGATTGAAGTTGTCGCACCAAGCTCTGCGCCCATGTTTGTGATTGTGGCACGCTCAGGAACAGTGAGAGTCTTGACACCTTCGCCGGCATATTCAATAACCTTTCCGACGCCGCCCTTGACGCTTAACTTTCTTAAAACTTCTAAAATGATGTCTTTAGCGGCAACCCACTCGTTCAGTTTGCCTGTTAAATTGACTTTGCAAACTTTGGGCATCATAAGATAATATGCACCACCGCCCATTGCAACAGCAACATCTAAGCCGCCTGCGCCAATTGCAAGCATACCGAGACCGCCGCCTGTCGGAGTGTGGCTGTCAGAGCCTAAAAGAGTCATGCCCGGAACGCCAAAACGCTCTAAATGAACTTGATGGCAGATGCCGTTTCCCGGTCTTGAGAAATATATTCCGTGTTTATTTGTGACGGTCTGTATGTATTTATGGTCGTCAGCGTTTTCAAAACCTGACTGAATTGTGTTGTGGTCAATATATGCGACAGATTTCTTTGTTTTAACTCTGTCGATGCCCATAGCTTCAAACTGAAGATATGCCATCGTACCTGTCGAATCCTGTGTGAGAGTCTGGTCGATTCTGATGGAAATTTCGCTTCCCGCAACCATATCACCACTCACTAAATGTTCTTTGATAATTTTTTGTGCTAAATTCAAACCCATTTTAATCCTCCTGCCAATGTTTTTATCAAAATCTTTCCAAACTACTATTATAACATAACATATCAAAAAAATCAAGAAATTTATACAACAAAAGATAAAATTCTATGCTTTTAACTTAACAGCTCATTTATCAGAGCGGAGCTTTTGAAATTTTTGCGGATGTTCTCGGATAAATCTTGGGAGTGTTGCACTTCTTGAAGATGGGGATTATGTTATGCGACATATCCGAATCGGGAATGTCAGATTTATAAATTTCCCTTGCCTCACCGCAGAGCTTTTCAATTGCATTTTGTGCTGACGCAAGTTCTTCCGTAGCCTTGTCGCCCTTATATGCCAAAAACAATCCGCCTGATTTGACATAGGGCAGACAATATTCGCAAAGCACATTTAAAGAAGCAACGGCGCGAGCGGTCACAACATCAAAGGAATCACGAAAAAGCCCTCTTGAACCTTCTTCTGCACGAAGGTGCACTGCTTTCACATTTTTTAAGCCGAGCTCTGAAACGACCGTGTTTAAAAAGTTGATTCTCTTGTTCAAAGAATCAATCAATAGAACGGAAATGTCATCTCTCATAATTGCAAGGGGAATTCCGGGAAAGCCCGCCCCTGTTCCCACATCGGCAAGATGCGCATTTTCCTTAATGAGCGGAAGTGATGCCAAGCTGTCGCAAAAATGCTTTCTGACAACCTCTTCAGGCTCTGTGATGGCTGTCAGATTGATTTTGTTGTTCCAATCGAGCAAAAGCTCATTATATTTCAAAAATTTTCCGAGCTTTTCTTCTGTTATCTCTATGTTCATTTTGCTTAAACATTCTTTTAAGTAATTTTTCATGTCATTCTCCTGTCAATCCAAGCTTCCGAATAATTATATCAAAAAAACAAACATTTTTCAAGAAGTGCATAAAAAATGTTTCCTTTAGATGAAAAATGTGTTATACTAAAATTAAATCAAACGGTTTTAAAGGGGTGAGTTTATGGCAAGAGAATGGACCGCGGCTCAAAAAGCGGCAATAGATGCAAAGGGCTCAAATCTGCTTTTGTCAGCGGCAGCAGGAAGCGGAAAAACTGCTGTCTTGGTTGAGCGCATAATTAAAATGGTGACAGATGAACAAAATCCGATAGATGCAGATAAGCTCTTGATTCTGACCTTCACAAAGTCTGCCGCAAGCGAAATGCGTGAGCGTGTTATGGCGGCTCTTTCAGAAAAACTCGCCGAAAACCCCGAATCAGAAAATCTTTCGCGTCAGCTTATTTTAGCGCAGAAAGCAAGCATAACGACAATTCATTCATTTTGTAATGAGCTCATAAGAACAAATTTCAACTTGGTGGGTTGTGACCCGAATTTTCGCATAGCAGACACAACGGAGGATAAGCTTTTAAGAGCACAGGCGCTGACTGAAACTGTTGATGAAATGTATGAAGATGATGAGTTTGGCGATGCATTTGCGCAGTTTATAATGTGCTATTCAAATGTCAAAAGAGATGATGCAATTTTAGAGCTCATTGATTCGCTCTATTCCTTTTCTATGAGCCTTCCTAATCCGTTTGAGTGGCTGGATAAGTCGGCTGAAAAGCTGAAATGTCAGAATGTTGAATCATTTGACAAGACTGATTGGGCAAAAATCATTGTTTCCTATTTTAAAGAAAAGCTTTCTCGTTTTATTTTTGAGTATGATTTTTGCATAAAAAAATCA
This sequence comes from Clostridia bacterium, assembly GCA_045576235.1. Classification (GTDB taxonomy): domain Bacteria; phylum Bacillota; class Clostridia; order UBA1381; family UBA9506; genus SIG437. Next base: position 36,427 of record JAZNGA010000019.1, read on the forward strand.
AACACAGATGACGGCGGAGAAGTGCTTTCAAAATTTTTGTCGGCTGAAAAAGCGCAGCTTGAAGCATTGCTTAAAATTGACGGGTTCAGCAGGCTGAGAGCAGGTGCAGAAAGCGTTGTCTTTGAAAAAATTGTGGCGCAGCCAAAAGGCTCAACCCCTGTCTATAGAGATATGATTAAAAATTTAAGAGACAATCTGAAAAAAAGCTTTTCCGCTCTTTGTTCTGAAGTCTTTAATTTAAGCGGTGATGAAGAGTTGGATGTCGCATCGGAGCTATATCCCATGATGCGCGCGCTTTCTGAAACAGTTAAAAGATTTTCCAAGCGCTTTGATGAGAAAAAAGAAAAGAAAAACATTCTTAATTTTAACGATTTGGAACATAAAACATATTCTCTTTTGGTTGATGATAGCGGCAAATCGACTCCTCTTGCAGAATCTGTGAAAGACAAATATCACGAGATTTTAATTGACGAATATCAGGACATAAGCAGGCTTCAGGAAGCGATTTTTGAGGCAATAAAAAAAGAAAACAATCTGTTTATGGTCGGCGATTTAAAGCAGAGCATATATAGATTCAGAAACACAGACCCTGTTTTATTCAAGCAGAAAAAAGAGCAGTTTGAAGAGAGAGCTGATGCAGTTAACAGAAAAATCATTTTAAGCAAAAATTTCAGGTCAAGAAGCCATGTTTTAGACGGAATTAATTTTCTGTTTGAAAGGATAATGTCTGAAAGTGTTGGCGAAATCGAATATGATGAAGAAGAAAAGCTATATTTCGGCGCTGACTACGAAGAAGACCCCTCCATTATAAACGAACTCAACATCATTGACACAAAAGAGATTAATGATGCAGATGATGAAGAAACATATGAAAGCATTGCGCTAGAGGCAACGCTTGTCGCAAAAAAAATTTCAGAACTTTTTGAAAATAACATAATGATAAAAGGAAGCGACGGGCATAGAAAAATCAAATACAGAGACATCTGCATCCTTTTAAGGTCGCCGAAAGACAGGGCAGAGGTTTTTGCCGAAATCCTTGCAGAAAAGGGAATTCCGTGCTATTCAGACAAAAGCGGCTCGCTGCTTGACAGCGCAGAAATTGAGACCATCATGGCTTTTTTGAGAATTATTGACAATCCCCATCAGGACATTCCTCTCCTTTCTGTTTTAAGGTCAAACATCTATCGTTTTTCGACAAACGACCTTGCAAAAATCAGAGTTTGCAAAAAAAGAGTGACCTTTTTTGAAGCTATGTGCAAAAAAGCCGAAGATAAAGACGAGACGGGCAAAAAGACAAAAGCCTTTTTAAATGAACTTGATGCCTTCAGAAAAAAAGCAGGATTTCTGCCTGTCAGCGAGCTGATTTTTCACATATATATGCAGACGGGCTTTTATGACTATCAGCTTGCTTTAGACAATGGCGAGATAAAGCAGAGAAATTTAAGACTTCTATACATAAGAGCAGGGGAATATGAAAAGACGGGAGTCAAAGGGCTCTATGGATTCGTAAATTTCATTGATGAATATAAAGGCGGCGGTGGCAGATATGATGCCGCACGAGACATAGGCGAGGAACACGATGTTGTCAGAATAATGAGCATACATAAAAGCAAGGGTTTAGAATTTCCTGTCGTGTTTTTATGCAACATCGGGAAAAAGTTTGACAAAAGAGACTTGAATAAAAGCGTGCTTTTCCACGCAGAAGTCGGCTATGGTCCGAAATTTGTTGACTTATCAAGAGGGATAACATATCCAAACGGAATAAGGAGCGCTGTCAGCATAAAAAAAGAGCTTGAGATGATTTCAGAAGAAATGAGAATTCTTTATGTTGCGCTGACAAGAGCAAAAGAAAGGCTCATCATAATCGGAGCGGCGTCAAACGGAGTTGACAGATTGATAAATAAATATGCAGTCTTAAAGAGCAGCAAAAAGAAGCTTGAAAAATTTAAGGCGGAAGAGGCGGGGAGCTATCTTGAATGGTTCATAGCGGCTCTCATAAATCATCCTGACGGGGAGCCTTTAAGGGCAAGAACAGACGAAGAGATATTCGTGCTTGAAGATAAGAGCAGATGGAAAATCAACATCTTTGATTCATCGGATGATTTTCTTGACGAAGAACAGATTGATGAAAAAACGGAAAAACAAGAAAAAGCCGACATATCAAAAATCATCGAAAAAGTCAGATGGGAATATCCCTACAGGCAAGACATCTCTGTTCCGACAAAAATCAGTGTGACGGAGCTTAAAAGAAAGCTATATGAAGAAACCGACGAAAATTGTGTCTATCTTTATAAAGCAAAGAGCGAAGATAAAAGCTATTTGAGCGCCAAAGAAATAGGAACAGCATTTCACACGGTTATGGAAATGCTTGATTTCAAATCGGTTTCAGGCACAGATGACATAAAAAGTAAAATAGCAGAGCTTAAAGAAGCCGGTGTTTTATCAGAAGCCGAAGCAGAAGCAGTGGAAGCAGAAAAAATCGCTCTCTTTTTTGAGTCTGAAACGGGAAAGCTTCTGAAAAAGGCGGAAAAAATTGAAAAAGAAGTTATGTTTGCCATAAACATAAAGGCGGACGAAATTTTCAAAGATTATGAGGGAGACGCGGAGGTGATGCTTCAGGGAATAATTGATTGTGTCTTTTTTGCAGACGGTGAGCTCAATCTGCTTGACTATAAGACCGACAAGGCAGACGAAGCGGCAGAAATCGTTTCAAAATATAAAATTCAGCTTGATATGTATGCAAAAGCGGCAGAGATAATCTATAAAAAAAAGGTCAGCAAAAAAATGTTATATCTTTTTGATAAAAATCAATCAGTTACGCTATAAAAAAATAAAACAGCTTTGTTTTCGGCAAAAAATGTCGTAAATAAAGCTGTTTGTCTTATGTTATGATGAAGATTAATGTCAAATAGTGGTAAAAGCCTTCTCCTCGAGGAAAAGGTGTCAGCTATAGCTGACGGATGAGGTAGAAATCGTAGGGAATGACATATGTGTCATTCCGCGGAACGCCACGCAGGGAGCCCTTTGCAACACCTCGCCAGCGCTTGCGGTGGGGTTTATGTGTCGCAATTTCAAGCATTGGGATTATGCTTGATTTTTTTATAATCACTGGGCGAGCAGTAATTGTGTTTTTTAAATGTGCGGTTAAAATATGTCAGCGAAGAAAATCCCGTTTCAAAAGCGACTTCGGAAATGCTCTTGTCTGTTGAAAACAGAAGCTCTTCAGCCTTGTGAACCCTGACAAAATTAATATATTGAAAAACAGACGCATTCAGAATTTTTTTGAAAAGACGGCAAAAATAATGTTCATTCACATTAATTATCTGACTAAGCTGTGTAAGAGACAGCTTAGTGCTGTAGTGTTCATCAATAAATTCAAGCACAGGCATAATTTTTTTAACATTTTTCGATTCAAAAAACTGTTCGGGGCGCATTATAATGTTGCTTCTGTAGAGCTGTGCAAGAATGTTGTGGAGATATCCCCTGATAAAAACATCATAAGAATATTCCTTGTCGGCATATTCTTTTTTGATGTTGTCAAGGCACGAAGAGAGAATGCGGTTAACATCGGTTCCTTTTTTGAAAATGACGACATCTTCGTTTGCGATGTTAATAAAATGCGGCAGATATGCGCTTAAGTGAATGTCGTTGATGCTTGGATGTATGTCAGTGTGAAACTGAATGAAAAAAGCAGAAGAATCCTTATAGAGCACAGTCGAATGGGGAACCTGACTGTTCACGAAAATGATGTCGCCGCGCTTTGTTTCATAGTCTTTTCCATAAATGGAGAATTTAATGTTTCCGTCAATAACCTTTAAAAGTTCAAATTCAGAATGGACATGAATGTCGCAGAAAGCATCTTCTCTGGCTTTTTTTCCAAAGCTGCTGATAAAAATTGATGAATTTGGGATTGAAGGAATAGTCAGCTCGTTTCTCATAAAATCACCTGCCGAAAAGTCAATATAGTTCAAACAATGGACAATATTATAATTGTTTTATTTTGGTTAATATTGTATAATAATTATAGAATAGTATAATAATTATAAAATAGCATAATTTTGAGATAAAATCAAGAGGTCATATCAGGAAAAACTCCTCAAATCTGTAATTAATAACATAATTAATAAAATGTTCAATGTTTTAATCAAAATTTTAATATAATTTAATAATTATGTTGACACTTTAGCTTTATTGTGCTAAAATAAAAAAATAATTTGCACAAAAACAGAATGATTTAACTTTTGTTTTTGTTGTTTTTCATAAAAAAGCTTTTTTCGAAATTTGAGGTCTGAAAATTGTTGTGTGCAAATTTGTGCAAACAAAGAAAAAAGAAAAAAATAGCTGCAGGATTTTTCCATGTGCTGCAGTTTTAAAATATATTAAAAATTGATGTTCCGCTCACGCACATCATTGAAAATAATATTGTGAGCAGAAAGGTAGATTGTTTTATGAAGAAATTCAGAACATTTAAAATGATGGCGCTTGTGCTTTGCATGATGCTCTTGTGTTCAATGATGCCGACAATGGTTTTTGCGGCAGACGCAATGGTCGTTAAAGGCGCAAATGTCATGCCAGGTGGCCAGGATATCACTTATTACGACTCAGCTGCAGCGGGCGTGGTAGAGTCTGGCGGCGGAGACACAATCGTCTTAAGACAAGGTGAATGGGTAAAATATAGCTTAGCTGGCTTAGAGCCGGGAGAATATATGCTCAGCATAACTCACGGCTGTAAGGCCGCTGTAGGCTATGACATAACCATAAATGACAATGATAAGATTTATTCTAAAAAGGTAATTGCTGCAACAGGTGCCTACTTAACCTTTAAAGAATACGAAGTCGGTATGGTTACCATCCCAAATTCAGACAGCACGATAACGATTATGGACAACTCGACAAGCTCTGTTTATTTTCAGCAGTTCAAGCTTATCAGCATGAAAACGGTTGAGAAAAAAGCAGCTTTAGCAAAACAGTCAAGAGCATATGTTATGTCATATCTCCCCTGCATAATCGAAGCTGAAAACTTTGACTCGGGTGCTGCAGGCGTTGCCTATTTCGACTCTGACCCGGGCAACATGGGCGGAGCCTACAGAGAAACAGCTGATGTTGACATCTATAAAGCAGGCGATGCTACATATGTCAACATGGGTTCAGGCGACTGGATGACATACACAATCAGCTGTGATAAGCCTGCAGACTATGACCTCGTTGCAAAAATGACTGATGTCATGGAAGAATCAAAGGTCAGAATCTATATGGATGGCTATGAGATTTTAAGACTCATTCCTGAAAAGGCAATGCCGACAGGTGAAGAAATGACAGAGACAACACTCGGCACTTTCTTCATTGATAAAGGCGTTCACTCATTGCAGATTAAATGCTTAGATGGTGACATCAACATTGATTATATGCGTTTCCGCAAATCTAAAGCAGATGGAATCGACATAAGCGACACAACTCTTCTTCGTGCCTGGAAAGACAGTCAGGAGCTTTCGGAGGAAGACTTAGCAGCAAATGTTGTTGTAAATCCTGTTGAGCGTGAGCTCTATGTTGATGCATCCAAAGCAACAAACGGAGACGGTTCGGAAAATTCACCGTTTAACTCATTAGATGCAGCTAAAGCATACATTCGAACAATCAATAAGAACATGAAGGGCGACATCGTTGTTAACTTAAAGGGTGACTTTAAGCTTAATGAAACATTGGTGTTCAGCGAAGAAGATTCAGGAAGTGACATCTATAATGTAATCTACCGCGGGGACGGAGACACAAGCATCCACGGCGGAAGAAAAGTCACAGGCTGGAAACAGGCAGAGGGAAGCCCACTCTGGCAGACAACGCTTTCAGATGTTGAAGATTTCAGACAGCTCTACATTGGTGAAAACCGCGGTATGAGAGCAAGAACAGAATGGCTCTATCATATGAAGGCTGAATGGAATGACCCTGCAAACGACTATGCTCAGGCAGAAGGTGTCGTTGTTGATGCTTCTGACTTCATTGGCGGCTTTTCAAGACCTCAGGATATGGAAATGGTTTGGCAGCCGTCTTGGAGATGGGTCTGCGCGCCTATTGACGACATAGTGAAAAACGGAGATGGAGACTATATTGTTCATTTCCCGCATCCATATTTTAAAACAATTTTCACAACATCAGGAGCGCTTGACTTCGATAAGAAAAACCTCTTCTATTTGCAGAATGCTCCCGAATTCTTAGACAGACCCGGTGAGTTCTACTTTAATAAAGACACGAAAGTGCTCACATATTATCCGTTTGACTATGAAGACATGACAACAATCGATTGCTACATTCCTGAAGTTGAGACTCTCATGCAGGTCAGAGGAACGGATAAAAACAGCAGAGTTAAAAACCTCGCCTTTGAAGGAATTCAGTTCAAATTCGGCGGATGGGAGCAGCCATCAACAAAAGGATTTTCAACTATTCAGGCAGATATGATGCTTGACCCTGATAATGTCATCATTGAAGACTTCTCAGCTGCAGGAACAGCCTTCGGAACGAAGCTTGTTCATGCGCAGATTCAGGTTGACTTTGCTTCAAACATCACATTCACTAAAAACGAGTTCAAGCAGCTTGGTTCAAACTGCTTAGGAATCAACAATGCAACAGACAACTGTCTTGTTGAAGGTAACCTCTTTGACAACTTCTCAGGAACAGCAGTTGCAATCGGTGACTGGGTTGTTGAAGCAGGAGATCCGCTTGATGAATACACGAGAAAGACAATGATCAGAAACAACTTAATAAGAAGACCGGGCGTTGAATATCTCACTCCGGTAATTACAGCTTATTACACAAATAAAGCAACAATTGACCACAACGACATTCAAGACGCACCATACACAGGCATTTCAATGTGTTGGGGATGGGGAATTCACGGCAGAGAATATGCAACATATTATAAAGCAACAAACAACAGAATTGACAATGTTATGTATAGACTCCGTGACGGTGGTCACATCTACACACTCGGCGTTATGACAGGCTCAGTCATTTCAGGAAACTACATGACAAGATCAGGCGACTGGAAGGGCGGCGTTTACACAGACGAAGGAACAGCATACTTGAAAATCATTGACAATGTCTTTGGTGATGGTGTTGCAAGATGGCTCAAATCAACAAGAAACACAAACTATGACAATATTTCCTATGGAAACTATGCAAGATATAATGGTAATGTTGTGTATCCTGAGTTAAATAAATTCGAGGACGCAACGATTGTTCACTACAAAGACCCATGGCCTGAAGAAGCGCAGGCAATCATGGATAATGCTGGTCTTCAGGATGATTATAAATATCTTTTAGAAGACTATGAATCAAGACCGAATTTAAGAAACGCAACGCTCGAACCGCATAGATACTTTGAAGGTGACATGGTTATCGAAGCAGGTAACTACATGGAAGGCGATCAGGGCACAGCTTACTATGACACAGCTGACTATGATTGGACAAAGACAGGCTTTGCTGTCGGAAAACAGCCTTACAGAAGATATGAGGCAAACGGTGCTTGCTTGCTCACTATCGAAAACACAGCACAGGGCGAGTGGACAAAATATAAGTTCAACATCGAAGAAGCAGGCGAATATGACATTTATGCAGCGCTCGCAGTTGTTCAGGAAGACACAGCAGTCACAGTTGACATTGACGAAAAGACCGTTGTTGATAAATTGAAGGTTGCTCCTAACTGTAAGGCTTATGAGAAATATGACAACTACCTGATGGGAACATTCTATCTCTCAGAAGGTGAACACACATTAAGACTTGAGCACGCTGTTAAGAACTTTGCGTTCGGACGACTCATCTTCAACAAGAAGGGAACACATCCTCAAAGAGTCGATGGCTATAATCAGGCGCTAATGGATGTTGTGCTTGCAAAATAATTAAGTCCCTTATAAGACTTTTGTTTATTAAAATAGGTAAGTTTCAAGTCGGTCAGGCGGATCGCTTTAAGCGGTCTGCCTCAAGACTTGAAACCATAAAAGCTTAAGGGAAGCTTGATTGCAAGCTTATGATTGATTCAGAAAATTCACTTATTGTTTAAAATAACAGGAGGATTAAATATGAAGCGTTTTATCAGTTTGATTTTGACACTTCTTATGTTAATGATGAGCATTAACACAGTCGTTTTTGCGGCGACTGAATTGACACTAAACGGAACTGATGTCATAAACAAGATTGAAGGCGAAGGCTTCCACGATGTAAAAGGCAAGGCATTTGACACTGTAAATGTTTCTGTTGAAACAACCGTTATTCTTCATTCGGGAGACTGGGCGAAGTATGACATATCAAGTTTAGATGAAGGCGCATATGAAGTTTCCATTTCCTATGGTTCAACAGGAACACCAGCCATGACCTTTGAAACAAATGACGGAAGCACAGTTTCAAAAACATTGCAAACAACAGGCGCATATACAACATATGTTGATGGTGTTATCGGAACGCTCCAACTCAGCGGAAATCAGGAAACAGTTAAGATGTCGGCAACAGGTGCAAATGTTTATGTTCCAACCATAACATTCACAAAAATTGCACCACCGTCTGTTTCATCATGGAGCTCAAATGCAGATGTGTCTGATGGCGTTGTTGCGCGTGGTGCAGACCTGTTCACTATCACAATGAGCGAAGCTGTTAAGCCTGAAACTGTGACAGCTGACACAGTTAAGATTTTAAAGGATGACGTTGCTCTTTCAGCGATAGTTTCAGCAGAGGGTGAAACCATCACATTAAAATTAAAAGAATCTCTTGAATTCGGAGCAGACTACACATTGTTTGTTGACAAGTCTGTCGCATCAGAAGCAACCAACATTGCTATGGATGATGACTATGAAGATGCCTTTTCAGCAGCAGATGATTCAAATCAGGCTGGCTCTGCAACAATCGTTGTTTCATCATATGAATCAGGAAACGGAACAATAACCGCTTCAGGTCAGGTTAAATCGTCTCAAGGCCTTGGCATCAAGGGAAGAAATGTTGAGCTTTACATTCAGCATAAAGATGATTTGGAAGCAACTCTTGCTGATAGTGCTGTGAGCGGAGACGATGGTGCATTCACAATTGATTTTGAAATCGATGAAAGCGCAGATGGTGGAAAATATTTCGTTGAGATTACATCTGACTATGTTATAGATAGATATAACAATTCGATGCTTTTCTTTAATGAAGATTTAGAAGAAGACATCAAAACAGATTTTTCAGGTCTTGCAGATGCAGAAGCTGCTAAAGATGCGGTTTCTGATTATGCAGATTTCCTTGATGTTGATTTAGAATGGGC